>NZ_AP022842.1:2777000-3467500 GCF_011398925.1 Bacillus sp. KH172YL63
GAAAGCATCAGTCAGTGTGCGCTTCAGCTTTTGAAGCGGATTAAAGCGCTGGTCTGCCGGCAGACTATACTTGTATCTGCCATCCATCAGCGGAACCTTTACGAGATGCAGTTCCTTGATATCCCTGGAGACGGTCGCCTGGGTCACATTAAAACCTGCATTCTTCAGGCTTTCAACCAATTCATCCTGCGTTTCAACGTCTCTATTTGTAATGATTTCTCTAATTTTAATATGTCTTTGTCCTTTGTTCATCATAGAACATACACCTCTTACATTGGATTAAAGCCTGTATAAATATACCTCTACGCTTATGTTAGCCTATTTTGTGTGGAAGTACAATAAAAAAAGCTACAGGAGTGGACACAAGAAAAATGCGTTGTGCTTTTCCTGTACGGTCTGCTGATCATTTTGTTTCAGGCAGACGTAAATGGACTTGCAGAAAGCGGTCTAGGCTATCCTGTGCGCCTAGACAGCATGATTCAGGCGATATTCGGGAGATATTATCGACTTCTCATCATTTATTATCGACCTTGGTCTTGATTTTATCGACATTCATAGGGATATTATCGACTTTTCCTCATATATGATCAACTTCCACTTTAGCGTTCTCTGCAATCCACCAGTCGATAAACAAGCTAAAACCGCCCTTTGAAGAAAGGGCGGCCCATTTTATTGCGTATTCGCCTTTAATTGATTATGTGCATCTTCAATGACTTCATCAGGTGTCGTCGTCAGGAGGGACTCACCTTCGCCTTCGTTTCCAGACCATTTAAGATGAATGAGGAATTCAATGTTTCCATCTCCGCCGGTGATCGGGGAATACGACAATCCTGCAATATGATAGCCTTCTTTCAAGGCAAGCGTCATGATTTTTTCGATGACCATTTTATGAACCGCGGGATCTCTTACGATGCCTTTTTTCCCTACCTGATCTTTCCCTGCCTCAAACTGGGGTTTGATAAGTGCGACACAGTCCCCGCCTGGAACGAGTAACGTTTTCAGGACAGGCAAAATCAAAGATAGTGAAATAAAGGAAACGTCAATCGATGCAAAGCTTGGCATTTCCCCTTCCAAGTCAGCAGGGGTGACATAGCGGAAATTGGTCCTTTCCATTACTACGACCCGCTCATCCTGGCGCAGCTTCCAGGCAAGCTGATTGTATCCGACATCGAGTGCGTATGACATCTTCGCTCCGTTTTGCAGGGCACAATCAGTAAAGCCGCCTGTTGAGGCGCCGATGTCGATCATTACCTTTTCGTTTACGTCTACATCAAACACTTTCAGTGCTTTTTCTAACTTCAGTCCACCGCGGCTGACATATGGGATGACCTTTCCTTTGATCGTCAAGGGAATGTCTTCACTCACTTTTTCACCCGGTTTGTCCAGTCTCATTTCATTGGAGTAAACAAGTCCTGCCATGACTGCACGTTTTGCTTTTTCTCTTGTTTCCATTAATCCACGTTCTACCAGAAGTACGTCTATACGTTGTTTTTTTACTTTCATCATTAAGCCCTTTTTTGTTTTTTTGGTGTGATCGTTAATATTCTGTCTACGACATTTTCTTTCGTCATGCCGATTTCATTCAGTAATTCCTTGACGCTACCGTGCTCGATGAAGTAATCAGGTATCCCGATCCGCTCGATCACCGCATCATGATAGCCCTGTTCCTGTGCAAATTCAAGCACACCACTGCCAAAACCGCCCTGAAGTACCGCCTCTTCAATTGTGAGGAGCGGCATTTCTTCCTCCAAGATTCCTTTCAGCATTGCTTCGTCCATCGGTTTGATGAAGCGGGCATTGACCACTCTTACTGATAGTCCTTGTTTTTCCAGGTCAGCTGCTGCTTCCATTGCCATCGGAATCGTTGTCCCAAATGTCAAAATTGCCGCATCTTTCCCTTCTTTCAACACTTCCCAAGTACCGATCGGGATCGTCTTCAGTTCGCCATCCATTGGGACGCCATATCCATTTCCACGGGGATAGCGCAGCGCGATTGGGCCGTCATCGTATTGAAGGGCGGTATTAACAAGGTGCTGCCCTTCATTCTCATCCTTCGGCATCATGATGACCATATTCGGCAGGTGCCTTAGGAAGGCGATATCAAATACGCCCTGATGGGTTTCACCATCAGCTCCGACCAATCCGGCACGATCGATGCCGATAAACACATTAAGGTTCTGACGGCAAATATCGTGAACGACCTGATCATATGCCCTTTGCAGGAAAGTGGAGTATATCGCCAGGAACGGTTTCATATCCTGTGTCGCAAGGCCTGCCGCAACGGTCGTCGCATGCTGTTCGGCGATACCTACGTCGAACATCCGATCCGGGAACTCTCCTGCAAACCCGAGCAGCTTAGAACCAACCGGCATGGCAGGTGTGATCGCCACGATTCTTTCATCCTCCCGGGCAATCTTCCGAACCGTTTCACTGACAAGACCGCTCCATGAAGGAGGGGCATTCACAGGCTTGATCAAGTCCCCTGTATCGATTTTGTAAGGGCCTGTTCCATGCCAGGTCCCCTCTTTGTCCGATTCTGCTGGATGGAAGCCTTTTCCTTTTTTTGTGATGACATGGAGGAGCACAGGGCCTTTTGTTTTCTTCGCATATTGAATATTTTCAGCAAGATCATGATAATCATGACCGTCGATCGGACCAAGATATGTGAACCCCAATTCTTCAAAAAACATCCCCGATACGAACAGATACTTCAGGCTGTCCTTCACACGCTCAGCCGTACTTGCAAGCTTCCCGCCGACTGCCGGGATGCGCTTAAGGATGTATTCCATCTCATCCTTCACCCAATTGTACTTTCCTGCTGTGCGCAGGCGGCCAAGGACACTGTGAAGGGCACCGACGTTCGGAGCAATCGACATTTCATTGTCATTCAGAACAACGATCATGTCTTTCTTCTCATGCCCGATATGGTTCAGCGCTTCAAGTGCCATACCGCCGGTCAGGGCGCCGTCACCGATGACAGGGATGATGTAAGAGTCTTCTTTTTTCACATCCCGTGCGATGGCCATACCCATGGCAGCAGATAATGAAGTCGAGCTGTGGCCTGTTTCCCATACATCATGCTCACTTTCATTACGCTTCGGGAACCCGCATAAACCTTTATATTGACGGAGTGTGTCAAATTGACAAGCACGGCCGGTTAAGATTTTGTGTACGTACGATTGGTGACCTACATCCCAAAGGATCTTATCTTTAGGGCTGTCAAAATGCTTATGAAGGGCGACGGTCAGTTCGACCACTCCCAAATTAGGACCAATATGACCGCCAGTCTTTGATAAATTGCTGATCAGGAATTGGCGAATCTCTTGACTGAGCTCTTCTAATTGATCATGGGACATGCTTTTTAAAAAAGAAGGCTCCTTGATTGATAATAAATCCATGGGGTCCACTCACTTTCATCACTAAATATTTTGTTTCTCTCGCTTGTAACGTCTTTTTTTAGTTTTATCTTTTTTATCTTTCATCAATGTAATGTGGAATCGATCTTCAATAAACTGTAGAACTTTACCAACTCTAAATATTATATCCTTAGAATAAGTGATGGCAAACGTTTTTCCAAGTGCCTTGCCTCCGACTGTCAGCGAAGCTATGATACTCGTCAACGTCACGCTTACAATATATTCTTTCAAAGACCCGCCTTCGAGGTGGAATCGTAGCGCGAATTGAATCAGGACAATGGCAGAAGCCGTCCCGCTTATGATCCCTGAGATATCTCCGATTACATCATTACAAAAGCTTGCGAACCGGTCTGCATTCCGGACGATCTTGATCGAGTAGCGGGCACCGTATACCTTTTTGGCGGCCATCGCATGGAATGGGGTTTCGTCTGCTGCAGTTGCGGCGATTCCAAGCATATCAAAGAAGATCCCGATAAAGACGATGATCAAGACGACAATCAGCCCTGTAAACCACGCGACCCCATTTAATACCATATTTGAAGTGACTGAAAAAATAGCCGCTAACACAAATGTGATAACGGCAATGCTGATACTCCACTTTATTGAGTTTTTCATCGTTTCATTCATTATCGTTTTAACACACCGTTTCTACTGTGTATATAGGTTATTCTATGTAATTGGGGGGTCATATAAAGAGTAAAAATTGCAGCTTAGGTCCAGTAGGTTTTCCCAATCAGGTACCGGATGTTGCCATACCGGCGGTTTCCCATTAAACCCGACTTAGCCGCGTCACCACAAGCTAGACTGGATTACCACTTAGTCCGCACTATAATCCTCTTTATATGTCCGAATATGAACAGTCTAGGAGTTTTCCTCAACAGTCCTTAACGCAATCCTTAGCCTCTTTTGCAAAGAGGATTTCATATGGGCGAAAAAGTACATATCAATGGCCAACTGATGTGTACCCTGTAACCATAATCCCCTCTCTCTTCACTCAAGGCAGGCTACGCTGCTAGTGAATCATCACATCGCAGGTTCATACTTTGTTCTTATTGCATATGCTTAATGCCAGCATAAGAAACAAAGCCTCCGCGGCTCGCGGGTCAACGCCCACATGCCATTGTGGATCGCCCTCAAGCCTTACTCCCAGATATGACCCAAAGCTGGGCGCCTCAAGCCAATTCCAGGAACTTCATCGATGTGCCCTTTAGTGGATTTTTAGGCCCACCTTCAGGATTGGTGGACTGACTAGAATACTGCACCACCCCAAAATTTATTCTGAACTTATTATAACATATGTTCATTCTTTTGCTCAAACGAAGAATGGCTTAATGGTTCCGTACAGCGATCAATTGAGCGATTTCAGATAGAAGAGATGAGTCCACTGACAAGTGGCCAAGGGACGATAGCGCTTCATCCAAATGGAATTGAAGCTTTTCCTTCGCTCCCTCCATCCCCAACAGCCTCGGATACGTACTCTTTTGTTTCGATTGATCACTACCGACGGGCTTGCCGATCAATTCTTCAGACCCCTCGATGTCGAGGATGTCATCCTGAATCTGAAAAGCGAGGCCGATGTGGTATGCAAAACGCTCCAGCCATTCTAACTCTTCTGCAGTTGCACTTGAGATGATGCCTCCTGCGAGGACGCTGAACTTTAAAAGCTTCCCCGTTTTGTGGACGTGGATGTGTTCAAGCTCAGCAACCGACAGCTGCTTATTTTCCCCTTCTATGTCAGCTACCTGGCCACCGACCATGCCTTCAGGTCCGGCGCACTCAGCCAAAAGCGAGATGAGTCTCCCCTTTGTATCACTCGATAATTCACTGTCCCCTGCAATCAATTGAAAGCTGTAGGTCAACAGGCCGTCCCCTGCCAGAATCGCCAGTGCTTCTCCAAACATCTTGTGGCTGGTAGGCTTGCCCCTCCTTAAATCATCATCATCCATTGACGGAAGATCATCGTGAATCAAAGAATAAGTATGGATCATTTCCAGGGAAGCCGCTGTATTCAAGCCGAGCCGGGGATTTTTATTGAATGACCGGATCGTCGCCAGCAGTAAGATGGGACGGATCCTTTTCCCTCCTGCCTGCAGGGAATACACCATGGCTTCTTTAAGGGATTTAGGCATAGAGAGCCTCTCTACGGCATCAACCATATGACCGGTGATTAATTCCACATGCTGTTGTTGAAACTCTTTCAAGTAGGTAAGAGGGTTCACCGGTTATTCCTCCTCATTAAGATCAAAGGATTTTTCACCTTCATCCGTCATCATCTTCGTTAAGTGGTTCTCTGCTTTTTGCAATGTATCATGACAGTATTTCGACAGGTCCATCCCTTTTTGATAGTACTCCAGTGCCTTTTCCAAAGGAACTTCACCTTCTTCGAGTTTCTCTACAATCTCTTCCAGCTGTTCCATCGCTGTCTCAAATGATCGTTCTTCCTTAGATTTCGCCATTATGTTCACGCTCCTCAACAGATTCAACTTCGCAATGTATTTTTCCATCTCTGACATTAATCTCGAGGCGGTCGCCTTTTTGGATCTGCTGAGATGATTTAATCAAATTTCCTTCTTCCTTGTATACAAGACTGTATCCCCTGTCCATGATCTTTAATGGACTAAGCGCATGCAGTGTTGACAGGGCAGAACTGAATCGGTGTCTCTTTTCCTTCAGCACCTGCTTGAATTGCTTCTCAAGGGAGGTTTGGCTGTGAAGGACACGTTCCTTTTGAAGCGTGATGAGCTGAGATGGATGAACCCTCTGCAGCCTCTGGTGAAGCCCGTTCAAGTACTCCCGGTTCCCCTTCACATGCAGGCTGATATTCCTTTGCAGCTGATCAGTCAGGCGATCGACCGTTTCAATCTTCTGCTGATACAGATAGCGGGGGTTTCTCAGGGCATAGGATTTCGTCAAACCGTTTAAGCGATTACGCTCACTTTGGAGCTTTGTCTTAAAAGACTTGATCAGTCGTAATTTACGATTCATGATTCTTTCGAGTAAATCGTCGATGTGCGGGACAGCCATCTCCCCCGCTGCAGTCGGTGTCGGCGCCCTCAGGTCGGCTACAAAATCTGCAATGGTGAAGTCAGTTTCATGACCGACTGCAGAAATAACAGGGACCGTCGAATTCCAAATGGCATCAGCCACAATCTCTTCGTTAAAACCCCATAATTCCTCAATCGATCCACCGCCCCGGCCGATGATCAGCACATCAATATTCCCAATTTCATTCACCTTGCCCATGGCATCAGCAATGGAAGCTGCCGCTTGATCTCCCTGTACGAGGGCTGGGAATACAAGGATTTCCCCGATCGGATAACGGCGTTTAATCGTGGTGATGATATCCCGTATGGCAGCACCTGTCGGAGAGGTCACCACGGCAATCCGCTTGGGGAATTTCGGGATCGGCCTCTTGCGGCTTTGATCAAAATATCCTGCTTTTTCAAGCTTATCTTTTAGCTGTTCGTATGCCAGATAAAGTTCGCCGATGCCATCAGGCTGCATCTCTTTCACATAGATTTGATACTGACCGCCCGACTCATATACGGAAATATCTCCACGGACCAACACATTCATCCCATTTTCAGGCATGAATTTCATCGATTGGTTATGGCTTGAAAACATTACGGAAAGAATCCGTGCTTTTTCATCCTTCAATGTAAAGTACATATGTCCGCTGGAGTGTCGTTTGAAATTTGAAATTTCTCCCCGAACAAATAGGTTGGAGAGATGGGGATCTTTATCGAATTTTCTTTTTATGTATTTTGTCAGTGCTTGTACCGTTAAATAACGGGATTGATCGAGTTCCATGACTCATGACTCCTTCCCCGCGCTTCCAGAAAGTTTAAGATGCAGGAAGACGGAAAGGGACCAGTGAATAACTGAAGTCCCTTCCCGCTCTACCTATATTGTACTATTTTTCAGCTCTTTTGGCGATCCGTAACAGCCCATTCGGCCGATTTCACTGTGTTGAACAGCAGCATCGTGATCGTCATCGGTCCTACGCCGCCAGGCACAGGTGTGATTTTCCCCGCTGTTTCCTTCACTTCTTTGAAATTCACATCGCCGCAAAGGTTACCACTTTCATCACGGTTCATCCCGACATCAATGATCACTGCGCCGGGCTTAATGTCTTCAGCACCAATCAAGTTCGCTTTCCCAACCGCTGAAACAAGAATATCTGCCTGCTTCGTGTAAGAAGTCATATCCTTTGTTCTTGAGTGACAGTAAGTAACCGTCGCGTTCTGATTGAGGAAAAGCTGACCTGCAGGTTTACCGACGATATTGCTTCTGCCTAAAATCACGACATGCTTTCCTTCGACCGAAATATCCTCATATTCAAGCATCTTCATGATTCCAAGTGGCGTACAGGAGTAGAAGGTATCCTGGTTGGTGACCATTTTCCCGATCGATACAGGGTGGAATCCGTCTACATCCTTCGATGGAGAAATCGTTTCGATCACCGTGATCGGATTGATGTGATCTGGCAGGGGAAGCTGGACAAGGATCCCGTGGATATGCTCTTGTTCATTCAGCTCCTCCACTTTTTGAAGAAGTGCCGCTTGAGTTAAATTGGATTCATACTCATAAAGCTCAGAATGAATACCAAGATTACTGCATGCTTTTCTTTTCATTTTCACGTATGACTGGGAAGCATGGTTATCCCCGACAAGGATCACGGCAAGGCCGGGTGTGATCCCCTGCTCCTTCAACTTTTGAATCTTAATCGCTAACTGTTCACGGTAATGCTTTGCAATGAGCTTGCCATCGATGATTTTTTCCGACATTCCACTGCCCCCTGACATCGTTATGATTGACTTACTTTTGAAAGGACTCCATTGATGAACTTGCTGGATTGATCATCTCCAAAGATTTTCCCGATCTCCACAGCTTCGTTGATGACGACTTTGTTCGGTACATCCTCCACGAATAAGAGCTCGTACATCCCTAAACGCAGAATGTTGCGATCCACTTTCGCCAGACGGTCAAAAGACCATTTCTCCAGGCTGTCACGAATCTGATTGTCAATGCGTTCCTGATTCTCCACAAATCCAAGAACAAGCTGTTCAAGATAAGCATCCATCTTCTCATCTTCCTCCAGCACATTCGTTAGGGCAACCTCGGGTTCGATCCCGCTCATATCTATTTGAAATAAAGCCTGTAAGGCCTTCTCACGCGCAACTCTTCTCTTCATCTTATATTTACTCCTTTTACTCCATCAATTTTCATACCTTTGATAATAGCACAAATCCACACCAATACGCACGTCAATGTAAAAAAATCAATATTCTGAAAGAAAAGCGGAGGCGGGTTGGGCTGGCCCGACAAGCATTTCTGGGAAATCCATAAAGGCGTTTTGTGCCTTAATGGATTTTTCAAAAATGACCTCGAGGGACTACCCGCCGGAGCTGGACAATAGAAAAGCCGAGGCGACTGGGTTGGCCCAACAAGCATAAGATGAATGGGCCAGGAAGGCGTTCTTTGCCTTCTTGGACCATTTAACTTATGACCTCGAGGGACAAGGAGCCGGAGCTGGACAACAGAAAAGCGGAGGCGGGTTGGGCAGGCCCGACAAGCATTTCTGGGAAATCCATAAAGGCGTTCTGTGCCTTAATGGATTTTTCAGAAATGACCTCGAGGGACTACCCGCCGGAGCTGGACATGAAGAAAAGCGGAGGGGCTTTGGTCAGAGGCGACAAGTATAAGACGAACATGCCGGAAAGGCGTTTTGTGCTTTTTGGCATGTTTGTCTTATGACCTCGAGCCTCTAAGCCCCGGAGCCGAAATCGAATTGCAGAAGGGGATTTGGTTAGAGGTGAACTGGCCCGACAAGCATAAGGTGAATGGGGCTACAAAGTCGTTCTTGGCCATTTTCAGTGCTTTTGCCATAGTTCTCCTGCGCAAAAGGTGGTAGATCGGCTTGAAATGTCACCAAAAGCCTAGTTTCAGATCCCCTCACCTTCTTACAGCGCCTCGTTTTCATATTATATTATGAAATCATCATTTTTTTTTCAACGTCACCCGGCACATATTATCGACTTTAGAGCATATATTATCAACTTTCCAGGTATATTATCGACTTCAGCCCATATATTATCGACTTTCCAGAAATATTATCAACTTCAGCCCATATATTATCGACTCCCGCTTATTACGCCCCTCTCCACCTAACTCTGCATTTACCAGCAATAAACCGCTCGTTCCAATCCCACCCCAATACGCCCATTTTCAAAATAAAAAAACGGCCCCCTAAAGGACCGTTCCACCCATTACATTTCGTCTTCGATGTCAGCTTCGTATTTTTGGTTTTCAAATTGAATGCCGACAATATGAACGTTGACTTCATCTGCTTCGAGTGCAGTCATGTTCAATAATGCTTGACGGATGTTGTCTTGGATTTTTTGTGCAACTGTCGGGATGGCTACACCGAATTTCATGATGCAGTATACATCAACGATGATTCCTTCTTCAGCCAGCTCCACTTTTACACCTTTTCCGTGGTTCTTTTTGCCAAGGCGTTCCACGACGCCTGTTGCGAAGTTACCGCGCATTTGGGATACGCCTTCAACTTCTGAAGCCGCAATCCCTGCGATGACTTCGATCACTTCAGGAGCGATTTCTATTTTCCCGAGACCGTCCTTGCCGTGGGACATTTGTAAAAGGTTTTGATTTTCCGCCATGTATGGCACCTCCTGATTCACACTAGGATTTCATTACTTCATACTTCTCTAAGAACTTCGTATTAAATTCTCCACCAACAAAGGTTTCATGATCTAATAGTTTTAGATGGAACGGAATGGTCGTGTGGATCCCTTCGACCACAAATTCGCTCAGGGCACGTTTCATTCTTCCAATGGCTTCTTCACGAGTCGCTCCAAACGTGATCACTTTCGCAATCATACTGTCGTAGTATGGAGGAATCATATAACCAGGATATGCGGCTGAATCGACTCTTACGCCAATTCCGCCTGGTGGAAGATACATTTCAATCCGTCCTGCTGAAGGCATGAAATTCTTTTCTGGGTTTTCAGCATTAATACGGCACTCGATGGCCCATCCGCTGAAAGTAACTTCCTCTTGAGTCAGAGAAAGGGTTTCGCCTGACGCCACGAGAATCTGTTCTTTAATCAAGTCAACCCCTGTTACCTGTTCTGTTACAGGATGCTCTACCTGGATACGGGTATTCATTTCCATGAAGTAGAACGTCTGATTGACGTAATCATATATAAATTCTACCGTGCCGGCACCAGTATAATCAACTGCTTTGGCTGCTTTTACTGCTGCTTCTCCCATTTTAACACGAATTTCTTCTGTAAGGGCAGGAGATGGCGTTTCCTCGATCAATTTTTGCAGGCGGCGCTGAATGGTACAGTCACGCTCACCTAAATGAATCACGTTGCCAAAATTATCAGCCAATACCTGGATTTCAACATGTCTGAAATCTTCGATGAATTTCTCGATGTACACGCCCGGGTTTCCGAAGGCCGTCATCGCCTCTTGCTGGGTGATGGTCACACCTTTGACAAGCTCTTCCTCCGTCTTCGCAACACGGATCCCTTTTCCTCCACCACCTGCAGTGGCTTTGATGATAACCGGGTATCCCATGGATTCTGCAAGTTTCACCGCGTCTTCCGCGTCCTTCACGATTCCTTTGGAACCAGGTACGATTGGTACTCCCGCTTCCCTCATCGTTTCACGGGCCACATCTTTTGTCCCCATCTTCGAGATGGCTTCAGGTGACGGACCGATGAAGATGATGTTGCACTCCCGGCAAAGGTCGGCAAAGTCAGAGTTCTCTGCTAAAAATCCGTAGCCCGGATGGATTGCATCACAATCTGTCAGCTTTGCGACACTGATGATGTTTGTGAAGTTAAGGTAGCTGTCTTTCGATGCTGTCGGCCCGATGCAATATGCTTCGTCAGCCAGTTGTACATGAAGGGCTTCCTTATCCGCTTCAGAATAAACGGCTACACTTTCAATGCCTAAATCGCGGCAGGCGCGAATGATGCGTACGGCAATTTCTCCTCGATTGGCGATTAATACCTTTTTTATCATATCTATATTCGCTCCTTATTCAGGTTTAACCAAGAATAACGGCTGTCCATATTCAACTAATTGACCGTCTTTTACTAAGATTTCTGCAATTTCACCTTTTACTTCTGCTTCGATCTCGTTAAATAGCTTCATTGCTTCTACGATGCAGACGACAGCGTTTTCGTCGACTTTATCCCCGACTTTTACGTATGGTCCAGATTCAGGAGAAGAAGATTGATAGAACGTCCCGACCATCGGTGACGTGATTTTATGTAGATTTGAATCATCGGCTTTTGCCTGTGGCGCCTCGGCTGCCTCTTGTTTGACAGCTGGTGCCGCTTCCTGGACAGGTGCCTGTTGCACAGCCTGGGCTGCAGGCTTCGCTTCCGGTGCTTGCACCACTTGTGGTTGGGCAGCTGTGGTCACGCCATTATTTTTCTTAAGTTTTATTTTTGAACCATCATGCTCGTATGTAAACTCATCAACACTAGACTGATCTACGAGTTTGATTATTTCGCGAATTTCTTGAATTTTCAACACTGTTGACACCCCTCTTATAGTTTAAAAAATTATGACTAGCTACTAACATCATACGATAATACCTTGTATAAATTCAATATGTGTTTCTTACTATTCGTGTAAAGCGCATACATTTCTACTATCTATTGTAGACCTTTTTTCACAAAAAATAAAATAATAGATATGATATTCCGACATTTTTCTAAACGCTTTCATAAAAACTCTTTCAAAATAACAAAACCGCTGAAGGGTTCCCTTCAGCGGTTCATTGTTTAGTTTGCCGGCTGAAATTCTACTGCGACAGGTTTCATCTGGCCCACTTCACTCATGACCAGGCGGATGATTTCATTTGCGTCGGCCTTTGAATGTTCTTTGTCTGATTTCACTGTGATGCGGATATTCTCTCCATTCGCTCTGACTAATGCATCATCATAGCCCATTGTCTTGATCATCGTTTCAAGTACTGATTCGGTCATGGCAAGCTCACGGAGGTTTTCCATTTGCTCATAGGCAGCGCTCTTATCTTCAGCCGAGACATCTGCACTTGCTACTTTTGCTTCGAGCTCTTCACGGAGCTGTTCACGCTGGTCCAACACTTCGATGCGGAGGGCCTCGAACATTTCATTGCCGGCTGCATCGGTCACAACCTCCATATCGGTACCCGACATCGTTTCTTTATCCCCGTCTTTCGCCTGCTCTTTCCCGTCCTGTTCCTGATATGCCATGTCTGTCGCTTGTTGGGTCGGAGAAGTAATGTAATAAACCGAAAGGACAATCACCAGACTTAGCATCGTTAATAACCAAACCGTTTGTTTTTTAAGTAACATCTATCATTTCCCCCTTATTGTTTAGGCAGTACCGATACCCGGTGACTAGGAACGTCTAAGGAGCGGGTAACAGCCTCTATGATCCATTTTTTAATTTGTATATTATCGGCGCCTTTTGCGACAACAAGGACACCGCTGACTTTAGGTTTTTTGGTTTCTTTCACAATGGGGACTTCTTTATCTCCGTCCCTTACAATGATGACTTCTTCTTCTTGTGATTTGTCTTCGATCGATCTTTTGCCACCTTGTTTATCTTCTTCATCAGTCGATTGGATCTGCGTCTTTTCTTTCTTTTCATAGATTTTCGATTCGGTGGCTTCTACATTGACGACAACATACACATCACTTACACCTACAATTTGATCCAGCGCTTCTTTCAGCTGGTTTTCATATCGCTCTTCATAGGTTGTCATGGCATTATCCTTGCCGTTATCGTTTGATCCAAAGGTTGCAACCTCTTCCCCTGAACCTCCTGAAACAGGTTCTGCTTTACCGCCGGTTGCGTCAGTCCCCCACAGATCACTGATGAGCATGAAGGCGACACCGATGAGCAGTACAAGGAGAAAATAATGCAGTTTTTTCCCTTTTTGATCTTTGGGCGGAGAATTCGCATTTTCCTTCGAAAGCCATTCCTTCAATGTTTGAAGTGGACCCTTATTAAAGTTCATCCGCTTCCCCAGTCCCCCCTTCTAGTGTGATGATGATTTTGTCTGGAGTAAGATTCCATTGCTTCGCAAGTAAGGAGGTCAGTTGGGACATATCCTCTTCCGGTGTTCTGTTCGCTTCAGCTCCCGTATCGATCTCCACGCTTTGTATCGTCTCAACCGCGGTGTCTTCTTTTACTTCTTTCATATAGACTGTGACTCCGGTGATGCTTTCCGGAATTTTTTCCAAGTCGTCCGCCTCTACCACCACTTTATCAATGACCTTGCTATGTTCATCCATCAACTCCTTTTCCACTTGTTGTTTCATTTGGACAGCCATCTGTTCTAAAATATATGCACGTTGTGAAGCTTGTATTTCTTTTTTCTTCATTTCGATTGAATTTTCCATGGAACCTTGATTAGTTGCCCCCTTTATATCGATTGCATCGACCACTTGATCAAAGTCTGTCGACATCAATTTGAACAGGGGTGTCAAGATGATGGTGATCAATAACAATCCGGTTACGATCTTGGCATATTTCTGCATGTTGGAACTGGGAAGAAGCATGTCAATGACTGTGGCCAGTAAAACAAAGATGATGATATTGGTTATCCAATCTGTGAGAAATGACATGAGGCCTACCCTCCCTTCAACGCATCATCATCGTGATATTTCCCGCTGCAATGATGACGGTGATACTTAAGAAGAACATGAACGATACAATCGCAAGGGCTGCGAACACGTAGATGACACTCTTTGCGATCGTATCGAGGCATTCTATGACCGGTCCGCCCCCGAGTGGTTGAAGGAGGGCAGCCGCCAATTTATAAATGAATGCAATCATCAAGATTTTGATTGCAGGAAATGCCGCTATGATTAGGACAATGGCCACTCCAGCAATCCCGACCGTATTTTTCAGAAGGACAGATGCGCTTATGACCGTATCGGCCGCATCAGTGAACATCCTTCCGATCACAGGAACAAAATTGCCGGTCACAAATTTGGCGGTCCTGACAGTGATGCCATCGGTCACCGCCGCGGTTGCCCCCTGAACGGATATCACCCCGAGGAAGACGGTCATGAATGCCCCCAGGAGACCGATGCTCCATGTCCTTAACAGCTGGGCGAGCTGCGTCACTTTATAATGGCTAGATAGAGTACTGACGATGCTCAGGAGTGCTGACAGGAACAGGAGGGGGAGGACGACATTTTGAATGAGCAGACCGCTCGTATTCATGAGGAAGAGAATTACCGGGTGAAAAAACGCCGCAGATACAATCCCTCCCGAAGCTGCAATCAAGGCAAGCAAAAGGGGTATGAGTGCAATGATGAAATGGATCATGGTCGAGATGGCGTCCCGTGTATAGTCGATGGCTACATGGAAGCTGTTAAGGGCGATGATGATCAATACCATGAAGATGATGCTGTAGGCCACCTTGCTGACGCTCCCGCCCTCGAAAGCATTTTGCAGGGATTGAAGGAACATGCTGAAAATCGTCAGCATGATCAGCGTCCCGAGCAGTTTCCCGTTCATGACAAGTTCTTGGAACGCAAATTTAAAGATGCCGCTAAACCACGTTTTAAACGAGAATTCTTTTTCCCCTTTAATAAAGTCAATCAAGCTGCCCTTTTGACTTTCCGGAAGATATCCGCCATATTCCTCCACGATGTCATTCCAAAAGCCCGTTAATTCTTCAATCCCCAGCTGGTCTATCTGTTGGTCGATCATCTGTTGCTGCATGTTGGTGTCGGGGGGAGCTTGTCCATCCCCTTCTTCCGCTTGTCCACCTGAAGCGCAGATAAAAAAGAATAGAAGTGCTGTGACGATGATCCGATACAGTTGCCGCATATTTTTCCACCTCTTCATGTTTACCTTATCCGGTTGGAATCATATTAATGATTGTTTCGATGATCACTGTTAATATCGGGACGGCCATTGCCAGAATCAGGATTTTTCCGGCAAGTTCCACCTTTGCAGCCAACGCTCCCTGCCCGGCATCTTTCGTAATATGAGAAGCAAATTCCGCTATGTAGGCAATGCCGATGATTTTGAGGATGGTTTCAACGTATACCATGTTTACATTTGCATTGGCAGCAAGCTTTTCAATCATGTGGATGATGGAGTAGATCTGGTCGATTAAAAATAGAAAGATTGAGCATCCGACAAAGACGATGAGCAAAAAAGCGAAATCAGGCTTCTGTTCCTTTACAATCAACGCAAGAAAGGTAGCAACCAGTGCAATCCCTACAATCTGAATGATTTCAATCGCCGACGCCCCCTTTATCCTTGATATAAGAAGACCGATTTTATTTTCTGGAATAAATCATCGACAATAGAAGCCACCATAAATAGGATGTATATGAATCCAAACAGCGTGACCCACTGGGCGTACTCCTTTTTTCCAACTTGATCTAAAATCGTATGCAAAAAGGCGACGACGATCCCTACCCCTGCAATTTTAAAAATGATATCCACATCGATTCCCATATCCGTTTCCCTCCCGGTTTATATATGCCAAAGCCTGCACTATTATGGTCAAAGGAGCAGGATGATCAGCAGCAAACCTGATAAAAAACCCAGGCTTTTCGTCATCTTTTCATATTTCCGCTGTCTTTCAACAGCCTCTGTTTCTTCCCTCTCCAAGTGGGTGAGTGCCAGTTGGATATGTTTCTGCTGGGTCAGCATGTCGTGCTTGCCAAGATTCTCTCCAAACTGCTTCAAGATTTCATATTCCCCGCTCTTGAAGGCCGTTAATTTCCATATATCATTCAAGCTTTCCTCCCACGCCTTCTTCACGGATATTTCCTGCTCTGTCAATTTCTTCGAGAAGGTTTCAAAAAACCAGGAAACGGGCTTTTGCAGCTGCTTGGAAATCTTCCTCGTTGCTTCATGTAAAGGGGTATGACTGTACGTGATTTCTGCTTCCAATGACTGAAGGGCAACTTTCAACAGCCGAAGCTGCCTTGGTCTTTCGGTTAAATATTTCGACGCTTCGAAACCTGCCCAGGAAGTGGAGAGCAGGATGAACACAGCACCAATTAATTTAATCATTTAAGTCGCACCCACTTTTCTGTAGAGAGATTGCCCCCGTTCATTCCAGACTTCATGAACCACACCTGGATCTTCCCCCCTCTTCAATTCAATGAAGCGCTCGATTGTTTCTAAGTTGACAATGTCTTTGATCACCGGTCGTTTTCTGACTTCATCAAGGGTCGCTCCGTGTGTGGTCATCACGAGGGTGATACCTGCATTCACTGCTTCCTGAATGGCTTGACCATCTTCCACCCGCCCGATTTCATCAACGATAAGTACTTCCGGGCTCATCGAACGGATCAACATCATCATCCCTTCTGCCTTTGGACATGCATCAAGCACATCCACCCTCGGTCCGAATTCGAGTTGGGGAATCCCGTTTACACAGCCCGCTATTTCAGAACGTTCATCCACAATCCCCACTTTGGATGGAGGGATGTTTTTTTCAGGTACGCCTGATGAAATCATCCTTGCAAGGTCCCTCAGAAGCGTCGTTTTCCCTGTCTGGGGGGAGCCGATCAGCATCGTATGCTTCCAGCCGTCTTCATACACATAAGGGAATATGGAATGGGCGATGCCAAGCTTTTGCCTGGCGATGCGGATATTGAAGGAAGACAGGTTCCGGATACCCTTGACGATTCCCCCTTCAAGGATGACCTTTCCTGCGAGCCCAACACGATGGCCGCCTTCAATCGTAATGTATCCTCTCTTCAATTCTTCTTCTAATGTATAAAAGGAATGGCGGGATAATTTGTTTATGAGTTGTTCGCAATCTTCACCGGTGACTGTGTACGGAATAAAATATGGCTTCCCTCCAGCAGTCACTTCCAACACCCGGTTGGTACGGACCCTTATCTCTTCGATACGGTCCCTCAGTGGTTGTGGAAGGGTCAGAACTTTGTCAGATATGGTGCTGGGTAGCATGGCTATAACTTCCTGCATGGACGGTACCTCCTACTCTTGTTCCACTTCCGGTTGGCCGGCGGACAGTGCCCGTGTCCAAGCTTCCCGATATTACAATGTATTCTAGTGAAAATAGATTATGACAGCCGGGTGTTGGAAGTTGGGGAATGGCGGGGGATGTTTCTCTTTGCTGATACTTGAAAAACAAAAAAAGCCTGAGCGAAAAATTTTCGCTCAGGCTTTTTTTTATTATCCACGTGAAACGTAAGATCCGTCCGTGGTATTGATGATCAGTGTGTCTCCTTCGTTTACGAAGAAAGGTACGTTTACAACCAATCCTGTTTCGACTGTAGCAGGCTTCGAACCACCGGAAGCGGTGTCACCTTTGATTCCCGGTTCTGTTTCTGTCACTTTCAGTTCAACCGAGTTTGGAAGCTCGACTCCAAGCGTTTCCCCACCATACATCATGATGGACACTTCCATGTTTTCCTTCAAGAATTTCAATTCATACTCGATGGAAGTTGCAGGAAGTTCGATTTGGTCATAGCTTTCATTATCCATGAACACATGCATATCGCCGTTAGCGTACAGATACTGCATCTTACGGTTATCGATTTGGGCTTTCCCTACTTTTTCTCCTGCACGGAAAGTTTTTTCCTGGATCGCACCTGTACGAAGGTTACGAAGCTTTGAACGGACGAAAGCCGCTCCTTTACCTGGTTTTACGTGTTGGAAATCGATTACACGCCAAATGCCGTTATCGACTTCGATGGTCAAACCGGTACGAAAGTCATTTACTGAAATCATGTTTATTCCTCCTATTGTCTAGTAGGCCTGAATCAGGTCTAAAGTGGTAGAATGATTAGATCTTTAGTTGAGTGTGTCAGTGTTTCATTGGAATCTTCCGTTATGAGTGTATCATCTTCGATACGTACCCCGCCAACACCAGGCACATAGACGCCCGGTTCTACTGTCACGATCATTCCCTGCTCTAGCACCACGTCGGAGCGTGAAGATAAACCAGGGCCTTCATGGACTTCAAGACCGATTCCATGACCGAGTGAATGGCCGAAATACTCGCCATAACCTTTTTCCGTTATGTAATCACGGGCGATTGCATCCGCTTCTTTACCTGTCATGCCAGGCTTGATGTTTTCCATGGCCAGAAGCTGTGATTGAAGAACGACGTCATAGATCTCCTTCAATTTCTCACTCGGTTCCCCAACAGATACCGTACGCGTCATATCTGAGCAATAACCTTTATAGTATGCGCCATAATCAAGCGTTACAAAATCACCTTTTTCAATGACTTTATCACTTGCCACACCGTGAGGCAGGGCAGAACGGTTACCTGAGGCCACGATGATATCGAAGGAAGATGAAGTTGCCCCTGCTTTTCTCATGAAAAACTCTAATTCGTTGGACACTTCCAACTCTGTCACACCCGGCTTGATAAAATCTAATATATGCTTAAATGCTGCATCGGCAATATCTGCCGCATCCTTAATTATATTAAGCTCTTCCGATGTCTTAATCAAGCGTAACTTTTCCACTAAGCCTGCTACCGGCACCATTTCAGATTCAACGACTCCACGATAGTTTTCATAAGCACTGTAGGTCATGTCATTCTTCTCAAAGCCAAGCTTCTGTATGCCAAGCCTCTTTGCCTGTTTCGCCACTTCTTCCTGGATCGGTCCCGAATGCTGTACGATTTCATAACCTGCAGCTTGTTCCGTCGCTTGTTCGATGTAACGGAAATCGGTGATGAATAGGGCTTTTTCTTTTGAGATTAATGCCACACCCGATGAACCTGTAAAATTGGTCATATAACGGCGGTTATAGGCACTCGTTAAAAGGATTCCGTCTAATTGATTTTCTGCAAAAGCTTCACGTAAGCGTTCAAGCTTCATCATCTTCCACTCCTTTATGATTCTTCATTATTGCTTGCAATGCCAATTCATACCCGAACAACCCCAGACCGACGATCTGACCGATTGTTTCAGGAGCCACAACGGACTGGTGTCTGAATGCTTCACGGGCATGAATATTTGAAATATGTACTTCCACAACAGGCACGGATACTGAAGCGACAGCATCTCTTAATGCGTAGCTGTAATGGGTGAAGGCCCCCGGGTTCAAGATAATCCCTCCATAACCTTCATCTTCTGCCTGATGGATGAGGTCAATCAATTCCCCTTCATGATTCGACTGGGCCGCTTTCAGCCGGCAGTCTTCCTTTTCTGCCAGGGATGCTAGCCTGTTTTCAAGCTGGGCAAGGGTGACGTGGCCGTAAATATGTGGTTCACGCCTGCCTAACCGATTTAAGTTCGGACCATTCAAAAGCAAGATTTTCATCATATGTAAACTCCTAAAAAAATAGAATGTTCATCAAGAACATTCTAACATAAACCATTTACCTATACCTACATAATTGTCTGATAAATAGGATTCTTAATGGGATACTTCCCCTGATCTTTCTTTTTCACCTTGATGCCTCAACTCATTCTCTTCATATGAAATCGAGTAGCCGATGAACACGCCATACAGCACATACAGGCAAAAGGTGGTGATCAATGTGTGATAATCAATCGCTTGAAAAGATTTCAGGCTTGGGAACAGCGGATTAAGCAACAGGAAGAAGGCAAAATACAGTGCTACTCCATAGGCAACGCCCACCCACATTGATTTAAACTTACGCAACAGACCATAATAGATGAGTGCCACTCCAATTGAGATAATGCCGTAAGCCACGATGGATAGGATAATCCCAATCCATGTATCCACCCATTCTCCCACCGCCCAGGGCTCGAAGATGATATTTGGTTCAATCTTCGTAAAGGAAAAGAAGTAACAGATGTACCCGACCGCACTCCACAGCATTCCGCCGATAAATCCCGTCACGACGACCATCATTGTGAATGAAAGTGGCTTTTCACTCTGATTTTGTTCTAAGCGGGGATTTTCCTTACTTTCTTCCGTCCCCTCCTGCACCTTTTCATGTTGACCTTTCTGCTCTGCCATATGCAACACCTCCATTCGTAGTATGTCCCAATGATGTAAACATTTGCATGATAAGTTGAAATTTCACCCCGTTCACTTATGACAGGAATGTGGCGGGAAATATGAATAACGAACTGCTTTCCCTAGTGCTTTCCATCAATTTTTAGTAAAATAGAACATATCTTTCAAAGTTTCAGAAAAAGCAGGGGAGACACACATATAAACAGCAGATAAAAAAGCATGAAACACGGTTAAAAAACCCTTTAATTGTCTAGAATAATAGTATAAGTCAGATTCAAGATGGACTGTCATGTTAGGAGGTGGCTTTGTTGAACGCTCGTAATATTGTTGTTTTCACTTTAATTTTGTTGGCGATCATCGGTCTCGGACATTCCCTGTTCGGAAATCCGTTAGGGCTTGCCAAACAATTACTTTTCACAGCAGCTCTGATCGGAATCATTTATTTTGCATACCGCAGGTGGTTCAGCGGCAGGCGGGCTGGTAATAGTAATGAGCAAAGAGCGTTTCTGAAAGCAGCCAAGCAATCAAAGAAGCGGCATAAGAAGCAATCTTCAAAAAGGCCTCAAGTATCGAATGTGTCGAAAAAGCGCGGGACGCGTAAGAAATCAAACGCTAAACTAACCGTGATTGAAGGTAAAAAGAATAAAAAAAACAATCGAGCTTCGTTTTAGGAGCTCGATTGTTTTTTTATACCGGCCAGTTTTCCAAAAAGGTTTCCGCCCTCAATTTCCCGTATGTGATCAGTTCCTTTTTCTTCTCCGGGGTTAAGGAGAATTCGGTTGTCAGCACCCCTTCTGTCGGGATGAAGATGATATTTTTTTCGAGCTTTCTTGAAATGTAACGGGAATCATGGGCATCTTTCATTGTGATAAAAAGCGCCTCGTATAAATCGATCGCATTTTTGATTTGTTTTTTTGGTCTTGCGATAAGATCATGGCTCAGTTTCACCCCAAGGACCGGCCTCACATGCTGGACATTTTCTGCGTCAAATAGCCATAAGGGGAAATTACTGAGGACGCCTCCATCCACAAGGAAGCTGACACCGGCCAAAGATTTTAACTTTACAGGTTCAAAAAAATAAGGAATACTTGCACTCATGCGTATCGCCCTGGCGACCGGAAATGTCTCTTTCGGTATCCCATACTTTTCAAGATCATCAGGAAGCACCAGCAGCCTTCCATTCGTCAGATCAGAGGCGATGACCCGGAGTGAATTCTTCGGAAGGTCGGCAAATGTATAAATCCCTTTCGCTTTCAGCTTCTCTTCCAGCCAGTTCTCAAGGGCCATCCCTTTATATAAACCCAACCGGTAGTACACCCGAAACCATTTGATGATGGGAAGAGAGATGATCGCGTTCGTATCCAGTAATTCCTTCAGGTCAATTTCATCCATGATTTTCATGATTTCACTGCTTGAATAACCCGCAGCGATAAATGAAGCGACGATCGCTCCTGCACTGGTTCCTGCTATCCTTTTAAAGCGATAGCCCTTTTCTTCTATCGCCTGATAGGCACCGATCAGTGCGAGCCCTTTGATTCCTCCACCCGAAAATACACCATCGATTTCCATAGCCCCACTCCTTCAATGTCTACTACTACATCTTTAATTCAAAGTGGGGGAATTTAGAATAAAAAAATAGGAAGGGAGCGGGTCCCTTCCTATCATTCTTCGATTATAAACCGCATTTCAGCTGTGCACCGCAATTGGTACATGTGTTACAGCCACCCATGTCTTTGACCGTTCCTTTACGGCACACAGGGCACGTATTCCCAACTTCTGAACCGATCGTGACATCCGTCGAACGAACATCCTGGATCGTATCAAGCAATACGATCGGCTTTTTCGATGTAGGGATTTCTTTTTGTTCCTGTCCGTCTTCGTCATCGAAGCTGTTTTCTTCCGCTTTCAGGGTAAGCACCTGGGAATCACGGCTTCCGTCGACATACACGGTTCCACCTTTCGCTCCGCCTTTATACAGACGCTCATACACTTTTTCCACCTGTTCCACCGTATATCCACGCGGGGCGTTGACCGTTTTGGAAATAGAGCTGTCGATCCAGTTCTGGATCACACATTGAACGTCGGCATGTGCCTGAGGCGCCAAGCTCATGGAAGAAACAAACCATTCCGGCAGATTGTCGGCATCCGCTTCAGGATTTCTCTTCAAGTAATCCTCAACGATGTCTGCCTTCACTTCAATGAATTTACCAAGGCGTCCACTTCTGTAGTAGGTGAAGGAGAAGTATGGTTCAAGACCTGTTGATACACCTACCATCGTACCTGTTGAACCAGTCGGAGCGACCGTCAACAGATGGGAATTACGGATGCCGTACTGTTCAATGTCATGTCGGACATCTGCAGGCATTTTCTTCATAAAGCCGGTTTCAACAAATGCTTTTCGTAAAGCTTTCGTTTCTTCGTCCGTACTTCCGGTCAGGAATGGGAAGCTCCCTTTTTCCTTTGATAATTCCACTGAAGCACGGTATGCCGTCGTGGCAATGACCTCAAACACTTCATCTACAAGCTTATTACCTTCTTCAGAACCGTATTCTTTCTCACAGTAGATCAATAAGTCAGCAAGTCCCATGACGCCGAGGCCGACACGTCGTTCACCGAGGGCCTGCTTTTTGTTTTCATCAAGGAAGTATGGCGTCGCATCGATGACGTTGTCCTGCATACGTACACCCACTTCGACGGTCCGCTTCAACTTTTCAAAATCAACTGTCTTCGTTTCTTTGTCGGCAAACCGGGCAAGGTTGACTGCTGCCAGGTTACAAACGGAATACGGGGCAAGAGGCTGCTCACCGCACGGGTTTGTCGCCACTACCTTTTGGCCGTATGCTTTGGCATTTGTCATATCATTTGCGTTATCGATAAAGAAGATCCCAGGCTCTGCAGAGTAGGTTGCACACACATTGATCAGATTCCAAAGCTCCTTCGCCTTGACTTTACGGTATGTACGCACTTTATAGCCAAGCTTCTCCCACTCGCGCACATCACCTACGTTGTGCCATTCTTCGTTATAATATTTCATCTGCTCTTCATTATAGCTTTCCACATCAGGGAAGCGCAGCTCATATTCACGATCATTTTCCACTGCTTCCATAAAGTCGCTCGTCAGGCAGACAGAAATGTTCGCCCCTGTGAGGAACTCAGGATTGTGAACGCTGTAAGTCCCTCCGGTGCGGAGCTTTTCTTCTGCATGCTTAAGGATTTTCGCATCGAATCCACCGTATCCAGGGATTTGTCTATAATTCAGGATGCCTTGATACATCGCTTCCTCTTGTTCCGTCAGAGGGGTGAATTTCAGTTTATCCTCTGCAGCCTTCTTGATCGTTTCGTCTTCTGTGTTTTCGAGAAGATAGCGGAGGATACGCGGGTTTTGCATTTTGGAAATGATGAATTCAATAATGTCGGGATGCCAATCTGACAGCATGATCATCTGCGCACCGCGTCTTGAACCGCCCTGTTCAACCAGGTGTGTCAGCTTTGCGATATCATCCAGCCAAGAAACAGAACCGGAAGATTTACCGTTCACGCCTTTAGCAAGCGTGTTGCGTGGACGAAGCGTCGATCCGTTCGTTCCGACACCGCCGCCCCGGCTCATGATTTCCATTACCTGCTTGCGGTGTTCTGAGATTCCTTCACGGGAATCCTGGACGAAAGGCATCACATAACAGTTGAAGTATGTGACGTCCGTACCTGCGCCTGCTCCGTACAACACCCGGCCTGCAGGAACGAAATGGAGGTTCACTAATTCATGATAGAACTTCTCGAACCAAACTTGTCTTTTTTCAGGAGTTTCTTCCACTTCTGCCAAGCCTGTTGCGTTACGCTTTGCAATTTGTTCGTAATAGACTTCAAGAGGTTTTTCGATCACATCAAGGTTTCTTGATACGATACCTTTTTCCATTTCCTCAGGTTTGTCTATCGCACTTCTGTACTCTTCTTCGATCCAAACATCCGCCTTTTTCGTTTCCCAGTCGATGCTTGAGATATAACCCAATCCACGTGCCGGAAATTTGGGATCCTCCTTGATCGTGAGTACGACAAAGTCCCCTTCTGAAAGTGTGATTTTTTCAGTGTCCTTGAAGGAATAGCGATCAATCATGACAAGACGGGATACACCTTTGTGGGTGGTAGTCATATCCGGGGTTATAGGATGTACCTGAGGAAATAATCCGATATCCTGGTTTAATCTTTCGATGTTTAATTTCATTGTGTTTTTCGACGCAACAGTCATAAAGACAACTCCTTCTATCTCGAATGTTTCAATATATGTGATTTCCTTTGGTGTTTGTTTTCAAATATTACGATACCATAGCTTATTTTGAAAAGCAATAAATAAACACAACATATTGTGTGCGCAAAAATATACAACACACCACATATTGTGTTTCAGGTCAACTGTTCTTTTGTTTGTCAAACGGATAATCAGCTGATAAAAATAGAAAACGGGAGAAAATAATAGAAAAAGATCTAAAGCATGACTGAATTCTAGTATTTTAGAACTTGATATAAATCAAACAACCGCAATCCTTGGTAAAACAGGAAAAAAGCGACAATCATCGCTTTTTTTCTACAAAAACTTTTTTTAACGTTTGTAATTCCATTCATCGGACTCGTATCTTGACTTTGCAAGGTCCTCAACATATTGTGTTTCTTCATCAGAAAGTTCATAAGGTTCGAGATAAATATCCAAACCATCCTCAAAACCTTTTTTGAATGCTACCTTTGCCATGTCCATTGTGATGGTCTCAGTACTGATTTCGTTCATGGCAACTGCCTTATTTTTGAATGCACGCTGCATCCTTTCTTTCACCCTGTCGGATGGATATTTAAACAGACTGAACAGCTTATCTTCATCGAGATCCAAAAGAATGGAACCATGCTGAAGGATGACGCCCTTTTGACGTGTTTGGGCACTTCCAGCCACTTTTCTTCCTTCGACAACCAGTTCATACCAGCTTGGTGCATCAAAACAGACTGCTGAACGGGGGTTTTTCAATCCTTCCCGCTCTTCTGCCGTTTTAGGGACGGCGAAATAGGCTTCAAGGCCGAGTGCTTGAAATCCTTTCAATATCCCTTCAGAGATGACCCTGTATGCTTCTGTTACCGTTTTAGGCATTTCAGGATGATCCTCTGACACGATTACACTATACGTCAATTCGTGTTCATGCAGGACACCCCTTCCCCCAGTCGGCCTTCTCACAAATCCGAGCCCGTGCTCTTTAACCGCATCAAGATTGATTTCCTTTTCAACTCTCTGGAAGTATCCAACTGAAAGTGTGGCCGGGTCCCAGCCGTAAAAACGAATCGTCGGCGGTATCTTCCCTTGGCTGTGCCAATCAAGGAGTGCTTCATCAAGCGCCATATTATAGGACGGGGAACAATGCCCTGAATCGATGAATCTCCATGTTTCTTTTTTCATATTCCATCCCTCATTCATTTCGTCTCTGTTGTGTCATTTATATGTAAATCATTCAACTCACTAAGTCCGTTACTAGTCTATCAAATCCATTTCAAAAAACAAAGGAAAACAGATTGGAAAGTGTATGCATGAAAATAATAAATTTGTTTTGATTCTGCCGGCCTACATGAATATAATAGAAGGTAGCGCATTTGTAGAAAGGAGCATGAATGATGGAAGGATTATATATTCTATTAATCGTATTGGGTGGAATCATCATTTATTCACTATTTACGTTCTTCTATCAAAAGAGAGTCGTAAACACCTTGAATGAAGAAGAATTTCGGGCAGGGTACCGCAAAGCTCAATTGATAGATGTCCGTGAAGCAAACGAATTCGACAATGGCCACGTCCTCGGGGCCCGCAACATCCCTCTCTCTCAAATTAAAATGAGACAAAAAGAAATCCGCGCCGATCAACCTGTTTATCTTTATTGCCAAAGCGGTCTTCGCAGCGGCCGTGCAGCTCAAATGCTGCACCGTAAAGGATACAGAGATCTGCATCAGTTACAGGGCGGTTTCAAAAAGTGGACCGGTAAAGTGAAACACAAGAAATAAATACGAAAAGGATTGCCTTTAAGGTGATCCTTTTTTTGATATATTCCCCACCAAAAAGGGTAGGTGCACAAAAAATCCCCGCGGCCATTCGCTGCGGGGATTTACGATTCTATTCGCTTTCCTTCATATAACGAAGGACGGGTTTTCTCGCTGCCAGTGTTTCATCCATACGCTTCACGATTGTTGTGTGAGGCGCTTCCTGCACGATTTCAGGGGTTTCTTCCGCTTCCTTCGCAATCTGGATCATGGCATCGATGAATGAATCAAGTGTTTCTTTTGATTCAGTTTCAGTCGGTTCGATCATCATGCATTCTTCTACATTCAGCGGGAAATATATGGTCGGTGGATGATAGCCGAAATCCAACAGTCGTTTCGCAATATCCAGCGTACGTACACCCAGCTTTTTCTGACGTTTTCCACTGATGACGAATTCATGTTTACAATGACGGTCATACGGCAGATCAAAATAAGGTGCAAGACGGCGCATCATGTAGTTTGCATTAAGGACGGCATTCTCTGTAACGGCTCTCAGTCCATCCGGCCCCATCGTTCTGATATACGTATAGGCACGGACATTGATGCCGAAGTTCCCATAGTACGGTTTCACACGACCGATGGAATCAGGACGGTTATAATCGAATTCAAATTGTTCTCCTTTTTTCACAAGGACCGGTTTAGGAAGGTACTTGATCAAGTCCTCCTTCACGCCTACAGGACCGCTTCCCGGACCGCCGCCCCCGTGAGGACCGGTGAACGTCTTATGAAGATTCAAATGCACGACGTCAAATCCCATATCCCCCGGTCTCGCTTTCGAAAGCACCGCGTTCAGGTTCGCTCCGTCATAATACAGCTTACCGCCTGCTCCATGAATGATGGAAGCCATTTCCAAAATGTTTTCTTCAAATAAGCCAAGCGTATTCGGATTTGTCAGCATCAGGGCAGCTGTATCATCTCCGACTACCCGCTTTAGATCTTCTAAATCAACAAGACCGTTTTCATCTGATTTCACGGTAACCGTTTCAAATCCGGCAACCGTGGCACTTGCAGGATTCGTTCCATGAGCTGAGTCAGGTACGATCACCTTGGTGCGGTGGGTATCCCCATTTGCCTCGTGATAAGCACGGATCATCATAAGACCGGTCCACTCGCCGTGTGCCCCCGCAGCAGGCTGAAGGGTCACTTCATCCATACCCGTGATTTCTTTCAGATGTTCCTGAAGATCATACATCAGTTCCAGGGCACCCTGTACGCTTTCAGCTTCCTGAAGTGGGTTGATGTGGGCAAAACCGTTCAGTCGTGCAACGTTCTCATTCACCTTCGGGTTGTATTTCATCGTACAAGATCCCAATGGATAGAAGCCTGAATCGACCCCGTGATTACGCTTTGACAGGGCCGTATAATGACGCATGATATCAAGCTCGGATACCTCTGGAAGCTCCGGTGCATCTTGTCGGATATAATCAGACGGGATGAGGTCAGACAGTTCCACCTGTGGTACATCCAGTTCCGGCAGGCTGTAACCTGTGCGTCCTTCTTTCGATAATTCAAAAATAAGAGGCTGATCTTGCTTATTCATGACAATCCCCCACTTCCGCTACGAATGCGTCGATTTCTTCTTTGCTGCGAAGTTCTGTAACAGCGACCAGCATATGATGCGATAAGCTGTCATCCATCAAACCTAAATCATAACCACCGATCATTTCTTTAGTAAGAAGCTTTTGATTGATCTCCTTCACCGGTCTATCCACTTTGATGACAAACTCATTGAATGAAGGCCCTTCAAAGGCGATGGTGAATCCTTTAGCTTTAAACGCTTCTTTTGCATAATGGGCCTTTTGGATATTCTGGATGGCCATTTCTTTTACGCCCTGCTTGCCGAGTGCCGTCATTGCAACCGATGCTGCGAGTGCATTCAACGCCTGATTTGAACAAATATTGGACGTCGCCTTGTCACGGCGGATATGCTGTTCACGGGCTTGAAGAGTCAGAACGAAGCCGCGGATTCCGTCTTCATCGACGGTCTGGCCGACAAGTCGCCCAGGCACTTTCCTCATCAGCTTTTTGTTCACGGCAAAATAACCGCAGTGAGGTCCACCGAAGGCACTTGGAATTCCGAACGGCTGGGCATCGCCGATGACGATATCAGCACCTAATTGTCCAGGAGGTGTCAACGCCCCCAGCGCCAATGGATTGGAAGAAACAACGAACATTGCTTTATCGGCATGAACGATTTCCTCAATTGCCTTCAGCTCTTCCACACGCCCGAAAAAGTTAGGGTATTGAACGACGACTGCAGCGATTTCATCACTCATTAAGCTTTTCAATTCTTCTACATCCGTCACACCGTTCACATGGGGAATTTCCACCACATCGATATATTGACCTTTCGCATACGATCTTAATACATCTCTGGACTCCGGGTGTACCGTACTTGAAACGAGGACTTTCTTTCTTCTCGTTTGACCTGCCGAAAGCATAGCTGCCTCCGCAAGGGCCGTTCCTCCGTCGTACATGGATGAATTGGCCACGTCCATGCCGGTCAGCTCACAGATCATCGTCTGGAATTCGAAGATTGCCTGCAGTTCCCCCTGGGAGATTTCCGGCTGGTAAGGTGTATAAGCTGTATAAAATTCTGAACGGGATAATACATGATCGACAATGATCGGCATGTAATGGTCATATACCCCTGCACCCAGGAAGGATGCATGGCTTTTCAAATCAGCGTTCTTTGCGGCCATTTTGGTAAGTTCTTTCACCAACTCCGTCTCGGACTTCGCTTTCTTGATATTATAATCTCCTTTGAAACGCACCTGTTCAGGAATATCCTCAAATAAATCGTGCACGCTTTCCACGCCTATGCTGTCTAACATTTCCCTTTGATCCTGCTCTGTCATCGGTAAATAACGATGCTTCATGACCGTCATTCCTCCCCTATTTCTTTGGTCTTTTGTAAAAAGGTGTTGCGACAACTGCCGCTTTTAACTTTTTGCCCCTGATTTCAACCATCACTTCCGTACCCAATTCAGTGAAATCTTTATTTAAGAGGGCCAATCCCACATTTTTCTTTAAAGTAGGAGATTGTGTACCGGTTGTGACCTCGCCGATCTCTTCTTCACCGGAAAATACTTTATAGCCGTGACGGGGGATGCCCCGGTCGATCATTTCAATCCCAACGAGCTTCCGTGACGCCCCTTCTTCTTTTTGCTGCTTTAATACTTCCTGACCGATAAACGGCACTTCTTTATTCACTTTCACAGCGAATCCGATTCCAGCTTCTATCGGTGTGATCGATTGAGACAGCTCCTGTCCGTACAGGGCAAGATTCGCTTCAAATCGCAATGTATCCCGGGCACCGAGTCCACAAGGAAGGACGCCCTGATCCCCGCCTGCATCCAGGATCACTTTCCATATATGGGCTGCATCCTGTGCATCACAATAAATTTCGAATCCGTCTTCCCCTGTATAACCTGTACGTGAAACAAGGGCCTCCTTGCCATCGATCTCCACTTCTATCTGGAATTTAAAGAAACCGATATCCCCGAGTGAAGTCTTTGTGAGTGTCTGTAATACCTCTTCTGCGAGCGGGCCTTGGAGAGCCAACTGTGCCATTTTTTCAGAAATGTTGTTGACCTCCACATTATCTCCCTGATGCTCTTTCAACCATTGAAAATCTTTATCTATATTTGCTGCATTCACAACAAGTAAGTAATCGTGATCTTTTATTTTATAAACCAGCAAGTCATCGACGGTTCCACCATTTTCGTAGCACATGGCCGTATATTGCGCGCCTCCGTCTTTCACTTTGGAGACATCGTTGGTCATCATTTTTTGTAAGAAGTCCAGCGCCCCTTCGCCTTTCACTTCAATTTCTCCCATATGAGAAACATCGAATAGTCCTGCCCGGGACCTTACCGCTTCATGTTCTTCTTTAATGCTTGAAAATTGCACTGGTAAAGCCCAGCCACCGAAGTCGATGGTCTTCCCTCCATACTCTTTGTAAACATCGTATAAAGGCGTTTGTTTTAACTCTGACATGACTTTTCCCCCTTCATCTTCCTTTCATTCTGGCATAACCACGTTTTCCCCATGAAAAAAAGGACAGAAAAACCCCTTTTAATAAGAAGTTTTCTCTGTCCTTGCACCTGAAAGTTTACCGAAGAACGGCTTTCCCCTTTGGTGGTTTCCTAAGTCGAAACACTCTCCAGAGTTGCGTCCAACAAGAGTCTTTTTGCCTGAGAGATTCACACTGTTACGTGCTTGCTCCTTCGGCGCTGAATGCACAGTCTCTCCCCTTGTCATCATTCGCCAATATTCCTTGAAACAATTGGTCATACTAGAACTATACAGAAGAAATGTTATCACTATGAATGTTCGGATTTTCGATTTTTTCAAACTTTTGAAAATCTATTTTCATCCTACCATTAAATGCGAGATTTGAGCAATCATTTTTATAAGAAATAAGGAGATGTTTTTCTGATGAATGTTGAAGTAATATTTGATGAAGAGTGGGGAGAAGGGCTGGATGATCTGATTGCAAACGACGGTCCTTGGGGGAATTGGGAGCTTTATAAGCTTGCCATCGAATTTGAACAACATCTTGCAATTCCGAACTTTGAAGGGTTGCAGGCTCCGAAACATTTGGCAAATGTCACTCCGCTCCCCCATCAGCTGGAAGCAGCAAAGCAGGTTGTGGAGACGATGAACGGTAAAGCGATCCTTGCAGATGAAGTCGGGTTGGGAAAAACGATTGAAGCGGGACTGATCCTGAAAGAATACATGATCCGGGGTCTCGTGAAGAAGGTATTGATACTCGTTCCCGCCTCCCTGGTGTCTCAGTGGGCGTACGAATTGAACAGTAAATTCTTTATCCCGGCCGTCCCCCAGCGAAAAAGCTATGTATGGGATCAGTGCGATATCGTCGTCTCTTCCATGGACACGGCAAAGCGGAGCCCTCACAGGGAAAAGGTATACGAGCAGGACTATGACCTGGTCATCATTGACGAAGCTCATAAACTCAAGAATCACAAAACAAAAAACTATGAATTTGTGCAAAACCTCAAGAAAAAATTCTGCCTGCTGCTTACGGCCACACCGATCCAGAACCGGGTGGAAGAGATTTTCCACCTTGTTTCTCTGCTGAAGCCAGGACACCTTGGGAACGAATCGGGATTTACAGACAGATATAAAAAGGGCGTCCGGAGCCTAGAGGAAGATGAAAACCTGAAAAGCCTCATTAATAAAGTGATGATCAGAAACAGGCGGGGAGATACGGGCATCGAATGGACGAAACGTCATGTAAAGACAGTCCTGATTGATTTCAACGAAGCTGAGAGAGCGCTCTATAGGGGGATCGATTCCCTGAAAGGAAGATATGATGACTGGTCGAATGCAAGTTCGTTCTCTCTTTTGACTCTTCAAAGGGAAGCATGCAGTTCAAGGGAAGCCGTCTTTTATACGTTAAAGAACATGCTCGAAAAGAAAGAATCCCCTTCTGAAGCGTTCGAACAAACGATAGGCAATCTGATGAAGAAAGTCGAAAATGTGACGTCCAATTCGAAAGCAGAGAAAGCATTGGAAATCATTCAATCCATTGATGATAAAGTCATCATTTTCACAGAGTACCGGGCGACCCAGCTATATTTACAATGGTTCCTTAAGCAGCACGGAATCAGCTCTGTTCCGTTCAGGGGGGGATTCAAACGGGGTAAAAAAGATTGGATGCGGGAGCTCTTCCAAAAGCATGCACAAGTCCTGATTGCAACAGAAGCGGGCGGAGAAGGAATCAACCTCCAATTCTGTCACCACGTCATCAACTTTGACCTTCCATGGAACCCGATGAGGCTCGAACAGCGGATCGGACGGGTTCACCGGCTTGGACAGACAGAGGATGTCCACATTTATAACTTCGCCACCAAGAATACAGTCGAAGAGCATATCCTGAAACTTTTGTACGAAAAAATCAACCTCTTTGAACGGGTGATCGGACAGCTTGATGAGATTTTGACCCGTCTTGACTTCAAAGACTTTGAAGACCATGTGTCCGATATCCTTACTTCATCTCGGTCGGAAGGGGAAATGAAGATAAAAATGGAGAACTTAACGAGCATGATTCAATTCGCTGAGCAGTTAAAGGAGGAAAAATCAAATGCAGCAACACGAAATTCATCAATTTCTTGAAAGATATTTCCTTGCCAACGGGTGCGAGCTTGTGGCGAACGGGAACGGCTATATGACCGTCCAGCTGACAATTGATCTTGATAAAGAGCTGATGAACCGCCCCTTTTACTGGCATTATCTTGAGAAAACCGGGGGCACGCCAAACCCGATGACACTATCCCTTGTGACCAATCCTGAGCATGCACCGGAAGAATTCAAAGGGGAGACCGTCCACTTCGGTTCCCCGCGTCTGCATCAGATCTTTCACTCGACCAGAAATTTAGCCGGGTACATTCGGTTATATGAAAACAGGAGTATGCCCAGTGGTCAACAGACACCCCTTCACCCCTGGCTTGGATTGAACATTAAGATTTCATACCAGTCAAACCGCAAGAAAGATAGCATTCGAAGCGTCGGACTGAACTTGATCAACGGCGTCATCGAAGACAACTTTCATACGTCTTTATTGGGAAGAAACCTGACGCCGAAGATTCCGGACTTTTCATTCACCCTGACACCGATCATTAAACCGAAAAGCGGCATCAACCGCATTCAAATGTCTATATACGAAGAGATCAAAAAGGAACCAGTGGACTGGGCAGAACAGGCAAGAATAACGTGGCAGGAGGATTTACAATTGCTGAATCACTTCTATGGAGATCAGGAAGAAAAACCGGAATCTTATTTTATGGAGAAGCAGGCATTGAAAGAGCAGTATGAACCTAAGATTTCGATTGATATCATCAATGGAGGGATTTTTTATTTGCAACAGTCCCATTGATCTGGATCCGGAGCGGAGAAGAAAACTGCTCCGGACCAAAAAAAGACTGCCCTCAGGCAGCCGGAATCCACACTATTTATGTTTCTTGAACATGATCATGAATGCATAAGGAATGATGCCGAACCATCGGAATAAAAATGGTTCCCGCTCATTCTTCCTTTTTTTCTTCAAGCTTTTACGTTCATGGGGTGATTTCTCATAATGTTGGACAAATGTTTGTGTGATAAATTTAACATAATCATTCACTGACATAAAAGCACCACCTTCCGCTTTTATCAGTGTACCCTCAGGCAGCGGAATTTATTCAGCGCGACCCTTTAGGTTATGCAAAATCGACTGCACAACCTCTTCCACCGTTTGATCTTTCGTCTCAATGTCGAACCCATTACAACTTTCGTACAGGGGAAGGCGACGATTGTAAAGCGACGATAGCCGCTCTTTAGAATTCTTTTGTACAAGTGGACGATTCTCATCCCCCTCAAGTCGTGACCAGAGCACGTCAAATGGACAGGTGAGATGAAACACTTGATGCTTCCCTCTCAGCAGCTGACGGTTCTCTTCACGTTCGACCACCCCGCCGCCGGTTGTGATAATAGCCGGGGTGCCAGACAGCTTCATCAGAGCCTCACTTTCCAAATCCCTGAAATAAGATTCTCCATGATGATTGAAAATCTCCTTGATGGTTGTCCCTTCATTTTCTTCAATATAGCTGTCCATGTCCACGACCGGGAGATTCAACACTTCTCCCAGACGTTTCCCTATGGTCGTCTTTCCCACTCCCATAAATCCGATAAAGTACAACGGTTCCATATTCTACTCCCAACTGATTATGTCTTTTGTTTCCCTATTATACACAACAGTTGCAGGAAGAAAAACCTCTCCTCCCCGTTTGAAGGTCACAACCAGCCGGGTTTCCAGGGGATTCATTCCTTCACTTATCATATCGATTTCACCATATGTGCCCGTCACCTGTTTGGCAGACGGCATCCCACCCTCGATTTCCATCAGTACCGCATGGGACACACTCACCTCTCTTTCCAGAACCCCCTTCATGTTTGTTAAGTATAGGTACTTGCTGATAAAAAGCTCTTTTGCAGCCATTCCTGTCAGGATCACCATCATTAAAAGCACGTAGGTATATGGGAGGATGAAACCTTTTTCGTTACGGGACTGCGCCCTCTGAAAAGTAATATAATGCTGCCTCTGCCTTCTCATCTCCCTCAAACTCCACATCCATATGCACCCCTTTCCGTACGGGTGAGAACTTAAACGCTTTTACAGACTGTAACACGACTTCATGGCCTTTCTGATCTACTCTTCTTCTGACCGAACCCTGATATTTCTCATATGAAATCCTTTTATTGTTGAGCGTGAATGAAATTTTGTCAGATGTGACAAGGACATTCCTTCCTCCCCAAAGCTCGTTCCTTAAACTTTCATTAAATAGATTCCATTCATAATAATGGGGAGGCACCATGTCTTGTTTGATTGTGGAGAAACATTTCATCACCAGGGGAATGCTGATGGAAATCATGATGAATATAGTAAAGCTGATCATCGCCTCGATGAGCGTATATCCCTTGTCATTCATTCTGGGATATACATACTTCTTTCGATTCTTGTCCTTTGCTATATTGTACACACGCTTCTTCATGCACTGCTCCCCTCCACATGAATTCATACCGCACTCCTTTATATGTTCGTGCGTGACCTGTGTATTCCCGACTGACGATTGTACCCTCCACCCCTTCCCTCAAGAACTTCAATGCTTCCACCTCATGCTGCAGCATCTCGAGACGGGCCGCATACTGAATAAGGAAGGGAATGAAAATACCGCTGATCAGGAGAACGCAGCTGAAGGCAACGAGGGATTCAGGAAGGGAAAATCCATTAGAGTTCCTGTACATAAAATCGTCCCTGCCCTATCTGAAACATCAGTTGAAGGATCCCATCCCCAGCTTTAAAGTTCACTTTTCCAAACCGATTGGTATTGCCGTCCGGATAGAACGTGATATCCTCAAGGTTGCTCGACGAAGAGATCTTGATTCCAGCTGAAAGCTGTCTCGTGAGGATCGTTTTCCTCGTCACTTCTCTTGCCACATATTTATTCGAAAGGGGATAAAACGTAAGAATCACCTGTGATTGATGGCGTATACTATAACTTTGGATCTGATAAAGATCTGATTGTAGTTGGGTAAGAAAGAGGTCTTTTGCAACGGAATCTCTCATTGGGACCGCGGAAAAGGTTACCCACCACAGGAGGGTCGAAACCACCAGAAGGACGATCATCATTTCAATCAGCGTGTAGCCTCCTTCCCCCTTAATTCGCACTCACTTTCCCATTCCCGTCTATGGTGATCGCACTTCCATCAGGACAGGCTTTATATTCCTCATTCAAATACCCTTCCTCCACAAGGGTCGCGGTCGTGACAGGAAGCGCATTTCCGTCCATCTTATACGCCTCGATCTGACCTTCGACCATGTGGACAAAAGCCTCGCAGCCCTTACTACTGATGGAATTACTCTGGTTGGTTACATTCGGGATCGTAATGAACAACAGGACAGAGATGACGAGTAAGACGATCATCATTTCGATCAGCGTAAATCCTTTTTCATTTTTGAACATAATAAACCTCCTGATTTGATTACTGAACGACTTTCATGCCTACACTCCCTGCATCATTTGAAAGAGCGGCATCATGATGGAGAAGTAGATGGCCATGATAAATAAACCAACAAATGAGAAAATCAAGGGCTGGATATATTTGAGCAGTGCATTGGTTTTCTCTTCTAATTCCTGAAAACAGATCTCACTGTACAATGAAAGTTCCTCTGCCAGCCTTCCATTTGTCTGGCCGTGAAGGACCACAAAGGACAATTCATTTTGAAAAAAAGGGAGGGATGAGAGACAGTCATTGAACGGCTTTCCTTCTCTCAATTTTTTGATGCATTGAGCTGAAATATATTGCAGTGTGGGTCTGAACGTTTGACTTTCAATGATAAGGAGGGACTCTGTGATCGACACTCCACTTGTGAGTAAAAAGCTCAATTCCTTTGCGAAAAAATGGGAATGACCAAGTTTGAAATAGGTAGAGAGATAAGGGATCATACACAGGGTTCGTGAGACTTTCACAGGGGAAATCCTGTCTTTGAACAGGAGCAGGAATACGCCTGCAGTGAGGATGAAAATAAAACCGATACTCATCATCATCGGAAAGTTTTCAATGAAGTGAAGCAGGTAGGTCAGCTTTGTTGAAGGGGTATAACCAAGGGAAGCATATAGAGATTGAAACCTTGGAAACAGGACTTTTCGCAGCATGACCATCATCATGATTGAAATGATGATGAGCATGAGGGGATATTGAATGACTTGCTGTACTTTTTGCTGATTTTTTCTTTTCTTTATGAGATAAGCCCCTGCTTCCGAGAGGGTCTGGCCCATTTGGCCATGGTGTTCGGCGAAAAAAATCTGGGCGCTGACATGGCTTGGAATCTTCAGTTGCTTATGGATGACGGAAGAAATGGATTCTCCCTTTTGTAATGAGGCAATCATTCTTTTCTTTAATTTTGTTGTGTTCTTTTCCTTGGGAAGGAGAAGAAAATCAATGGCTTCTGAAAAAGTATAGCCCTTCTGGATGAGATCACCCAGTCTTTTCAGGAATTTCCCTTGATCATCACTTTTCTTCATGAACCCATTTCTTATATTCAAGTTCTGAAACAAAGCCCAGTGCCACCCCCTTATTGATCAACATTTGAAGGGACTGATACCGATATTTCCCCGCTTCCCCCTTCGCTTCCTTCAACACTTCTTTCAGGGCACTGCCGGTGATGATTTCATACACGGATGCCCGGTTGGCGTGCTTTCCATGAAGGCACTTCCCTCCGCACTCTGTCTTGCAGAGCGGACAGACCAACTTCAATAAACGCTGAGCGGAAACGGCGAGGAGCGTCTGTTCAATGTCATGCCATTCGATGCCGAACTCCATCAAACGGTAAATCGCCCCTTTCGCATCCCTGGTATGCATAGTAGATATGACGAGATGCCCGGTCAAGCTCGCTCGAATCGCTACTTCCGCCGTCTCCCTGTCCCGGATTTCCCCGACCATGATAATATCTGGATCATGCCTTAATATCGCCTTCAGCCCTGCTGAATAGGTAATCCCCGCCTTTTCATTCACCTGAATTTGCACCATTTCATCGTGCTGTTTTTCTACGGGATCTTCCAATGTGATCACGTTCCGGTTCAGTGCAACGGAACAATGGTGGACAAGGGAATACAATGTCGTCGTCTTTCCGCTACCCGTGGAACATGTTATGTAAATACAATAAAATTCAAACATACTTTCACTATGTCTATGAGGCACGAATATCAATGTGTCTCTTACATTTCATACACTGAAACAAGTTCGGTTCAATCTCTTTATGCTTTTTCAGTTTCCTACAGGTCTGGCAGGACAAGGTTACATGCCGTATTGAATGATCATTAATTTCAACTTCACCCGGATTTCCGGGTCCTTCCTCAACCTCTTCCCACTCACCAACATTATCTTTTATTAAAGCAAACAACATCGTAGAACATATTATCCCAGCAATAAACGAGATCATATCATTATCCCCTTTCACTTAGCACATATTCGATTTCGCCACTATTGAAGCCCTTAATAGGTACGACTCTGTAGGCAGAATATACACAGTGCTCCTGCTGCAGCTTAAACACCAATTCTGGGTCGTTTAAACACTTTTCCACCAGGAGACAAGCGAGAGTGGTCGGTTTCATATTACAAGCTACGGACAACTTATTCAGTTTTGTATTCATCTTGTTAGTCAGTGAAATGTTCACCCTGTTTACTTTCTTATTTCCTAACCCCTTTCCTTCTATCATCAAGACACCCCCTTCCAAATGTCATGACAATTGACAGTGTCAACCGTGTAACAATGTAACAAAAGAGTAGGGTGAAGGGAGGTCATAACCGTAAGGTAATTCCTCCCCCGGATGTCTTAATTACCTCTTTTTTTTGGAGTGTTCTTTGATATTCCCGGTCTACGAGGGTCTTTAAGAATGAGCTCCCATTCCGTTTGGACCCATTAGGAAGCTTTGAAACAAAATCAAATAATTCTTTTTGTTCAGGGTCATCCACATTTAAACACAGAGTTACCTTTTTTATATTAGTCAATTCAACCTCTCCCCTATCATAATTTCTGGTTCACTTGTGAACCACTTGAGATATACTTATGATGATAATAGGTGAAAAATACCAATGTCTTTTGGAGGGAGAAAGAGTGAACTTTAAAATGGAATTACATATAAGAATCGAGGGCACTGGTATACTTAGATTTAATCGATTCAGATGCAGCAGAAATAAATTGCCTGAGCTTGCTTCTAAATGGAAATATCAAGTGTGGAGAGAGCACGGTTGCCGTGAAATGATCGTGGAAAAAATAATGGCTAACAATGAAGAAGATATAAAAGGTGAGGTGAAGGAGTATGAAGAAAACGTGGGAAGAGGTCATCTCCCGTTTTAAGGAAATGGGGTTAGATCCAGACAAAGTTTTTGATGCCGTGTGTACAATTGATGAAATGGCTAAATTATTAAAAGAAGAAGAAATTAAAGTAAAAAACCTCTCAAAATAGAGAGGTTTTAAACTGTAGCGAGCTTTCTTTCAATCTTTTTAGAATTCTTTTCAATTGATTTTCTTTCATTGTCAGCGATTGAAAACCTTTTCAAAAATGAAGAAAACTCTTCTGGAGTAATCTTGTCGTTTAGATATGCAACTCTAGCTTCATCCAGTGTTCTGAACTTTTTCGCCATTTGTCATACCTCCTAATATTATATCTTTACCCATAATATCAAAAATTATTGCTAATTGATTAGAAAATATTTGGAAATAACTTATATCATCAGGTGAGAAGCAATCTGTTTCTGAACCATCAATACTTAATACCGCTAGTGTAAACCCATCAATTTTGATTGGAACACAAAGTAACGAAGAATAACTCTTTGTGGCTTTTGGATGTGGTTTGAAGTCTTTTTCCTTCGTTAAATCCTTACAATAACTATATTCTCCAGAAGAGAAAACATTTCCTGCTATTGATGAATCAATTTTCAATCTTAATTTTTCTTTTCCATTAATACTAAATCCACAACCCTCAAATATCTTTAAATTATCAGGATCATCTGGATCAACTGCAAATACCGCACATCTATGCCTGATGTTTTTCATACTTTTCAAAGTTAGGGGAATTTGTTCGATAATCATATCAGTTACTTTCCGACCTCTACTTATCAGTAGTGTTTTATCACTCAACCCCGAAAGTTTATGTAACTCGGGAATCTCTTTGTTGACCTGATCCATGAGTGTCATTATTTGTGATTTTTGTTTTGAATCAGCCATGGTCTTTTCCAAATCTAATTTATATTCTTTAATCAATTCTGAACCGGGAGCTTTATACATTTTATATATTTTTACTGCCCAGTACAAAATAATGATTGCTCCTATCAAGTACAAAGAAAAAAGAAAGAATTTCGGATTAAGATTTATTACTTGATTTGAAAGAGATTCATCAAACTTCTTAAAGGTCTTTGTTTCTGTAAGTACAGTTAGGTAAAGCATGTAACCACCCCTATATATCAACTAACATTTGTAATTTTACCATATAATTAACAATTTAGGGGGATTTTTTTAGCCCCTCTCGATTGAGAGGGGCCTTCACTTATGATCCACTGTAGTTCATGGTGTGATCAATATTGTTCTCTAGATAAGACACAATTATTCTACACGGATATATTTTTCATTTGCAGTAACATAAAACGTTTTGCCTTTTGAATTCTTCACTTCAAACTGATACGCATCGTCTACTTTTAATTTCCTTACGATCGTGGGGAATCCATAACCTTCTGAAAGATAGTCCACTACATATTTAGCATCCCAGGATGGCTTAGAGTAAAATCTTAGTTTGGTCACTTTACATTCTGCCCTTTTGCCTACATATGATGATGATCCACTCAATATTAATTTATCTCCTGGGTGAATCACATCAGACATTAATCCACTCAATGTTTTTAACTCACTCACAGAAAGGTTATTGTCCTTAGCAATTTCCCAAAGAGTATCACCGAACTTTACAATGTGAACACCTGAAGAGGTTGAAGGTGAAAGATCCTTTAATAGATAATCTAATGGATCCACAGCTTTACTCTTACCAATATTCCATCTGCCTTTGTGCATCTCAAAGTGAAGATGCTGTCCAAAGGAATTCCCTGTGTCCCCCATGATTCCGATTGGCTGCCCCTGGGTAACACGGTCCCCTTCCCTTACCTTCCGGGACCCGGATCTCATGTGTGCGTATACTGTTTCAAATTCTTGTCCATTAATATCATGCAGAATGAACACACACTCGCCGTATGAAGATGATAGATACGATTTGGACACTCTGCCACCGGCTGAAGCCACAACCTCATTTATGCCACCCTGAGCAATATCTATTCCATTGTGGATCCTGGCAATACCATTCAGAAAATCTTTGCCGAAACGAGAAGTTATTTTACCTTTTGCTGGATAAATGAATTCCATTATAAATCCCTCTTTTCTTGAGCATATTTAATTCCTGCGACCGTCCCGACACCCAACATTGCATACTTAATTCCTTCCAACATCACGTCAAAGTCAAAATTTCTGTACTCGAAGAACGCAAATGCTAGTCCTAAAAAAAGACCCACAACAGGGATTAAACTGTTTGGGACCCTACCTGATTCACGAATCACATAAAGAATAAACGCCAGGGCGACATACCCACCAAAATCTAAAGATAATAATTGTTCCAAGTTACATTCCTCCTTTGAATAATTGAAAAGCTCCATAAAAAATGGCTACGGATCCACCGATCAATGCAACTATAAATGCATTGGTAACGGCACGACGTAACCATTTGGTATTCTCTTTGATTTCACCTAAATCTTGTTTTACATATTCAAGATCTTTACCTTGTAAGAGGACTTCTTGCTCCAACTTTTGCAACCTGTTGTCAGTAGCCTGCTTCCACAGTTCATTCATGTCTGCTTCCTCCAATTTTATCACTCCCTTTTCAAGCAATAAAAAAGACACCTCATATTGGGTGCCTTATCTCTGTATTATCTTAGTGATTTTGCGTCTTCGATTAATCCTGGAACATTATCGTAATCGAATGCAGCCATTGCATTTTTTGCTTCTTCAATCTTCATGAAGTAATCCAATTTATTTGGATGGTCTTCTTTGACACCATTTAAAAAAGCATTCATATGATTTGCCCAGCTTGTAGCTAAAGTGTCTTTATCATAAGGTGTCGTGTCAGGATTTTCAGATAAATCAATGCTGTACTGTTCTAATGCTTCAGCATCAGAAAACAGGTATACGACCTCCCCACTTTCCTGACTCGCTTCAATTTGCTCTGCGGACATATAGTTCCATGGAACCTCCCCGTTAGTATCCACAGTTCTTTCAGTAGGAGCTTTTACACTAACCACCTCCTTTGTGGAATCGTCATTTGAAGCACTCACACTTTGTACTGATTTTTCTTTGACCTTTTCTTTTCCGTCTACCATACTGTATGTTAATATCCCGCCTATGCCGAGCGACCCTACCAAAGCGAAACTAACAAGTAATTTTTTCATAGAAAACCCTCCCGTTTCCTTTTGTTAACAATTATATACGAAAATAGAAGGGAATAGTTTCAAATTTTCATAGAGAGTGGCTTCCTCTACTTTGAATAAACATTTGAACGAATAAATTCGCTCTAATTTTAGCTAACTCATTTGGAGTAATTTCAATTGTTGCCCATCTGTTTCTTGCGATATTACCGCTTGCATCTTTTTCTAAATACGGGGTTAAATCGATATTTTCACCTGACAAAGATTCATGGTCTACTACATTACCATCAACTGTTATTTGTATAGTCGTTGGTGATTCTGGGTTTTTAAAAATGCCATAATTAAATGGGTGGGTGTGCCCAGGTATATTTATTTCGAAAGGATGGCTATGGTCCGGCAGATTTATTTCAAATGGATGAGAATGAGCTGGAATATTTAATGAAAATGGGTGCGTATGTGCCGGTATATTTAAACTCACATTTACTGAATGTCTGTGGCTTAACTTGTCGTCATCTACTTCGACTGCGTGAGTATGTTCTTCATAAGGTGGTGTCATCCCTGTCCCTACTCCCACGGGTGGGGATGAATACAAAAAGAACGTCGGACTTGTAAAAGTGCTTGTGAAATCATTACTCTGCACATAAGCCCCACCGCCTGATGTAGTATTCGCTTGAACTACACTCCCCCCAGATGAAGTAGTAGAAGTTTTGACTATGCTGCCACCGGATTGTGTTGTTGAAGTAGCCACCACTTGGCCAGCGCTTTCCATCGCCTTAATATACCCCTCAAAATTAGTCGTTTCAAAAGTTAGGTCCAATTTATTGATCTTCCTGAAGTCTTCGTAAATAAAAAACTTGAACACTGCAGGATTGTCTGGATCACAGTTTTGGTCTAATGGTACTACGTAAGCATTTGTGGCACCCTGGGCATACACCTCATTAATCTTCTGCCTACGCTCCAAATCAGCCTGTGTGGTGCTCAAATCCTCAGTTAAGCTGCCAATCTCTAATTGAGTATTGCCGGGATCACCTTTAATATCTGGCCGGTGCTCTTTCATGATTAATAGGTCCACATTAGGATAGTCATCTAATTCTAACCCCACCACATTTCCTTCTTTGAGCTCATCGATTTTGGCACCCGTGATGCTTGAAACATCTGCAGCTGACACTACCCAGGAGACAACCGGTTCTTTCCACTTCTTCAAGATTGCTTCTCCGCTCGCCATTAAAGTTGCTGCATCTTCAAAGCGTTTATCAACCCATGTGGTTTCAATGATGCCATTCTCTGCGATTGATGCAGCATCTTCAATATAAGGTACCCCGTTGTTCACCGATTCTATTGTCAGTTGATTCACACCTTCACCATATCCTAAAGGGTAGATCCGGTTGAACACACTCATTGGATTCTCTTCGATTTCAAAGTCAATTAAGTTGTGACGCTCCTTAATCCTACACACAGGTTCTGTATTGGGCCTAACAAGGTTAAGAGTCCAGGGATATGAAGTCGTGTCCCATGTCCATCTGTATTGCTCATCAAATGGCTTTGTCACACTGAAGATTGCAGATAGTAGGTTTTCATTCTCCCACAGGTAATGGAAATATCGAATGATTTCGACTGTCCCCAGCTGCCAGTGCTTCTCTTTTTGCTGATTAATTAAATACTGCAGGACTTCATCTGTGGGCAGGTTCGTCAGTTGATGATCTTTGAACAGTGTGCTCCCCAGGAGAGTGGCCAGAACATGCTCGCATTCAAACGAAACATTTAACCAGCTCTTTGAAGTTTTCTTAGGGATAATCCTGAACAGACCAACATACTCACCTTTATCATAAATTTGCAGGTATTTCAGCAGTTTAACTTTATCGACTTTTGGATCGTTGATCGGGAGTGAAAATGATGCCTGCCAAATTTGATTATTTTTCCTTGTGTATGAAATACCGAATGCATTTTCAAGAATTGCCGTGACATTCCTTTGTAAATCTAATGTCTTAAGCAATATTTTCACCTCTTTTCAAAACAAAAAGACCACCTCATAAGAGATGATCTTCTATTGCGCTACATTATCCGATAGTTTCTTACCCATAAACATCTTTATATTATTCTAATTAATTGTTAATATATTACAGGAAGGGAGATGTCATAAATGACAGATAAAAACATACTTAATACTAAAGAAAAAATAGAAATCGCAGTTCAAACTGGACTTCAATTGGTTCCATATGTCGGACCGGCTTTATCTGCCGCCTACTTTGGGACCAAAAATGAAAAAAGATTTAAAAGGATAGAATCTTTTTATGAAGAAATTTCTCAACTCCAAGATCATCTAAAAGAGCCGTTACCTCCAGTTGAATCGCATAATGAGGATGAGCTTATTGCTTTAATAGAGATTTTAAATGATAAAATTGAACGTGAACACACAAATGAAAAAAGAACATTTTTCAAGCAATTTTTCTTGAACACTTTAGCTACTCCAAAACAAGGGAATTTTGACGAAAAACGCTTCTTTTTAGAAACCTTAGCAGCTATGTCCTTATTAGAATGTGAGCTATTATCATTTCTTTATTCAGAGCAAAATAAAGGCAATTCACCAATCAATGTTGGCACAATTAATAAACCGGGCATAGAACAATATGCAATTGTAGGCGCAATCGGTAGATTGAAAATGTATGGATTTCTAAGTGCTGTTACCAACTCATTTGCTATTGGCGGTGGAGATAACAATCTACAAGAAAATGTTTCTCTTACGAATTTTGGTTTGAATTTTGTCCATTTTTGCTTAGCCTGAGAAAATTTTCAGGCTTTTTTATTTATCCATGTAAGTATTATTACTGATAATAAAACAATTGCACTCCAGACTTGCCAATAATATATTAAATGTTGTATCGGTGTAAGACTTAACAAGTCATAAAAAAACTCATTTTAACACCTACTCTCTAATTTCAGAGTCTGAAAATCAAACCATTAGTTTTGATCTTCAATATTGCCTTTGAAATCCTCCAGTTTGTTATTTGTTTCTTCTAATTGCACTTCTAGTTCATAAACCCGATTCTGTAATTTTGCGATTTCGTATTCCTTTACACCAATTATCGTAAATAGATCCTTTTCCAATATATTCACCCCTCAATATGTTTTCTTTAATAAATCCATTAAGCGCTTTTAAAATTCTTTCCTAAACATTTCCACCCATTGTGTACCTAACCTTGCTAATGTAATATTTGATAAGGTATTAGATGGTCTAAAATCACTTGTAAGCTTTATAGCTGAATTACTTTTTATAGTTGTTACAAAATCATTTATGACCAACGTAACAATTTGACCTGGAGTCCCATCCAATAAATCAGTTATCGAGGTTGTAGTTGTATTTGAGATAACAAATACATTGCCGGTTTTAACACTTGGAGTAGGTAGATTATTTGATATTCCTATATAATTTTGGACGAGCTTTGTTTTAGGTTCTACACCTGCACCAGAAACCCTCAATTGTTCCGTTCCGCCATTGGTGAACACTTTCAATCCGTTAATTAGAGACATGAAAAAATAATCATCAGAATTCATCCTTACTCCGGCATCTGCATTGTTTGCACTATTCCGGAATTTTAGACTTGTGTTATTTTTAAAACCGACTTCTCCTTGCACTTCCATGAGTATGTTTGGATTAAAACCATGTAAAGAAGGTTTATCTTTACCAAATACCCAAACCGGCCATTGGGCTCCCAATCTCGTAATCCTGCCAGCGACCGTCTCTCCATCTTGAAAACTAAATCCTATATCAGGATTCTTCCCTAGATACTGAGCTCCAGTGCCATCGAATACCTTCCCGTTAATCCAAAAAACGCCATTACCGAAATATCCTTTATCTCCAGCTTGGTCAGCGTGAAAATACAAACCTAAATCACGATAATCAGCACCGTTTTGATAATCATCACCAAATATTTTTAAAACCCCACCAACCCCTGAACTTACTTTGGCTTTAGGTAATATATAAAACCTTGTTCCATTGTCTCCCGTATATTCAGTATTAACCAAACCGACATAGGATGATAAACTTGTTACGAATTTACTCGTGGCTTTCAGCCTATCAAGTCCTCCATCGGTTTTTATGGCTCTCTCTGCCATGAGTTCATCAGACGTATCCAGTCGATCCTTCAAAGTAGTGAATGAATTTCCCTCTGCGTTTACCCTTGCTTGCGCCGCTTCGACTGAAGAATCTCCGTCAATCACAACCTGGTTAAACTGTTCCTGGACACTATCTGCTTTTGTTTCTGCTGACTGAGAGGTTGCTAATGCATTTTCTGATTTTATCTTTGCACTTGAAGAATCTTCCTGTGCTTTATCAGCAGCTTCAATGGCTGCATTGATTAATTTAACCCCTTCGAATAAGGGAAATTTAATGCCAGTAGGTATTTTCTGTAGTGTCATACTCACCACCATCCTTTAAATATATTGATCTCGTACTCTAATAGATAAATTGAAATTAAGACTGCTTCCAGAAATCGTGATCTGGTTCAATCCAGGTAGCAAATCGAAAAAGTCCCCAACGATAAACTCTTCTTTACCACCTTTTAAGATAGTGGAGTCTTTTCCTCTAATTACAAAAACAGAGTTTGAAAAAGTTCCAAGTACTAATGTCTTCCCATTTGCACTTAAGGTTACGTTTTCCCCTGATCCGGACACCAAGATAGTCGGACTCATTGCATATCCAGTGATGGTTGTTTCCACAGTTTGAGGGGACGTTATGAGTACATCATCCACAAAGACAGTATTGATGGAATAAACATCATCAAATGTAACTGTAGTACTATCCCAATGTACTTCATGGTTTTCTGAAGCTGAGTATTTCAATGGGTCATTTGCTTTGAAGTTTAAGTTTATGCCCCACTCCTCTTCGACTCTCTGAGGGACAACTGGCCCATTAATCTTCGCCATGCAGTACTTGCCTGGATCATAGTCGGATTCAATCTTTATCAACCGTGGTTTTCCATATGGGTCCAATAAAAAAGAAACGAGATTATTAAGCTGTCGCTGCATATTCGTGTAATAGCGATCCATTATCTTTAAAGGATAAGAGAATTGACGACCTTTAACCTCTGACCCGAAATCCCACTCACCAACTTTTCCTGGAATAAATAAAGTTTTCTCCTCGTAATCGGGAGTGGCGGGATCCTCGTTGCCCGGTTCACAAAAAAAGCCAAAATCCTCGAATCGATATTGGTCATCCATCGTGATCATGTAAACACCACTCCTTGCGCACGTGCATTGATTTTATTGTTCTTGTTGATCTTCTTGCTCATACCAGGTGCCAGCTTGGTAGTTAGTTCATCAGAGTCCACATATACATGGACCTCTACTTGCCCACTGGTTCCCCCCACTGTGGCAGCAATACCTTTTCCGATATCTCCAAGTGTCTGCTCATTGAGTGGAAGTGCGGCTTCCGGACCTGCATCTCCTGCGCCTTGCATACGTCCCCCGTACTGTCCAAAGATTGTTGGTTTTGTAAAGATAGCTCCTTTTGCCCGCCAGTCTACTCCAACAGTAGGAACACTGATTCCAGGAGGCATTAAGTCAAACTTACCTTTAATGCTGAAGTGGGGAAGCTTAACTCTTGGTAGTACCCACTTAATCCCCTTGAACAAATTGGCTATTTTGTCTTTTAACCTACCTGCCTTTTCTTTGATGGTATCCCAATTCTTATAGAGAGCTACACCAGAAGCTATGAGAGCACCAATCGGACCTGTGAGGGCAAGTAGAACAGTTTTTACTGGTCCCATTCTATCCATTAAAGATGTGGCTTTCGATTTTACAGAGTCCCAGTTCTTATAAAGAAGAACTCCTATGGCAATTACAGCCGCTATAGCTGCGATAATTGCTAAGATTGGCCATGTTGCAGCCGTGATACTAATTCCCATAGCTCCCGCAGCCACTGTAACTGCAGTCATGATCGGTGCCGCTATAGTTAATACAGTAACCAGTCCTCCGATTGCTGCCGCCCCAGCTCCGATTGTTGCAGTGAGGTTGGGATTTTCATTAGCCCATTCAATAACCTTGGTTGTAAAGTCAGCTACTTTGGTCACCAGGGGAGTTAATATGAGTGCCAGATCTGCTAGAGATTTCTGCATCTGGGCATTAGCTTCCGCATTTGCCTGTACTTCTGGATTCAATTCTTGATATTTGTTATAAACTTCGCTAAATCCCTCTTGAGATAAGGTTTTGAGGATGTAATTTGAACCTTCTCCGATCTTAATCATAGATGCTAAAGTGCTATTAAAATTATCTACGTTAACCCCACTTCGTTCTAGTAACTCAGCAAATGACCCGGCTGCTTCCCCGGCGGCCATTGTCTCTTGTATCCCATCCGCGATGCCTTCTGTTTTAAGCGTGTCACTGAATTTTATATAAGCACCGTTTATAAGATCAATTGCTTCAGCTAATTGATTATCACTGAATCCACTAGCCAGCAGATTTGCCAGAGTTTCGCCGGCTGCATCCGCTTCTCCCGTTACCGCTGTAATTTTGGAAAATGCTTCTTCAACAATGCCTAGATCCCTTCCAGATAGGACAACATTGGTTCTAAGTCTCGCCATGACTTCGTTGTACTCTTGCATACTCTCCACTAAACCACCGATGGCCGCTGCTGGAATCGCTCCTGCAATTGCTTGTAATCCACGCCCCATTTTATTTAGATTACCCTCTGCTTCATCAGCTTCTTCTCCAACATTATCAAGTCCTCTTGAAAATCGTGTCATCTCAGAACGAGCTTGATTTAATCTTGTTTCTAATTGCATTACTTCTACAGAGTTTTCTCCATAGGCCCTTCGAGTGGCTTCTAGCTGTTGCTCCATATTATCAATTGCTCTTCTAGCCATCCTCATTTGTTGAGTATATTGTTCCTGGGCAAGTGCAGCCCTATCAGCCTCACTAGCATTTTCACTCAGTTCGGATCTTTGAAGCTCGAAAGCACTGGTTAGTCGCCTTTGTTCAGCTTCAAGTCTTTTGGAATCTTCTTTTAAATTAGTGAGCTCATCCTGTGCCTCCCTGGCTGCTATAGCCTCCTCTGAAAGCCCCTCGTTAACTCGTTCCATTGCTTGCTGAAGTGATGTCTGTGCACGTTCTGCGTCTAAAAGTTTACCGTACATCTGCGTAAGCTGACCGGTTGTGGTCCTGGTATCTCGACTCATAGCTTCGTATTGAGCTCTCAACATTCCTGTCCGCTTCTCAGCTGCCTGCATTTGGATTTCTAGTTTCTTCTTCTCAGCAGCTAACTTGTCGGTTGCCTTGGCATCCTTACCCATTGCGGCGATATGATTCTTGTACTCTTTAGCTGCCGTATTCATCACAGTATTTATTTCTTTAAGAGTATCCGCATATTGAACTTGGCCATCCATTTTAAAATTCAGGACAACATTTCTTTCCCTATTAGCCATATCCTCACCTCACTTATAGGAACGGTGTTTGATCTAATGTATATACTTGCTTTTCCTTTTCATCCACCAGGGCATCCGGATTGTGATACCTCACGTGCATGATATATTGCTTGAGTAAATGGTTTGGGGTTATGTTGAAAAAATCATCCATGCTTAATCCAAGAAGCGTATTTCCAACATAAAAATAAAAGTCCCAATCTAACTCTGTAGATTGAGACTCATTTTGCATGCTGCTGATTAATTTTTTTTTTCGGTTTTCAGTTTATCCATATCAGTCTTTTGGAAATTTTGATCATTGAATAGATCAATTGCAACTTGGAAGATGGCAGGAAGATCCGTGAGAGGTATAGCATTTTCAATTTCATTTACTGTACAATCAGTACCCCCAGATTTAATCATGGCATAAATGAGTGAATGCATTAATTTTATTTCTTTTTTACCTAAGGTTATCTTTCCTTGGCTCATCATCCGGTTCATTTCCTGTTCAAATGTACCGTAGGATTTCCCAAATGCTTCTTCAACGTATGGGAAGGATTTGAATGTAAATATAACCGGAATTTCGACCCCTTGTATCCTGATCGTACTCCGGTTAATATCAACATTTACTAACTCACTAAGTTTAGGCACGTAAGTTCCTCCAATAGAAAAAGCCACCTTAAAAAAGTGACTTTGTTTATTATTATTTATTAAATGGAGTTATTGGATGTATATTAATAAATCTTCACCTACATCAGTTAATTGGCATAAAGTTTTATTTCCATCTGTTCTATAGGCTTCCATTAACCCTAATCTTTGTATCTCTACTACAGAATGTTGAATTCTTCGCAGTTTATTTATATCTGTTATACCTTTTGAATGACTGTATGCATGTGTAAATTCTGAGTAAAAATCTGAAGTTACTTTTGGACCAAAAGAAATAGAGGTACCAAGTTGTATTGGTGGCCAATTTGAATAATCCGAAATTATTGTAATTGCCTGAGGTGTTAGCCTTTCAATTTGACCTAGTGCATATTTATGTTGTTCAAACAGCTCTTCGAAATTTCCGTTTTCTACTATTCTTTTTAATACTGTTGATAAATGTGCAGAAAGCTCAGGATCAGGTGGTGAATCATCAAGTATTCGAAGAATCTTATTGAATAACGTGTTACCTTGTGGATCCTTCAAAAAGTCACAAAGCATTTCTAGGGATTTTTCCTGATCATCCACTTTATTAAAATACTGTTCTAATAATACCATTTGCTTTGCTTCGGAGATGTTTTGGTTGACTTCTTCATTCCAAGTAAGCGCAGTTGATATTACATCACCCAAAGGTCCAAGTAATGACAAACCTTTTTCTCTCGCTACTCTTAATCCTTGTTCCACCTTTATTTCTTTTTCTCTTTGCTTGTCTAATTCAATTCCTTCAATCATCTGATCAAGTTTTTTACCGGTAACTCTTAAATAATCCGAGGAGTTTGTTGCAATAAAAGCAAGCTGCTGTTTTTTATCCATATTACAGTCCCCCTAAATAAAGTATACATTTCCTATTTTAACCTTTAACCGGGGAATTTTCATAAAATACCACTTTATTCGAGTTAAACTGTAGGGAATAACGTTTCGATTTGTGATTCATCTGCTACTACCTGGGCCATGAAGTCTGCAGCTTTTACACCTGTTGCACTCTCACGTGTTTCTGAGAATTTAACTTCCGTATTATTGTTAAAGAGTAAAGGAGTGGCATCAAATGTAACAGAAATATCTTTTACGTCTTGTTCTTCGGTCGCAGTAGCAAAGGTTTCCTCAGACGGCACTTTTTGCACTCGTGGATACCAGCGAGCCACTCTAGAACCATCGTTTAATAGGGCAGTAAATCCTAATGCAAACATAGGGTATTCTTTGACGTTCGCCGTACTGAAAGTTATACCCTTATTAGGTGTCACACCATCAATTTTGTCCTGGACTTCTTGTGGTAATGCTACATGGGACAAACTTAGTGTAAACTTTGAGTTTTTGGAAGCATTTACGAACATTTTACCTGATGCCCACTTCACGACTGAAGATGGATTACCTGCGATCCCAAGCTCTGTAATATTATCAAGTTGATAAATTTCAGAATCATATGTCGGAATGGCATCTCGACTATCTTTTCCGCCGGTCATAAATGCCAAATATAATGATTCAATTGTTACTACATACAGCAATTCCTTTGCTTTTACCATGTAAGATTCATCCTCCCATTTCATCTAGTATCTTACTTGCCATAATGTCCGCGATTTTTTCACCATCAGAATCAAATGTGTTTTGAACAAAATGACTGCCTTTGACTTTCCCTTTGCCACTTGCCTTTTTATGGCCATGTTCAACGAGGTGCCAATAGAAAGCCCATTCTTCAAATTCCACACTGACATGATCATCATGTACGACCACCTTTAAGGCATCCCTCAAATGATTCCCTCGATGATATGATTGAGGAATTCTGGGTTTGAGCTTTCTCACAAAGTACTCGGCAGCCTCTTCCAAAACATCGAGCTCCACAGTCTTGTTCACGTTGATCAATGTATTAATTTCTCTGAGAGCATATGCAAACCCATTGTTATTGGCAGCCATTAATTAACACACCTCACATTTGTGATGAACTGTGTTATGGTGGCATCGTTCTCGTCATAAGGAAACCCTTCAAATTGGCTATAGGATACACCATGAGCATTGAACACATCCTTTAATGGTTCGTAGTCTGATTCAGTTCCATTTGTGACCACAGCTATTTGATAAAGGGGCAGAGACTTGAGCACTTTTGAAGATGCTCGTTTATGTGCTTCATTTACAAATTCATATTCGATATAAGGATAGGTTGCTGAAGTCGGAGCACTGTCCCGATAAACAGGTATCCCGGACTCTTTCATGATTATCCTTAACTGCTGTAAGTTAATCTGCATAAGACAAACTCAACTCCATTATGCGTTCATCTTCACGCACATAAATTCTTTCGATGTCATAGATCCGTTCATTGATTTTAACCCTGTATTCTTTTTGGTTATTTTCAACTTCCCGGTCAAGACGAGTCTCGATTTTCTTCATGATTTCCTGGGCATCTTTGAATGTGAACTTGTCTGCTGCCGTTACTCCAATGTTGTCATATTTCAAGTCACGCTCTTTCGAATAACCTATGACAACCCGATCAGTCTCAGGGTCCACCGTTTCTCCCAGCGTCAATAACTCTGCATTCCACCTGAGATTATTCGTTTGTCGTTTCGGCATCTGAATAGACCTCCTGGACAAAGAAAGGTGTAAGGGCATCGAGAGCTTTACCAAGTTCTTTCTCGGCCACACGGTACTCGTAGAAGATCCCTGCACACATGATGACCAGGTACCCCACTTCTTTCCCGGTTGCTTTCTGAACATAGTTTTTACCTTGAGTAATATAAAAAGGGAGCATGGTATCATCCATGCCCTCCTCCCAGTGAATTTGACTTTTTAGTTTTTGAAGATATTCTTCTTCAGTCATGAATCATCCCTCCTATTACGGAGTTTCTACCGCTCCAACTTCGTAACGGTACACGGCCGGTTCGAATGGAGAATAAACCAGTTGACCATCCAAGATGTTATAGATTTGGAAACCGACCTTGTTTGTTCCTGAGAACTTTTCAACAAGCTTTTGCAGCTCCATTGCACCAATTACATCCTGAATGTGGAAGGCTTTGAAGTCACCGAAGTAGAATACTGGTTTAGTAGGATCCGCTCCATCGGTTGCATCTGTGAAATCGAGCTTATGGCCGAGTAATTTATACCCTACACCGTCAGCCGCTTGGTGAAGCAATGGACGGCCAGTTGTGTCTGTCATGTCCTCAAGGATAGTCAGAGCTGCACGATTGACAATCCACATGGATTTCTTAAGCACTTCAGTAACCGGTTGACCTTTAAGTTTGACCAGTTGAGAATATAGCTTCTGAGAGTACCCAACCGCAGTGATATCCACAGGAGTAGATTCATAGTAAGCAACTGCTTTCTTAGCCAGGGCACCTGGATTTTCGTTGCCCACATCGTCACCTTTAAACATGTAGCTTGTTTCTTTGCGGACATAAGCTTTCTTCAATTCTTCAATAACAATTTGCTCAATTGGAGCACCGGACATCTTAAGCAACTTTTTAGTAACAGTTGCCAGTGCATCGAATTCAGCTGGATCAAGTAGGATTTCATCAAATTCGATATCTGTTTCTGGAATCTCGTTACCCGCAGCCCGTTCTGTTTTCGTAACGTTGGCTTCCGCTTTCTTAACAAGAACAGGGTACTTTACATCTCCTTTTGTCTTGTGACGGGAACCATATTTACGCAGCAGGTTCTCTTCTTGAGCATAAGTGATGATTTCAGAAGCAATGACTTCTGGGATAGTAACGGACCCATTACCGACTTCCACACCAAGAGAACGAGCTTCCGCTTCGGTGATCTTACCAACAACAAAGTTAGCGAATGCAGAACGTAGCTCTTTCTCTTTTGTCTTTGTAGACTTGTGGCCACGAGTGGAAAGGCTGGCACCTATCTTTTTCATGATGCCGTCGCGTTGCTCGGCTGGGATGCCTGATCTCTGTTCTCCTTGATCGGAGCCTTGATCGCGTTCTTCATCATCTTTATCAGAACTGTCATCACCTTCGCCGCCTTTGTCTTCACCTGCAGCTTCACCGTCACGGTCCTCACTATCGTCTGAGCCTTCATCAGGACCAGATTCTTCATCTCCACCCTCGATGTTAGCCAGGGCATCAGCGATTGCTTGAGCCTCATCTGCAAGCTCCTGCACTTCTGTTTGAACACCTTCAAGATCTTCAGCACGAACTTCATTCTTTTCAAGACGGCCGCGCAGTTCAGTTAAACGAGCCTTATTACGTTTTTGCATAGCAAGCAATTGTTTTTTATTCATTCTCCAAAACTCCCTTTATTTGATTTAGAATTTTTATCCTTTTCTCTACCTGTTCATCTATTTCTTTACTTCTCAAAGCCACCTCAGTGTCTTCGTATGCGGGTATTGACACCACCGATATCTCATAGAGTTCAACCTCATTCAAGGTCCGGACGGCAGGCTCCACTGAGTAATCCCATGTTTCACCAGTTGCCCAAAATCCAAATGAACATTGATTGATATCGCCACGTCTCATTGACTCAGCTAAGTCACGAGCAAGCGATGTATTAGGCAGCTCGACCTCAAACTTTAGACCTCGGTTGTCTTCCTCTACCTTCAATGTCCCGTTTCTAGTCCGGCCAAGAACATGATCCCAGTTATGATTGAATAAGGCCCGTATATCTCCATTCTCAGAAATGGTCCGGGCAAAGGCGCCAGGCGCAATCACTTCTTCAAAGAAATCTCCAATCGATGTCTTCGAATTAAAAACGGCAGCATACCCGCTTATGACCACAGATTCACTGCCGGTGCCGTCCCGGGTCTGAAGGTTGGTGATGTCAACGATCCGCGTTTCCTTCTTCTTTGTCACTTTCATCACCTCCCTTCAAGGAATCATCAGTGGCTTTCTTCTCACCGATTTTAGTTAAGTCATTTGATATATAGATAGCCTGAGTCTCTGGAGTATTCTGTTTAGGGAACCCAAGCATGTCAGCAACGTTGTCAGGTGATGTAATTCCTGTTCGCACAATGTTATAACCAATATTGGTCTTGGTGCTATAAGTGACAAAATCGAGGATGTTCACCTTGAACTTGATTCTCTTTCCAGAATCCCGTCCAAAAAAAAGAAGACTCAAATGGTCTTCGAAGTTCTTCATTATTGGTTTAGCTGCTTTATTATGCAGGTACATCATGGCCTTTTCTAAATCAGATTTAATCAATGCCTGGTATGTCTCTACATTGATATTTAAGAACTTGCCCAAATCCTTTTTATAAACATTCAGAAAGGCAAGGATCTTCTCATCCTCGATAGGGCTCTTGAGTGAATCGATCGAGTACCCTTTACCCATAGGAATGAGTTTCACTGAACGTGAATCATCAATTGCCTCTAACTGATCCAGGATAGCTTTAATCAGCTTCGACTGTGCTCCATTCTGTGGATTGAAATGAGCATCAAGTTTAAGAAGAAATGCAAGCAAGCCGCCCTTCTTATATTTATCAGTGAGCACCTTCTCAGCATTCATGACACCTTCCAAAGTATTGCGACCAAGTTCCAGCAACCCAATACCTTTCAAATGGTTTGTTCCAATATTCTTGATATGCCTAATCATAAATGGCGGAATGGTCTCTCCTCCAATTTTGAAATGCTCTATCAACCTATCATCGAGCTCAGTATAAACGGTCGATGCAAGGTGCATCCTATCTCCATCAAGGACAGGGAACACTTCTCCCTGGATCAAGTACGTGTTAACCATGAGTTTAATAAATTCAGAACCGCTCAAATAATTGTTAGGATCCTTCAAGATTTTCAATACCGGATGATGCATGATTTCATTTCCTTCCTCGTCTTCCACAACAATGTCGGCCAGCATCAATTGATTGCTTATGTCCTGAAGGAGTTCGTACACATCACTTGATTCCAGAATACTGTCATCATTCGCATACCTGCCGCCATATCGGATGGAATTAGAATAGATATCCTCCATTACCCCGCGTTTTTCTAACTGTCTATAAACAAAATTCGAGAACCGATCTCTTAATCCCAATTTCTCACCGCCTTTCATTGCATAAAAAATGCCCTCAATAATTGAGGACACAAATGTTCTTTAAAAAATATTAATAAAAAACCAAACAATTACAATTATTCCTATTACCCATGTAAAAGCACAACCAATGGCTGCATCTTTTTTATAATTCTTCCCAAAATTAACGTATCCGGTCTCTGTTTTTATACCCGTCTCGCTATCACCTTCATTTTTATAAAAGAACACCAAGTATGTTCCTAATGGTAAAGATATTATAATAATGAATGGAATTAATAAAAATCCGCCGTTAATAAGGATTAAAAATCCAAATAACAGCGTTAAGAAAAAGGCGAACCCTCCTCCAGCATATTTCTTATTCAGCAAATCTTCACACCCAATCTAAATACTTTTCTTTTATGGTTCATCAAGAAAATAGAAAATCCTTGTTACCATCCACAGCTAATTTTCTGCATTAACCTTAACCCCCACAAACACTCATTAGTCTTATCGTCTAATCCAATAAAATTTTTAACTCGGTTTGTTTCACCTATAGATTTCACTTATTAAATCATCCATTCCATCTTGGTCAATATCATCCATAAGCATTATTGTCTCTTTGTGAGCAACTAAAAAAGCCACAAATCCATCAATTTTCTTTTTGGACTGTCGCTTTGAAGGACCCTTCATTCCATTTATGTTTGTCACTACTACCAGATTAAGAGCACAGTAGATAAATAATGGATTATCTGTCATTATTCTCTTTTCATATATTAATCTTTCAGCATCATCGATCATGGCATTCATGACATTAGGGTATTGGTTTACCACAATGCATTCAAGCCCTAAGTTTTCACATTTCTCAATGAGCTTCTGGGACATCGCCGGGTCATAATTCAACTGCTGCACATCGTACAGATCCAGGCATTCGGAGATATAGTCCATTACTTGATCCTGGTCAATCATCTTTCCATCACAGAATTGAACAAAACCACGCTCCACCAAATCAGTATAGGGCACATTGTCTTCCTTCTCCCGGGATTCGATATCCGCATTAGGGATGAAGTACATTTGTTTGACCTTAAGTATGGACCGGCCTTCCTCATCATGTGTAGGGAAATTCAAGTTTACACAGGTTAAGTCAGTGGTCTTCGATAAGTCCAGTCCGAGATAACAGGTTTCCCCCTGCAGCTCCCCAAGGTCATCCACAAGAATATGTTCAACCTGTTCTTGCTCGAAGAAATTGTCTGCTCCATTCACAAATACATTTAAATGTTTCGAAAGGAACTCCGCTTTCTTATGGGCTGACCGATTAGCCGTGATGAATTCCGATTCTAGTGCGCTCATTGTTACCGAGATACCGATATTCGGGTTGACCATCGACCATACTTTCCGGTCTGTCCAGTCATATCCTTTGTTTGGCTCATAGATCATGACGAAGTTTGAATCATTATCATCATTCTTCAAGACTTCCTTAGCCTCCCGGTAGACACGCATACCCACACTTGAGGACCCTTTACCTGCTGTACTGATATTGAACATGATTGGCTCGTCCCGGGCAACCTGGGCAGACTTGAAGTTATCGTATTGGTCCATGTTTTCCTGCTTATGAAGCTCATCATTGAGCACGAAATGGGGATTGGACCCCTCAATGGAATCTATGTTCTTACTCATTACGATGAATTGATTGGAATATGCCAGGTCATTGTGAATGTAGTCATATGTCACGGATGAGACTGTACCTTTTGGGCCCTTGTATATGTGGGAAGCGTTCATCAATGCATCGTGATTCATGATTGTGGCTGCGAATGGTTTGGCTGCATACTGAGCCTGATTAAAATCACTGGCACAACAGTAGCAATCCGCACTCAGTACCCCTTCACCGAACATCGAATAGCCCAGGGCCCCCACTGCAATTAATGTTTTACCGTTTTTCTTCGGCACCTGTATATAACATTCCCGGGTCACCCGAACCATTTTTCCTTTTTCGTTCTTATGGACCCATCCATATATCCACGAGTAAGCGAATTTCTCCCATTCTTCTAAAATGAAAGGCTGGCCGGCTAGATCACCCTTTGTATGCCGGACGAACGTTTCCACCCAGTCCATCATTTCATTGGCGCGATCCACATCGAACCAAAGGTCTTTTCGCTTCCTCCACCGGAAGTAACGATCCACCATATGCTTGATTGTGTCCGGGTACTTCTTAGGATTCTTCCTTACTTTTCTTGCAAATATTTCTGCATAATTTATCCCGCGTTCAATCATTTTGAATTCCGCCACTTTTTCCTATGAGCCGACAGTTCATCCTCCACCGGCTTCGGCTTTTTCATTTCTTCATCTTTTCTAGCTGTTGATCCACCGGTTACAATCTTACCCGGTTTCGACTTATTGGTGAGTCCCATTAAATCCAGTGCTTTTGTCTTCTTGTCAGCCCATGTTTCAACCTGCTGAGCAAGAGGATGCTTGGAGTTATTGGTGGCCCCGGCTTTGTTGGTGTGACGTTGAGTGGCTGGGAATCCCTTCTCCTTCCACTGGATGTACATTGTCATATACACCTCAAAGATATCCAAGTAAGATTCAATCAACGGATCGAGTGTAAGGGTGTAAATTTCAGCGTCTCTCATGATTTCCAGAATCCTTTGTTTCTCCGACTCTGTTTTTTCAGCAACCATTTTTTCACGCTGTTTTCTTGTAGACATCATTTACACCCCCCTTTGTTTTTTAAAATATTGTCTAACGATAGAAAAGACTCCCTTGCTACCTATCTTCCCTAATGGAGAAAAATCGAGATTGGGTAGGGGGGGTTATCCAAAATAACTCGGAAATATTTTTCCTTTGTCATCCTTGTTCTCTTCTTCCGTATGACACTTCGGACATAATAATTTTAAATTGTTTTCATCAAGCTTTAGTGTTGGATCCTCTTTGATTGGTATCTCATGATGCACATGTGCCTGCCTGCCGAATATGAACCGTCCACACTTCTGGCAACATCCTCGTTCTCTTTGATAAACAAGAGACCTCATGTTTTTCCAAGGCTTCGAATTATAGAACTGCTTATTGTCATGGTGATAGATATCCTTCTTCTTACGCTTCCTCAGGACCGATTTCCTGGACCTTTTATGGTCCCCACAGTAATAACCGCGGTCTATTTTATTTCCGCAGCCATTGAAGTCACAGTACTTCATTACTCATCAGCTTCATTTAATGATTCGAGGATGTGAGCACGAATGGTCTCCTCTTTCTTCATGTTACCTGGTACCTCGATGTCATTCTGTTTTGCAAAGCCTTTTAACTGATCAGCATTCATTGAATCCAGGTCAATGTCAGTTTCATTATCTTCCTGTTTTGATTCTTTCTCCGGCAGCATACTCTTAGGTTCCTTTGTTACCTCAAAGCCTGGCTCCTTGCCTGCAGGTACAAAACGGATCTTCTTTTCCTTAGTGTCCCAATACTCAGTGCCCTGTGCCGTCTTTCTCATTTCAACATTCATTTCATTCATCTCCTTTAAAATAATAAAAAGCACCTCATATTTACGAGATGCTTTAAAGTCTACCTATTTCCTTTTTTCTTTCGATAGAATCCATCTTCTTTATGATTTCATTTGCAGAGAAAGCTGTAAGAAAGTTATCCCCTTTTGATAAGATGATCAGGTGTTTCTTTAGAAAGTCCCATTCGGATAGTCCGGCTTCGTTCTCCAACATTTCCCCTTCACAGTCATCACAAAGTTGTAAGTCCCAGTCTTCCATGACTCCTATATCGGATTCACTGAATTCAATGTTACATTTTAAGCACTTCAATGCCCCACCTCCTTGTATAGTACTTTCTACACAAGAAATTTATTTCCTCTTAATTATTGTTATTCAATTTTTCTAACTGCTTTAGGATTAACCAGTTCTGTTCCACCAGGGTGTCTAAGTACAAAACCTGAGCTTCCAAATTAACGTTTGTCTTTCCTGATAGACCATCTTTCATTAGTCCACTCTCTGAAAGATCCTTTGCAATCTTCCTTACAACATGCTGCTGACTTAGACCAGAAAGATCATATCTTTCAATATATTCATCAGCAGTCATCTTACTACTCTTTGGGCTGAATAATGACATTCAATATCTCTCCTCTCTGTCTAAAACTATATTCGACAAAAAGGAATTCAATCCTGCACTTACCTTCTCCTAATCGCTCCACCCTTGCTCCGTCTAAAGGTGTCGCGTTTGGTGCCCATGATCTCTTCCCAGTCCACATGCTCATGATGAACTTTTTTCTTTTGCTCAGGCTTTTTCTTCTTGCTGTAATTTAACTTCTCAAGTTGACCTTCACTCAGATGATCTACTATCCTCATTTCAATCACCCTCAAATTCTTCTCAGATTGGCTCAGTCTCGATTTAACAGACCATTCGAATGTCTAAGTACTAGAAAAGGCTCCCTTCGTTTGAAAGGAGCCCTCTTTGAAATATTCCGTTAATACCATATTAGCACCTCTAGGAAGAAATGCTCATCGTTCATTTTTTATATTTCTTTTGGTTTTACTTCACCAGTCTGATTTTTATAAACCTCGATGCGTAAGATGAATGCCAGTTTGTAAAAGACTCGAGGCTTGAACTTCTGATTGTAGAATGTCTCTCCCATGCCCAGTTCGTTGTACACCTCATAGTCGAACAGTTCTTCTTCACCGAAGTACTTCCGGATGACCATTTCCCTCTCCCTGGCCGTCAGCCGGTTCACAGCCTTTCGGATCCGTTCGATGTAGGCATCACGTTCAATCTCGAAGCCAACCTTGGCGATAACCGCATCTTCAACGGAAGAACTGAACTGGTTCGAATTGGATGGTGGAACAAGTGTATAAGAAGCTGTTACTTTCGGCAGCCGTTCTTCTGGAACAGTAAGCAAATACATTCGATACATCTCAAGTGCATCCTCAACCTTTTGCTGAGTTTCTTTTCTGTCTATCTCAGGAAGCTTGAAGGTTAATTGTTTACCCAACATTGACCCCTCCCGTTATGGTAAAATATTCTTAGCGAAAAAATTTTGTAGATCGGGAGAAGTCTCGGTCTATTTTTTATTGTTTTCTTCGACTTTAGCAATCAACCATTCTATTTCTTCTACAGTGATGCGACCGTTTTTTACACGATCCTTTATTGATTCTAAAGTAATTTGATACTCTTCCATGTTCTCACTCCTTTAATAACTTGTCCGAGAACTATTAAAGCATATCTTGAAATTAATTTCCTTCACTTAATCATCGGATTACACATTACTTGTTTTTAAGATACTCACTTAGTTTCTTTTTACTTTTATCCAACACGTTGCCCACTTTTTCAAGGTTCCCATTGTCTAACGCTTCGCTATACTGCTCCCAGAAACGACCTTTCATATCTGTCATATAAACTGTTCTTTTCTTAAGTTTGATAAACACGCCCACCTTTAGAGGGTTTTTATCACCAGCGTAATGATTAATTAATATATCCCCAAACGTTAACCTCATTTGGTCATCACTCCTTCGCTACATGGGTCTGTAATTCAAAACCTTTCACCATACCGACGTTTATATTCTTCAAGGGCTCCAGGAACCCCAAGGATACAATCCTTGATAAGTTCCAGGATCTTTGTTTGGGAATATGGATTAATGGAGCTCTTTCTCTTCAAACGGGTCTTCGCCCTTTTCTTCCTGTTCTTCATTTTCAACCTCATCGATACTCATCTGATCTTTAGAGACCTCCACATTGCCGTTTCCGTCCACTTGGTACTCAATACCTTCCGGACCTTCGTAAAACTCCTCAATGCTCATCTGAGACTGCTGAATAGATAAGTTCACATTACGTCCAGCGTATTTATAAAGCTCCTGGGCTTTCTTCTCTGAATCTCCTTTTATCGCAAACTTCATGGTTGTCTTTTTGGAGTCGCGTTGAATGTTCATGAATTCAGCTGATGTCTCTCCAGCTGCACATCCTTCGATTTCAAAGAGGATGATGCTCCCTGCCAGTTCGTATAAAACGGTAGTTGCCGTGTCTCCGTCTTCCTGGCCCTTAATTTCAAACTTCAAAACTTCCTTTTTGTCGTCTTTCTGCTGCATTTTGAAGAAAACGTTTAATTGAGTTTTGTTCATGATCTCGTCTCCCTTATTGTTTATTTTTGTCGAACGTCATTAGGCATCCCAAGCCATACCCGTGTTCTTTGATTTCACTCGTTTGAACCCAACCCCTGTCCTCGTGTCTTTCAATGACTCTGGCCAGTGTAGTCTCTGTCATTCCGAATACAATTTTATTTAGAGGCTTGTATTTTCGACTCATGCCTTCTTCTTCATATCTGATTTAGCTTGTATGATTGACTCAATAACCTGTGCCTTATTGACAGATAAACGTGATTCACCAGTCTCTTCTACCACGAATAAATCACCGGCAATTTGAGCAAGAATATACGCGTCAACTACGTTGTCGCTTTTATGCTGGTACTCATAATCATTTACCACTGCTTGCATAACAGCTTTCTTTTTCTGCGGTCCTGTCAATCGTTTCTTGCTGCCTTTTTCACCGGTCCATCCAGTCACCCCTACATACTTTTTCACTGCATTTGGGGCAACCTCATAATAAGGCAGCTTTCTTTTGTATAGCTCGTTCCGGATCCCGTGATGCAATCCCCCAGCAAACATTGCCTTCTGGGTGCTATACGGGAACCCTTCAATGCAGATTATGTCACCAGGCTGTACATGGGCAATGATTTCGTTGATCAGGGTGATCATCCTTTTGGGATCCTGACTCCCGACACCGGTCAATTCCTTTTCTCTAAGGACCATCCCACTTTCGTCCAAGGCAACAAATCCTGTTTTAGTCGATGGGTCAATACCGACAAATCTCATAATGCTCTCCTCCTTGCTTTTTCATTTTCGTAGACCTGTTCCAACTCTGTGAGAGTCAACTCATACAACTGGCTGCCATCTGGTGTTTTAAAATAGCCCATCTTAAGCAGCTCACTTTTATAAAAATCCATTTTTGCTTCAATGCCTTTTCTTAGCTGTCCGAATGGAATATTTGTAATCATGTATACTCCTCCTTTACATAAAGTTCATTTCTTCTTGTTTAACGAGATTGATGAACTTTCCATATTCTTTAATGAAGCCCAGTTTTACAGTCCCCGTAGGACCGTTCCTTTGCTTGCTCACAACCAGCTCAGTTATTCCTTTAAGCTCTGAATCTTTGTAGTAATATTCATCCCGATACAAGAACCCAATGACATCTGCATCCTGTTCAATCTGTCCGGATTCCCTCAGATCGGACATCATCGGACGCTTGTCTTGCCGTTGTTCTACTCCGCGGGAGAGCTGGGAGAGAGCAACCACATTTACATTTAGCTCCCTAGCCATTGCCTTAAGGGTCCGGCTGATATCGCTTATCTCCTGTAGACGGTTTCCTTTGTAACTCGCATTCCCCATGATCAACTGCAGGTAGTCAATCATGACCAGGAGCTTCTTGCCCGGGTTCTCACGTTTTACCTTGCGGGCTTTTGACCATATATAATTGACTGTGACACTTGGTTTATCAAAAATATGTATGTCTAAGTTGTTTAGGATTCCAAGTGAGTGTGAAAGCTTTTTCCAGTCATGATCAGTAAAATCTTCACTTGCATTTCTCATCTTCTGAGCATCGATATTCCCTGAGATTGACACCAATCTCTTGAGCAACTGTTTCTTAGGCATCTCCAAGGAGAATATGCATGGGATGTCACCTTGTTCAGCAGCATTGTAGGCTACATTGAGAGCAAAGGCTGTCTTCCCCATTGATGGACGGGCCCCTATAATGATAAGATCGCTTTCCTGAAGGCCGCCGGTGAGCTTATTCAAATCATCGAATCCAGTTTGTATCCCAGTCATTTCATCTGTCTGGGTGCTTAGCTGGTCATACAGCTGATAAAGTTCTTCACTTATGCCTCCATCATCATCTCCTGCCTCAGCTTCCTCCAACTTCATCAATTCGCTGATTACTGTCTGGATAGCTTCGTGTGGATCCTCTTCAAGAAGTTGTTTTTTAAAATCATTTGCCAGTTGCAAGGACTTTCTTTTTCTCCAGTTTTCAAGGACAAGAGATTCATAGAATTTGAAGTTTCGAGTAGTCGGCACTGACTCGGCCAGCTTCATCATGTATGAAACTCCACCGACTTTATCCATGCTCTTTTCAACTAGCTCAACAAGGGTCACGATATCGATTGGTTTTCCTTTTTCATCGAGCTTCTTCATGGCCCAGAAGATACGTTTGTTCTCAATGATGTGGAAATGATAGGACTGCAGCACACAATCTTTTATCAAGTCTCCTTCCAGAAGAATGGATCCGATAACGGATTGCTCAGCTTCTACATTCACGATCTGAGGTTCTTCAGCCAGCTGATTCATTGTTGTTCACCTCATCCGGGATATTTAGTATTTTCCTGATTTCAGCAAGTGCCTTTTCCCGCACTTCAGGACTTGCCGCATTTCTTCTGTTCCGTGCTCGCTCTCTGAGCATTTCATTTGTTTCTTCTACCGAGGGGACTGCCGGGCCTGATGGCACTTCTTCTTTTGAGTAATTAATCAACTCAGAAACTGTTGGGACAAATTTTGATTCTTGGGCAAGCCTATCAGCGTTATACAAGATGACTTCGGGATCCTTGTCCTTTAATAACCGGTGCCAGGTATCAATTTTTACCTGGTCGAAATAGAAGTTATTAAACACGTTTTCAAATAGGGTCATCACTTCAAAAACCTGTTTCTTATTCACTTAAATCGAAATCCTCCTTGCTTGGCCTTTTTTTCGTTCCTTTACGACCATTACTTTTAAATGACTGTTCGAACTTCCTGGCATCATCTATAGTTTGTACCCCAGCTTCAACCCATTTTTTTAGGATGCCTTCTGTATAATCAAATCCCTTCTTTTCTTTCTTAGCTGATAATTTCATGGCTGCTATAACCAAATCAGAGTCAAGATCTTCAATCCAGTTGTGAATCTGTTCGTACACATAAGGAGATGATGTCACTCCGACTTGTAGGTTTTGATGGTAGAAATCAATCACATCATTTTGACTACTACCACTACTACTAGAATTCTTTAAATTCTTGTTTGTGTTATTTTGTTGTTCTTTTGTTGTTCTTTTGTTGTTATTTTGTTGTTCCTCATCAGTATCATGAGATTGATAATTCCCCCATTTACCAACGGTTACAATAGAAAATTTGTTGTTACTCTTGAGTGATATTGAGTCTAACTTTTCGAGTAGCTTCATGTACTTCCAAACAGTGGACTCTTTCATGTTCAATTCTGATGCTGCTTTACTTCTCCCAAAGACGAATTGTCCTGGTTTTAAATCGATGAATGTCATCCCTACCAATTGTTTATATTCGGTGTGAGATGCCTTCATAAGGCAATACATGAATACCTTTAACAACTTCTCGTTCTGGAAGATATCGCTCTGTAATAATTTACGATGTACCTTTATCCATCCGCCTAATGAAATGGCATCTCACCCCTTTTCTCTATATTTCCGTTCGCTGACAAATTGCAAAACCATTTTTAACCGCAACCACTCTGTAATGAGGATAGTGCTTCATGTAGTCCTTAATGAATTGCTTAGCATCTTCTTTACTGGTCGCCTTCTCCCATATCCATTTAGGGAGAAGGACTCTGTATTGATCGTTCATTGATTATCAGTCCAGCTGACCTTCTTGAAAGTCAAATTCCATTTCGATTGCTTCTGCTTTTTTACTAGCATCATTGATTTTTAGGTCAACAAGCTTGGAAAGACCGGTCACCTGGCTTAGAGTCAAATCTGCAGGCTTCTTGTTGAAATTCTCTTTAACCAAATCAGTGACAATCTTTTTATCAAGCGATGATTGTTTAACCTTTTGATTAATTCCATCCCAGGCTTCTTTCAGCTGATCTTCTTCATCTACCATTTCCCCGAGCCTTGGCTCATCGAAAGAATCAGGAGTGATATCCTTTCTTTCTCTCGGCTGGTAAGGATCAACGGTATCTTCCTGGGCACCAGTAGCATCATCCACATCGATTCCGAATTGGAGCTTCAATGCACGTTTCAAAACGTGCTTTTTAAACATGTCATTGTAGTAGGTCTTCCATTGGGATCCTGACTTTGTGCGTAAGTGTTCAACCTCATCAGCTTCGATGACGACCACTTTATCCGGGTACCCTTCACGTTTTGCAATCGCATATGAAGCAGCGACTTTACCCCTTGGGATTTTAATCGTGTGTTTTTCAATCTTCAGCTCTTGTGTCTCCGGATCCACACCGATTTCAAAGTCATCGTTTTCGTGAACCAGTTGAACTGTCACCCCTTTATAATCTTCACGCTGCTGGGCCAGGTACTGAATGCCTTCAACTGAAACCTGTATGCTCATTTGATTGCCGTATTTGATAAAGTAGATATGGTTCTTAAATGGATTTAGGTTGTTCTGCTTACAGATTTGAATGAACAGGGCCAGCTCTTCATTAGTAGCTCCTTTGGCGATCGAGTTGACAACCACCTCCAATTCCTTTTGAGTGAACACGTTCTCGAATTCTTGAGTGTTAATTGCGGATAATTGGTTTTTACTCATTTCGTTTCCTCCTTGGTATCAAGACTTGCTGCTTTATTTTGCAAACTCTCGAGCATTTTAGGTATATTAAGTCTTTCAATGATATCCACAGATAGCTGCTCTTTCAGGTTATTTTCAAGCGCCTTAACAATCGTTTCCTCTGCATCCTTACGAGCCGTTTGAATCATGGAACTTACTTTTCCAGTCAGCTCCTTAGCAAGATAGTTATTTATGAAATACTCACTAATCGATAGCCTTGCATCACTGTTGTATTTAGCTTCTCGCCCATGTTCATCAAGCAACTTTTTGGTAAGGTGTGCTTCGTACTTCCTACCGATATATTGACTGATTGGAATATATTCAACCTCTGAGCCCCAGCTATTGGTCTTATGTGGGATTTGCAGATCTTCAATTTTAGTTTCAAGAGTCTTTTCAATAAAACTTGAAGTAACACGATCAGCAATCTCAGCAAGTTGAGTATTTAGTTTTCCAGCGATTTGATTCTCAGCATTTTTGATTAATCTGTTTTGGAGATTGGCAATTACTTGCTCTTTGATTGCCTCATCTAGTGATTCATCTTCATTTAACCAATCAAGTTCCAACTCGATTTTTACATTTGCCATTATTTATCCCCCTCTGTTTCTACAGTTTTTATATTTAAATCCTCATCCTTCACCCTGGCTACAATCAACTGACCAGCCGGCGCAGTGAAGTTCAAAATGGATTCCCCGTTATCAACAAACGTTGGTGCTATAACTTCAGACAGCTTGCTCAGCACCTCAATTAGTTCTAAGCCCGCTTTAATCTTCTCAGCAGTGGAAAGTTTACTGTAAGGCTTGCCGTCCATCTCAATCTCGAATGTCGCTCTCTCCTCTCCGTTCTTAAGAGTTTCATAGAGCTTGACCGAGATGGTTGTGAACAAATCATCCACCTTGCTGACCATCAGTTCCGATCGTTTGGATTTGAACTCTTTGATCGCATCCACAATTGCCTTTGAAGTAACCAATTCTTTTCTAATCGATTCTTTCTTCTCCACGGCCACGTTGCGATCCGCATCAAGATTTTTAAATTGTTCGGAAGCTTTTACTGCCATCTGCAGTTCCATGAGTTTATCTTCAATTTCAAGGAGCTCATCACGGTTGATTTCTTTTACCTCTGGCATTTCAGATAAAGTTTTCTTTAGTTCGTTCACCTTTTGAACCAACTCTTTGCCCTTTTGTACTTCTTTGTTGAATCGACTTTGCCTGTTTTCTTTCACTTTCAAAATCGATTCTTCATCCAATGCTTGTCCGCAGGTAGTGCATTCCTCTTTTACCTGCTCATCTTTGATGTTCTGGACCACTTGCTTTTGGTTTGCAATCTGAGTGGATAAGTTATCAACTTGTCCTTCCAATCGATTGCGATAAATAATCGCCTTCTGTCGAACAGCATTATCTTCATCAATGGCAATACGTTTCTTGTACAAAGATTCGATTTCCTTTTTGGCCGTCTCAACATCGAATGAATCATCTTTATCCTTTTTCGCTTGTTCCTCTAATGTAAGGACACGTTCCGATGCTCTTTCATACGCAGTCTTTGCGGTCTTTGTTTTTTCACGATGCATACTCTCCAGGTCATCCAGTGAATACTTTTTCAACTGTCCCTCAAGTCTTTCTCGGTCTACTTTTGATAATGTGGCTAAAACTTCTTTATTCAGAGGCTCGCTCACATATTGTAGGAGTTGTGCTCTTTGATCCTGCCAATGCTGAGTGAAGAAGAATGCCGGGTTCAATAAAGAGAGAAACCGATTCTTATCAAACTGACTTTCTAAGTATTCGTTGAACTCGGTTGCTTTCTTAGGGACCTCATTTAGAAAATATTTAGCCGTTTTCTTCTGAGTCCGACCGAACAAGACATCCTTGCCACTGATACACACAAGTAACTCTACTTTCGACTCGGTCCCTTCCTCTGAATCAATTGGCCTGGGGTCCAGCTTGCTACCTGAAATATCCGTCCCGAATAGCACCCAGGAAATTGCATCTCCAATTGAGGATTTCCCTGCACCGTTACGACCTTGGATATTCGTGACTTCCCCGAACTTAACTGATAATGATTTATGATTTTTAAAGTTTTCAAGCGCTAAAGTTTTAAAAGCGATTTGCATTTTTCACCCTCCATTTGATTTTGGTTGGTGATTCCGATACTATTTATATAAAGTTGTTGTACAGGATCACCTTTTTAAGAGATCCGTGTTGGCGCACGGGTCTTTTTTAGTTTTCATGCGGTCCTTCAGGAGCCTTCACAATTACCACTCCTTTCGGGAAACCGTTCCATAGGAAGAACTGGTATTGTTCCCATGTGATTTCCACAACCTCTCCCCGATCGTCCAGATATCCGTTCAGCTTTCTCACCCCCTTTCAAGGTTACAGCTACCGATTAAGCTGATTGAATGCTATTGCGTTCAGCTGCTATTTTCATTTTGAATAACTTTTCTTTCGCTTCTAATTCCACAGCGATAAGTAATGCCGGTGCCTTTTTAGCCTCTCTACACATCTGAAGGACCTCACTCGCTTTCATCATTCTGCTTGCAGTAAACACTCCGTTCATACTAATCAATCTCCTCTGCTTCATATTTGGTTATGAACCACTTTTACTTCTGAACTAGTTATCAACTAATCACCTTATGGTTCGACAACATCTTTAGCTAACGTTCTATTAATTAATCCAATAGATTATTAGTTTCTTCAGCACTCGACTTCATTCACCAGCAAATTTCGCAACGATGTCGAAAAAGAAGGAGCTGCTTCCAGCTCAATAACCTGCTTTATTAATTTGGTCATGCATTAGCTTCTTGTAAGCCATTAACCTTTGATGACGGTATGTGAACCATCGTGGATGTCTTTCAGCAAGATTTACTGATGATTTTTCAGCTACTTTACGTGTGTAGTATGCGATCCGATGAACGATCTCCTTTTTCACCTTTCATCCTCCTCAATATCTACGACTTCCAAATCATCTAGGGACAATATGACCTTAATAATTTCTTCCTGGTTATTTTGTGGGAGAGACTCGAATTTAATCATTGTCTTCCCCTTCTGATTCCATATTTTCAATAATTCTTGGAATCGAAGTTCTTGCAAAGAATGCTGCCATTTCTTTCATTGTTTCCTTGCTGATTCTTGGTGGTGTTACATTTTCTTTAAGCTTTTCCCCCATCTATGTCACCATCCAAATGTTAATAAGTTATCGAGTTCCCAACTGATCCATCAGTTTGATTACAATTGCAAGCATCTTCGATAAAAAAAATATCTGCAAAATTTACTCCTAATCCATCTGATATTTGTTTAGCAATCTTCCCACTACAGAACCTTTCTTCATTTACAATCTGGCTTAAGTAAGGATTAGAAATCTTAATGTGTTCAGCGAAAGATCTTTGTGAATGGCCGTTCTGCAAAATCAATTTCCTTAACTCGTGTGGATCTTTCAATTTAACTTTCAATGATGTAGAAACCTCCTTTCAATCTGTTGCTTGCAATTGTTATCTTGCTTCTGTAATCAATTTACCATCACTAATTAACAAATGCAAGCATAAATTTATAATTTTTTGTCCATAATGCTAACAATAGTTAATTCATTACGTTATAATGTTTTCAGTGAGGTGAGAATTTAGTGAGTAGTATAGAAGTATTTGATGAGAAGAAGTTTGGAGAAAAGTTAAAAGAATTGAGACAGAACAAAGGATTGAAGATTAGAGAACTGGAGGCTCTATCTAGTGTATCCAATGCATATTTATCTCAATTAGAAAACGGCAAACGAGGTAAACCATCTCCAGAAATTATTAAGAAGTTAGCTCCGCATCTTGGTGTTACATATACAGAACTGATGAGAATGGCAGGTTATATTACAGAAGATATTAACGATGAAGCTTTAGAGTTATTAAAATTAGAGGATATAGAAGAAGTATTTAATTACACTTTTGAACAATTTTTTAATGGCATTTCAAATGATGGGGAAGTTTTAAAAGAATTTAGAGAATCTTTTATTAGTCAAGTTAATCAACTGGATACAAACATAAGTGAATTTTTTAGTGAAGAGAATATGAAAAAAAGAAGTTTTTGGGAAGAGTTATTTAATAACTTAACTTTTCAAGAAAAATTAGAGTTTCTTTTACTACTTAAGAAAGATGTAAATATCAATTCAATTTATCAAATTCAAAATGAGACTTTGTATAAAGCAGAATTCAAAGAAAATTACTATACAAAAAACGATATTGAGAAGACAGATAAAAGTGTTCGGGTGCCTATCTTAGGTTATATTGCAGCTGGTCAACCTATATTTGCAGATGAACATATTATAGATTATGAAGAGGTACCAGGAGAATTTAATAAAGATCATTTTATGTTAATTGTCAAAGGTGACTCAATGAGAGGGAGCCGGATTTATCCTGGGGATAAGGTATTAGTAAAGATGCAACCTGAAGTGGAAAACGGAGAAATAGCTGTAATTAATGTGAATGGCGAAGATGCCACACTCAAAAAAGTAAAGAAATATGAGGATGGGTCAGTATGGCTTGTTTCTACAAACGAAAAATATGCACCTATCCCTTTCCAAAAAACATCAAGAATTATAGGTAAAGTGGTAAAAGTTATTTTTGAGCCTTAGAGAGATTTTTTCTTTGTTTCATATTTTCACTTTTTACGATTAATTTAATCATTTTATGTATTGTCTCATTAGAAAGCTGTTTCATTTGTTTATCCCCCATTTTATGTTTTGTAAGGTGGTGATAAGGTTGTATACGGTCGGTCGGTGTAAAATCCGCGACTGGCGACTGCAGTTCGATATGACCCAAAGTGACTTAGCAAACAAATCAGGTGTAGATCGGTCCAATATTTCTAAATATGAGCAAGAAGTTAGTAGACCTGATTTAAAGAATCTTAAAAATATTGCTGCTGTTTTTGGGTGCTACATGGAAGATCTGTATGAGTGGAAAAAAGACCACTAATAAGTCTGCCAGAGGATAGGACGGGAAGATTTTATTGCACCGTCCCGACCGTTAAGTGCATGTTCGCAACAAATACGAACGTATTTTTTATTATAAACTTGCTCTCACCTTTTATCTACCGCTTTTTTACATAAAAGTAACGATTAACACAAACCAGGGAGGTTTTATCTTGACTGTAGGAATTTATATAAGAGTAAGCACACAAGAACAAGCTAAAGAAGGATATTCAATCGCTGCACAAAGAGAAAGACTGACTGCATACTGTGCCGCCCAGGGGTGGACTGAATACAAATTTTATGTGGATGAAGGGGTATCCGCTAAGAATACCGACCGTCCACAATTAAAATTACTCTTGGAGCATGTGAAATCCGGAACGATTGCAACGATCTTGGTATATAGACTAGACCGGTTTACGCGATCAGTAATGGACCTCTATACCCTCCTCGACTTTTTAGATAGTCATCAGTGTGCATTTAAATCTGCCACAGAGCTCTATGACACGTCAAACGCTATGGGGAGGATGTTTATAGGTCTGGTTGCTCTTTTGGCTCAGTGGGAACGTGAGAACCTTTCTGAGCGCGTCAAAATGGCACTTGAGGAAAAAGTATCTGATGGAGAACGTGTTGGTAATGTTCCATTTGGATTTGATTTATCCGAAGAAGAAAAACTGGTGAAGAACGAACAATCACCAATCGTATTGGAAATGATTGATTTATTAAAATCTGGCATGTCAGCAAAAAGGATTGCTGATCATTTAAACCTCCGTTACGACCACAGAAGATGGCATGCGCAGGGAGTCCTTCGTATTTTTCGGAATCCAGCTATTTATGGAGCAACTCGATGGAACGACAAAGTGTATGAAGATACTCATGAAGGATTGATATCTAAAAACGAGTTCAATAAAATCCAAGACATTCTTGCTGATCGTACAGTCCACCACCGTCGTGAGGTAAAAAACACTTATCTATTTCAAGGGATCTTGGCATGCCCACAATGTGACCGGCCACTTTCAGTCAATCGATATTTAAGAAAAAAGAAAGATGGTACTTCATATCAAAGTGCTCTCTATAAGTGTCAAGTATGTTGGAAAAAAGGATTTAAAATGGTCTCTATTGGAGAAAATCGAGTTTTAGATGCTCTTAATGAATACATGAAGGAAGTAATAATACAAGACATTGAAGTACCAAAAAATCAAAACACTGAACGAGACGAACTTCTTAAGCAGCAACAACAAATTGAAAGGAAAAGGGAAAAGTTTCAGAAAGCATGGGCCAATGATTTAATTACCGATAGTGAATTTGAGGAACGTATGAAGGAAACAATGGATTCCTATAACTTGGTTAAACAACAATTAGAAAAAATAAAAGCCCCTGTGCACTTAGACACAAAGGCAATACAAGACATTGTATTTACATTTAACCAGACCTTCTTTTTACTTACAAACGATGAAAAAAAGGAATTCATATCACGTTTCATAAAAAAGATTGAATTTGATTTAATACCACAGCCTCCTAAGAGACCAGATAAACACCTAAAGGGAAAGGATTTAATCGTTATTTCGAATGTTTTGTTTTATTAGTATTTACGACACGTTACCAGTCGGACCGGTGAACAGAATGAGCCCATGGGAATACATCAACAATGCAAGCAGTTTTTTTGCAGAAGAAGGATAAAGGGACATTTTTTCAATAGGAATTTGGTATTTCTGCGGGAGAATGCGGATGACAAGACTTTCTTTTAAGTGGGTGGTCGGTAAGGTGGATATCCTGAGGGAAAGGGGTGTGTTGCGGACAGTAAGGCTGAAGGAGCCGCTTTGGGGCTTTCTTTTTTCCCCGATGTCCATCGAGGCCATGAACTTCAAGTGGGCGATCAATCGTTCGGCCTGATCCTTGTCGATCGTCTGGAACGGAACCAGTACGCCGGTCTTCCTGAATTGTATCAGGTAATCATTTGTTCTTGGTATAACGTGAATGTCTGTTGCATCACTGCTGAAAGCATCACCAATCATCACTTCCGATAGGGATTCTACTGAGTGAAATATGGATGTGCACCACCTTTCTGTTTTCTTAAGTATAGGTATACGACACTTTTTGGGAAAATCCTTCTTTTTGGATATATATTTTCTCTTTATTATTTTCCTTATCATATTACAAAACACATAAAAAGAGGCTGGGACATAACTAGCTTCTAATTAAAAAAAGATGAAATTGAGCGAGCTCAAATTCACTGCCAATAATGCCATGCCCATTTCATTTTCGACCTTCGATTTTCCTCGTACAGAAAATCGAGTGACACTAAATTAGCTTTCAAAAATCCAAAAACTGGCTCGACATCGATTTTACGTTTTCGATAGATGGCCCCAGTTTTTCTTCTGAAAGCTTAGATTTTACATATTCTTTTTGTTGTTCCCACAGTTCATTCACCATGAGTTTTCGATTATTTCCTTCTTTTGCTTTCGTACATGATGAACGAAATGGACACCCAAAACAGTCTTCGCACTCATAAATTTTGAACTTCCGTTCATAGCCACTGCGATCACTGCGGAGAGAATGATTTTTAAATTGAAGACGCTTATGATTTGGACATGTATATGTATCCGTCTCCTCATCATACTCCCAGTTCTCAGGATTAAGTATACTTTGTTTGTACTTTTTCTTTTGTTCCTTTTGATACATGTTATACGTAATAAGCGCTTCGCGTTTTCTGTTTAAAAGGATATCACTATAGTTTTGTTCGCTGCCATAACCCGCATCCGCGACGATGTGTTTTGGCAACTCGAAATAATCCTGCTCAATCTTATCAAGAAATGGAATTAATGTACGGGTATCTGTTGGATTTGAAAACAAACTATAGGCTAGCGTGTATTGACCTTCTGTGGCAATTTGTACATTATAACCAGCTTTCAATTGTCCGTTCTTCATATAATCATCTTTCATTCGCATGAATGTCGCATCGATATCTGTTTTAGAATAGCTATTTCGTGTTCCGAAGGTCTTAAAATCTTGTTGGTATTTCTGTTTGCGTATGAGAAAATCTATCAGTTTTTCGGACTTGCTTTGGATATTTACGCTCACTTCTTAATGCTTTTCGTTCTGAAGTATCAGAGGTAGCTTCAATGTGTTGATCATATTCATTTACGACTTCGTCTACTTTTCGAACCAGTTGAGCGAGTTCTTCCACAGACAATTGTTCCAAGGTTTCACGTTAAATTTCGGGAATGATTTCACTTTTAAGCAGCTCAGTATATAACTCATTTGATTTTTCGATCAAGCTTGTATGATATTTCTCGATAAACTTTTTCCATACAAATGTGAATTTATTGGCGTTCGCTTCAATCTATCTACCATCAATAAAAATCGGTTGATGGTGCGATAGCTTGGTTCATATCCTTGTGCTAGCAACTTCATACGTATACTGTCTTTTAGGGGTGCTTCAATTTTACGTCCTGAAAAGACCGATTGTGTGTAGGCGCACAGAATAATCTTAAGCATCATTCGAGGATGGTAAGCAGGACACCCTTTATTTCGAAGAAATGGTTCAAACACTTCATGAGGCATGCTGTCCACTAAATGATAAACAAGAAAGGCAATATCATTTTTTTTGCAAATTCACTTCTAAATCTAAGGGCAAAACAATTTGATTCATGTTATAATTTTCAAACAACATAAGGACCCTCTTTTCGGATGGCCGCCATAACCAACCGAGAAGTATCGGACCCCAGCAATTACGTTCATTTCAATCGTATTGTCATAGATCAAAAAGTTTTATAATGGTGAGGACAAATATACTTTTATTTGATCCAAATGATTCCGATGTATTAGTTCATATGCCCGACCATAGATTGATAAATCCAGAACAATATCTGCATTAAGAGCAGCATCTTCTATTGTTTCGTTGATTTCATTAATTTTTTCCTGAGTGGACTTATCCTTATGACGAACTGATACAGGAGCACCTACAAAGAAGCCCTGCATGAAGTTAGAAACATACTTCGCATAATTGTGCTTGGCCCGGTGATCGGCCTTGTCATCTTCTTTCCGACGATTGGCTGCAGAGATCGTCGTGTTCTCCCCGAGATAATAATCGTCCAAGACAGTGAGCCTTGGACGTTGGTGTTCAATATGATGTTTTAATATTGCAGACAGTTCTTTTGTATCTTGCACCAGCTCTTCTGCAGAATCAAACGTATACTGAATGTTTGATTCTATACTAAACCGCCTCTTCTTCCCGGCACTTCCACTCGTACCTACTTCAAGCTCAAAAGCATTAACGTGATTCATGTTCCACCTCCTATAAACCTAATCCTTTTAAAGCATTATAAGTATCATCTTTCTTGGCCACTCCCAAATGGTATTGTTCCAGGCTATATCTAAGAGCATCAATAATATGGTTATTTGCATCAACCGGAGTATTCAGCCACTTTCCTTCTTTATCCTGATCAAAAGTGTACGTATTAAATTCTTCAATGGTATGTTCACATGTGGGATGAATGTATACCTTGAATCCTTGAATGAACAGGATTCCTTGATTCACACTGCCTTTCCCTTTGACTGAAGCTCTCATTCTTCGAACACCTTTATTGATTAATTCCTGGATCAAACGACGTTCTGCAGAGTCAGCTGTGATGACTGATTTGAGAAGTCCTTTCCTTACGATCATCTTGTATATTTCTTCGGTTAACATCGCTTTCTCATAATGTTCATCGTAAATCCAAAGCTCTTTCTTCTTAAGGTCTACCACAGAGCTGGGTAATGTTGTAGGATCATTGGTAAACCCAAAATCCATTCCATGAGCAGTTTCTTGAATCTCTTTAATCTTGTGTTGGATATCGAAATCAACCACATGGAAGTTTTCAAAGACGAGACCTTCTGCTACTCCCCAGTCTCCGTCACAAACAATCCTGGCACGTCTAGGGTTAGTTCTATATAAGTCCTCATATCTGGCTCGGTCTACTTCGTCTAGCCATTCATTAACCCGGAATGTCGTAGTAATGGCAAACGTATCCTTCTCCCGGGTCTCTTCATCAAAGAATACCTTCTTAAGCCAGTGTCGTTCAGACCAGGGATTAAAAGTAACTGTTATCTGTTTAAAGAAGTTCGGATCATCATATTTTCCTCGGATTGATTCAACCACAGTACGAAATTTAGCTTCAGTTTCAATTTGATAAGCTTCCTCAAACCATGCCCAGCTCAATATCCCAACATCAACGGTTATCGATGTAATCTTCAATTCATCATCAAGACCTCTGAACAAAATCTTCTGGCCAGTGGGCATGTACGTTATCTCTGGCATTGATTCATTGAACTTAAATAAATGGGCAACCCCTAATTGCTTGGCTGCCCATTTTAAGAGATTGTTGTCAATATGAAATTTATTGTTCCTTTAACTGATTCTTATTGTTAGTACCCTCTATCTTCTTTTATCGACCTGCTGCTTAGATCAGTATGCTGCTTTTACTCGATCTTTAAGGTAGGTGTCCTTGTGTACCTTTCATACTGGTATCTGTTCGGTGTATTCTCCTCGCATCACTGAAGTGAGGAACTGAAGGATCTCGTCCTGTTCAGCGATTGATTCTTTTGTCAATTCCTCTAAACGCTCCTCGATATATTGTCTCACGTTAGCTTTTGTTAGCAGCCTGCTTCCAGATGACCTTGCAGCTGAATCCTTTTTTACATTAGGGTAGGAGATTTTATAGGCAGCTGAAATATTGCCTGATTTAACATATTCATCAGCAAATCTCATTTGTTTTTCGGTTAGTTTCATTCCCTCACACCTCTCACCTCCTATTTTTTGATTTGTTTTGTAACAAAAGAAAAAGCATTCCTAAGAATGCTTAAGTAATAAAAAAATATAAATAGTTATTATTTATTAGAAAAACTTCCACTATATAATACTCTTAAGTATTCTCTAAAACGTAAATCATTAAATTCATCTTTGTTTTTATCTTGAACAAATATACCGTTATATGTAATTCGATCAAGTTCAGAATCATTAAGTTTTACCGTAATTTCGTTTCCTAAACGAGTTATATCCAAAACCTGGTCTTCTATTTTCACTTCTCCAATATACTGAGAATCATCAACAAAAGTAGAGATTTCGAAATCACTAGAATATTTTATTTCTTGACTAAGATCTCTTGCTAATTTTTCTAGAAGCTTTTTAATTTCCTTACTCACCTTGTCAATTGCGACTCCAGCTTCCACTTCCCCTTCATATCTTTCTTTCATTTCTCTTATAAATTTCTCAAATGGCATAGATATTCACTCCTTATATTAGTATTGATTCGACAAAAGGAGATATTTTCCTGCAAATAAATTAAGGTTATATTATAAAGTGGCTTTTCTACGACAAATACTTCATAAAATTAAAGGTCAACTAAGACAAAATAGACTATCATTTTTTCTTTTAATAATTTTCTTTTCTGCTCGTTCAATCATTGTTTGTACACTACTAGAACTAATGCATAAATAGTTTGCAATCTGACTATATGACAAGCAGTGGCCACGTGACATTAAATATACCTCTTTTTCTTTACCAGTAAGGACAGATAAGGCATCTTCAATCACTTCTTTTTCAGCAGATGAAATTACACTTTCATTTTCTGCTTTATCCCAGACATATGTCTCACCTTGGCTCCTAAAAAACCTTTGCATTAATAACGGATCAAGTGGTCTTTCCCTTTGATATGCAGCTAGCCTCTCCACTCCTCGCTTACTTCCAGGCTCTCTTCCGGTTTCCATCCATTCAATAGAGTACTTAAGGTCCCTTATCATTCCATTAAGAAGTGATTGATCCCTTTCAGAAGCCCCATCAAGCATTAATTTTGCCCTATTTAAATTTTCTTTGTAGCTTAATAATAATTTTTCCATCAAATCACTCCTTAAGCAAAATAAAAAAGGACACCAATCAACACCATTACAAGTGTTAGATCAGCGTCCTCCAGAAGACTGGTAGAAACTTAATAATTCCTGATTGACTTTTGTATATCATTAAACAAATTAGTTAATTTCTCAATTTTTATTAATATGGTGTTAATCCTATTAGCTTCATTTTCAATATCAATTTTTTTTAAGTAAGTATCTAAATAAGTATCTACCTCAGTAATTATGAACAGAGTTTCCTGAATTAACTTATTTGAGTCTACTGTCAAAAGTTCAATATCAATGGTCTCTAAAGACTCCTTTAATTTTAATACTTCCTCAAACTCGTCTTTTATTTCTTTATCAAAATCAATATTATATACATCTAGTCCCGTTTGGCTTTCTTTAATTAAAAATTCAAGTTGTCTAAAATAGTTAAAAAGGCAATCTATATATCTACTAATAATGGGCATTGATTTTGCAGATTTATCTTTTCTTATTTCTTCACTTTTATTTCTATCATATTGGATTTGCTGTTTAACAGCTTGAACAGATTTTTCACCTGCCACTTTTGCTCCCCAATATGCTCCCAGTATTGTAAACACCCCCGGAATGAATAAGCCGATTAACCATTGATAATTAATTAATTGAAAGTAATCCTTTATCAAAAATGTGACTCCTTTCATAGTCTTTCTTAATATTTTTGTAGTTCTTTTATTTGTGTTTTATTTAATTTATAAATTTTTCTATCTAGTTTTTTATAATCTGTTCTTACCAAGTTTAATTGATGGATATACTTTTTTAAATCCTCACATAAGTTATTAAATTGTTTATGTAGTTCGGTTTTATAGCTATCAATAGATTTTAAATGGTAGGATTTCTCTTCTTCGTTTAAGCGCTCCTTAATAATCATAGCCTTTATGTCCAATTCAAATTGTTTAGTCTTTTGATAATTATTAAGTAGCATCCTTAAGTCACTAAGAATTTCATGAAATACTTCCCTCGTCCGAAACATAGTATTCATATTATTAAAGGGGATAGTATGCATCTGCATTTCTCCTATAAGATTAGAAATCAGTTCAATACCATTTATCCTTGCTTCCAAGTTATTCATATTTTCTGCTTCATTTTCTTCTAGCATTGCGGTTAGATATACTGTTACTCTTCTACAGCTTTCCCAAAGAAGTATTTGAACTTGTTTTGATTTCTTTCTATTGTCCCACTTTCTAAGAAGCAATTGTATTACAAAGGTACCGATGGCACCAATCAATGCTGCAATAAAGATTTTTAATAATTCATCATTCAAAACTCTTCCCCCTCATCAAACTTAACCCGTTTCACTTTGCCCTGGTGGGTAACAATTTTCGTTTCCCCGTGAGACGGCAGCTCAGTAATCTTCGCCTTCCCATCACAAACCACCACAGCAAAACTTCCTTCTTTATCCATTATATCAATTTCTAGTTTTAAAGTACTAGTGTTAATTTCCAAGTCTGATAGTCTCATCAAGACCCCTCCTGTAGTATAATTAAAATGGTCTACCTAGAAATGCCCTGATTTATTTATATTTCACACAATAAATTTCATTTAATTCCAACCAAATTTCCTATGAGTAATTAGTTAATCTTGTACGTTATCCCATTATAGGAGGAATAATAAATGGTTAATCTCCTGCCAATTGATGAACATGCATGGAAATTAGACTGCATTCTGAGAACATTAGATATTAATGATAACGATGAGAGCTGGGAACATATCTGTAGTTGGTTACAGATGGCATCTAACGTAGAACAAGTTGATTTAATAACAGAGAAATTTGATGCAAGTCTTGCATTCTGTTCCTCAGCTAGACATTTTGAAAATGAAAGGAGTGCTTTACTTTCAAAAATTGCTACAGAAATTACTATTTTTAACTTTATCTGGGGCGCCTTTGAATCCTTGATAAATAAATTAGAACCTTTAATTGATGGATGTAATATAGGAAAATATGGGAAAGTAAAGACAGCTCGTTACATAATTAATAAAAATCAAATATCCTTGTTTCCAGGGTACAAAGGAGCACTTGACAAATTATTACAACTTTACAGCTCCTTAAAGATTTTACCGAAACATTCTCATGTAAAACATAACGAAAAAGGAATTTTTCTTGTCTATAAGATTCGTAATGAATTTGCACATGGTGCTTATTCAATTCCCCATCATCCAGACGATTTTGATTTACACAACTTTGATGATACCGATTTGATAAGGGAATGCTCACGCATTGTACTATTAACTATGCAAATGATCTTAGTTTCGTATTTTTCCGATAAAAATATTGAACTTGAAAATTTATTTTTATTTGATGAGCTAGATGATATCGATACTGTAATTTTGATTTCTTTATTAAGAAATGTACATGTCCATGGATATACCAATCTAATTTCTTAACTATAGTAGTTTCATCATTCATCTAACAATAGTATCTCATATTACTTCATTTCCTACCCTCCACTTCTTTTCTCTTAAAGAATGGAGGGATTTTGTTTTTAGTAACTTCCAAAAGTATATTTCAGAAAAATCAATCATGATTAGCATAAAGTGTTGAAACATCGTTACTACAATATTTACAAACTAAGAAAAATACACTACAACCACTACCCTCTTTTAAAAGCCTTCAATTCAGCGACTAACTTAGCTCGTTCTGCTTCAAAATCAAATTCTTCATTCTCAGCTTGGGATGGTTGAAAATATGATTTTTTCTCCTCAAACCAATCCGGCAGTTTCTCTGTGCGAATTGGCCTCACCTTACCATTCCTCGCAGGTGTTCGCTTGGTTCTCTGCTCTTTAAATTGCTGTTGTTCAGCTCGAGACTGTTCCAATGTCCTAATCCCCTTCTGAGCCCAGTTTTTTAGAATTGCCTCAACATATCCCCATTTCTTAGTCCCTTGCTCTACAGCAATCTTCATTGCCTCCAGTACCAATTCCTCACAGAGATCATCACACCAAGACACAATCTTTTGCGGTATATAACCTCCCAAGACCCCAAACCCCTCTTGCTCGTAAAACTGAAACGGATTGAGTGATGCAGGTGAATCATCTACTACATCTTCTTTTAGTTTCGTTTTGTTTAGTTTATGTTTAGGTATGGTCAACTGTTGGTCATCGGATTGGTATCCATATTGGTATACGGATTGGGTATCAGATTGGTATAGCGATTGGTCAACTGAGTTGACCAATGACTTTACCTTATAGATGGGAGCCTTCCCTTTCTTTCCTTTTTCGTACTCAATCAGTTCATTTTCGATAAGCTTTATTCGAGCATTAACCAACCCCTGTTTAGAAAGGCCAGTCAATTTCTCTACTGTGGAGTTTGGCGCATTGAATCGTTCTTTCCAGCCAGCCATATTGTTTATAGCCATCAGTGTGTGCCATAACGCAATTGCGCTGGTATTAAGATCGTTCAGTAGCAACCAATCCTTAAAAGCTTTGAGTTCCTTTAGATAATTCAAGTCATCACCTCTATGCTTGTCTTACGTATGAAATAGCTGCTGAAATAGATTCCCTATCATCTTGGTTCGTTGCGTCTGACAAAGCATTCTCAAGCCATGTAAGCGTATTATTTTTTGTAACATCCTTTTGATAAGGTCTGAAGACAATACCACCATGATCTAGAAACATTTCTAATGGGGTGCCACTATTCAATCCCTGTGTTCTTCTAATCTCCTTTGGAATAACCACTCTACCTAATTCATCAATCTTTCTTACGATTCCAGTTGCCTTCATAATTCCTCTTCCTTCCTTTCACATATCGCTTTCCCCTCATTAACACCTTTTACGTGATAATGGGGATATCGCTTCATATAGTCCAATACGAGACTTTTCAGCTCTTCCTTACTCTGAGCCTTCTCCCAAATCCATTTTGGAAGAAGGACTCTGTAAGGTACTTCATGGTTAATCAAATTTCATATCCATAGTGTCTTGTGCTGATTCTTTTTTATTTTTCTTTGACTTAGATTCTTTTGCCGGTTCTTCCGTTTGTTCTACCTGGACCTCATATTCAATTGTGTTGTCATCCTCTTCAGGTGTAATATCTTTCAATTCCCGATCCTCGTTATCTTCAATAACAGCCTTTTGCATTTCTACTGAGAGAATGCCCCATTTAGATAAGAGATTCTTTAGTACCGTTTTCATGGCCATAGCATCCCAGTCATTCTTCCAACCAAAATCGGATTTACTGAATTTCTTCCGATGCTTCTCTACATGTTCTCGGGTCCAGTAGACGGTTTTTCTAAATCCATTAAGTAGTTCAAAATAAGCTGCATATCCAATGACGGCTTCTGACTCTCTTTGCTCAAAATCGATATCGATTTCCTCTGTTAGGGGATTCCATTTAATCAACTCCCCTTCATGAATCGGTGTGACGTTTATATACCGATACTGTCCGGTTCTAAGGGCTAATTGAATATAACCTTTATATCCAAGTTGAAATTGTGCCTTTCCCCATATGGAACAATCCAGGCATACCCTAAATTCTTATCTACTGGGAGATCTAATGTTGCTGCAATCATCGCTGAAGAAATAACTGACAATGGTTCAGCTTTTTGTAGCATCTTTTCATTGTTGTAAAGGCTAAGGATAGAGGCGGTAAACTGTGTTGCTCGTTTACCTAATACCTCTTCAAAGCGCTTAATCACACTAGGGCTAGCTAGTAACCCTTTCATAGTGGAACCTTGTGTAGAAGGAGCTTGTCCATTCTTGTTAGCTAGTTGAGTTTTAAGAGTTTGATTAGTGGCCATTATTTTGCCTCCTTGATATCAAATCGTCTATAAGCACTCTTTTTGGTTACTTCTTTATATATATTCGGAAACATCTCTTTTAATAGCTTTGAATCTACTCTATTTGATTCTATCGGCTTCCAGGCTACTTCATAATTCGAGCAGAACCCTAATTCTGCTTCTTTTAATTCATGCTGCAGGTCATGCTGAATATGTTTTTTCTGTTTTTCTAATTCGCTAATGGTCTTCTTCAAATCGAAGTACTCAAGGATGCGATCTTTATTGGTACTCTGTAACTCAATGGACTTACCCTTTTCAGCTTTGGCATACTTTTCTTTTAAGTACTTTTCAGCAGCACTCGATCCGTCCAGGGCCGGGGGATTCCCTCTCATTACGTGGTATTCCCAAAAATGCTTTTCAGCTTCAAAAATAATGCTGATCAACTCTTCGTCACGATTCACTTCTTTACATATAAATTTGTTACCGCCTATCAAGACCGCGATGTATGCCTTGGGGTATCCGAGTACACCTAAGTAATGCTGCACTTGTACCAAGTAAGACTCAGGTATTTCTTCGCTCTCCCAATCTTTCGCAAGAAACTGATTGGCTGTTTTACATTCAAGTAACGCTTCTTCCCCTACAACCTTACGATCTATGTTGGCGATAATGTACTCATGGTCAGGATGATGAAGGATGGCATTTCTTTTTCGTACCTTCTTCCCCATACGCACTTCAAATTCTTTTGCGACCATATCCTCAAAGAGATTTCCAAAGTAGGCAGCTTCACTGGATGATTCTTCAATAAGTACCTGTCCGGTTTTCTCAAGCCATAATTCAAAAGGGGTTTTATATTTATTAAGTCCGAGGATGATGCTTGACGCTTTGGAGAAAAAAATATTGCTTCAGATGTTCACGAAAAAGATAGTTGTTGATCGGGTTAGTGACCAGTTGAAACCTGAATGCTTGGAGATAATAGAGGTTGAGTTTTATTAAACAAATAAAAAAGAGATCTTATATTTGATCTCTTTTTTATACCTTATAACTAAATAAAGATTTAAATTTAAATCATAGTGTTATTCAGTGAAATCGTGCCATTCTGTATTTCTATCTCTGTATTAAATTCAGAGGAAAGTTCTTTCAATTTTATTAGTGTTTCTTCGTTGTTACTCAAATAAGGGGTTCCTCTTTGATGTCTGGATAAACCATATCCTAAATCTACTGGATAGAGCTTTAATTCTTTCAATTTCCCTTTTTCCATTGTCCATTCTGGAATGACTGAAACCCATGCATCAGGGTATGATCCAAATCCTCTTGTATCATTATTACTTCTCGCTTCTAAAGCATCAACTACGTTGTGTTCACTATTAAGCCCCAACTTCGAATAAAAATCAGAAGGTAAGTGTGAGACAGTTTCATTTTGAAAAATAAAATTTCCTAGACTATAAAAAATTGGACACCCTTTATAAATTTCAATCCCTCTTAAAACATGTGGCCCATGCCCAATTACAGCATGTGCCCCTTCGTCAATACAATTTCTAGCAAATTCCTTTAGAAATTCAGCAGGTTTGTCTAAGGAACCTTCACCTATTTCATGAGAGTGTATACTAACTAATACATAGTCAGCTTGTTGCTTTGCTTCGGCGATTTTACTCAATATCCTTTTAAGATCTTTTTTATTTGGCTTTGTAAACTTTCCTTCTTGTTCCCCTTCCTGAAATAAAAGCTTACTAAACGGTATATATTTCTCATCAATTTTATTTATTAGTCCTTTTTCTACACCTTGCTCATAAAACCCATTAACATTAGCTGACTTTTCGATAATTTTTAATTGTTCCAGTTTCTCTTTAGAAAGAACATGTACAGTATTATGACGTAATGGGTTAATTCCAGGACGACCAATCATATCAGAGCGTTGTTCCCCGGCAGCCATCGCTTCATTAAAAGTAGAAGTGGCAGCTATTAAAGCTACTCTACCAGAGTTGGTCTCTAAATAGCGTGCTTGAGTAGCCTCTGCAAGATTATCACCTACCCCTGCATGTACAAAGTTATGATGATTCAAATATGTTTTTGTTCCCTTTAAGCCTCCATACGAATAATCGAGTGTATGATTATTTGCCCAAGCCACTAAGTTAAATCCATATGACTTTAAGTCTAATAGTACATCAGGATCTGCTATTGCCCACGTTCCTCCACTTAGTGCTGAAGGGAATCCTTCAAAACGATGAGTAGTAACTTCCAAATTTGTGAAACGAACTTCTGCTCTCATAAAAAGGTCTGTAAGTTTATGAAACGAAGGTGATTGGTTGGGAATTCTTCTAGTGATAAAACTATCTCCAGTAGCAATAAATTTCATTTCCTTATCAGTTTCTACATGCATGTAATAATCCTCGTTCCCTTTTGTTAATTGATAATTGGTGAAATTACTCTGTGCCCTCTAATCTGTATCCGTACTCTTTCTCCCAAATGTCGTTTCCAGTTTCAGATATCTCTCCTAAAACAGGAAGTTCTTCTGATTTTTTTCCGAATCCAGCTTTGTGTGTAAGTATTCCGTTAAAGTATCCTTTACAATCAGGATAATAATTTTGAGGGTGTAGCATGTGAAGATGCCAAACCTCATCAATTGATTTTGTAGGGCTAAAAGGTCTTTTAGGATATTTTTTTATTAATTTCCAAAACATCTTGTATTCTTTAACCATTCCCTCTATTTCTTCTTTGTTCCTTCCATCAAAATATTTACCATAAAGTTCACACGCTTCTACCAAGTCTATTGATATTTCAGGTAGTTCAACATTTTCTAAAACTGATTTAGTCTCCATAATAAATAATCCCCTTTATTAAATATGTAATTTATTTTCTAACCCTCTATAAGTCGAGAAAGGGCATAAAATTGCCCTTTCTCTTTATTAAAAATTAGTTTGTTTTGTCGTCCGCTACTTCACCGATACATAGTTCATTTGGCTTTTTATCAGCTACTTCTCCAATACATAATTCGTTTGGCTTTTTCCATGTTCATTTCCCCCTCTCAATTGGATCATCTAAATGATGTTTTAGTTTGTTTTGTCGTCCGCTACTTCACCGATACATAGTTCATTTGGCTTTTATCAGCTACTTCTCCAATACATAATTCGTTTGGCTTTTTTTCCATGTTCATTTCCCCCTCTCAATTGGATCATCTAAATGATGTTTTAGTTTGTTTTGTCGTCCGCTACTTCACCGATACATAGTTCATTTGGCTTTTTATCAGCTACTTCTCCAATACATAATTCGTTTGGCTTTTTTCCATGTTCATTTCCCCCTCAATTGGATCATCTAAATGATGTTTTAGTTTGTTTTGTCGTCCGCTACTTCACCGATACATAGTTCATTTGGCTTTTTATCAGCTACTTCTCCAATACATAATTCGTTTGGCTTTTTTTCCATGTTCATTTCCCATTTCCTCCTTAATATTCAATTGATAGCTACACTTTGCTATTTTAAGATAGAAAAAATAATAGTTTCGTTAACTATTCAAATATTCAACTTATTAATATTATTCTGATTTTAAAGTTGAAATTTTTTTAATATATTTTCTTTATCATATTTCGACAAAACTTCGCTATCCATTTATAACCATATTTTATAAAATGTCTCATGTCAAAAACTTTTTATATTCTTTTAGGCATATATTCTTTTGGGAATATTTTTGATTTTTTTCTATTTCTTGTAAAAAAATTGTGATATTTAGGTTATATTTGTATTGTTAGATTATTTAGAGTAGTAAAAATAAACCATGATGTTAATAAGGAGATGAAACTTTTTAGCTATTAGGATAACTACCACTGCTAGAGCTATTAATACACTAAATGATTAATCAAGGAGCGATCTACTTGACTTCAGAGCACAAAACATTATTTCAAAATAAAAGTTTTATGAAATTTTGGATTGGCCAAACTATTTCAATGTTTGGTTCACAAATCTCAGTAATGGCACTTCCTTTAACAGCAGTTCTTATTTTTGACGCTTCACCAATGGAAATGGGAATCTATATGGGAATGGCTACTGCCCCGTATTTAGTCATAGGACTCTTTGCTGGTGTTTGGGTAGATAGGGTTCGTAGAAGACCACTTATGCTTACATCAAATTTACTTTCTGCAGCAATTTTATCGTTGATACCTGTACTTGCTTGGTTGGACTTACTAACAATAAGTCTTATGTATATAATTTTATTTTTATTTGGCAGTACTAGAGTGGTTTTTGAACTTGCATATCTTTCATTTATTCCTAGTATTGTAGGTCAAAATGAAATAGCCGATGCCAACAGTAAAATCCATAGTACTGTTTCGGTTGCCAAGGTAGCTGGTCCAAGCTTGGCTGGTTTTTTAATATCCTTAGTTACAGCTCCTTTTGCAATATTAATTGATTCAGTTTCCTTTATTGTTTCTTATTTTGTTTTAAGGAGAATACCTGTAGAGGAGCCTTTACCTAAAGTAAAAACTGTAAATAATATTTGGAAAGAGATTGGATTAGGATTAAAAACTATTTTCACACATCGTATTTTATTGTCACTTTCAGCTTCGACAGCCACGATCAACTTTTTCCATACAACATTTTCAGCTGTATTTATGATATTTTTAGTAAAAAACGTACATTTAACCCCTCTTGAGATAGGTTTGGTTATGAGTATTGGTAGTATTGGAACTTTAATAGGAGCTTTTACCGCTAAAAAAGTTTCTGATCGAATAGGAATCGGACCTTCTATTATAGGTTCAACTATATCGATTGTCTTAGGTACTTTTATAATTTTTTCTACACCAACATCAGTATGGATTGCTTTACCTTTACTAGCTTTCGGCCAATTCTTTACTGGATTTGGTAACACAGTGTACCTCGTTAATCAGGTTAGTTTGCGACAGTCAATTACGCCAAACAACTTACTAGGTAAAGTTAATGCTAGTAGCAGGTTTCTTACGCGTGGAGTAATGCCAATTGCAGGCCTTTTTGGTGGAGTTATAGGTACATTGTTTGGCTTAAGAACTGCATTACTTATTACTGTACTAGGATATACAATAGCTGTACTCTGGTTGATTTTTTCTCCTGTTAAAACTGTTAGAACAATAGAAGACATTAATCATCAAAAGAACAAATTGAGTGAAGGATTGAAAATCGCAAAATAAAACTAATTTAAATGAAACGAGAATAATTTAAAAAACTTATGGAGGGGGTGAAAAATTATGCTTAACAACATACCAATAGATACACTTTTAGATTCAGGCTATGAAATTATTGGACCACATAATGAAGAAACAGGATATTGAAATCATATAGGAAATTGAGAATGTACTAAGAACGCTATCCGTTTAACTGGATAGCGTTTTATGCATCACGCGACTATTTAGTAATGACAAAATCGTCTAAATTAAAATTGATATGTATAGAATTACATAAAAAAAATCAAACATGAATTTTTGGTGCATTGTCCTATTAATATGACTGGATGCCCGGTCAAGCTCGCCCGAATCGCTACTTCCGCCGTCTCCCTGTCCCGGATTTCACCGACCATGATAATATCCGGATCATGCCTTAATATCGCCTTCAGCCCTGCTGAATACGTAATCCCCGCCTTTTCATTCACCTGAATCTGCACCATTTCATCGTGCTGTTTCTCTACGGGATCTTCCAGTGTGATCACGTTCCGGTTCAGCGCAACGGAACAATGGTGGACGAGGGAATACAATGTCGTCGTCTTTCCGCTGCCAGTCGGACCGGTGAACAGAATGAGCCCGTGGGAATACATCAGCAGTGCAAGCAGTTTTTTTGCAGAAGAAGGATAAAGGGACATTTTCTCAATTGGAATTTGATATTTCTGCGGGAGAATGCGGATGACAAGACTTTCTTTTAAGTGGGTGGTCGGTAAGGTGGATATCCTGAGGGAAAGTGGTGTGTTGCGGACAGTAAGGCTGAAGGAGCCGCTTTGGGGCTTTCTTTTTTCCCCGATGTCCATCGAGGCCATGAACTTCAAGTGGGCGATCAATCGTTCTGCCTGATCCTGGTCGATTGTCTGGAACGGAACCAGTACGCCGGTCTTCCTGAATTGTATCAGGTAATCATTTGTTCTTGGTATAACGTGAATGTCTGTTGCATCACTGCTGAAAGCATCACCAATCATCACTTCCGATAGGGATTCTACTGAGTGAAATATGGATGTGCACCACCTTTCTGTTTTCTTATGTATAGGTATACGACATTTTTTGGGAAAATCCTTCTTTTTGGATATATATTTTCTCTTTATTATTTTCCTTATCATATTACAAAACACATAAAAAACCTCCCTCAATAACGAGAGAGGTAAGATCTTTTACTGGCCATACCAAACCTTATTATTCTGAATTTGCGTATTATGCGCTTGATGCCAGTAATCTACTGAATAAGAATAATCATAATTCATGATGCATCGAATCCCACTACCTTGTGCATCATGGCCTAATCCGTAGTTATGGGAGAACTCATGTTGAGCCGCTTTAGAAGTGTTTGTCACACCTTGGTCTAAGTTCACACTGAACGCGGTACCCGGATCAGAAGAGTAGACATAAGCGATCCCACCTGCTTCAAAATTTGCATCTCTTGTGAATCCTACCACGAAATCGTAGTTATACCCTGACCAATCCCGGCTTAGGTCTGATAATATTTGTGAGCTGTTTCCACCTTGCGAACTCCAATTCCCTACTGCTTGCACTTGGAAATCAATGCCATGATCTCTGATAAATGCATCATCTGCATTTTCGATGATTTGCTGGACCCTGCTTTGCCAGTCACTATATGTAGCACGATACTCCTCGTCTGCCACTGCCAAAACCGTTACTTTCCTATTGGCCGCAGCTGCTGCTTTTTGGACACCCTGCTTTTCGATTGAGATTGTACTTTTAGTAGTCGATGATTTCTTAACCTTACCCTTTTCGTCTAATTCTACAACTGTAGTAGAGTTTTCAATTTTTGCAGGACCTTTATCAGGTGCATAATCCTTTGCTTTTGGCAAAGAATCAACATATGTCTTCGTTGTGGCGTGGTCATGATCATGGTGATTAAGATCTGTGGGTTGTACCTTTGCTAATCCGATGGCAGGTGCGACACAAATCGATAAAGCGAGCGTGGTTGAAGCAATTTTCTTCAAGTTCATTATGAACCCTCCCTTTTTTGGTATACCTAATGAATTCGGGGGATTCTTCCTGATTCCTTTTAATCTGAGGTTGAGAAAATCAGGGGTAAAAGCCTCATGCAGATTCGGGATTATTCTACTAAAACTATGAAATTTTTCATGAATTCTATCGCTATTGAACCTTTAAATTTTAAGCAAATGCGGAGTCAGGATTTTTCAGGAGACAGGCTTCTGTGCGAGGTATACATATTTTCTTATTTAAGGATCTATATCGAATAAACAAAAAGAAAAACCCCTTCCCAATATAGGAAAGAGGTTCCTCGCAATCTTCAGTATTACACCCTAAACTTACGACTGACTTCCTCTAATTGATGACTCGCTTCATTTAATACAGCTGCTGATTCTGTAATAGAATTGAGTGCGCTCAATTGTTGTTCAGTCGAAGCGCTGACTTCTTCACTTGACGCAGCCGACTGTTGGACGGCTGCAGAGATGCTTTGAATCGCACCGACAACGTCATCTTTATGGCTTGTCATGGTTTCTACTTTTTGTGAAATTCCTTCTATTGATGTAACCATGTGATCGATCATGGATGAAATCGAGTTGAAGGCTTTTTCTGTCTCGTTTACTACGATGTTTTGCTCATCTGCAATTTCACGTGTTGTTTTCATTTCATTCGTTGCATGGCCGGATTCGTGTTGGATGTCCCGGATTGTATTCCGGACCTGATCCGTTGCACGTGCTGATTGCTCAGCTAGTTTCCGAACCTCTTCCGCCACGACAGCGAAACCTTTCCCGTGTTCACCTGCACGTGCAGCCTCGATGCTAGCATTCAGGGCAAGTAAGTTTGTTTGATCGGAAATTTCATTGATTGAATGAATAACTGTATCAATTTCATTGATTTTCTTTGTCAGGTTCTGAATGACCGTTTCCACGGTACGAAGAACTTCATTTGACTGGTTCGCTTTCTCTTTAAGATTCACCATTTGCTTCAAGCCGTCTTCACTCGCTGTCGATGCAGCGCTTGAAAGTTGAATAAGTTCATTCGATGATTCATCGACTTCTTCAATCTGTGTGGATAAATCAAGCGTGCGCTGATTCCCCATTTCCGCATCTGTCGCAGTCTGTGTCGCACCATTTGAAATTTCATCCATCGCTCTTGCGATTTCTTCGCTTGATGCCGTCGTTTCTTCTGAAATGGCACTTAAATTATCGGTTGATTCTTTTACCTTTGACACAGATGTTTGTACAGAATCAATGATTCCTCTCATACTGGTGACCATTGAATTGAAATTCTTCGTCAGTTGGCCCACTTCATCGTTTGAAGATGATTGAACAGAAACAGTCAGATCTCCTTCTGCCACCTTGCTCACTTGATTATTCAAATGAATGATCGGTTTCGTGATGCTTCTCGCAACCAGGGTTGTGATGGCTGAGATAATCACGATGATCACAAGTGTCACGACTAGAAGGAAATTCCTGAATTCGGTTGCTTCAGAAAGCATCTTTTCATTGATGTATACTGTACCGACCTTCCAGTTGGTTGCCTCTATCGTGCTGTAAAACAATACTCTTTCCTGATCATTGAATACATAATCCATCCGTCCGCTTTTTTCATTCGACTCATACATATCTTTGATAAAGTCAAGTTCCATCAGGCTTTTTCCTTTTTCAGTGGGGTGGACCATAGCCACACCATTTTGGTCAAACAGGAATGCATAGCCTTCGTGTCCGACGTTTGACGAATTAACCAAAGCATCCAATTGATCAATTTTTATATCAAATGAGATGACGCCGATCACTTTACTCGAATTCGCTTCTGTCACCACTTTAGAAAGCGTGACGATGAATTCACCTGAAGACTTATCCTCGTATGGTTCACTCCAGAAAGCTCCTTCAGGATTGGCAGTTGCCCCCTTGAACCATGGGGATTCCAACGGGTTAAAGTCTGAAGGGAGATTGACTGAAGGTTCAATTAGAATCTCTTTATTCATTCCTGTGACATACACATTCGATACCGATGGATTACTTCTGATAAACGAAGCAAATTCATTCGTGACTCTTGTCTTTAGTACTTTCGAGTCAAACGACTCTTCTTCTTTAGTACTGGCTGAGTCCTTCAAATAGTCGCTTATTAGTGATTGATTGCTTAAAATATTTATATTCGATTCATATTTTTCAAGGAACATATTGATTCCAAAGTCGATATTTTGAACAATCGACGTAGACTTTTCTTGAACATCCTGTTTAATTCCTTCACTTTGTTGCACAAACAACAACACAGCCAACCCGATCAAAATGATGGCAAAAAATGATGAAAAAATGAGCACCATTTTCATTCGCAGGCTGTTGAAAGAAACCTTCTTTAAAAATGTTCCGCTTAGCTTACTCCTCAATTTCTTAAGCATTGATGCTTCCCCCTAAATGTATGTATCTTTATCCCCTCTAAAATGACATTTTTTTCTTTTTAAAGGGACTTCCTCTTCATGCTTACAGAAAATGATTATAACACCAAATACTAAGGATTATGTAAAAAAATGTCGAATATTCACGAATTAAATCTATTCAAAAAAATGAAATTAATCTGACTATATTCTACTAATAGAAATCAAAGTAAAAATGTAAAATAATGGTAGGTTTTTTGATTATTTATTATAAGAACACAGTCACATCCTGTCCGCCTTCATAGAATGTAGTAGATGATAAGGAGGTGAATGTATGGGAATTTATTTAGATGGTAGAACGAGTCAAAATGCTAGTTTAGCCAATAGCATCGCCACTCCACTTGTTTTAGGACAGGAGGCGTTGTTCGGTGTCGTGGGGCTTGATGTTTCAAAGGCAACTACTGGACAAATCCGGGTTGCATTTAATGGAACAGCGGCAGTGCAATTGCCCTTAGTTCCAGTTCTGACAAGTATCAATATCAGAATCGTGAGAGGAACCGCTCAATCCGGCTTTACCACAGTCTATACCGCAGAACAACAACTTAGCCTTGAAATCGCTGGTCCTCAATTAATCACCTTCGCCGGTGCTGACTTTAACCCGCCTAAACCTTCAAGCGGACCTTTAGTTTACACAGCTTATATCAGTGCTACAGCAGTAGGAACGATCCGGGTTGGCCCTGAAAGCTTTAGTGCCATTGCAACGGCAGGCTGATCCTGAAAATAAGACAACCCATACCCCGTCAAAGGGATATGGGTCTATTTTTTAATTCCATGCACCTGCTCATTCTTATGAACATTCAATTCAGTCACCGATTCCCCTCTCCCCCATATACATAAATGGAATATGCAGAAAGCGGTGAAAATCAAGCATGACCAAATACATGGATTATGCCTCTCAAGAAGCACAATTTTATTTTGATTTGAATAGTAGCCCTTTATTTATAAAAAACAATCAAAACAGAATCAATATCCTCGGTCTCAGTCAAATGAATACATTGGATAACAGTTCCCTGCTGGATATATATTTAAGTAAACATAACTACGTAGAACCCCACTACCATCAAAACGCAGCTGAATTGGTATACTGCATTTCAGGCGGAGCAATCGTGTCCATGCTCAATCCTTCTACGAAAGAAATCATGAATTTCCGTCTTTCCCCCGGCCAGGTCGCAAATGTGCCACAGGGCTGGTGGCACTATGAAGAAGCGACGAAAGATCAAACCCACCTGCTGGCAATTTTTAATGCGCCGACGCCTGAAGTGATATTAGGCTCCGATCTCTTGGCCCTTACCCCTTCTAACGTAATGGCAGACAATTACTGCATGGATGAAATCCAGTGGATCAAGACGACTTCGAACGTGAAGCCTGGCACCTATATCGGTCCTGGTTGCCTTCATGAAAACAGGACGGCAACCTTCCAACCGTACGGGTCTTGTTTCCCCTACTACTTTATCAATCACCACTATCCATATTATTATCGATAGAGGGAAATTCTTTTCAATTTTTGAATAGACCCCGAAAAATTTGTCATACTAATCGTATAACCAGACTCAATGGGCTATAGCCAAGCGGTAAGGCATCGCACTTTGACTGCGACATGCGTTGGTTCGAATCCAGCTAGCCCAGTTAGAAAAGCGGAGGCGGATCGGTCAGCCCTACATAAAAAAGCAGACACTTTTTAGAACAGTGTCTGCTTTTTTATGCGGGAATCGGATTTCGCCGATAAAAATGGAATTTCGCCGGTAAAATGAAAATTTCGCCGTTATATCCTGTTGTCACAAAGAATTCTATCTGATTTCATCAACTGCTGATCTTCAAAGCCTTACTTTTGCTTGCCAGGCTTTGCAGGCCTTCCGGGTTGTAGCCGACCACGAGCTTCTTTCCGTCGGTCAATAAAGGGCGGCGGAGAAGTTTTGGCTCATCGATGATCAGTTTGATGACTTCTGAAAGGGGCAGTTCATTTACATCTTTGCCGAGATCTTTAAAGGTTTGGCTTCTCGTTGCAAGGATTTCATCCAGACCGTCTGTGGTGAGGGATAACAGCCCCATCAGCTCTTCCCGGGTAGGGGTTTCCCTGAACAGGTGGCGTTCATCGAAGTTGATGGAGTTGGCAGTTAGCCATTTTTTCGCTTTACGGCAAGAGGTGCAGCTTGGATAAGTAAAGAATGTCAGATTATTCACTTTGAAGCCCTCCTATGTTTATGTTTTGTTAAACTAATTGTATACCATTTGTATAACTTATGTACAGCTAAATCCTTTGGAAATTTGTAGATTTTTTTCAATTGGATGAAATTCATGCTATTTAAATAGATTTCCCCACGGATATAGCTGAATATCTCTATTACAAAGGGAATTTGCTCTTTTATGTGTAGATATCACCTATTCGTCACAAACTAACATCAAACAGATATTTACTTTTAAGGTAGTATTCATTTATAATATTGAGTGATGGACTTAGGGTGCAAAGGAGGGTTACATATGGATCGTATGTTTAGAGTTCTAGGGTTTTGGACTGGTATTTTTGCTGTCATGTTCTATCTTGGTCATATGACTACTACATCATTAATATTCTTAGGCCAAACTGGATTCTTCATTATGCTTAGCTATTTAAAACTGTCCGAGCGTATGTATATTTACGTTTTCGGTGCTTACTTAACAGTTTTCTTTGCAGGATTTACTTATTGGACGACCTTTATGATGACTCCTGGTGCAGGAGGTCACTAAAAAAAATTCCCTTTAGCGAAAAGCTAAAGGGAATTTTTTTGATTAAAAGCCATTTAAAAATGGATTCGTATCCATTTCAGCTTCAATGGTGGTTTCCGGGCCGTGTCCAGGCAAGACCGAAGTTGACTCAGGGAGCGACAACAATTTATCATGGATGCTCGAAAGCAATTGCTTCTGATTTCCCCCTGGCAGATCTGAGCGGCCAATGCTTCCCATAAATAACGTATCCCCGGCTAATACAATCCCGCTTTCTTGTACATAATAAGAAATACTTCCAGGTGAATGGCCTGGTGTTTCAAACAATTGCAGCTTGAAATCACCAATATCTAATGTCTTCTCGTTAGTCAGTATGTAATCGGCGGGCTTCACTCTGACAAGCTCACCCATCATGAACAGCTGTGAACCGTTCAAGGCAGGATCCAACAGCCACTTTGCTTCTTTTTCGTGCACATATACCGGGATGCTATAATGTTCTCTTACTTCATCCACCGCACCGATATGGTCGAAATGGGCATGTGTCAGAAGGACGGCCAATGGGGATAGTGAATGGCTCTCCAACCACTGAATCAACTTGTCCCCTTCTCCGCCTGGATCGATGATCAGGCATTCATTGCTGGTATTCCATAAGATATAGCAGTTGGTCTGTAAAGGACCCAAGGGCATTTGTTTCCACTGCATACTTTCACCTCCACTTGTGATACTATCATTGTATCAGAAGTTTCTGTGATGCCGAAAGCCGAACGGCGCCGACATACAAGTGTCAAACTTTTGACCTCGACAAACGAAAGAAAAACCTATAAAATGTTAATGAGTGCATTTATGTACATAAGTAATCGTCGAACGCATTTTAATGAAAGGGGTCATATAAATGGGTCTTGTTATTATTACTTCACTGGTTACATTATTAGCTTTATTCGCAGTAGTAAGCACGTTCAAAAACAAGAATGTGATGGGAATCTTTTTCTCATTGGCTACATTAGGTGTTTTCGGATGGTTTACAATTATGACTGTCCTTCACTCTGGATACCCAGGTGGTCATTAATTACAAAGAAAAAAGCCTCCACTTCATGCTGGAAGGCTTTTTTCTTTTTGCTTTTTTCATATTGATTGAGTGAATAGCAGCTTTTGATAAGGCTGTTTTCGTAAACATTGTGGATTATAAACAAGCGAGATGCGGTTGATTGCAGCGAGGATCAACCATCGAAGATAAAAACCAAAAAAACATTGGATTAACTGCTTATTCATCTTCTGAATAGTAGTGATCAACGTCATTCAAGTACATTGCACTTGATTCATTGCTATGGCATTTTTTATTACACCGTCTCAAATTACCGTAGATGCTCACATTAACGTCTAAAAATAGCAACATTCCATGTGAAAAGATCCTTTGATAAAAAAATCCGAGCAATCCGACGTTCTGAAAAGAAAATCGAATCGGCTCGGATATTTATTCGTTATTCACCCGGCTATTGGTCAAGTTTTCGTTGAACAGAAGAAAGCTTTCCTTCCATTGTTGTTTGTTTATCCCTGCGGTCATCTATACGGATGTTGGTTGCCACTCTGTTGATCCCCTTTTCGAAGGGAGATTCGTGAATGTCTTGAATCACTTGGAACAGGACAGGAAGCTCGCCTTCAATGATGGTATTCATCGGGGTAAGCTGGAAGCGGATTTTCCCCTCTTCTTCATATCCTTTTAATATACGGTGTAGGTCCGCTACATAGGAACTGACACTGGGAGAGTCTGTCCCGATTGGTATGACTGTTACATCGACGATTGCCATTACATATCTGCTCCTTCATCTTTTAATAGTTGTACAATGGATGATTTCTTCAGCGTGATCACTTTTTCGAGCTGGTTTCCATATAAGCAGGTCTCCCCATTCGGCGAACACTGAATCGGTTCTAATGGCATGTCTTCCGACACAAGCGTATCTTTTCCTGACAGCACATCCCATTTCCGCAATGAAAACGTTCCTGCATAAGTATCGAATGAACCTTGTTCATCAGCCACGAAAGTGATCAGCTCATTTTTCCCTTCTATCATATCATAATAGGGAACCAACCAGTCAGAGTAACGGCTCAAAAGGTCTACAGTGAACTCAGACTGAATCTCACCTTTTGCCGTGATGAATTGATATGTGAAAGGTCCCCCTTCTTCCCGGGGAAAAATAGATAAAAGCGTATTTTTGAATTGGTTGAAATGAATGCTTTCATCGACGATCATTTCTGTTTTACCGTCAAGAATATTTTGAGCGAATAGGGGAGCTGCCACACTGATTTCTTCCGTATCCCAATCCTGAAAGAGGATGGTTGTGGCAGATTGCCACTGAACGAATGGCTCCTTGACTTCAATCTTCTTGATTTTCTTTTCTTCTATATTCACCTGATAAACCTGATAGCTCCAATCTTCACTAAAGCTTGTCATAAGGAGGTCATTTTCATTGAACTTGTTCCATGTATAGGTCAATTCATAAGATGGCATCTCTTCTTGAAACATCAATTTTCCTGATAGATCAATAATTGACACTTGGGCGGAGTAGGATGTTTGTGAGGAATGAATGAGTATTTTATCTCTATCAGGTGAAATACTCGCCGACACATATGTAGAAGAGCTCTCATAGATTTTCTTTATGGTTCCGTCATACACATTGTATCGATTGAACACAGTGGCCTCCCCTTCACTGTACACAGCCACAATTTCTGAGTCGGTGATCCATCCTATGACCTCAATGAATCCTTGTGCCGGGAGCTGACCTGATTTGATTGATTTCTGCTCTGCTTTCACGTTTTTCGGAGGGGAAGAAGATTCTTCAGGCTGACAGGCGGATACCCACGGCAGTGTCACGATCAAGACAAACATCATAACGTATAGTTTATTCTTTACCATCTTCTTCTCCCCCCTCTCTTTTTATCCATATCTATTAGTACGTATGACCCGTAAAAATGTTTCAAATAGATGAAAGAAACATTACAAAATATTCAAAAAAATTGATGACGTGATGCAGATACCTGCGCCATTTGTCACCACGTAAAGCCTTCTTTTCTTTGGATGATGATTTATTTTACTCCGGATTTACTATTTCTACAATAGCTTTTTTATGATAATGAAAAAAGAATTTTCGAGTGATTTTTTACCCTCCCGAAAGGGCAATCACTTTACCTTCTCCTTTATATGTGAACGGCTCAAATAAACCTGCCGAAAAGTATCGTTACGTACTTTCCGGCAGGTGTTGAAAACCTTAATACCATTTATATACCGCTACGAGAAAGATGCCCAGCACATCCTGGTAGATTTCATTGAATTGTGATAAGGGGAGGGGATTGATACCTTTTCCGAGTTCAATGGTGAAGCCCGCTTTTTTAAATTCTTGAACAAACCAATCCTTATAGCCGGCATAGCTGTCAATGTACCGGATAGATTCATATCCACTCACTCTCGTAAAGTCTGCTGCAAGCTTAGCTGATTCAGGTGGTTCCATTCCTTCATACCCCCAATAAAATTCCTTTCCCTGGGTGTGAATCGCGAGTACCCGGTCGAATTTCTCCTTTTCGGCGAGTTCCGCCATCGCAACGGCTTCTGGTTCTGATAGTGGCTTATATCCTGGGAAATCCCTTGGAGCGGGTGCTTTCTCTTCTTTTCTTTCTTTCTCGAGCTCCCATTTGGCAGGGTATTGATTATTTAGATCTACTCCTCTGCCATTCGCTTTCCACCCGGTAAAATCCGCACTTCCTTTGTTAATTTCAATCAGTTCCTTCCTCTGATCCGCCGGCGGACCGTTCAGCACGAGGTCTACTCCGTCGGGGTTCACCATCGGAACGAAGGAAATCATAACACTCTCATAAACCGGCATCGCCTCGATCCCCCTCATCAAGGAACCATTCGTTAACGCAAGCACGTAATCATTTATGAATTTCATTAAAATGGACGTAGTGATCCATTCATTCGCATGAAAAGAACCATTAAAATGAACTTTTCTCTTCCCGTTGCCAATCCGCCATTCCACGATTTCGTTCCCGAATACACTTTCCCCGATTGTCCTTGATTTAATGAAGGGGTATACCTCTCTTAATTGTTGCATGGCATGTTCCAATGTTTTCGGATCAAAGGCTTGTTTCCCTTTGATAAGCGGTGACACCACTCTTGCCGGCAACAAAACCTTAGAACCGATTTGAAGGTCGGTTGGATTGACCCACTCGTTCAACAACAGCAGTGCGTCGACGAGAATATTCCGCTGCTGTGCCAGCGTCCAAAAGGAATCCCCCTCCCTGATTGTATATTCCTCACTTCTAAATCCGGGAATCTTGACTTCCGTCCCAATCTTCAACCGCTCTGCCTCAATGGATGGATTTGAATCGACGATCAGTCGTACCGGAATATAAAATAATTGGCTGTAATACCAGAAGGAATCTCCTCTTCGAACTTTGACTTTCATGATGGAACCTCCCCATTCATATGCCCTTACTTACATGTATGAGGGGTTCATTATTTCATGACAAAAAAACTTGCGAATCACTTCGCAAGTTTTTTTCATTGCTTTAATTCAGTTTGGCCATAAAAGCGGAGCAGATCGCCGTAAATGATACGATCAGAGTATTCAAGCTCCTGAGTAGCCCGTTCTTTATATGGCTCACAGTACTTCATATCCGTTTCTTCCTCTGTTTCCTTACTCCAGCACGCTTCTCCTGCATACACATAATCTTTAGTAATGAAGCGCCCGTCACGGAGTATTGCAAGATCTTCGTGATCATCAGAGAAGATATCCGAACCGAATTGAATGTCTTTCTTCGTGTCGATACCAAGCAGATGCATGATGGTCGGTTTCAAATCTACCTGTCCCGAAATCTTGGAAATAGTCTTCCCTTCTTGTCCGGGAATATGAATGATCATTGGCACCTGCTGCAACTGTGTGCTTACAAACGGGGTAATTTCTTTACCCAGATATTTACTCATCGCTTTATTGTGATTTTCAGAAATACCATAGTGATCTCCGTACATAACGATAATCGAGTTGTCATACAAACCTGACTCCTTCAAGTCTGCGATGAAATTCTTTACAGCTTCATCCATATAACGGACTGTTTGGAAATATCGATTCACAGTACCGTCATCTGACGTAAAGGGATCGATGTACTTATCCTCTTCGTCAAGCGTAAACGGATAGTGATTGGTCAATGTAATCATTTTCGTGCTGAAAGGTTGAGGCATAGCTTTCATATGTTCGACCGACTGATCGAAGAAGGGGATATCCTTCATGCCCCAGTTTACGGAATTTTCTTCGGTCACATCATAATCGGGCAATGAATAGAAGCGCTCATAGCCTAACGAATCATACATGATGTCCCTGTTCCAGAAGCTTTTATTGTTCGCATGCATGGCCGTCGTGTAATAGCCGTTATCATGGAGCTTTTCAGTCATGGATTCAAACTCATTTCCTGAATGGGTAAAGAATACTGCTCCGCGATTCAAAGGATACAGTGAGTTGTCGAGGATAAATTCAGAATCCGATGTCTTCCCTTGCTGTGTCTGGTGGTAGAACTGATCGAAGTAATAGCTTTCTCCGATAAAATCATTCAGGAAGGGTGTGATTTCCTGGCCATTCATTTCACTGTTGATCACAAAGTTCTGGAGGGACTCAAGGGAAACAATGATGACATTTTTGTCTTTCGCTATACCGAACATATCCTCATTCGGCTCGAGATAGCTCGCTCTGACATAGTTATCGATGTCCGCCAATTCACTTCCATCTGCCATCGCTCTCTGGGCGGATGACTTTGATTGCAGGAAAAGGTCATACACGTGATAATTGTACGTCCCTAAATTTTTGACAAGCATTTCACGATCGAATGTTCTTGTCAATAACTGGGGCCGCTCAGACTCTGCCAACCCGAGGTTGAAGAAGACGAGTGCGGTTGCAACGAGAAAATAGGCCCGGCGATTGACTCTCGTATAATTTTGAGCAGAAAACCATGACGGTTTGATTTTTACGATTGCAATCAAAATGAGCACATCTGTGAAGTAGAATAAATCCTTCCAGCTCATGATGGCACTTGCACTGGTGCCTAAGTCGGAAAAATTGCTCGTCTGAAATAATACCGGCAGTGTCAGAAAATCATCGAAGAAACGGTAAAACACAACGTTTCCATATAGGATGCCGGAGAGGATAATGCTTGTTGTGATGATGAATCTCGTCCGGGACTTATCTCTTTTGAGCAGTAAGCCAATCCCGAAGATGAATAATAAGAAACTAAGTGGATTGATGAATAGAATAAGTTCCTGCAGTGTGTTTTCTATTTTTATATCAAAACTAGTTTTATAGACAATGTATGTTTTCATCCACATCAAAAGTGCAGCGATGATGATCAGCGGCAGCTTTATCATTTTTCTTTCTTTCATTGAATCAACCTCCTTGCTACAAACGATTCATGCGTATGTAACACTTTAAAATTTAATCTGAAAATAAGGAAAAATATAGAAATAACCTTGCCCTATCTTAATCCTTTTTTTACAAACAGTCAAACCGATTTTCATCTTTTTCTTGTATCATGATAAGTTAAGCTCTATTCACTTACCCATACTATTAGACGAATGAAACACGATAAAGTTTCAAAAAACACGTTTTTTTCAAAAACAGTCCCATAGTCGTTAGGTATTTTTAACCAATTATTGCTTCAATTAATTTTTTCCTATCTTTAAAATAAAAAAATCCGAACGCATTCGGATCTTCACAAAGGAAATCGAATGATCGTTCGGATTTTTCTTTAAAAATGTTAGCCGGTCTTTCCCTTCACTTAGATCTTATTCTTTACGAGCCAGGCTGCCCCGATCACACCTGCATCATTACCGAGGGTGGCGATGCCGAGATTGGTCGATGTGCGTACTGTAGGGAAAGAAAACTTCTCAAAGTATTTTTTAACCGGATCAAGCAATATGTCCCCGGCCTTCGAAACCCCGCCGCCGATGACGATTTTCTCTGGATTCAAGCCGTTTCCAAGGTTTGCAAGAGATAAACCGAGGTAAAACGCAAGTTGATCAATGACCTCAAGGGCAAGGGCATCTTCTTCACGGCCCGCATCAAAAATATCCTTCGCACTGATCATTCCCTGTCCTTCCCTCATGTCACGAAGTACGGAAGCATCAGTGGTTGCATCAAGCTTTTGATTTGCGAGGCGGACGACACCTGTTGCTGAAGCCACGGTTTCCAAACAGCCGGTCTTTCCACAATTACACTGAAAACCGCCTTCAGGTACGACTGTGATATGACCGATTTCACCACCTGCACCCTTCACACCGTGCACAACTTCACCATTGGTGATTACGCCGCCGCCGACTCCTGTACCAAGGGTTACACATACAAGATCCTTCGCACCATCCCCGGCACCTTTCCACATTTCACCTAAAGCTGCACAGTTCGCATCATTATCGATCACTGCATACAAGCCGGTTTCCATCTCAAGCAGATCCTTCAACGGCGTATTTTTATCCCAGCCTAAGTTGACCGCTTCGTAAATGATTCCCTTTGCCATGTCGACAGGACCAGGGGCACCCATGCCGATACCGGCCAGTTTTTCTTTTGTTAAATCCAATTCTTCCAGTTTTTTATCAATCGCTTTTGCAATATCAACAATGATGTTCTTACCATTGTCAGATGTGTCTGTGGGGATTTCCCATTTATGTAAAAGTTCACCGTATTTGCTTAAGAACGCAATTTTGGTAGTCGTTCCTCCCAAATCTACTCCAACCAACCATTTATCCATCCTATTCATCACCTGTCCTGTTTTTCTTTTTCGATTTGAATCTCATGACGCAACAATAACAAAGCTGTTTGAAAATCACGTGTATCGATCAGTTGAGATTGATAAAGTTCTTTTAATTCGCCTTCCATCAGTTGCAGGTCGGAAAGACGATGCCCAACATATATAATCGTTCCATAACTTTTCAGCAATTGTTGGATATCATAAATCGTTTTCATGCCATACACCTGCTTTCTATTCTTCCTATTAAAGTATAAGTGAAAACCCTTTTCTTCTCAATAAAAACAAGGGGCAAACGCTTTATCCACCAAAGCACGGATTTCACTATCGACACCTTTCATGGCTCCATGCAAAAAAATCCGAATGATGATCAGACCTTCTCTGGAGAAAATCGGATCATCATTCGGATTTCATTCACCCCAACCTAAGCTTGCACCACGTTATCTGTCGGGGTCTTTCGGATGTAAAAACCGGGGGCGCCTGTTCTTAAGAGGCATCGGGGATCGTAAAAATACATCCCGGAATGCCCGGAAATTGAACGGAATAAACGGCCACATGTACGGGATATCAAATGAATTCATCCTTGATAGCATGATAAGCCATAATAAAACCCCGACGACGAAGCCGTACACGCCAAACAAAGCTGTACATACGAGCAAAAAGATTCGTACGAGCCGGTTGGCAAGGCTCATCTCGTAGCTTGGGGTGGAAAATGTCCCGATCGCCGCTATTGCCAAATAAAGAATGACTTCATTAATGAAGAGACCGACTTCCACCGCTACCTGCCCGATCATCAGGGCAGCCACGAGACCGAGTGCCGTTGCAAGGGAAGAAGGGGTATGGATGGCCGCCATCCTCAGGATATCGATTCCCACTTCAATGATGAGGAATTGAAGGAACAGGGGCACCTCCCCCACGTCATTAGGTCCCACATAGGCAAGCGCCTCCGGCAGAAGCTCCGGGTGAATCGCGAACAAATAATAAAGGGGTAAAAGGAATATTGAAGACCATACCGCTATGAATCTGACAAAGCGCAGGTATGCACCAACCGATGGTTTATTCCTGTATTCCTCGGCATGCTGAAGGTGATGCCAGAAGGTCGTCGGCGTGATGAGCACGCTCGGTGAGCCGTCCACCATGATCAGGACATGTCCTTCATATAAATGAGCAGCAGCCGTGTCAGGCCTTTCGGTATACCTGACGAGTGGATACGGATTCCAATGCCTGCCCGCAATGAACTCCTCCAGCGTCTTTTCCCCCATCGGCAGTCCGTCTGTGTCAATTTTGGAGAGGGCATCTTTGATTTTATGTACCAGGGTCGGATCAGCGATATCCTCGATATAACTGACGACAATGTCCGTCTTCGACCTTCTCCCTATCTGCATATATTCCATCCGGAGAGACGGATCACGTACCCTTCTTCTCGTAAGGGCAGTATTGAAAACAATTGTTTCCACATATCCATCCCTGGATCCCCGCACGACCCTCTCGATATCGGGCTCCTGAGGTCCTCTGACCGGATAAGTACGTGCATCGATTATGATGACTTTATCTATGCCATCTACCACAAGGGCAGTCGGACCTGCCAGCACGAGATCGATCACCTGATTGAGGTCGTCCACCTGCTCAATCTCTATGTACGGAATATACGTTTTCAACAGCTTTTCAAGCGTATCTTCATCTAACTGTTCGGGACTGAGGCCCGCTAAGAATTCCATAAGATAGTGCATGATATCATCTTTCACAAAGCCATCCACTAAAAACATCGCCATTTTTCTCTCAGCATACACAAGGTCCAATTGTATGACATCAAAGCTTTTATCAACTGCGAGGGTATCTCTTAAATAATTGGTGTTTGCTTCAATCTGAGTAGAGACAGGCTTTTTCTTTTCATTTGACATCAGCCTTCACTCCAGTACCTTTACATGATTTTCCATCCTTACCATCCTTGACAACGATGTTTGAAATCATACATCCAATCATATTCATACCGGTATTCTCATATTATGTACAAAATGGACAAACCACTGGAGTGAACCCAATGAAACAAAGATTAAAAGGCGCGATGCCTTTTCTCGTGATCATGTGTGTACTCGCCCTCGGGATTCAATTCATCTATAAACCCGAGAGCAGGGAAAGCATCATATTCTTCCCTATCAATCAACATGTCCTCTACGAGAACGCCTCCACCATCCTCATGCTTGAGCCGGAGAAGAAAAACGATCACTACGAAACGAATTGGAAAATATCTTCCAAACTCGATACACCTGCATATTTGCGTCAGGATGTCGGCTTTATATATATGAATGGGCGATTGAAGGGTCTGATGAATGAGTGGGAGCAGGATACAGATCAAATTGTGGAGGAATCGGCCATTAAAGGCAAAGAAAGCAGCCTGCTTCAAGCCGTCTCCTTCCATTACTCGGAAATTCATGATTCAGATACAGACTTTACAAGTGCGCAAAAAATGACCGAAGACACATTATATGTGATAGACTCCAACTTCAGTCCGTTAAATGCTTTCCGAGAGCCTGCAACCCAGGCTGAAAGGGAGTGGAAGAACATACTGGACAAAGTGACAGCCCAACAGCTTGATTATTTATGGGAGAAGGCAGTCACCTCTTATAAGATACTGCTTGAAGAATACGTCACCTTCCCTTTGACCCGTCTTCCTGCCCTTGAAGAACAGCCTGTTTCAGGCTTCACGCAAGAAGAGTGGGACCGAGTGATCGGTAACCTGTGGGAAGGTCTTTATAAAAACTATTATCTGGGAATCAAAAAAGAGGACGGCTCCTCTATTGATTCAATAGACAGTGCCATCCCCCTCATCATGGTAAAAAAAGACCGGTCAGAAGTCCTCGTGCTGCTCATCGACCAAAACAGTGAAGCGTCCCTGCTCAGGCAGCAGATTTCCCTTTAACGCTCTTCCAGCTGCTGATACAGCCTCTCATATTTTTCATCCTGCCTATGTAATTCATAGGCTTTTTTTGCGTGGATGAATGCTTCCTCCATTTGCCCGCCATCGAGGAGAATGAGCGCAAGATTGTAATGGGCTTCATGAAAATCCTCATCTTCCTTGATCGCTAGTCTTAAATGCTCCTCGGCAGCTGTCAGCTTCTCCTGCTTAATTTCGGCAAAGGAGAGATAGAAATACGTATAGGCATTCGGTGAACCATCCTTTACGACAGGGGTCAGCAGTTCTTCCGCATCCTTCCATTGTTCGTTGGAGATCTTTTCCTGCGCAACGCCGTTCACAGTGTCGATATCCCATGAGAGGGAACCTGCTCCAATTCCATTCCAGAACACCCCTCCGATAAGAAGGATCGTCCCCGTCAGGAACATCAACTGGCGGAATGGGCGGAAAGCTTTAGGAAGGCTTACGATACCCGCTCCCAGGAAACCTCCGATCAATCCACCGATATGGCCTGCATTATCGATTCCGGGTATCGAAAAGCCGAGAACAAGGTTTAATAAAATGACGGCAATGATATTCGTACCCATCGTCCTGAAAAATATTTTAGGATACAACACGCCAAAATATAAGAGTGCACCAAAGCAGCCAAAGATCGCTCCGCTTGCACCGGCGGACAGGCTGGATGTAAACAGGAAGCTTGCAAGGGAACCTGTTATACCTGAGAAGAGATACACGAGAACGAATCGGAGACGCCCGAACATTTTCTCCACTGCACTTCCGAGATAATATAAAGCAAATGTATTCATGAGCAAATGCAGGAACCCGATATGGAGAAATATCGGAGTCACAAGCCGCCACCATTCACCCTCAAGCATCAAGGGGTTGTATTTGGCACCGAACTTTATGAGGGTTTGCGGATCTTTGCTGCCCCCATTCAGTTCAAGGACGAAAAACATGATCAATTGGACGGCAATGAAGAAATATGTAAAGAAAGGCTTTCCTCTTTCAAACAGCTGTCTTTCCTTTTGAACCTGCTTTTGTGATGCCGTCATGGACATATTTTTCATCCACTCAATATTGGCTTCAAGCACATCCGAAGGGAGATCCCATTCTCCTTGTGAAAATAGCGGATCGCTTTTCAACGGTTCACCCGGCTCATTACCATGAAGCAGGAGAGGCTGGACGGTCGTCTTTTGTCTCAAGACAGTGTCTTGGAAAAGTTCAGAACCGCCATCCACAGGCGGATAGGTTGAAATATAAATGCTCTTCACCTTCAGCTGCCTTTTCCTCAATGATTTCCGGATTTTTTCCCCGTTCATGGCCGTATGTTCCAAATCACGTTTAACCCAGTTCCCCCAGTCCAGGTCTCTTCGAACGATCCGTACGACGTCCCCCTCTTTCTCCCCTATATTCTCCAGCCATATCTCATGATGGTCCTCTGAGAGCGTAAGAATGCGATATTGTTTATATTCTATTAAATGATGGGCCACCTTCCAAAATAAATAATGATATCGTAAGTCCACAGAATCCACTACTTTCTATTCGGGCTGTTGTCTCGGGTGGCGCCGCTTACATGATGCGCACACCTATTACAGTCTTACTTTATGCTTTCCATTGATTCGTATGAATCTATCTTCGTTATTCCTTACTATACCGGACCCCTTCTCACACTGTAAAATAAAAAGGCTGTAAGGGAAGTGTTCCACACCCCTTACAGCCTTTTGGACATTAACCCCTAAAAGCACCTTGAATGAACTTCGAGCGAAGGGCAGGTATTCCCATCGCTGCTTTCACGGCAAACTTGCGGATCATGAAGTTACCCAGGACTACATTCAATAATCGATAGCGGTTCGGAATGAGGAAAAGAACCAATCCGCCCAAAACAATCCATTTTGTCCATCCGTTCATATTGATCCCTCCTACCGCTAGTTTGGATCAAACACCGCCTCATTATCCAAAACATTCATATAAAAATACAAATGTCTATTCACCAATACACACACAGCATGATCACACCTGCGAACATGCTTGAAAGGGCATTGACAACTTCATTATTCATTCCATAGCCTTTCGTCCTGATCGTTTGCCGTTCACAATGTCTGGTGGCTTCAGTCTGCATCCCGCACACCTTACATCTGTATGCCAATTGTACGGTCGCCCCGAGGAACGTATCCATCAGGTTACCGAGGAAACCTGCCAGCGTGATCCACAAAAACAGACGGAATGTCATCCCATCCAGCATAAGGGCGGCGGTAATCGAGATGAATGCTGCACCCAACAGGGCCGCGCATGTACCGATAACAGAAACGGCGCCTGATGTCCCTTTTGGCACCCTTTTGAACGTCCTGAGGGAAAGTGGGAGCTTTCTGCTGAGGGGACCAATTTCTGAAGCCCATGTATCTGCGTTTGCCCCTGCTATGGCAGCGACAAATGCATATGTCCACACGTCCTCTCCCGTTACAGTAAAGAAAAGGGCAAACAAAGCGGCAGGCCCCCCGTTTGCCAACACCTGCTGCCAATCCCTGCTGGCCGTCTTCGCTAGCCGGTCATCGATTCCAATCTTTGAGAACTGAAAGAGGCGCGACCACAAACTTGAAGAAAGAAAAAAGACCCCTAATACGATCAAGCCGTAGACACCGTATGCATATCCGATGATGACACCGACGACGACGGCCATCCATGCACCTGACAAACGCAGATGGGCGGTTCTCCAACCTCCCCATGCTACGGCAGAAATAAAAATCAGGAGATATAGCTGATCAATGCCCATCATCCATTCGTTCCTTTTCGGTCAGTATTGTTTTCACAGGCATATCGAACGCTTCAACCGGGAGCGATTCGACCATCTGCTCTTCAAAGGCAAGAGACAAAGTCAGCCCCCTATAGTCAGACAGGAGCCGGTCATAGTACCCCCCGCCAAACCCGAGGCGGTACCCTCTCCTTGTGAACGATAAGCCGGGCACGATCATGAGCTGGATTGAGTCAAGTTGAACCGGACTCGTGTGATCCGGAGAAGGCTCGTATAAATCAAAATAGGATCGTTCCAATTCACGGAAATCTTTCAGCTCATAGAACACCAATTGGCGATTTAGGGGAATACATTTTGGAACCGCAATCCTTTTTCCTTCTTCCCAGCCCCTCTTAATGATATTCCATGTATTAATCTCAGGGCTCTTTGAAACTGTCACCCCGATTGTGTCACTCGCTTTCCATTCTTCTGAATGAAACAGACGCTGTTCTATTTCAAAGCATTTCTGCTGATAGATAACTTTATTCAATGTATTTAACTTTTGGAGCTGAGCTTTTCTTAGCTCTTTTTTCGACATCACATCCACCATCCTCACTTACTATTTTAATGGATTAGAAACTGAAATAGAATGTTTATAGGATATGAAAAAAAACAAAAAAAAGCAGCGGATAAAATCCGGCTGCTTATTTCGTTTCGCGGTGAAGAGTCACACGCTTTAATTTCGGGCAATATTTTTTTAGCTCAAGGCGGTCTGGGTTATTACGCTTGTTCTTAGTAGTAATATAATTACGCTCACCAGTTTCTGTGCAAGCTAAAGTAATGTTTACACGCATTATAATTTCCCTCCAAACATATACATCATCTACTATTCATACGACTTTTATATAATATCACTTTTCTCGGGGAAATGCTAGTCCGTTTTTAATTCTATCGCTTAAATTTGAAACCTCTTCTTCCAAAGCCCCTTCAATTGCATAGACTTTGCCCTTTTTCACTTCAAAAGGCTTAAAGGAAAAGTCCAGCATATAAACCATCATATTGGGTCCATTCGTAATGGGATAGTAGTAAAGGCTGCCATTTGAAAGAGATTTTTTCCAAAGGTGGAGTCCTTTTAGATTTAACGGGTATATGGACTTTTTGACCCCTTGGGCGCAAGAGACAATATTTGTAATGGCAATACGCTTTCTGCAATAATTCCAAAATGTATCCTTTGATAAAGACAGGATCCCTACCCCATCCTCTTTACAGCCGAGCCATTCAATCAGGAAAAAAACCTTCAGTTCCTTTGTTTCTTTCGTGATATTCTCCATCTCAAAAGTGAAAGCTTCTCCCCAGCCTTCGACGTGTTCAGTGATTTCAACTTTTATACCTGTTAACTGGGGTACATTGTCTGACGAAAGCGGGGTATACTTATTATTCTTGCTCCAGGCGATTCCTTGGATATGGAATTTACAATTTTGAATCTCCTTCATTTGCCTCTACACCTTTTGCCAGATTTTTATTTTCTTTCCATAATACCTTGCGAGTTCCAGCGCAAGATTCCTTCTTTGGGCCATGGAATAAATAATGAAGCCTCGATTCGGGTCACTGATGATTCTCGTACTTCCTCCATCTCTATGTTGAAAAATCACTTCCTTTTTGCTTGTGGAAGATGGAACTGTTTCGAGTAATTTCGCCAGGACCATTGGCTTTTTTCCGTTTGGACAGGCGACTTGAAGTCTCGTGACAAAGGGCTGGAAGGATTCTTTGGATTCAGTGAAGCTTTTTTTAAAAGAAGGATGGGAAAATTGCCCCTTCATCAGGTCTTCCCTGGCTCCCTTGTATTCTTCAGGATTACCTATATCCCGCCAGTAAGCGCTCGTCTTATACACGTATACCTCTTCATCATTATTTAAAAGCTGGGGGATGAAATCCTGACCAAAATCCCTGATGCCTTTATTTGAATAGCGTTCAAGGAGGATCGGATCCAGCATATAAACCCCTGTATTCACTTCATTCCCTTCCCACTCCTCGGGCTTCTCGATGAAGTCAACCAGCTTACGGTTCCGATTGGTGTGACATACCCCGTATTCTTTCGGAGAAGCCACATCCTTTGATACGACTGTCATCACTGCCTTTTTCTCATAGTGAAATTCAATGACTCTGTCAATAGGAAGATTCGTAAACGCGTCACCACTCAGCACAAGAAAAGGTTCACGGAATCGGTGACGGGCCAGAAAAAGCCCCCCCGCAGTTCCGAGTGGGGATTTTTCTTCAAGGTAGGTGATATTCACATTGAACGCTTCGCCGTTTTCAAAGTATTCTTTGATGGTTTCACTTCTATAACATGTCGTGATCAGAATATCCTTAATCCCATATGCTTTAAGGAGGTTGATGCTATATTCCAGAATCGGCTTATTCATAATCGGGACCATCGGCTTTGCAATGGACATCGTATATGGCCTTAACCGCCTGCCTTCTCCACCTGCCAATATGACCGCCTTCATCTTTTAAGACCTTCCACTTTGAATTGAAGGATGACATCTTCGTAAACATGGATGGTTTGGTCTGCAATACGGTCCCAGCTGAACATGGATTGAGCCAATTTGAATCCATGTTCACCAAGTTTTTCAGATTTTGTTGGATCCTCAATCAAGGAAACGACTTGAGCGTAAAGGCTGTGATCCTGGTTCGGTTCAAATAATAAGCCTGTGCTGTCATGTTTGACGATGCTCTTTAGCCCTCCCGTGTTGGACGCGACGACGCCTTTACGGAAAGCCATCGCCTCTAAAGCGACAATCCCGAATGGTTCATAAAGACTCGGGAAGATGACCGCCAGGCAATTCTTCAAGTAATCATTCCGCTCCCTGTCGGAGATGTATCCGACGAAGGACACCATATCCATCAGGTTTCTTTCCGCTACCATTTGACGATAGTGTTCAAGCATCGGACCCTTTCCGGCAATTACAAAAGAGGTGTCTACCCCTTCATCCTTCAAACGGGCCGCTACCCGGATGATCGTATCAAACCCTTTTTCATGTACCATCCTTCCAATTGAAAAGAAATATGGTGTTGATGTCTTTTTCATCTCATATGGAGAAGACTGATCCAGCTTTTCAAGCTCGACCCCATTTGGGATCACGGCAATGGGTGCTTCGATTGTAAACAGGCTTTTGATTTCATCTTTCATATGCTCACTGCATACGATAAGATGGTCCGATGCTTTCACAAGAAGCTGTTCTTCACGGTGAATCTTGTGTTGGAGTTCTGTATAGATCCCCTGGTTCCGTCCATGTTCCGTTGCATGGATCGTAGTAATCAAAGGAAGTGAAAAATACTCCTTCAGTTTCATGGCAGATGTCGATACGATCCAATCATGGGCATGGAGATGGGAGATCCGCTCCTCCCTGATTAAATCACTTGCGTAGTGAATGAATGCCTGATTGAGATCAAATACCCATTTAAAGAAATCTTCTTCATATGGATGAAGCGGGTGGACCCGGTGAACCGTGACCCCTTCCATCACCTCGAGGGAAAGTGCATCATTCGCCTTGGTTGTCAAAACATGAACATGCTTGCCCTTTTTCACAAGATTATTGGCTAAATCATACACATGCCTTGATAATCCCCCCACAATATTCGGTGGATATTCCCATGAAAGGATGAGAACTGCCTCTCCGTTTGCTCTTTCCTCCACTTCTTCCGCATCTCCAGCGAACAGCGCGGCCAGGATCTCATCAGACGGGATGGCATTGATCCCTTTTCTGTGGAGAAGGAAATGTTCATCGCCCTTCCCGTCCATCAATTGTTGACGTAACCGGTCGTAATGCACGGTGGATATACCGTCGACTCCGTTCACCCCGTCCATGGAGGTCATCCATTCCCTCACCAGCTGATGAGTCAAATCAGTCTGATCAGACGATGAAATCAACTGGTCGAGTTCTTCTTCCATCTGATGGACTTTTCGTATATTCCTGATTGCTTCATCGGACAAAATCGTCGTCTGCTTCTCCATACCAAGATATCCAAAGCCCACTCGTGAAAGTGAAGAGGTCAAATCCTGCCATTCTTCCAGTGAACGGAAGGGGTTCTCTGCCATAGGCCTGGTTAACCCTGCATAATCTGCCCCGGCGCTTATCATGGTAATCGTCAGGACGGAGGAACCGTTGCTCTCTTGTGCCACTGGCAATAGCTTCAAGCCCCTTGGTGACCGTATGATGGGTGCATCGTGCTCTTTTTCACTATGTTCATAAGAAAATGTAGAAATGAAACTGTATTGAATTCCTTGCTGAGTGAGATATAAGTCGATTCCTGGGACATACGCCGCCTGAGGCAGCCAGAAGGTTTTCGGTGTCATTTGGAGATGATGTCTATATAGTAATATACTCAATCTAATCTGTGACTCTATGGCTCGTGGCGTACGGTAATGAGTCAGTGGAAATGCATTTACCGTGGTTGGGATGAGGACCGCTTTCCCGTCTGCTACGAGCTTTTTAAAGGCTTGTACGAGGTTCATTCCATTCGCGGTCCAATGAGAGTAGATTAACTGCCACTTGCTCTTCTCACAAGGATCTGCTTGAAGGAGGTTGGCTTGAAGATTCTTTTGGGCGCTTTCCTTGAATCCCTTATCCATGAACAAGCTAAAGAGCCTGGGATTCACGACGACAGGAATGGGATTCCCCTCATTTTGTTCAAGGAAGTCGATCAATTCCCCGCATTCAATCAGTAATGCAGAGAGCTGATCCTCACGCCCGGTTACTTGTGAAAATGCCAATTCGTTAAATTGTGGATGAATCATCATCGTTGAACCTGATTCCATCATGCTTTCCCCTCCCGATTCATGACATAGTACGAGTAGGTACTCACATGCTCCACCCACTTCGGTTCTTGAATGAATCCTTGCTCAAATTCAGTTAATTCTTTCATGCTATGCCATTCCTGATGATGAGACGTTCTTGGCGTGTGGATGACATTTGAACGGCTGATGGCGATGAAATCACCGGCAGGCAGACGCAGTCCCACCTCCATGCAGTAGCTCCTGTTTTCCTTGAGTCCATTTACGAACCACTCCGTCTCTGTATGGGGCACGTATGTATCTGTATAAGCGTGATGATTGTGTCCATTAAAGGCTATGGAAGTAATATCGTACAAACGCAGGACGTATGGCTGAGGGTCAGTATTCATATTGAAATGATTCTGTATATGGCGGACCCATCCAGCGGGAATATCCCAATAGCAGTAAATTCTTGAAGGCGTCGAGAACGTTACTGATACTCCTGAAACACGGCGGCTGCCATCCTTACGATCAGCCATCTTCCTCCCGAACGAAGCCCGCCCGATACGCTTTTTCGATACTTGCGGCTCCTTGACTTCTATCTCAGCGGTAACCAATCCACTTCCAAGTGCTTTATGGTATTTCACCCATTGATATTGAACTTTCCCTACAGTCGTACCCAGCTCCTTGGCAATCTTCCTGAACGACACTCCCTGTTCTTTTAACTTAATGATGTCTTCAATCAACACAATACCTCCCATAACGTAACCAAAGTTTATATGCATTTCATCTAAAAATTATGACAATTCATCTTAAATTAATCGTACCACCCCATCATGGAACCTACAATGAACACATTTTGTCGTATCTTGCCAACCCTCGTTTTAACAGCGTTTATCATGCATTTTTTTTCCGAACGATGAATGAAAAATCAAATTAAAGCGGTTACATATCCAACCCGACAATTTTCTTAAATTACGGAACTGTAACATTCGACAAAAAACTTGTTTTTGCTGCAGATTTATCCTCCAATCTTATAGAGATACATGTCTATCTGTGCTATAACTAAAGGAGAATAATACAGCAAGAGGTGATTGAGTGGAATTACTATTCATTGGATTAGTAAGTTTCTCTATCCTGTTACTCCTCATTTCTTTTTTCCAAAAAGACCGGTATCGTGAGATCGAGAAGGAAATCGAAGAGTTGTCAATGAATGTCCTGCAGGAAAACTATCAGTTAAAGAAAAGGCTCCGTGTTCTTGAAGAAGAGCTGATGATGGATGGGGATGCTCCTGTGAAGAAAAGAACGTCAGTCAGGAACCCGATACATGAGGTTGTAAAGAATCAAGTGCTGGCTCTTCACCAGCAAGGTATTTCAATCGATCAGATTGCGAAACAGTCTGCCCTTTCAAAGTCAGAGGTCCAGCAGCTCATTTCAAAAATGTGACCGGGTTACTCTTATTGATCCCATAAAGATGCAAAAAAAGCTGTCCGTGATGGACAGCTTTTCTTCTTACATTCTATTCATTCAGGTCGTAGCGACGGCCTTTTACAAGGTAGAATACACCTTCAGCTATGTTCGTTGAATGATCGGCAGCTCTTTCAAGGTAACGGCATATGAATGAAAGCTGGGTGATCTGAGCGGTGAATTCCGGTTTTTCTTTATTAAGCGTCAGAAGTTCTACGATCGTCTCTCCATATAGGTCATCCACTTTGTCATCCATATCGGCAATTCTCTTGGCTTTCGCTGCGTCCTCTTCTACAAATGATTCCAATGTAAGCTGGATCATTTCAGACGTGATCGCATGCATTTCTTTAATATGATGAATCGGTTTGATAAGCGGCTCATTCCCGATACGAATCGTTGATTTTGCAACATTCACTGCAAAATCTGCAATTCTCTCAAGATCTGATGCGATTTTTATCGCAACGATGATCCTTCTCAAATCGGTTGCGACCGGCTGCTGCTTGGCGATGGTCAGGATAGCCAAATCGTTGATTTCCTCTTCAAGTTCGTCGGCCTTTTGATCGCCCTCAATGATGGCAAGTGCCGTATCAACGTCTTTCTCCTCTAGTGCGATAATACTTCTCTTGAGTGCATCATTTGCGATATGACCGAGATCCATCAACTTTGTTTGCAGCTCTTTTAAATTTGCATCAAATTGTCCTCTGACTGACATTGTCTTACCCCTTCCCACATACTGTTCATATTCATGTACATATGAGGATAAATTAGCCGTCGCGGCTGCATTATCCTCCTTCTGATAGAAATTATCCGAAACGCCCAGAAATATAATCTTCTGTACGTTTATCTGATGGAGTGGAGAAAATCTTATCCGTTTTATCAAACTCTATGACTTCCCCGTTCAGGAAGAATGCTGTACGGTCAGAAATCCGGGCAGCCTGTTGCATGTTATGAGTGACGATGATGATGCTGTAGTCTTTTTTCAACTCTTGCACAAGTTCCTCAACCTTCAGAGTTGAAATTGGATCAAGTGCAGATGTCGGCTCATCCATTAAGATTACGTCAGGCTCGATCGCGAGACATCTAGCGATACAGATACGCTGTTGCTGACCACCGGACAGTCCATATGCATTCTGGTTCAGGCGATCTTTCACCTCATCCCAGATGGCTGCACCCCTCAAGCTCTTTTCCACAATCTCATCAAGGATTTTCTTGTTTTTGATTCCGTGGATACGAGGGCCGTAGGCGATATTATCGTAGATTGATTTCGGGAATGGATTTGGCTTTTGGAAGACCATCCCGACCTTGGTGCGAAGTTCTTCTACACGATATTTACTATCGAAGATATTACGGTCCCGATAGATGATATCCCCTGAAGTCTTGACGCTTGGAATCAATTCAATCATACGGTTCAACGTCTTGATATACGTTGATTTACCGCAGCCTGAAGGGCCGATGATGGCTGTCACTTCATTTTCCATAATATCAAGATCGATATTCTTCAATGCGTGGTTTGTCCCGTACCATAAATTCAATTGTTTCGTTTGATAAACCGCTTCTTTCGTCCCCATATTTTCAACCGTGTTATCTTTTTTTGTGATTGTCGTCTGCATAATTGAAAGCCTCCTTCATCCATTTAAAACCCGTGAATCCTAGTATCTATTTTGAAACTTATTCCGAATGAACACTGCAACTGAATTCATGAATAACAGCAATACCATCAATACAATGATCCCCGAAGCTGCTACATGATGGAATTCTTCCTGCGGTCTCTTCGTCCAGTCATAAATCTGCATTGGTAGAGCCGTGAAGGTGTCCATGAGAGAGCCTGGTGTAAAGAGTAATATGGTTGGAACCCCGATGACAACGAGTGGAGCCGTTTCTCCAATCGCACGTGAGAATGCCAGGATGCTTCCTGTCAATATCCCAGGGATCGCTGCCGGTAATACAACCCGCAATATCGTCTGCCATTTAGTCGCACCCATCCCATATGACGCGTCACGCAATTCCTTCGGTACAGAACGGATTGCTTCCTGTGCCGCAACAATGATGACCGGCAAGATCAAAAGACTCATTGTCAAACCTGCAGCAAGCACGCTGTGCCCCAGGGCAAATGCACGTGCAAAAATGGTTAATCCGAGGAGACCGAATACAACGGAAGGTACTCCTGCCAAATTTGAAATATTGATTTTGATGAATTTATTGATCCGGTTTTGCTTCGCGTATTCTTCAAGATACACCGCTGTCCCCACAGCGAGGATCAATGAAACGGGTACAATGACTGCCATCAACCATAGAGATCCGATTAATGCAGCATAGATCCCTGCTTTCTCTGGAAATCTGGACCCCATATTTTGAAGGAATTCCAGATCTAAATAACCAGTTCCTTGAGTGAGTAGCCGATATAGAAGTACCGCCAATACGATGAGGCCAAAAGACGTGGCGGCCAGGAATACCCATTTAAATATTCCATTGATTGATAGTCTGGACGTCATCTTTTTCTTGACGTTTTCCTGATTGATATGCTTCATATTAATACTCCTCTCTGAACCGCTTAGAGATGTATTGGGCAAGCAGGTTCATCACCAATGTAAAAACAAACAGGGTGAAACCTACTGCGTAGATACTATAATAGATAGTCGTACCATACCCTGCGTCCCCGGTACTTACTTGTACAATGTAGGCTGTCATCGTCTGGATGGAGCCTGTCACATCCCAGGTAAGATTTGGTGTAGCACCTGCGGCAACGGTTACGATCATCGTTTCACCGATGGCGCGTGATATCGCCAGCACCACAGAAGCGACGATTCCTGAGACAGCCGCCGGCAGTACGATTTTCATGGCAACTTCAAACTTCGTTGCCCCGATCGCCAGTGCCCCTTCACGGATAGAGTTCGGAACGGACGCCATTGCATCTTCTGATAATGAAGCAATCATCGGAATGATCATCACTCCTACGACGATTCCTGGACTTAATGCATTGAAAATTTTCAATTCGGGTATCATGCTCTGCAACACTGGTGTGACAAATGTAAGAGCAAAGAATCCGTACACAATCGTCGGAATCCCCGCAAGAATCTCCAATATCGGTTTAATGATTCTTCGAGAACGATCTGATGCGTACTCACTCAAATAAATGGCGGATGCAAGACCAATCGGCACTGCAACCAAAACAGCGATCCCGGTAATCTTCAGCGTCCCTGAAATAAGGGGAAGAATACCATAGCTCGGATTATTGCTTGAGAACGGGTACCACTCACTCCCTGTGATGAAATCAAAGAAAGGAACCCTGGAAAAGAATTCGATTGTTTCAAAAATTAATGTTAATACGATGCCGATTGTTGTTAAAACTGAAACCCCAGCTATTGTGAACAGTATCCAAGGAATAGCTTTTTCAGTTTTGTGATTCAGGCTCTTATTACTCTTTTGTTCAATCATCTCAGAAACTGAGTATGATTTCGTTGTACTTGAACCCATATAGTGCAAACCCCTTTCATCCACATAACAAGATGAGAAGCAAGTAATCGCTTCTCATCTGTTATGAATAACTTTTGCTGAGCTACTTACTTAAGTTCTTCTAATTTAGATAAATCTTCTTCATAAATGCTGTCTTCGAGTTTCACATATCCGACAGCTTCTGCCATTTCACCTGCGTTTTCAAGCGTATATTTCATGTAATCGTAAGCTGCTTCATTCTCTTTCATTGACTCGTTTTTCGCATATACGAATAGTGGACGGGATAGTGGAGAATACTCTCCGCTTTCGATTGTTTCGTTATTCGGCTCAACTCCGCCAACTTTAACAGCTTTCAGCTTATCTTTGTTTTCAAGGTAGTAAGCATATCCGAAGAATCCGATCGCGTTTTTGTCTCCTGTGACACCTTGTACAAGAACGTTATCATCTTCAGAAAGCTGGATGTTCTTCTTCACCATATCTTGTTCTTCTAAGATGACTTCATCAAAGTAATCAAATGTACCGGAATCTGTACCAGGAGCGTAGAATTTCACTTCTTCGTCCGGCCATTCAGGGTTGATGTCTGACCATTTCTTTGTTGTTCCGTCTTCGATGAATAGTTTCTTAAGGTCTTCAACTGTCATATCTTGTGCCCAGTCGTTTTCAGTATTTATAACAACAGTTAAACCGTCATTTGCAATTTTAAATTCAGTGAAATCAATACCAGCTTCTTCTAGCTTTTGCTTTTCTTCGTCTTTTATCGGACGGGATGCATTTGAAAGATCCGTTTCACCTGCGATGAACTTTTCGAATCCTCCGCCAGTTCCGGATACACCGATTGAGACTTTAACATCCGGCTGCATTGCAGTGTATTCTTCATTTACAGCTTCAGCGATAGGAGCTACTGTTGAAGAACCATCAACTTTTACACTGCCAGATAGTTGTTCCGAATCTGAACCTTCTCCAGCTCCATTTGATCCACATGCTCCCAGTAGAAGAGCTGAACCAACCATTGCTGACATTGCTAGATACTTAAAGCTTTTCATTCCTAAATTCCCCCTAAGAAACTTGGTTGTTTTGTCCTACGAGTAATAGATTAATAGATGAGTGTTAATTGGGTTTTAATCGTTTGTAAAGGTTTTGTAAATTCGACATTTTTCATCATATCCGCTTGATTCCTTCAACGATAATAACCCTCAAAACCCTTATGAAACCTAGTATTTGATAGGGAAGGAAAAATTATGTGCAGACTTTTTAAAAAAGGAAAATTCGTGCTTGATTTTATCCAGATCAGTCGATTATTGTGAAAAGTCATCGTTATTCATTAGGAGGAAAGACATATTTCATGGTGGAGGCAGAAGGATCTCAGACCATGCCGAATCCTCACAAGCTTTATAATGTTTTCGCCGCAGATTTACGTGCAGGGCCTCTCCTCGGGCGGCGGTGAACCTTCTCGTCGCCGGTCCCTCTTACACGGTCTCCCCTACCCTTTTTTTGCCGTCTTGCATTCCCATCAACAGGTAGAGCCGGCTACATGTATAAAAAAATCCGGACGCTTTCGATTTCAGTTAAGAATTTCGAAAGATCGTCCGGATTTTCCTCATTATTTTCAGTTTGTCTTACAGCTTCAGAAGTACATCAGTTACTCTCTTCTCTTTCAACCTGCATCTGTTCTTCCGCTTCTTTTGCATTTTCTACTTTTTTATCGATTGAAGTCGGATCTTTCACTTCTTCTGCCCGTTTCTTTTTTAATTCAAAGTACTTATCCATCACACGCTTGGAGATATACTTATTGACATAGGGGTCTGATACGCCGCTTGCCTGAATATGAGAAGCAGGCACCAGTGTAGCGTATGCGACTTCAGGATGCTCATATGGTGCATATCCGATCAGCGTGGTGTTATAGCTTAATTCACCATCAACATACGTCTCAGCCGTACCAGATTTACCTGCAGCATTATACGGGGCATCCTTAAATTGTGAATAAGCAGTACCTTGAGGGCTGTGATAAACCCTGTAGAACCCTTTCTGAACATGCTTGATCTGTTCCTTCGTGGCATCGATCCGGTTTAAGACATTCGTTTCTTTCTCAAACAGGATCGGTCCAAGGCTCTCCTTGTCATTCGTAGGTTCCCGAATTTCCTTCATGATGTGGGGCTGCACCCGATACCCGTCATTTGCAATTGTTGACACATATTGAGCAAGCTGCATCGTCGTATAGGTATCAAACTGTCCAATGGCCAAATCCAGGAGGAAACCGGGATCCGTCTTCGTTCCTGTCAAACCGGCCGATTCGCCGGGCAGATCGATCCCAGTCGGCACACCAAGGCCAAACTGGGCATAGTGATTCCGGAAGATTTCAAAAGCCTGCGGGTTATTCACAATCGGTTCATTTGGAATATACCGGCCGCCGGCAATTTTCAAGGCTACCTTCCACATGTATGAGTTAGATGATTTTTCTAATGCAAATAAGTCGTTCATTGGGATCCGCTGATATTTATTGAACCAGGACGTCTTCGGATTGGTTCCTTTGATTTTTAACGGTTCATCGATCAAAACTTCCCCCGGCGTTAACTTCCCGGTCATATATCCGGTCAATACAGTTGCTCCCTTTACGACAGAACCAACTTCATATGAAGAGGTGAAAGTGCCAAGTGCAGCATCCCTCATTTCATATTTGCCTGTTGTAGGGTTCTTCGTATACTGCTTTCCTGCCATCGCCAGGATCTCCCCAGTATTAGGATCCATCATCACCACATAGGCACGGTCCAGGTCAGGTGATTCATGGCGGTTGACAATCTGTTTACTCAGCTCTTCTTCAATGATTTTCTCTACTTCACGCTGCAGCTCCATATCGATGGTAAGGACGATATCCTTCCCTCTCTGCCCCTCTTGGACAAGTACCGACTCCAGCACGCTTCCGCCTTTGGTCACATTTTTGATTTGTTCTTTCTGACCTTGTAAAATATCTTCATATTGCAATTCAACATAGCTCTTCCCAACACGGTCATTCCGGTTGTAGTCCTGGGCCAGATAAGATTCGACCAGGTTTTTAGGCAAGCCTTCCCTTGCTGAAGAGACATTACCCAGTATGGTTCGAAGCGTATCATCAAAAACGTATGCACGCTTCCAATCAGTCGTTGTATTCACACCGGGCAGTTCATTTAAGTGCTCACTGACCACGGCGAATTCTTCAGGTGTGACCCCTTCATTTTTCACGATTTGAGGGTTCAATGCATAACCGCTTGAGAATTCACGATAAATCGCAATGATTTCAAGGTCTTTTTCTGTCAGGGAAGCCAACTCTTCTTCGGTGATGCGGTCCAGTCTCATTTGATAAACCTTTTTGTTCACATCGTCCTCAGACAAATCCTCATTATTCTGGAGCTTTTTGATTTCTTTATCAGAAACCTTCGCTTCAGCTTTTTCTTTATTATTGATGAGCCAATAATCTTTCTTATCACGCTCTGTCACTTCTTTTGTATCTTTCTCGATATACTCAGAAAGCTTGGAAGCGACCTCCATCATTTCTTCGATTTTCGTATTGTTGGCACGGGTGTAGGTGATTGCGTTCAATGGGACATTATCGACTATCACATTTCCGTAACGGTCGAACATCTTCCCTCGGGGTACGCCCGTGTTCACGACTACATCCTCTGTTCTCTCAACTTCTTTCTTATAACTTTCCCCGTTTACGATTTGAACAAGTCCAAGTCTTAAAACAAGGAGGGAAAATAACAGGAACACAGCAAAAAACAGGATATTCATCCGTACAGGAACATGCGTCCTTTTTTTCTTTCTATTTTTCTTCAACCTTTCCAACCCTTCCTCATATATGAAAATTCATTATGTATGTATAGACATGTACATCACTATCTATTTTATAGAATTTCATGAGGATTATCTAGCCATAAGCAAAGAGAGGAAATCTTTCCCTCTCTTTGTACGGAAATTATGACGGCAGGGCCACTTTTCTGATGAAAAGATAAATCAACGTATGCCCCGCACCTAAGATTAATAGCAATATCGGGATGCTTTCCTCCTGATTAAATAATGTGACAGCAATAATGAAAGCGACCACCGAGACGATCCTTCCCAAATTCAAGAAAATCTCCCTTACGACAATATACTCAATCCGCATTTCCGCCGCATTCCAACCTGTCCCGATCACATCATACGTCATGGAAATGTAAGGTACCAATAAGATTGGGTAAGCAACTGCGATGACTCCTGCATATAAGAGCAGCTTTCCATATGTGATATCTGATATGAGGAGGAAAATCGCAAGGTATAGCAGGATCCCCCCTAATAAGATCGCCCGTTTCCTTAGATTCTTCTTAATGACCCTCGAAGCGACATAATAGGCTACAAACGCGATTCCCGAATTGATCAATCCAAAGGTGCCGATCGCAAATTCACTGCCGGTGCTGATGAACACAAATACAGAGATGATGAATAGAAATGTCCCTTCCCTCAGTCCCTGGAAGAAGTGGGCGTTGGTGATCAGCCGCCAGTTCCCATTGTACTTCCTCTCTTCGAGAATCCTCAGAAACAGATATCGCCCCGAAGCCGGTCTCCTCTTCAAGAAGAAACTCATCACCACCGCGACCGTGAATAGGAAGAGAGATAATCCGAACACAATTGTATAGCCCTGAAAGGACGCAAACCGTGAAATGATGAAGCCTGCAAGAATGGGACCGATCATGCCCCCTGCAGATGTCAGGGCACCGAGGAATCCATTGAAAAAATCCCTTGTCTCAGGCTCCGTGATTTCGAAGGTCAACACATTAAATGCCAGCCAGTAAAATCCGTATCCTATGCCAAGCAGTGCCCCCAATACGACAAGAAAATGTTCTGCCGACTCCCCGAAAGCCAGGACGGATATGTAAAAGAGGGCCAAAAAAATAACACCGAAGCGCAAAACAATCACCCGGTCCACTTTCTTAGCCCACCTCCCAGCCAAAATAAATGTAAGGGGCTGAAAGATGACGACCGTTAAGTTATAGATGCCCAAATCGATAAATTCACCTGACTGCTTCCACAGGTAGATATTCACAAATGTGTTAGAGAGCGCAATGCTCAATGAGTACAACCCACCGATCAACAGGAGCAAGGTCAGATCTTTCGTTAACTCAATATCACCTAATACTTTCCTATATCTACTCATGTGCAAAACTCCCCTTTAACGTACCCCTATCTTTTGAAAAAGGGAAGGAAGTTATACAAAAAAAAGAGAGGTTCTAAAAAGAACCTCCCTTTACTTGCATGACGATTATTTAGCCGCAGAGTAGCGTTTTGCCACTTCATCCCAATTGACAACATTCCAGAAAGAATTGATGTAGTCAGGACGACGGTTTTGATAATTTAAGTAGTATGCATGCTCCCAAACATCCAGACCAAGGATTGGCGTCTTGCCTTCCATTAGTGGGCTGTCTTGATTTGGTGTGCTTGTTACTTCCAATTCACCATTGTTTACAACCAGCCAAGCCCAGCCAGAGCCAAAGCGTGTAGCTGCTGCATTAGCGAATTCTTCTTTGAATGAATCAAAGCTTCCGAACTTGGAAGAAATGGCATCTGCCAGTTCTCCAGATGGAGCGCCTCCACCGTTCGGTGATAATACCGTCCAGAATAGAGAGTGGTTAGCATGTCCGCCACCATTGTTGCGCACTGCAGTACGAGCACCTTCAGGAACAGCATCTAAGTTAGAAACAAGATCTTCAATGGATTTGCTTAATAAATCATCGTGTCCTTGAAGTGCATCATTTACTTTCGTCACATATGCGTTATGGTGTTTAGTGTGGTGGATATTCATCGTTTCCTTGTCGATATGAGGTTCCAATGCATCATATGCGTAAGGTAATTGCGGTAATTCGTAAGCCATTATAAATTCCTCCCTATGTATAGTTTCCTGAATCACTTCAGGCCGTTTCAGTATAAGATTACCAAAACAATTATATCTCTTCAAATAATTTGCCTTCAATCGTACACTTTTTTGTTACATCATTAAAATACCCTAATTATGCCCGGCTAGTCATGACAAGTAAGAATATTTCAGGATACAGATTTTATGGAGTCAGCTTCCTGTAAATCCAGGGAACTGCACTCCAATCTTTTTAAATCACCATAAAGAAATAAATGGCCATTACGACCTGTATGATTCCTTTTGTCAGGACACTTGAAATGAAGCCTACAACAGAACCTACCCCTACTTTAACCGCATTCTTGATAGGGCTTCGGTGCACGATCCATTCTCCGATGACCGCGCCAAGAAAGGGACCGATCAGAATCCCTGCCACCGGGATGACAAATGGGCCGATAAGCAGTCCGATGGTGCTTCCCCATATCCCGGCTTTCGTACCGCCGAATTTCTTTACACCGATGAGATTCGCCAGATAATCGGCTCCAAATAACAGGGCGACAAAAAGGAGCTGTACAGTCCAGAATAACCAACCAAACGGTTCGAAGCTGAAAAAGGCCCCATAAAGAATAAAGCTTCCCACCAATAAAATGACGCTCGGCAAGATCGGATAAATCAGCCCGACGAACGATAACACCATAAGTGCGATGATGATTCCCCAATATAAAATGTCCATTCCGTTACACCTCCAACTTGATAGAAAAAGGACCCCTTAAGATTCATCTCCAAGGGGTCCAGGGAATGCATTCTTACTCTACTCCCAATACTGCTTCTGCAATATTGACAGCATGATCACCAATACGCTCTAAGTTACTGATGATATCGACAAATACGATTCCTGCTTGTCCAGAACAGCGACCTTCGTTCAGGCGCAGGATATGTTGTTTGCGGAGCTTGCGTTCCATTTTATCAATTTGATCTTCTTTTTCAGCCACTTCTCTGGCAATGTCTGTATCGTTCAGATCCAAAGATTTCATAGCTTTTTCAACTGTTTCAATCGTCAAATTGAACATAGTTTCTAAATCTGACATGGCATCATCAGTGATTTTCACTTTATTTGCCTGCTGATATTCAATCAGTTCAACGATGTTTTCAAAGTGATCGCCCACACGTTCGATGTCACGAACCGTATCCATCAGGATGGAGTGGCGTTCAGATTCAGATTCTGAAAGGGATGCAGATGATAAATCAACAAGATAGTTTGTGATCTTCTTATCTAAGTTGTTGATGGCTCCTTCGATTTGATAAGCAGCCTCTGCATTTTTCGAGCTTTTTGTTTTTAAGAATTCATTTGTTTCCTCTAGTCCTTTAACAGCGAATGCACCCATGCGGAGTACCTCTTCTTTCGCCTGACCAAGGGCAATGGACGGCGACTGTTCGATGAACATAGGATCCAAATGTTTAGAGTTATAATCAACGAGAGAGTCTTGACCTGGAATCAACTTGGTTACGATCACTGCCAATATCGCGATGAACGGGAATTGAATGATTGTATTTGTTAAGTTAAATGTTCCGTGTGCAAAAGCGATTGTCATTGGTTCATTCAAGTTGAACGCAGATTGTAAAAATACGACAAACTTCGTGAACAACGGTAGAATGATCAGGAAGATCGTTGTACCGATCAAGTTAAACAACACATGGACCGCTGCTGCACGTCTCGCGGCAACTGATGCACCAAGAGCTGCAAGAACAGCCGTAATCGTTGTACCGATATTATCACCGAATAAAATCGGTAATCCTGCGTTCAAGTCAACAAGATCAGAGCTGTACAGCTCCTGAAGAATCCCGATTGTTGCAGAAGAACTTTGTACGATGACCGTAAATAATGTCCCTACAACCACTCCAAGGATTGGGTTGTCACTCATGCTTACCGTCAAATCGTGGAAGGCTTCAAGCGAACGAAGTGGTTTCATTCCTCCGCCCATCAATTCCAATCCATAGAATAAAGCACCGAATCCAAAAATCATCTGACCGAAATTGTGGACCTTCTTATTTTTAAAGAAGAAAAGCATGATTGTTCCGACAGCAATGATCGGCAGGGCATACTCACCCACATCGACACCGATGATGAATGCCGTTACCGTCGTACCGATATTCGCACCCATGATGACGCCGATTGCTTGTCGTAATGTCATAAAGCCGGCACTTACCAATCCGACGACAATAACCGTCGTACCACTACTTGACTGGATCAGGATGGTTACAAAAATACCTGCCAACACACCCATGAATGGGTTTGTCGTGAACTTATCAAGAATTTCTTTCAGACGTTCACCTGCAGACTTCTGTAGACCGTCCCCCATATACTTAATCCCGAAGAGAAAAATCCCTAATCCTCCAAAGAACTGAAACAGCATCTCTTGCCAATTTAATTCCATTTTTTCAACCCCTACAAATATTTTCGACATAAAATAACAAAAACCCCATATCATTTTTAAACTATTACGAAGGATTCGTAAATAGTTTTTTGTTCAAATTTACAATAGGTTAATAAAACTCGACTTTTATTACAACAATGTTACATTTTATAATTATTATAAATAATAATCAGGGTTCAATACTTGATGAAGCCGAGAGACAAGCATAAAATAGATAGGGCACGTACGAAAGGAGAAAATGGAGATAATGAATATATTTCAGCAATTGTATAAAAGTATCTATTCCCCAAAAGACATCGCTAAATTCCGCTTTCAAGGAATTGGAAAAACAATCCGCTTCATCTTCCTGCTGGCCTTCATATCAATACTGCCGGTGGCCATTCAATTCCTGTCATTTGCTACTGACGCATTTGACACTTTAAGGGAAACAGCGGAAAACGAATTGCCTGCCTTTACAATAGATGATGGGGTCCTGTCTTCCAATGAATCTGGACCGATCACCCTTGAAAAAGAAGGGATGACCATTATTTTTGATGATACAGGAGAGGTGAAGGAATCAAAGCTTGACAGAGATGTTAATACCCTTGCACTTCTTCAACATGAATTCGTGATCATTAACCAGGGAAACGTTCAGTCCTCCTCTTATTCCTTATTTGGAGATGCACCATTAACAAAAAACGACTTCCTTGAGATTCTGGATTCACTGGAAAGTTTGAAATGGATTTTGATTCCGGTGGCACTGCTCGTACTGTATTTATTCACTTCAGGGATGACATTTTTGAAAATCACCATCTTTGCCATGATCGGCGTAACGTTCGCAAACCTGCTCAAACGAAATCTACAATATCGGCAAAGCTTTAGGATTACAGCGTATTCAGCCACTGTATCTACCCTGTTTTTTACCCTGATGGAACTATTGCAAACCTACATAGCAGCAGCCCCAGTCCTGGACTGGTTTGTCATGACTGTCATCTTATTTCTGACCGTAAAAGAAATACCACAGCGAAAAGCACGTACATAAAGAAAGTCCCCGCCTCTCAAAATGGCGGGGACTTTTCACTATTCAATTCTGCTATAGTTTGAACTGACGGCTCAACTCATTCAAATGAGTGGAAGTATGTAAGAGCATCTCTCCGACTTCGTGGGTGTTTTTCACCTTTTCAAGCTGGGCTTCAAATGCATGGAGCATTTGCTCGGTTCCAGCCAATGTTTCCTGTGAGATGGAAGAAAACGCTTCTGTTGATGCTTCCACTTTAGGGAGAGAGGTTTCAACATATCCCAATTCCTTCTTCATATCTTGAAGAACACCTGTGACCTCATCGATTTCATGTTTCAGCTTATCAAAGGATTGCCTTGTATCCGTCGCGGCTGACACCTGGTGTTTGAAATCCAGGAAAAATCCATCGAATTGCGAGGATGCCTGCAGCGTAATTCTCTCCATTTTGCCGATTGTCTCACTGATGCTCCGTGTCGCCATGGACGACTGCTCGGCAAGCTTTTTCACTTCATTGGCGACAACTGCAAACCCGCGGCCCGACTCCCCTGCCCTTGCAGCCTCGATGGTGGCATTCAAAGCAAGCAGTTTCGTCTGATCCGCAATATCATTGATCATTGAAATGACGGAGACGATGGATGTTGATTGCTGATGTACATTCCGTATACTTTCATTCATCTGACTGAAGTCACGGGAAACTTTATTCAGCCCCTCAACCATACCGTCCACCTTCAGTTCACCCTGACTGGCTGAATCATTCATATCATTGGTTTTCATAAACACCTGATTCATTTTGGCAAATACGGACTGAACTGCACCCTTCATTTCATGGAAATGATCTACACTCACCTCAGAGGATGCGGCTGTTTGTTCTGCGCCCCCCTTCACCATTCTGACCGTCGCAATCATTGAATCGTTATCCTTTAACAAATCCCTCGAGGAAGCCTGGAGCTGGTTTCCGGTCGTGGCTAATTCCTCCGTTGTGCTATGTATATTTTGGATAAGAGACCTCATTTTACTGACCATGGATTCAAAACTTTTTTGAAGAGAAACGATTTCCGGCATCGTCGTGCCTGTCATAATGTCAGTGGAGAGATCTCCGTCCCGTATGATCCTCATTGCTTCCCGCAATTGAGCGATCGGGGAAAGTAATCGGTGTACCGCTATCCATACGATGATAAATGCGCTGACGCCACAGAGGATGATCATGAACATCGTATAAGTCGCCATCGAACTGATTCCCTGCATATATTCTTCCTGGGGGAGCACAATTACGTACTCACCCTGAAGCTCCTGTATAGAATGAAAGGCCAATGTATATGCCTCTCCATCTATTTTCGTTTGAATGCTTCCTTTTTCAATCATTTCTATTTCATCAATGAGCTTTTTATCGAATTGAAGAGTCGAGTTTTTACTGACTGAAAATGGGACTGCCTCAGCATCCTTAATGAAGAAGAACTGTGCTTCTAAATCATCCTGAATGAGAGCGGCATCCTGCTTCTTGATCATATCGTTCAGTTTGTCTTCAAACTCGTCCTGTCTCCCGACATAGATAAGCATCAAGCTCTGGGAGATATCGCTGATTGATGTGACCTCCCGTTTTAACCGCTGTTCCATTAAATGAATCGTTGTCTCCTTGGATTTTGTATAAGAGATGATACCAATTGTGGACCCCATCGTCCCGACCAGCAAAAGGATGAGCATGACCAACCGCATTTTCAGTGAAATCCTCGGCATCTTGTAAAAGCCTTTTCGTTCCGTATTGACTCTTTGAAGAATTTCTTTCAACCAGATGATGACCTTCGACAAAAATATGCACCCTTCCCTTTTCATTCCATGTATCATTGTCTCAGAGGAATATGTAGGAAATGTAAAGGGAGGGTAAATTATTTTTGATTTTTAGGTCTAAAGACCTCTACTTACATGTGGATACAGGAAAATTGAATCATTCTCTTGTTGTTTCAACCGCTTTGAAGCTCTTTCGGCATCGTCAGAACACAAAATATACGAAAATATCGCCGAACAAACCTTACTATACTATTTACCGTAAACCATCCACTAGAATCATCAACACGAAGCAAAGTCCTCATCATATGCCGCTTCATACAGGGACCGTTCATCATGTCATACACACTATGATCACCTCACATCACGATCCATTCCTCTTTGTTTAACACGATCTTACAACAATAGGAGGAAATTCAATGAAACGAATGGCCATATTCTTCGGGATCATCATCCTTCTTTACAGTGTCTATTATGATTTGAATAAGGGAACCTTAAGACTTCTATACAAAGACGCCACGGTCGCAACCGCCCAGCCTTTAGCAGATCAGGAACCTGTCGTGAATGAAACGAAAGAAAGCATATCCTCGACTCCTTATGTCGAGATGGAGGTCACTCCTGGTGATACCGTATTGAGCCTGGTGGAAAGTCTCATTGACGGTCCCATCCCTGTTTCCATCGACCAGGTGATCACCGACTTTGAGGAATTGAATGACGTCTCCCCTGGAAAAATACAGATTGGGAAGACCTATAAGGTTCCGAGTTATCAATAACCGCATGAAATGCACCTATTTCTTGTCATTTTGCATAAAACACTGTTACAATTGCTTCGTATTACTTATAATGAAACTTTGAGAACTCTTCTAAAGGAGCGAATAACACTTGAGTGAAATTATACATCGTACTAAAACACGTCCGGTAAAAGTCGGAAACCTAACAGTTGGCGGAAACAATGAGCTTGTGATTCAAAGTATGACCACTACAAAGACCCATGATGTAGAGGCGACGGTCAAAGAAATCCACCGTCTTGAAGAAGCAGGGTGCCAGGTCGTTCGGGTGGCTTGTCCTGATGAACGTGCAGCGAATGCGATTGCAGATATTAAGAAACAAATCAACATCCCACTCGTTGTTGATATACATTTTGATTATAAATTAGCCTTGAAAGCCATTGAGGGCGGAGCAGATAAGATCCGGATCAATCCAGGAAATATCGGCCGCCGTGAGAAAGTAGAAGCCGTTGTCAAAGCAGCAAAAGAAAAAGGCATTCCGATTCGAATCGGGGTAAACGCTGGAAGCCTTGAAAGAAAGATCCTTGAGAAATACGGCTATCCAACCGCTGACGGAATGGTTGAAAGTGCCCTTCACCATATTAAAATATTGGAGGACCTTGATTTCCACGACATCATCGTGTCCATGAAGGCTTCTGATGTGAACCTGGCTATCGAAGCGTATACGAAAGCGGCTCAAGCGTTTGATTACCCGCTTCACCTCGGCATCACTGAATCAGGTACATTATTCGCAGGAACCGTGAAAAGTGCAGCCGGCCTTGGTGCCATTTTAAGCCTCGGGATTGGAAACACACTTCGCATTTCCTTAAGTGCAGATCCTGTTGAAGAAGTAAAAGTTGCAAGAGAACTATTAAAGTCATTTGGACTTGCTTCGAATGCTGCCACTTTGATTTCCTGCCCGACATGCGGCCGTATTGAAATCGACTTGATTTCGATTGCCAATGAAGTGGAAGAGTATATCTCTACCATCAAAGCACCGATCAAGGTTGCTGTCCTGGGATGTGCGGTAAACGGACCGGGTGAAGCGAGAGAAGCAGATATCGGCATCGCCGGTGCCCGGGGAGAAGGACTTCTGTTCCGAAAAGGAAAAACTGTCCGTAAAGTACCGGAAGAAACAATGGTCGAGGAACTCAAAAAAGAAATCGACAAGATTGCAGAAGAATATTTCGCCAAACAGGAAGCAGAAAAGAAAGAACAGGAACCGCAAGTTTAATACAACGGAAAGAGGACTGAATAAAATCAGTCCTCTTTTTTACATTTCTTGAAACGCTCCCAATTCCAAGAAAACAATTTATCTTAAAAGAACGGCAGTACGAATAATCCAACGATTATCGATACAGCCCCAATTCCTATTGCCCAGGCACCAAGCATTTCTGCTCCTCTTCGTCTGGCAACAAATCCGAGCACAATCCCTGCAGCCCCCAGAATGACCGGGAGAATGAATAAGGACAGGACGGACAGTGCCAATGAAGAGTATCCTAAAACACGGCCGGATGTAGCCGTATCTTCGACGGTATCCCTTTCAAAGTCACGGCTTACATTCATTGGAGCAGCAATTTCTGCTGCTGTTTCTTCCCGATACGTTTCTCTACCCACATCTGTTTCCGGATTGTCGTAATACACGTCGATATCTTGAAGATTTCGATCAACGCTGTTCAATTCGCGTCGTTCATCACTCATACAGCAATCCCTCACTTTCTGTGTTTGGGAGCCTTCTTATTGTGTGCCGTGCGAGCCCGGTTTACTATGCTAATTTTTGTTAGGTGCGGTTTGCTTCAGTGCCAGTTCCCTTGTCTGAAAAACATCGTTTATTTAACCGTCTCGGATGTGATAAACTTGAAGGAGTTTTTAAACAGAGGAGCATGATAAGGAATGAAACGCTTTGGAATCGATATTGATGGGACAGTCACGTCACCTGAATCTTTACTGCCTCATATAAATGATTACTTTCAATTGAATCTTACGCTGCAGGATATCACCCAATATGAACTGACTGAAGTTCTTGATATTTCACCACAGACTTTCGGAAAGTGGTTCAAGGAAGCAGAACCGACCATTTATAAAGAATCCCCCCTTGCACCCGGTGCAAAAACAATTCTGGACCAATGGAAAGAAAAGTACGAGCTATACTTTATCTCTGCCAGAAGTGCGGATCTATTCCAAATCACTAAAGATTGGTTCGACCGGCAGGATCTCATGTATCACCATATCGAGTTGATTGGTTCCCACGATAAAATTTCCACTGCTAAAAAGCATGACGTCGACATATTCTTTGAAGATAAGCACGACAATGCGGTAGCCATTTCTGAAGAATTGTCCATACCGGTTCTGTTATTCAACACCCCGTACAATCAGAATCCGATTCCTGGCGGCGTCATCCGGGTGAACGACTGGCAGGAAGCAGATGCATGGGTACAGAGGTGGCTGAAACAGCAGTCATAATATGAGGCCGGGACATCCCTTTTTTGACCCGCCATTTACATAGCTGTTGATTTCCGTGCCCGGAAGGCAGTCTCCCCTGTCTTATATATATATCTACATCTTGAATATGAAACGTTATCCCTGAAAAGAATTCGACCGAGTGAGATTTTACCATCACCCGGTCGTTTTTTTCGTCTTCCCAACTTTTTTATTGCTGGTACATGGATTTAATGCGCTCCACCCTTTTTCGATTCACTTTAAAATCGTAATAGCCGAGTCGGGATCCCGACTTAATATGTACAAGCCCCATGCTTACATCAAGGAATATCTCCAGGTCATCCTTGAATTTGAACCATTTGGACGTAAACACGGCGTGGATATATTGGCGCTCACTTTCCTTGATTTCCACATCTTCAAACTGCTCCAGTATGCCCATGATCTTCCCTCTTGTCTCCTCCACATCACCGCTGAAGGGAAGTGGTGTGATCGAGTGGTAAGGGGTCAGGTCAATTGAGCTCACACAGTTCTTTTTATTCGTCGGACAATGTGTAAAAGGTACCGAATCCATTTTTAACACTCCTCCAGTCTGCTTCTTCCCTATTTTTCCCCTGTTTACCTTCCCATTAAACTTTTGGATGAGTGAAAAATGAGATGATGACATAAGAAAAGACATTGATTCCGAAGGGAATATAAAAAATCCGGCCGATCATTGTATTTCAATTAAGAAATGTGGAATGATCGGCCGGATACGCGGCTTTATATTGGCAGTGAACAATGGGGATTGCGTCATTTTCCTTAGTCATTGCGTCAAAAAGAATGATATTTGCGTCGTTTTTTTGATATTTGCGTCATTTTCGTAAGGAATTGCGTCAGAATGTGATTATATGCGTATTTTTACATAAATTACCATCAGACTGATCGCTCAGTCAAGCAATTCTCACCCAACCAAACCACCCTCACTGACACTGGGGACATCTGCCGTAGATCTCGAATTTATGACCGGAAATGTCATACCCTGTTTCTGTTAAGTTTTCTTTTAACACTTCCATTGGGCATGTATGGATCTCTTTCGTCTTTCCGCAGTCCATACAAATGAAATGATGATGGTGGTGATGACTTTCACACGTGAACCGGAAATGCCGTTCACCGGAAAGCTCTGTCTCTTCCAGGATCTCAAGTTCTACAAACAAACTTAGATTCCGGTAAATCGTATCGAAACTGAGCCCAGGGTAGTCCCCTTTCATATTTTCAAGTACATCCCTGGCCGTTAAATACTTATTCGAGCTAGAAAACAGTTCCAACAGCTGTTCTCTCTTACCAGTGTGCTTATAGCCTTTTGCCTTCAATAAGTCCATTGCTTCGGTTACATTCACGTTCTACACCTCAACTTTAGAAGAATGACTCGACGTTCTTATCTTTTTAAACAGAATGGTCAAGAGTAAAATCAAAATGGCCGTCATCACAATTGTTCCACCCGGGGCGAGGTTGAGATAAAAGGCACTGACCAGGCCGACAATGACGGATATCTCACCAAATAGCAGGGAAAATCCGATTGTCTGCTTAAATCCACGGGCAATCCTGATGCTTGCCGCGACAGGCAGCGTCATGAGGGAAGAAACAAGAAGGATTCCCACAATCCTCATTGATGCGGCGATCACAAGGGCTACCATGATCATAAAGATAAAATGGATCGCTTTTGCAGGGATCCCTGATGCTTTTGCATGGTCCTCATCAAAAGAGAGCAGGAATAACTCCTTATACAATAAAGTGATCACGCCAATGACAAGGATACTGATGCCTCCTATAAGGTAAAGGTCTCCCCTGCTCACAGCACTTACACTGCCGAATAAATAACTGAATAAATCAGTATTGAATCCGTCTGCCAATGAAATAAATATCACCCCGATCCCAATCCCTCCAGACAGGATGATCGGTATCGCAAGCTCCTGATAATGCTTATACAGCATCCTCAGCCGCTCAATGAATAATGAACCCATGACGGAGAACGCCATCCCGAAGTATAGGGGATTCAATCCTGCAAATCCGGTCACGGTCTTGCTTAAATAGAGGCTTGCAGCGATCCCTGACAGTGTCACATGGCTCAGTGCATCTGCAATGAGTGACAATCTCCTCACAACGATGAACGCCCCCAATAAAGGTGCGATGATCCCGATGAGAATCCCTGTGAGGAACGCATTTTGTAAAAATTCATATTGAAAAATCGCTTGAAGCATTATCTTCCCTCCACTGAATCATGTATGATGATGTTCATGCTCATGATTCAAGAAATGTACATCATGACCATAAAAAGAGGAAAGCTGATTTTCTTTAAGCTTTTCAAACTCTTCTGTTTTGCCATGGAAATGCAAATGTTTATTCAAACAAGCAACATGTGTCACTTTATTCGAGATCGAACCGATATCGTGGGTAACAAGGACAAGCGTGATGCCCAAATCTTTATTCAGCGTTTCCAGCATATCATAAAAATTTTGTACATTCTGACTGTCCACACCCACTGTCGGTTCATCGAGGATCAGCACATCCGGATGACTCACGAGCGCCCTTGCGATGAAGACCCTCTGCTGCTGCCCCCCTGACAATTCACCGATATTCCGTCTGGCAAACTCACCCATCCCGACGGACTCAATCGCTTCATACACATCCTGTTTGTATTTCGATGAAATTCTTCTGAACAATCCTGCCTTTTTGGCCAAACCGCTCTCCACCACTTCATATACTGTGGCAGGGAAACCCGTGTTGAAACTGTTTGCTTTCTGTGAAACAAATCCGATCCTGTCCCACTGCTTGAACTTATGCTGGGGAACACCGAACAGTTCAACCTTGCCCTGTTTCACCTTCAAGAGGCCGAGTACAAGCTTTAATAGTGTGGATTTCCCAGAACCATTCGGGCCGACAATTCCAAGAAAGGCACCTCTTGGGATACTCAGATTTATATCTTCGAGCACCCTTTCCCGCTCGTAGCGGAAATTCACATCTTCTATTTTAATTACTGGATTTGTCGTATCCATTTCTATCATCTCTCTTTATAAGAATCATTCCGATTTAAAAGTACATAGGGTAGTATACATGATGTTCTTTTAATTGTAAATCATCCCGAACTTCACAGGTGAAGTGGCGGGCCTTGAAGATGCCCTCCTTTTCACACCCAAGCTTTCATAAATATGAGTGTCCGTGCTGCGGAGCTGACCTCCATTTAACATCCGAACCTGCTAAATGAATGAAGCCTTATCGCAAAGAACAAAAATCCGAACGAGTTAGATTTTCCACCCGTTCGGATTTTCCTTTGGAAGAAACCTTTTTGGTCCATCCTCTTTCTTTCAATGACATCCCTGATTAATGGATCGCTGATTAATGGATCGCTGATTTAAATCGTGCGCCTTTGGTTTCCTGTGTGTTCATGATGGTGATGAAAGCACTCGGATCGACATCGGAAACAATCGACTTTAATTTTGTGACTTCAAGCCTTGTCACGACCACGTAGATGACTTCTTTATCATTATCCGTATAACCCCCACGGCCTTTCAGCATGGTCGTCCCTCTGCCCAGCCTTTGTAAGATGGCTTGCGATACGTCAAGATAATCATCCGATACGATGATGACCGCCTTCGTTTCGTCCATCCCTTGTATGACCGTATCAATCGTTTTAAAGGCAATATAATAGGTCATGACGGAATACATCGCTTCTTCTAGACCAAACACAAATGCAGCCCATCCGAAGATGAAGATGTTCATGAACATGACGAATTCCCCGACGGAAAAAGGAAGCTTCTTCGTTAATAAAATCCCAAGGATTTCAGTTCCATCCAATGATCCTCCGTGGCGGATCACAAGCCCGACACCGACACCGAGTATCAACCCTCCGAACACCGTCGCGAGGATCTCTTCTGTCACAAAGGGCTCCATGTGGTGCAGGAGGCTCTCGATGATTGCCAGCGAAACAATGGCAAACAGGGATGACACGACAAAGGTTTTCCCGATTTGCTTGTAGCCTGAATACATGAAGGGGAGATTCAACAGAACTAGCAGAGTAGAGAAATTTAGAAAAGGGATCGTATCTGAAATAAGGTAATTCAAGATCAACGATACGCCAATGATGCCGCCGTCGATGATATTATTCGGAACGAGGAACAGCTCAATTGATACAGCGGCCAATCCGGCACCGAGCGTTATGAAGAACAGGCGATAAATAAAGTGGAGCGGGCTCTCTTTTTTATGTATTCTTTGTGTCATCGTTACTTCCTTTCCTTTCCCTATTTTTCTAATAAAAAGTGTCACTTTCTTGCTGTGAGTCACATATGTATCTTTTGAGGAGTGATATACATGAAGCTACTGCAAAATGTGATCAATCACAAAATAAATTCGATTACAAATGATGAATTATTGAAGTATGCCAGACAATATAATATTTCCCTGACACCCCAGCAAACGTCCAGCATCGTAGCGAGCGTAAGAGGCAAAAACATCAATATATTCAATGATGCAGAGCGGAGCAGGCTTGTGAAGAACCTTGCCAGGGTCATTGGGCCCGCCAAGGCAAAAGAAATCAACCAACTGTTCCTGCAGCTCATCAGATAGTAAGAAAGAGGAGGTGTCCCCACTATCATGAGAGATGACCTCCTCTATCACTTTACTGATTCATTATTTTCGATAATACATCTTCATCAAATGTCTGATTGCGAAGCATATCGATCTCGAACTTATAAGGAGGCTTCTTGTTTTTCTTATCTTCTCCTACATAAGGTGTTTCCAGAATTTTAGGCACTGAAGCAAGCTGTGGATGATGCACGATATAATTCAACGCCTTGAATCCGATATGACCGAAGCCGAGGTTTTCATGACGGTCTTTGCTTGCTCCCCGTTCGTTCTTACTATCGTTGATATGAAGGACCTTCAAGCGGTCGATTCCTACGATTTTATCGAACTCATTGAGCACACCATCGAAATCTTCAACAATATTATACCCTGCATCATGGGTATGACATGTATCGAAGCATACGGAAAGCCGGTCATTCAGCTCGACACCATTGATGATCTGCGCCAATTCTTCAAAGGAACGGCCGCACTCAGAACCTTTGCCGGCCATTGTTTCCAATGCGATCTGAACTTTATGGTCTTTCGTCAGCACTTCATTCAGACCTTCAATGATCTTCTCGATGCCCTTATCGGCCCCTGCACCGACGTGTGCACCGGGATGAAGGACGATCTGCCCTGCTCCTAGCGCTTCAGTCCGCTCGATTTCAGAACGGAGGAAATTGACGCCGAGCTCAAATGTGGAAGGATTTGTCGTATTCCCGATATTGATGATATACGGTGCATGAACGACGATGTCTTCGATGCCATTTGCTTTCATATGGGCAAGTCCCGCTTCAATATTCAAGTCTTCAATCTTTTTTCTTCTCGTATTTTGAGGTGCACCTGTATAAATCATAAAGGTATTTGCACCATAGGATACTGCCTCTTCACTGGAAGAAAGCAGCATGTTCTTTCCGCTCATGGAAACATGGGATCCAATCTTAACCATTCTTCTCAACTCCTAAGAAAATCTCTCTCTATTGTATCGAATGTGTTCAAATGAATCACGTTCAAGCACTTATTTATTTCTGTTCTTGATTCGTCTTTCCCGTTTCTTGATTTGATCCATCTTATACTTCATCTTCTTTTTATAACCAGGCTTGACTGCCTTTGGTTTGCGGACCATTGATTTCGCTTTTTCATCGATTTCATCAGTATTAGATTTCTGGCGGTTTTTACGTTTATTCAGTGCAGGAAGATCAGACCATTCACCTTTCTTGATATCTCTGTGAGAAAAGTCGATTCCTAGCTTCATCAGGCGATTCAGCGCATCTTCATCGGAAGGCGTATAAATGGTTAGTGCAATTCCGCTGTTTCCTGCACGTGCCGTACGGCCGGAACGGTGTACGTAGAAGTCAAGATCCTGTGGCAGTTCATAGTTGATGATATGACTGACGCCCTCGATATCGATCCCGCGTGCCGCAAGATCCGTTGCAACGATATATTGGTAATCGAGGTTGCGGATTTGCTTCATCATTTTCTTACGTTCACGTGGTGTAAGATCCCCATGGATACGTCCGACTTTCAACCCTTTTGCAATCAGAGCATCGGCCACTTCATCCGCTTTTTGCTTTGTATTGGTGAACACAATTGCAAGGTACGGATTGATTTCCACTAAGATATTGTAAAGCAGGTTTGTTTTATCACGGCTTTTCAGCGGTACAATCACATGTTCAATGTTTTTCGCAGAAAGCTGTTCTGGTTCCACATGGGCATATTGTGGATTTTCCATATATTTCTTCAAAAAAGGCTTAAGCTTTTCAGGAATGGTCGCAGAGAATACAAGCATTTGCAGTTTTTCAGGCATTTTAGCTGCAATCTGGTCCACATCTTCAATGAACCCCATATCAAGCATCAAATCCGCTTCATCAATGACCAATAGTGACGCGGTATGAACGAACAGTGCCTGGTCCTTCATCAGATCATTGATTCGTCCTGGCGTACCCACGACGATATTCGGTTGACTCTTTAACTTCTCAATCGTTCTCTGCTTGTCGGTGCCCCCGATAAAGCAGCGGGAAGTGATGTCACTGTTCTTTGTCAGTTTAAGCACTTCTTGATAAATCTGCTGTGCCAATTCCCGTGTCGGTGCAGTAATGACTGCCTGAACCTGTTCAGTATCCCCTTTTACCTTTTCAACGATCGGCAACAGGTATGAATGTGTCTTCCCCGTTCCTGTTTGTGACTGACCGATTGCACTTTGGCCTTTTAAAATCAACGGGATCATTTTCTTTTGAATTTCAGTCGGTTCGTAGAAACCAAGCTCTTCAACTGCTTCATTGAGGAACGACTGAAAGCCAAATTGCAGAAATAAATTCTTTTTCATCTAAAACATCTCCTTATAGTAAAAAAATATCCTCATATTTACGCTAATCATCGGGATGGGTGATGCACGCCGTTCACATCATCATCGCAAATCTATATTAAATGTACGCACCACTTTCATATGGGCAGTGATTATATTTTAACGTTAACAAGCGTCATATTTAAAGAACATCTAACCATTATAATCAATTTTTACGAAAACATCTAGGTCAAGCTCTTTAATATTTTAGATGATACTGTCACAATTCCCTTTTTCAACCTGTTGCATACTCTATAATGACGACGAATTTATCATAATGAAAGGAGGCTGTCATGATGCCGCCAAGAAGAATGAGAAATAATGGCCAGGATATGAGAAATCCTTTTGGGATGCGGCAGCCGCGACGGACAGGAAGCAGGAATGGATTCGGCATGCAGCAACAGACCGGTCTTTTCGGTCAAGGGCAGGCCCAGCCATTTCAATTCCGGGGACCGACCCAGAACCAGGGCTTCAACTTCGGAGGTAACCAAAGGCCGCGTGGCAGGGGGGCAGGTAAAGGCGGGTTGTTGGCAAAGTTCCTTAAAAAAGGTGAAAACAATAACGGCGGAGACGGACTTCTCCAACAATTCACAAGGGGCGATAACCAGGACCGTTCAAGCGGATCTGAGCGTTCACCCCAAGCAGCCGGTGGAATTCTCCAGACACTCTTAAATCCTGGTAATGTCAATTCCTTCCTATCAAATACACAGCAGGTGCTTCAGAGTGCCCAGCAATTAGGACCGATGTTCCAGCAATACGGTCCGATGGTCAAAAACATCCCATCTTTGTGGAAACTGTACCGTGGTTTGCAGGATATGTCTGCCGACGAAACAGAAACACCTGAAGAGGAAAATAAGGGTGAGGATCCGATTGTCCCTGAAGCGGAAGCCCCGGTAAAGAAGAAGAAGAAAAAGAAACCGCCCGTGAACACATCAGAAGATGACGAATCTGATGACGAGAGGCCTGGACCAAAACCTAAACTCTATATTTAACGTACTTATCCCTTAAGGGAATGAATGACCTTAGAGGGATTTTTCTATATCCTGATCGAGGGAAAATTGCTCCTCTATATTCCATCTGCTTCGTTCTCTTTGTCAGAAAGACCGTTCTCCTTTATAATGGAGTCAAAACCTTTTCTCATGTAGGAGGATATTCATAGATGGAAATTATTAAGATTACCCCGAGGGGCTATTGTTACGGCGTGGTCGATGCAATGGTCATTGCAAGGAATGCCGCATTAGACAAATCGCTCCCTCGTCCAATTTATATTTTAGGCATGATCGTCCATAACAAACATGTGACCGATGCTTTCGAAGAGGACGGGATCATCACACTGGACGGCAGCAACCGAAAAGAAATCATTGAACAGGTGAACGAAGGGACGGTCATCTTCACCGCTCACGGTGTTTCACCTGAAGTGAAGGAAATCGCCAAGCAAAAAGGGCTCGTCACACTGGATGCCACATGCCCGGACGTCACGAAAACACACGATCTGATCCGCGCAAAAGAAGCAGAAGGCTATGATGTGATTTATATCGGTAAGAAAGGTCATCCGGAGCCAGAAGGTGCTGTCGGCGTCGCTCCTGACATAGTACATCTCGTTGAAACGGCGGAAGATGTCGAACAATTAACCATCAACAATGACAAAATCATCGTCACCAACCAAACGACGATGAGCCAATGGGACGTTCTTGATACGATGGATAAAGTGAAAGAAATGTATCCACATGTGGAACTTCACAAAGAAATCTGCCTCGCTACACAAGTAAGGCAGGAAGCGGTGGCAGAGCAGGCTGGGGATGCTGATGTCCTCATCGTCGTAGGAGATCCAAAAAGCAATAACTCCAACCGCCTTGCCCAAGTATCGATGGATATTGCCGGCACCCCTGCCCACAGGATTTCAGACATAAGCGAGTTGGACATCGAATGGATCAAAGATGCAAACATCGTTGCGGTAACGGCTGGTGCATCCACTCCGACACCGATCGTGAAAGAAGTCATTAAATTTCTTGAAGCGTTCGATCCAAATGATGAAATCACCTGGACACGGGAGCACAGTGTACCGTTAAATAAGATTCTCCCTAAGGTACGGAAAGCTAAGTTGGGAATAAAATAAAACTCAATCAAAAGGCACCTCCGCTTCGGAGGTGCCTTTTCATATTACATATACGTAAACGGATTCGTTTCAGCTTTAGAGGCGAACACATTCACCACATACCCTCTATCAGCGCATTTACGGGCTAAATATGCGGCCACTCCGTCTTTCATCACTTTTTCAATATGGTGACCGGCATCAACGATATGAAGGCCCATCATCATGGCATCATGTGCGGTATGATAATAAATATCACCGGAGACAAACACATCGGCACCCTGCCTTTTCGCTTTTCCGATGAACTTGTTGCCATCCCCGCCTAAAACAGCTACCTTTTTAACTTTCGCTTTTCCGTCCCCAATCATCCTTACTCCATCCATGCCAAACGTCTTCTTCACATGCAGGGCGAATTCTTTGAGGGTCATTTCAGCAGGTAAAGTACCGATCCTTCCTAACCCAAGGGAAGAGGATGTATTTTGAAGGGAATAGATGTCATAAGCTACCTCTTCATAGGGATGATGTGTAAACATCGCTTTTAACACTTTCTTCTCAAGCGAAACAGGATAGACCGTCTCCACCTTTTCTTCAGAAACTTGTTCGAGCACACCCTTTTTCCCAATGTGTGGGTTTGTTCCTTCTTCAGGCAGGAATCTCCCCGTACCTTCACTTGAGAAACTGCAGTGTGAATAATTACCGATATGACCGGCACCAGCTTTCCCCAGGGCCTGACGAAGTTCTTCTGCATTCTCTCCTGGTACATATACGACCAGTTTGCGGAGTTCTTCTTCGAATGTTGGAACCAGTACGGATGGTTCCTGTAACTGAAGCATATCAGCAAGGAGGTCATTGACGCCCCCTGTCGCCACATCCAGGTTCGTATGGGCGGCGTATACGGCAATATCGTGTTTGATCAACTTTTCAATCATACGCCCTTGATACGTGTCTGTTTGCAGTGTTTTCATCGGTCTGAATAATGGCGGATGATGGGCGATGATCAGTTTTACATTATTTTTGATCGCTTCATCCACGACATTTTCGAGAACATCCAGGGTAACCATAACATTCTCCACTTTTTCATTCAGCTTTCCAATTTGAAGTCCAATCGGATCTCCTTTTTCAGCAAGATGCTTTGGGGAGAATTCTTCGAATAGTTGAATGATTTCATGTCCATTCACTGTCTTCATTGAGCAAGGACCTCCTCCACCATGTTGATTTTCACCATCAATTCCTGCTTTCGGCTTTCAAGCGCCGTGGTCTTTTCTGCTTTTTCCATATTGTTGATAATATGCTTCCATTGTTGAAGCTCCTGTTTCCATTTTCTCTTAAACGCATCGTTTCGTTCTTTCATCAAGAATGGTCCGAGCAGGAGTTCTTGATCTATTTTATCTGTGTAGTTCGCTTTAGGATCTCCTTTTTCTGCGACCAGGATTTCATAGAGCTTATCGTCTTCTTCTAGGATTTCTTCTCCAACCAGGCTCCACCCATTGTCCATCAGCCATGTTCGGATGGATTTTGCGCTTACATTCGGCTGCAGAATCAATCTCGGGCCATTGTCGAGTTTGTCCTTTCCTGCCTCCAGGATCGACGCGATCAACGTGCCTCCCATCCCTGCAATGGTGATACAATCTACTTCCCCTGGCGTGATGACCTCTAAACCATTCCCAAATCTTACTTCCACTTGGTCGGTTAATTGTGCATCCTCCACCTGTTTCTTAGCTGACAGAAATGGCCCCTCCACTACTTCCCCTGCAATGGCGGAAGCAGCAATGCCCTTATTTACCGCATAACAGGGAAGATAAGCATGATCCGAACCGATATCTGCAATTTTTGAATTCTTCGGTATGTAAGAAACAACTGTTTCTAGTCGTTTGGATAATTGTTGAATGTTCATATATTCACCTTTACTCGTTTTATTTGATTATAGATACGGTACTCATTTTAACCAACTTTCCCCTATAAAAAAAGTCCTTTGCCCAAAAGACAAAGAACCTTTTTCAAACATTGATTATTTAAGTGATTTGATCCAGTCTGCCATTGCATCAAGATTTTCTTCTTGTACTAGGCCAGCAGGCATGATGCCTCTACCATTTTTAATGGTTTCTTTGATTTCATCTTTTGATAATTTGGTACCTTTCAGAGCAGGACCAGCGCCACCTTCATAGTTACCACCATGACAAGATACGCAAGACTCCTTGTACTTCGCTTCAGGATCGAATTCCCCGCTTGAAGCTTCTTCGCCCTCTTTCATCTCACCATGTTTCTCTTCATTTGCTTTTTCCTCAGCATTGTTCAATCCTTCGATTGATAAGAAGAATACAAGGCCGATTCCAAGCGCCATGATCAGAATGAATGGAATGATTGGATTACGGTTCATGATTTTTTACCTCCTTTATGTACAAAATCCAAAAAATAGTGCTTTTTTCAACACTTTATATTTTACTGTAAAAATCGACAAAGTAAAAGTCCTATCAATTAACTTTTCCATCTTTCTCAAAAATTAGACACATTTTTCTTATATTTCCCCTGATCACCCTGCATGCGTTTTCATTTTTTAAGGAAAAAAGAATAAATGAGCCCTATCCTTCCCAGGGGGACGACAGGGCCCATCATCATCATTTATTCACTTTATCCTTACTGACAGCCGATCAGTCTCGAAATGACCATTCTCTGGACTTCTGACGTCCCTTCACCGATCTCCAGGAGCTTTGCATCCCGCAGATAGCGCTCTACATGGTATTCCTTCATGTATCCATAACCGCCGTGGATCTGAATCGCTTCATCTGCCACCTCCATGCTGATTTCAGAAGCATACAGCTTACACATGGAAGCTTCTTTTGAAAACGGCCTTCCTTGATCCTTCAGCCACGCTGCTTTGTGGACCATGTTCCGTGCCAGTTCAATTTTCATCGCCATATCGGCAAGCTTAAACTGAGTGACTTGGAATTGTGACAACGTTTTGCCAAACTGCTTTCTTTCTTTTGAATATTGAAGCGCTTTGTCAAATGCAGCCTGTGCAACTCCGACAGCCATCGCTCCGATTCCGATTCTTCCTCCGTCAAGTGTGACAAGGAACTGCTTGAATCCTTCCCCTTGCTTGCCTAACAGATTTTCTTTCGCCACTTCTACATCTTCCATGACCAATTCGGTTGTATTCGAAGCATGCAGCCCCATCTTTTCATAATTATCGATCACCTTGAATCCGTCGGCACTGGTAGGGACGATGATTGCGCTGATCTCTTTTTGCCCGTTGTTCCTGCCCGTAATCGCAGTCATTGCAAGATGATTGGCGTAACTTGCGTTCGTTATATAGCACTTGCTTCCGTTAATGAGCCATGTATCCCCTTTATCCTCTGCAGTTGTCTGCGTTCCACCTGCATCAGAACCTGCATTGGGTTCAGTGAGCCCGAAAGCGCCGAACGACTCCCCTGTGCATATCGGTGTTAAATATTGCTGCTTTTGTTCTGGTGTCCCAAATAAATTAATCGGTGCCCCGCCAAGTGATATATGTGCAGAGTAGGTAATTCCCGTTGAAGCACAAGCACGGCTGAGCTCTTCGGTTACGATCGCAAAGCTGACCGTGTCGGCACCGGCACCGCCATATTCTTCTGGAAAAGGAAGCCCCATCATCCCCAAATCTGAGAGCTTCTTGAAAATGTCTTTAGGAAATTCCTTGGTACGGTCACGATCCAGTGCACCAGGTGCCACTTCTTCATCGGCAAATTCCCTGATTGTCTTCTTAATCATTGCTTGTTCCTGTGTCAAATCGAAATTCATTCATATCCCCCTTGTCTAACGTTGATGACTGAAAGCCACAGATCTCCCATCTGCCAAAGCGCTTTCAAGCATATCCAAACGACTCTATGAATACGCTCTCATTACTATTATAAAAGGGAATGGTTAATTTTCTCAACTTTAAAAAACTTTTAAATTTTCAGAAGTTATAGCAGTATATAAATTATCATCATAATCATCCCTGCAGAACCTGACCAGGCAAAATAACTCATTCTCCACTTCATTCCTGCCAAGACCCATGCAATACAGTTTAGGAATAGTGTGGTATATAAGGCAGCAGTGCTTCCTTGAAACAGTTCCTCCGTTACCTCAATCGACGCGAGCATGGCGATGCATGCAGCGGAACAGTATAATAGCAGCGGGGATAAACGTTTTTTAGAATAATAAATTCCCAAACCAGTTAATAATCCGACAAAACCTGTCAAAATCGCTGTTTGCAAAACGATTGACAATTCAGTAAAATAAATGACAAATAACGAAATGGTTACAATGCTTATGGCAATAAGAATATCCCGAAAAGATACTCTCTTTGAACGGTTCGTTTTACTTTGGACTGACTCTCCGGTCCCTTCACCTGTATATAATGCGAGTAGATAATCACAGTATTGTTCCGGCAGCATTTTCGTTTGCTTCCAAGTTTGAATTTCCGAAATGATGATTTCTTTCTTGGATTGTTTCGTTTTATTCACAGTCGTTTCACCTTCATTCGTTCGATCCTATAGCTACTTTCGTCAGCAGACGAGGAAAATCCTTTAATTCGGACAAAAAAAACCGCCCCTATCTACAATAGAGGCAGCAAAAGAATGGCCTATTCTAAAAAGTCTTTCAGACGTTTGCTTCTGCTTGGATGGCGCAATTTGCGTAAAGCCTTGGCTTCGATCTGACGGATCCGTTCACGTGTGACACCGAAGACTTTACCTACTTCTTCAAGTGTACGAGTTCTGCCGTCATCCAGTCCAAAACGGAGGCGCAGCACATTTTCTTCACGGTCGGTAAGCGTGTCGAGGACATCTTCCAGCTGTTCTTTTAACAGCTCATATGCAGCATGCTCAGAAGGAGACTGGGCTTCGGCATCCTCAATGAAGTCACCAAGGTGAGAATCATCCTCTTCACCGATAGGCGTTTCCAGAGATACAGGCTCCTGGGCGATCTTCAGGATTTCTCTGACCTTTTCAGGTGTAAGGTCCATTTCTTCAGCAATCTCTTCAGGTGCCGGTTCACGGCCAAGATCTTGAAGCAACTGTCTTTGGACACGGATCAGTTTGTTGATCGTCTCTACCATATGAACCGGAATACGGATGGTTCTTGCCTGGTCGGCAATCGCACGGGTGATCGCTTGGCGGATCCACCATGTAGCGTACGTACTGAACTTGTATCCTTTACGGTAATCGAATTTCTCCACGGCTTTGATCAGACCCATGTTACCTTCCTGGATAAGATCAAGGAAAAGCATCCCACGGCCAACATACCGTTTCGCGATACTGACAACAAGTCGAAGGTTCGCTTCGGCAAGGCGGCGCTTCGCTTCTTCATCACCATCTTCAATTCTCTTGGCAAGGTTGATTTCTTCTTCAGCGGATAACAGATCCACCCGACCGATTTCTTTTAAATACATACGGACCGGATCATTTATTTTAACCCCTGGAGGAACGCTTAGGTCGTTAAGGTTGAATTCTTCTCCCTCTTCTTTTTCTAACTCCTGGGCACCTGGATCATCGTCTTCTTCACTTTCATTGATGATTTCGACACTTTGTTCACCTAAGTGCTCGTAGAATTCATCCATCTGATCCGAATCCAATTCAAAACCGGATAACTTATCGGCAATGTCTTCGTAAGTGAGGACTCCTCTTTTCTTACCTTGATTCACTAAAAATTCTTTCACCTGATCAACTGTCAATTCTGACGCTATTTGTTTGGAACGCGCTGACTTTTCAGCCATATGTTCCCCTCCTTCCAACTTCCTTACAAACTTTATAGAGACTTACGTAACTGTAAGATTTCCATTGCAATTTGTGCTTCTTTTCGGTAATCATTCAGTCTTTCCGCTTCTTTTCTTTCCACTTCTTTTTCCTTTATTCTCAACATCTTTTGATGTTTTAACACCTGGTTCACATAATCTGCCAGTTCTTGTTCCGAACTTTCCTCGCTTATTGACATCATTTCAATGTCTGTGACGATCCTTCGCAGCTTTTCATCAGGAAGATACCCGATGAAGGTACTGGCATTTGGAGGCAGACCCTCTTCATAATATCCCAATAAATAAGTAATAATTGCCTGATGCTCATCAATATTAAGGTTCGTGCCTGCAAGCCATTCCTGAATCTTATAAGCGATGTTCGGGTCTTTTAGCATGTATGCGATCAGCCTTCGCTCCGCGGTTTGATAGGCGGGCAATAATCGTGACTGATTCGGACGCTTGAAGTCTCCTTGCATACCGACCTGTTTAGGAGGTTTTGACGTCCGTCTTTCAGGCCCTGCCATTTCAGACATCTGCTGCTGAAGAGCATCTAACGATAAATCGAACTCATCGGCTAAATGCCTTAAATAATAATCCTTTTCGACCGCTTTACTTAATTGAGTAATTTCCTTTAGTATGTCTTCTATATACTTCAGGCGATCTCCTTCATCATTTAGGTTTTTATTTAGCTTATAGTACCGGAGCTTAAACGCCATGAGCGTCAAGCTTGCCCCTATTACATCCTGCTGAAACTTGGCTGCACCATATTTCTTAATGTAGTCATCAGGGTCCAATTTTTCCGGGACTGTGGCAACACGTATATTCATCTGATGCTGGTGAAGTAGTCTCCCGGCACGGAAGGCAGCCTCCACTCCGGCAGAATCACCATCGTAACAAATGATGACCGTGTCCGTTAAGCGTTTCAGAAGTCCGATCTGCTGCTCAGTCAAGGAAGTACCCATGGTCGCGATTCCGTTTTCCACTCCAGCTTCACTGGCTGAAATCACATCGGCAAATCCTTCGAATAATACCGCCTGCTGTTTCCTTCTGATCATCGCCCTTGCACCATGGTAATGATAAAGGATACTGCTTTTATTGAAAATCTTTGTTTCCGGACTGTTTAAGTATTTTGGTTCATCATCAGGTTCTATGCTTCTGCCTGAGAAGGCAACCGTGTTTCCTTTCGTATCGACGATCGGGAACATGATCCTTCCCCGGAACCGGTCCAGGAACGAATCATCACGTTCCCTTCTGACGAGCAAACCGGCCTCTTCCATCAACTCAAGGGAGTACCCTCTTTTCTGAAGGAATTTCACAGTGAAATCCCAGCTTGGAAGTGACCATCCTATCTGGAACTTCTCTATGCTTTCTGTTGTGAAGCCCCTGGACAGTAAATACTCCAAGGCTTCCTGGCCTTCCTTTGTATTTAGGAGAAGATGATGGTAAAATTTACTTAATAGCCCGTGGGCTTCCATCATTTGCTTTTCATCCTTCTGAGATGGAAGGTCCTGTTCAGACGAAGGAGCCTGGATGGATATTTCTTCTCCCACTCTTGCACCGAGTTTCTGAGCCGCTTCCTGGAAGCTTAACCCGTCGATATCCATCAGGAAGGTATAGGCGTTCCCTCCAGCTCCACAACCGAAGCAGTGAAAAATTTGCTTGTCAGGTGAAACAGAAAAAGATGGCGTGCTCTCACCATGGAACGGACATAAACCGAAATAATTCCGTCCCTGCTTTTTCAGCTGTACGTAATCACCTACAACATCTACAATATCGGTCGATGTTAATATTTTATTTAACGTCTCTTCAGGGATTCTTTCAGACATGATCTATCACCTGTTTTTATTTACCCTCTTAATCCATTCTGTACTTATTCAAATTCTCCTGCCATTTCCGACAAGATCTTTTCAAAAGCAGTACAAAAGGTTTCTCTGTCTTCTTTTGTAAATGGCTTGGGACCTTTTCCGTAGTTCCCTTTCCGCCGTTCTTTCGCAGCCACATATCGATAATCGAGTGCCGTCACAATGCTCTCTTCCCTGTAGACATTTCCCCTTGGAGAGATCGCATAAACTTTTTTCGGCAATACCAGGCTGGCAAGCCCGATATCCTGCGTCACAAGAACATCACCCCTCTTGATATGATTCATGATGTAAAGATCGGCAGCTTCCTTCTCGCTATCGACATACACCCACGTGCCTTGATCAGGTGTATTCTTTCTGTGGGCATTGGATGCAACGAAAACAATTCCCAATCCATACGCACGTGTGATCCCGATGATTTCCTGTTTAACAGGGCAGGCATCTGCATCAACGTATACGGTAGACTTATGTTCGCTCATACTAACTATTCTACATCACTCCGTATTTTCCTTCTCCCATTGAGAACTTTCCTAGAGAATTGATTAAAATTGTCGAATTTTAAATTAGATTGGGCTTGACATATCACAATAATTAGTTTATTCCTTAAGAGTTTACTCTAAACCTATTTTAAATATTTTTATCACAATTTTTTATTATAGTATAAAGGGACAAGTTTTACCACTATAAAAACTTATTCCCCCCAATGATTTTGTCAAGACATTCAAATCGTCAAAAAAGAATGATTCTCCCGTGTCTATGCGGAGAATCATTCTTTTTGTTGGGCGAGAGTTGTATCAATCGTTTGACTTGTTATAAATGTTCGTAATGACATTCGCCGTCTCTTCAACAGCTTTATTCGTTACATCAATGACATGGCATCCGATGCGATCGGTGATTTTCTCGAAATACTCGAGTTCATCCTCGATACGTTTGATGTTTGCGTAGCTCGCCTGATCATTTAAGCCTAGAGACTTTAATCTTTCACGGCGGATCGTGTTTAATTTTTCAGGACTGATCTTCAACCCGAAGCATTTCTTTGGTGAAACGAGGAATAATTCCTCCGGAGGATCGACCTCCGGTACAAGGGGCACATTCGCCACCTTGATTCGCTTAAGGGCAAGATATTGGGATAATGGGGTTTTCGATGTCCTTGAAACCCCCACCAATACGATGTCCGCTCTTAAAATCCCGCGGGGGTCACGTCCGTCATCATATTTAACGGCAAATTCAATCGCTTCGACCTTCTTGAAATAATCATCATCAAGCTTTCTTACCGTGCCCGGTTCAAAAAGGGGCTGCTTTTGGTAAGAAGATTGATATCTATCCATTAATGGACCGATGATATCAAATGCATAAAGTTCTTCTTTATCCGCCTGCTCCTTAATGTACGCACGCATTTCCGGTTTCACAAGGGTATAAACGATCAACCCCTGGTTCAATTTAGCCAATGAAATCACTTCATCAATATGTTCCAAGTCTTCCACATACGGAAAGCGTTTTATGACCGTATTCGAACCATGAAATTGGCTGATCGCCGCTTTTGTGACTAGCTCGGCAGTCTCTCCCACCGAGTCGGATACTACATAGATGATCGGTTCTTTCACGATCGTTCACCACCTTCTAATATTCATCTGCCAATGCTACAAATGCTTTTGTAATATTCGTTTTCGTAATTCTGCCGATGACCTCAAGATCACCTTTTTCCGTTTTCTTGATAACCGGAACTGAATCGATTTGTTTATGGATCAGATCCTTCGCTACCGCGATCAACGGATCCTCTCTCTCACATACCGTAATATTAGGCATTCTCGTCATAATAATATTCACCGGCAGCGTACTGAGTTCCTGCTTTCCGATACTGGCCCTTAAAAGATCCTTCCGGGAAAGCACTCCCACCAGGTATGTATTGGCGTCCACAACAAACAGCGTCCCTACATCTTCAAGGAACATCGTCACGATGGCATCATACACAGATACGTTTTCATTCACGACCACAGGAATCGACTGATAATCCTTGACGAATATCTTATTCAAGTTTTCAGTCAGTAATTGGGTCCCGGTTTTCCCTGTGTAGAAGTACCCCACTCTCGGACGGGCATCCAAATATCCCGCCATGGTCAAGATCGCCAGGTCAGGTCTTAAAGTCGCTCTCGTTAAGTTTAATTGATCCGCGATTTGTTCTCCAGTAATAGGTCCGTTGTCTTTCACAATTTGCAAGATATGCTCTTGGCGTTTATTAAGTTCGATTGTCATTCACCACCTGACGGACTAATGATTTATGTTATACTTTATATGAAATATTATATACTATTTGATGAAAATGAAAAGAGCATATTATCATTCTAATCTGACAACACTATAATGACATTTCACTTATCAAAGAGTAGCTTTTTTTAAAGAAAACATCAAATTTATTTTTACACATGATCAGCAGTTGTTTTTCTCGCACCGTCGTGATAAAATGTCTTCATCTTATATTCAGCTTTGATGGATCAATAAGTATCTGCATATGTAGCGACTGGGGACGGTGAAAGCCCAGAAAGCAGGGAAACGGCAATCCGGAGCGATGATTTTTTCTAAAAGTGGGTGTGCCATCACGCATGCCAACTAGGGTGGAACCGCGAGTATCAAGCTCGTCCCTAGGCTTCAACAGCCTAAGGACGAGCTTTTTTATTTACATAAATATAAAAAGGAGTGACTGATATGTCAATGGAAAAGGTAGTAAACTTAGCAAAACACCGTGGATTTGTCTTCCCGGGTTCAGAAATCTACGGAGGACTGGCAAACACTTGGGATTACGGCCCATTAGGTGTCGAACTGAAAAACAACATCAAGAAAGCCTGGTGGAAGAAATTCGTCCAGGAATCACCGTATAACGTAGGTCTTGACGCGAGCATCCTGATGAATCCACAAACGTGGGTGGCTTCTGGTCACGTTGGAAACTTCAACGATCCGATGATCGACTGTAAGCAATGTAAAACACGTCACCGTGCTGACAAAATCATTGAAAATGCCCTTGAAGAAAAAGGAATCGAAATGATCGTCGACGGCCTTTCATTCGAAAAAATGGAAGAAATCATCAATGAGCACAGCATCGCGTGCCCTGACTGCGGCAGCCAGGATTTCACAGACATCCGTCAATTCGATTTAATGTTCAAAACCCACCAGGGTGTAACAGAATCTTCAACGAACGAAATTTATCTGCGTCCAGAGACGGCTCAAGGGATTTTTGTTAACTTCAAAAACGTCCAACGTTCAATGCGCAAGAAAATGCCGTTCGGTATCGCTCAAATCGGAAAAAGCTTCCGTAATGAAATCACGCCTGGTAACTTCACGTTCAGAACACGTGAATTCGAACAAATGGAACTTGAATTCTTCTGCAAACCTGGAGAAGACCTTGAGTGGTTCTCTTACTGGCGTGAATTCTGTAAAAACTGGTTACTCACACTCGGCATGAGCGAAGACAACATGCGCCTCCGCGACCATGATGAAGATGAACTATCACACTACAGTAACGCAACAACAGATATTGAATACAAATTCCCGTTTGGCTGGGGCGAACTTTGGGGCGTAGCCGACCGCACAGACTTTGACCTGAAACGTCATATGGAGCATTCAAATGAGGACTTCCATTACATGGACCCGCAGACGAATGAAAAATATGTGCCGTACTGCATCGAGCCTTCCCTTGGAGCTGACCGTGTCACACTTGCATTCTTATGTGACGCATTCGAAGAAGAAGAGCTTGAAAATGACTCACGCACAGTGCTTCGCTTCCATCCGGCACTAGCACCATTCAAAGCGGCAGTCCTTCCGCTTTCGAAAAAGCTATCTGATGAAGCGTTCAAAGTGTATGAAGAGCTTTCACAAGACCTGATGATCGACTTCGACGAAACGGCATCAATCGGTAAACGTTACCGCCGTCAAGACGAAATCGGTACACCATTCTGTATCACATTTGACTTTGACTCCATGGAAGACCGCCAAGTAACGGTCCGCCACCGCGACACAATGGAACAAGTCAGAATGCCGATCAGCGAAGTAAAATCCTTCTTACAGGAAAAAATTAAATTTTAATAAGGTCCGTGATTAAAACTGACCTGTTTGGAAATCCCTGAAGGTGTTGTCTGCCTTTTGGGGTTTTTTTCGTTTGGATGTGGGATTGTGTTTTGAGGCCTGTGCTGTGGATGTGGGATGGATTGGCGATATGGGGGATAGACTCGAATTGACAGCTTTTCATGCTGGGTTTGGCTGTGATGGGTTGGTTTTTTATTAATGGAGCGGAGGTTTTTTCATTATTTCATTCGTTTTAGCTTTGGAGATGTTTATTTGCCATATTTGAAGGGACTGTGAGCAGGGTGGAGCATGGGTTTTACGCTTTATTGCGTAACTTTCCGACTTTATTGCGTGAGATTCGCACTTTATTGCGTGAAAACTGGACTTTATTGCGTGAGTTTCAGCATTGATTGCGTAATTAACCTTTGACGCAATTATTCACCTTTATAACGTAACCGATAACCAGGTGCGCGATCCTCTTTCTTTAAAATAACCTTCCTATGGGTGACATTTTCTTTTCTCCATGTAGCCTTTTGGTCCCTGGCGCGAAGAATTCATTCTTCTATGCATCATTTTTCATCTTCAGAGCCTGATAACTCCTTTTTTAAGCTAACCGATATCCCTTCGAACGTGTCTATGACTCTCTATTGCGTAACTTTCCAACTTTATTGCGTGAGATTCGCACTTTATTGCGTGAAAACCGGACTTCATTGCGTGAGTTTCAGCACTGATTGCGTAATTAACCTTTGACGCAATTATTCACCTTTATAACGTAACCGATAACCATGTGCGCGATCCTCTTTCTTTAAAATAACCTTTCAACGGAGGACATTCTCTTTCCTCCGGTAACTTTTTGGCCCCTGACTCGTAGAATTCACTCTTCATTGCATCATTTTTCATCTCAAAAGCCTGATTACTCCTTTTTTAAGCTAACCGATATCCCTTCGAACGCGTCTTTGACTTTCAATTGCGTAACTTCCCAACTTTATTGCGTGAGTTCAGCACTTTATTGCGTGAAAACTGGACTTCATTGCGTGAGTTTCAGCACTGATTGCGTAATTATCCTTTGACGCAATTATTCACCTTTATAACATAACCGATAACCAGGTTCCCAATCCTCTTTCTTTAAAATAACCTTTCACCGGAGGACATTCTCTTTCCTCCGGTAACTTTTTGGCCCCTGACTCGTAGAATTCACTCTTCATTGCATCATTTTTCATCTCAAAAGCCTAAATACTCCTTTTTTAAGTTCTAAGTTATTCCTTTGCAGGTGTCTTTGACTCTTAATTGCGTAACTTTCCGATTTCATTGCGTGAGTTTAGCACTTTATTGCGTGAAAACTGGACTTTATTGCGTGAGTTTCAGCATTGATTGCGTAATTAAACTTTGACGCAATTATTCACCTCTATAACGTAACCGCTAAACAGGTGACCGTTCCTCTTTCTTTAAAATAACCTTCCTATAGGTGACATTTTCTTTTCTCCATGTAGCCTTTTGGTCCCTGGCGCGAAGAATTCCTTCTTCTATGCATCATTTTTCATCTTCAGAGCCTGATTACTCCTTTTTTAAGCTAACCGATATCCCTTTGCACATGTCTTCCCCTCTCAATTGCGTAACTTCCCAACTTTATTGCGTGAGTTCAGCACTTTATTGCGTAAAAACTGGACTTTATTGCGCGACTTCCAACAATGATTGCGTAATTACCCTTCAACCTCAACCAGCCCCTCCCCCAGCACAGCCAACCCCCAACCCAAAAAATAAGGCCCATTCACAAAAGTGAATGAGCCTTCAAATATCACAAGCAGCATAAGTTCAAGTTAGAATAAGTCCTTCATGTTATCCATTTGATCAAGGAATCTTCTGGATTTTAGGGTTAGACCTGAGTTTTCATCGTAATAAGTCCTGATTACCCGCTTCAATTGAAGTTTTGTTTCATCTTTCACCGATATGTTTCCGAGGCGGTTGATATCGAAATAATAAAAGAGCCTGAGCAGTTTTACAGTGCCCTGGGATATCGGAAGATGATGAGGATCTTCATTTAGACAGCGATGACAGATGAATCCATTTTCTTTGAATGAGAAGGAGAATTCGCCATCGGTCTCCCCGCAAACTGCACATCCATTGAGATGAGGATAGAGCCCCATGACGGGGAGCATCTTCATTTCGAATATATGCATCAGGATTTCGGGATCATAGTCTTCATTTAGGTAGGAAAGGGTTTTATATAATAATTCAAACAGGAATGGGTTCGGCTTGCGGTCCTCCGTCGATTTATCGAGGAGGTCGACGATGTATGTCGCATAGGCCGTCTTGAACAAGTCTTCCCTTACATGTCTGAGCGATTCGGCCATTTCTCCCTGTTGAAGGGTGCCGAGGCCGCTTCCTTTAATAAAAACGAAATACCCATATGTAAACAATTGTGAAATGGCGGATAGACGGCTATTAGGTTTTTTCGCCCCTCTAGCCATCAATCCAATCTTTCCAAATTCCCGTGTATATATGGTGACAACTTTATTCGATTCACCGTAGTGATTCGTTCGAATGACGATTCCTTCACACTTCTGTAGCATACAGCCACCTCCCGCTATCAATCCACCCGGGTGATGACAAGCTTATCACGTTAAAGGAAAATCAACTTCCGCTATTTCTTCCTCAAAGCTGAACGGATCTTCTGTCGTCTCCTTCTCAAGCTCTTTGAAAAGCAAATAGGTGTCGATGCTTCCCGTTTGCGAAAAAAACTTCCAAGTTAAGTCTAACATCAAAAACCCACCTTTCTGGATTTAAACTAGCAAGACTTCATAAGCTTTCTTGTGATTAGAATGGACCTTTTCTCTTTTATTCATGTGGACTAAATATTGTTAATTTTAATATTCATCGTCGCTGAAGCCGAAGTCACGCAGGTTGGATGCACGATTGCGCCAATCCTTCTGCACCTTCACCCACAGTTCAAGGTATACTTTTGTCCCCAAAAGGTTCTCGATGTCAAGACGGGCCCGTTTGCCGACTTCTTTCAGCATGGATCCCTGCTTACCGATAACAATCCCCTTTTGAGAATCTCTTTCCACTACGATCGTGGCGATGACGTTGATCAGGTCTTTGTCTTGTTTCTTCTCCATTTTATCGATCATGACGGCGATGCTGTGGGGAATTTCTTCCCTTGTCATGTGCAGGACCTTCTCACGGATGAGTTCAGATACAATAAAACGTTCCGGATGATCCGTGATTTGGTCGGCAGGGTAGAATTGAGGCCCTTCCGGTAATTGGTCTTTCAATAATTGAAGGAGATTGTCGACATTGTTTCCTTCGAGAGCGGAAATCGGAACCGTTGCCGCGAAAGGAAATAAGTCATTGTACTCCTTGATCATTGGCAGCAATTCATCGGGATGGATCTGGTCAATTTTATTCAGGATCAGGAAGACCGGTGTTTTGACACCTTTCAGCTTCTCGATGATGAAGTGGTCCCCTTTTCCTAAACCTTCTGCGACGTTGACCATGAATAAGATGACGTCCACTTCTTTCAACGTGTTCTGTGCAATCTTCATCATGAAGTCTCCGAGTTTATGCTTCGGTTTGTGAATGCCGGGAGTGTCGATGAAGATCATTTGGGCATCATCTGTCGTGTAGACTCCCTGGACTTTGTTACGGGTTGTCTGGGGCTTATCACTCATAATCGCAATCTTTTGACCGATGACACGGTTCAAGAACGTGGATTTCCCTACGTTCGGACGCCCTATGATCGAGATGAAGCCTGATTTGTATCCTGTTTGGCTGCCTGTATTATTCATTTAAATCCTCCGGTGAAAAAGCCCCTGGCAATAGTTCCCCAACGGTCAATTCTTCCACGTCCCCCTTGAGGTTGGTCAATACGACCTTCATCTCAGACGGGCACAGTTCAGAAATAACCTGACGGCACGCACCGCACGGCGGAACCGGTCTTGCAGTGTCTGCTACAACCGCAATCATCGTGTAATCCGTATCACCCTCGGAATATGCTTTGAAAAGGGCAGTACGTTCAGCACAGTTACACATGCTGTATGCTGCATTCTCAATATTGCATCCGTGATAGACTTTACCGTCCTTTGACAGAAGAGCCGCTCCCACCTTGAATTTACTATAAGGTACGTATGCTTTTTCTCTCGCTAGTTTGGCTTCTTGTATCAATTGTTCTGCATTCATTAATATAACTCTCCTTTAAACCCTTACATATTTATTTTACTACAACTTTCATAAAAGAAAATGGGCTGTTATCATTTTGTAATAAAATAGTTAGATAATTCTAACTATTTATCGATTTTAATTGTTGCTCCATATATTTTATACAAGTATAGAAACGTTTTCAAATGAATTAAAGGCTGCAGGCAAGAATTTTTAAAATTTCTTGCCTGCAGCCTTTAATTTTGGCTTTTTTTACCCTTAATGAAGCAGATCAAGCAGCTTCGGGAGGAAGATGATCGCACCGACGAGAGCTGTGCATACGGCGAAGAGCAAGACAGCAGCAGAAGCCAGGTCCTTCGCAGCCTTCGCCAATGGATGATATTCCTCACTCGTCAGGTCGACTGCCTTTTCAATGGCGGTGTTCATTGTTTCCAGTGCCAGCACCATGAATACGAGGATGATGAGGATGGCCCATTCCAATACGGAGACCGAAAGGAGAAAAGCCGTCATGAAGACCGCTGCCCCAACAAATGAATGGATCCTGAAATTCTGCTCTGTCTTCCATACCGAACGGATGCCTTGTGCTGCATATCCGAAAGACTTAAAGAAGCGCGGAAAACCGAACCTAGTCTCTTTTGAGTCCATATTCATCCAGGATGTCCTTTTGTCTCTGGAACATTTCTTTCTCATCCTCTTCTTCCATGTGATCATAACCCAGCAAATGAAGGAATCCATGAAGGGCGAGGAAGCCCAGTTCACGTGTGAAGGAATGATTGTATTCTTCCGCCTGCTCCTCTGCCCTGTCAGTTGATATGATGATGTCCCCCAGGACACGGGGGATCCCTTCTCCGATGATTTCCACTTCGTCCTCTCCCAATTCTTCGAGGGCGAATGAAATGACGTCGGTCGGTTGGTCTTTTTCTCTGTATTCACGGTTGATTTCCTGGATCCGTTCGTTCGTCACAAATGTGACAGACACTTCACTTTCAGCTTCGATATTCTCTTTCTCTGCTGCAAAGTTCAAGATGTTTTGAACCAGCTCCATATGCTCATCGGATAATTTTTCTGTTTCATCGATAAAGTCGATTAATAGTGTCATGTTTATTCTCCTTTTGCTTGAAGTTCAGGGTATTCAATCCTCGGATGGAAGATCCCGTTCAGCGTTTCACATAGCGTCCTTTTCACCGTCTCTAATTGCTTTAATGATATATCACATTCATTAAACTGACCGTCCTGCAAGCGGTCCTGCACGATTGAATGGACAAGTTGTTGAATCTCGGCTTGAGTCGGAGATTTCTTCGATCTGACGGCAGCTTCTACGCTGTCAGCGATGCTGATGATCGCCGCTTCCCTGCTCTGTGGCTTCGGACCGGGATAACGGTAATCCTCTTCTTTCACATCTTTCCCTTGTTCCTTCGCTTTATAATAGAAGAATTTCAATAGGGTCGTGCCGTGATGCTGTTCCGCGATGTCGACGATTTCCTTTGGCAGCTTATGCTTCCGGAGCATTTCGGCACCATCTGAGGCATGACTAATAATAACATCCCTGCTCGTTTCAGGCGATACCCGATCATGGGGATTCCCCATGTTGAGTTGATTCTCGATGAAGAAGTGTGGCCGCTTTGACTTTCCGACATCATGATAATAGCATCCGACCCTCGCAAGCAGACCGTTTGCCCCAATCGATTCACAGGCGGCTTCCGCAAGATTCGCCACCATGACACTGTGATGATACGTACCCGGTGCATCGGTCAACAGCTTTTTGAGCAGCGGCTGTGTCGGGCTTGAAAGCTCCACAAGCCTCATGGATGATAGGATCCCGAATCCTGCTTCGAAGAACGGAAGAAACCCGATCGTCAAGATGGATGAGCCGATCCCCGACACTAAGGCGAACACGAGATAATACACATATTCACTCGTCGTATACGAAGTGCCGCTTAAGAGGATGAGAAACCCAAGTATCAGGACGTTTACAAGGGCTACGTAAATACCCGCACGAAGGATATTCGACCTTTGATTGCGGCTTACGAGGAACAGGATCCCTGAAACCCCGCTGAATAACGTGTAGATGGCAATTTCCATATCAATTGAACCGGAGAACTGCTGGTGAAACACGATGCTCGAACACGCTGCAAGGATGAACACCATCATCATTGCGATCCGCTCATTCAATAGGATCCGTAAGATCATTCCAGTGAACGCTGCCGGAAAGATGAATGCAATATCATTGATTTCCATCTGATCGATCAAGCCCACGATCTTCATGATCAATAGTGAGATGACAAAGACGATGCTTGTTAATATTAAATAATTTTGTTTCCGTTCCTCGGTCACTTGAAGCGTGTAGAAGAAGTAGTACAGTGAGCTGATCAGCACAAGGACAAAAAGTCCGAGTCCGACTAGCGGCTTAAAGGAAAGTGCATTTTCTACCATGCCAAGGGATTTGAGGATGCTGTATTTCTTAGGGGTGATCAATTCACCATCCTGAACGATGACGCCCCCTTCTATGATTTCCACATTCTGCACATTGGCTTCTGCCAGCTTTTTTAACTCATTGGTTTTTTCTGCATCATAAAACTGGGTCGGTTCGATCGATATCTTCCCAAGCTTCACGGCCGCATTCGACAGGTCGCCGTTAAAGGAGTAGTTGGTGATCCTTTGCTCGAGATTCAATTTCGCTTCATTCAGATCCTCTTCTTTGACCCCGTCTTCCATGATGATTTTCATCTGACTGGAAACAATTGTTTCCAGGCGGGACAAATCGTCTTCTGTCGCCGTGAGAAGGGAGGTTAATATGTCATCACTGAGGCTGTTCGTTACACTGTTATTTTTTTCTTTCGGCAATTTATCTTTCAATCGCTTCAATTGTTCGTTGATGTCAGGCGTCTGGGAAGGCTTTAATTCCTCTGCGTCCCCGTCGCCGGCAGCAGTTTCCTTTTTCACTTCACTAACGCTTTCCATCAACGAGCGGAGCAACGACAGGGAGTTGTCAATCGCCCCTTCTTTCGGGGTATAGACATCTGCCACCTCAGCCTTTGCTTCCTGCTTTTTCTTGGTCGTAGCCTCTTCATCTATGAATTTCTTCGGGGCCCGGATCGTGGTAGGCGCCTCCTCGTACAGATTGATATCCAGTGTTTTCGGCTTTACGTTCCCGTACAACACCCCGAAAACGATGATTCCTAGGAGAACAAATAAAAGATTGGTAAATAGCCGATAACTGAGAAAATTTCTGATTTTAAGAAGAAATGGGTGCGTTTGCATAAAGAACCCCCTGTAAGAAATGGACAAATCATCGATATATGTAGCAATTATGTAAAATGATAACAGTTTTTGTCTGAATTATCTATGTTTATGACAATAAAAAAGAATGACCCTTCCCACCGCCATGCCTTTTTAGGCTGGCTGTCATGGAATGGATCAATCCTTTTGACTCTACATATCTATCTTTTCATAAGCATCGATGATTTTCGCGACCAGTGGATGACGGACGACATCCGCCTGATCAAGATAAATGAACGATACGCCTTTGACATCTTTTAATATTCTTTCTGAAGTAATCAAGCCTGATTCGCTTCCTCTCGGTAAGTCCACCTGGGAGCGGTCTCCGGTTATGATCATCTTCGAATCAAATCCGAGTCGCGTCAGGAACATCTTCATCTGAGCCTTCGTTGTATTCTGCGCCTCATCAAGGATGACGAATGCATCGTCCAATGTCCGGCCCCTCATATATGCAAGGGGAGCGATCTCGATTGTGCCCCTTTCAATCAGGCGGGCCGTATGCTCTGCTCCGAGCACATCATGCAAAGCGTCGTAAAGAGGTCTTAGGTATGGATCAACCTTTTCCTTCAGATCACCAGGCAGGAATCCAAGACTTTCACCTGCTTCAACAGCCGGTCTCGTCAGGATGATTTTCTTTACCTGTCCATTCTTCAGGGCATGCACTGCCATCACTACCGCTAGATACGTCTTTCCTGTACCAGCAGGACCGATTCCGAACACCATATCGTGCTTTTTGATCGATTGGATATACTGTCGCTGCCCAAGGGTTTTTACCCTGATGGATTTGCCTTTGGCATTTTTCGTGATTTCTTCATTATACAAGTCTGTAAAATATTCAAGTGTTCCCTGCCGGCCCATTTCAATGGCATAATGGACATCCCTTTGGCCAATTGTGATGCCTTTTCGGATCACGGCTACAAGTCGATCAGAAATATCAAGAGCGAGCCTTACATCTTCATCTTTACCTGAAACCAGCAATTCTTCGCCTCTTGTTACGATTGAAACGTGTAATTCCTGTTCGATTAATTTTAGGTGAGAATCTGAAACGCCAAACAAAGCGATGGCTTCGTTAGGGTTTTCAAGTTGTAATTTCATTAAGATTTCATCTGACATTCGTTAGTCTCCTTGGATAATTGGTTGTCCTACAGCGATATTTTCAATAACTTTGTAATGAATGGTTACCCTAACTTTACCATTCTCGACCTTTTCTTGCAAAATTTTTTCACCCTGGATTTCCGCATCCTCTGGCAGTGACGATTCAAGATTACTTTTCGCAAGTTTTTTCGCTGCAAGGATTGCCTCATCTTTCGAATAGGCTCTTTCCACATCTTCTTTTTCTTTGATGCTTCGGTCAATATAATGGACCGGCAACTCCCATTTAAGGAAGCGAAGATTCTTCTGGTTTTCTTCCATGACGGAATCTTTATAGTCAGGATTTCCAAAGCCCCAAATCGGCACGTTGAAAGAACCTATCCCCACATAATGTTTCCTTTTTTCATTACCGCTGAACACAGCAAATCGTGATTTAAGCGGCAGCTCAACGGTCGATTTGTACCAGGTTTCCCCCAGGATCTTCGCTTTTGCAGGCACCCCTTGTGGATCATCCTCGTTTCCGATGAGGCCTGACACGAGGAGCTGCCCCTTGCTTACATAATCATTCACATTCACCTGGGGATCCCCTTCTTCAACGAACATCTCGGTGATGATTGCCTTCTTTTTAGCCACGATATGTTGGATGCCTGTTGACTCTGAGGGTTCCGGAGCGTTCTTTTCGACCACTTGGAAATGAAAGGTTGTCCCCCGCAATTCCACACCGACCCAGGTGATATTATCCATCCTGTACGACAGCTCCCGTTGAATGGTCTCCACATCCGGAAGGGAGAATTGCATCTTTCCTGTCGATACACCCATCTCCTCCAGCTCTTTCCTTATGCTATGCTCAGTCTGGGGAGACGCCCCTTTGACCTGGATGCCCCACACCATGTTTGACAAAAGGAATACGAGGACAAAGAAAGCCAGTCCACCTATCACGAATCCTGAGTTCTTCAAAGACCGTTTAAATAAGAACGGGACCCCTTGACCTCTTAGAAATGTCACTTTGCACTGAGATGCCCTGACGGCTCTTCGGAAGTTATGTACATCTTCTAAGGATAAGTAAAAAGTGATCGTTTCGGTGCCTGCCCTTTTTACGTTCCATATCGCAATACCCGCCCTGAGTAATTGGTTGATGACCCGCTCCACTGCTTTGCCTTCCATTTTCACAAATACTTTTCCCCTTAAAAAGGTAAACCATTGATTCTTCAAGTCCGTCCCTCCTATTGTTCTAAATAGACCACTTCTACAATCTTGCCTTGAAGGAGAATTTCTTCTGGAAGAATCATCTTGATGACAAATTGTTCACCCTTTATCAACAGCTGTCCTTGTTTAAGCAGAAGCCGCACCTCCCGATCTGTGAACGTCAACAGACCACGGTGGTTTTCTATATAGATATGAATTTGTCCAATCATTGTGACGCGAGGAAGGTCCATCATGACATCTTCAGGTAAATCCATCTTCTGTGTCATCCATGTTCGCACCTGCTGCAGTAAGCTTTTCGCCATAAAAAAAGAACCCCCTTTCATCTCATATGTATGAAATGAAAAGGGGTTTCATCACTCTTATTTTCGATGAAGCGGTTTTTTTGAACGGGGCGGTCCGATCACTTCAGAGAAAATGAATCCTTTTACGATATCATCTTCATTGCTGAAATCGATGGAAAGCGGCGATCCCGTTTCCCGGATACGCTTTGCCCTTGACTGATGTGCTTTGAGCTTCCGGGCATATTCTTCTTCCTTTTTTTGAAGGCTTACACGCATCTCTGCTTCCTTCTTCTTTTCCTCAAACAGGCTTTGGATGGAAGTGGCACCTTCCTTGGAAGGCTTCTTGATTTCTCTTGATGAAAACGTCGTGGCCCTTCCTTCCCTTTGTGTCTGAGGTGAAGCTTTCGGAGTAGCCGTCTGGATCGGCTTCTGCCTTACCGGTTTTTCCTTCTGTGATTCTTTCATTTTATTGAAAATGGTCGAAATAATGCTGATCAGTATGATGATGATAAATGGTTCCATGGAGACAAACTCCTTTCACACGAGGGAGAATTACTGATCTTTAGGGTTCTTCGGATCATTGTTATCCCCGGTCAATTTCCCAATCGAGCCTCTCATATCTGTATCTGCATCGATGTTCTTAATGTTCATATAGTCCATCACACCGATATTGCCTGATCGTAAAGCTTCTGCCATGGCAAGCGGTACTTCTGCTTCTGCTTCCACTACTTTCGCTCTCATTTCTTCGACGCGGGCTTTCATTTCCTGTTCATTCGCAACCGCCATCGCTCTTCTTTCTTCCGCTTTTGCCTGTGCGATGTTTTTATCTGCTTCTGCCTGTTCCGTCTGAAGTTCCGCTCCGATATTCTTGCCGATATCAACGTCGGCGATATCGATGGAGAGGATTTCAAACGCAGTACCGGCATCCAGTCCTTTAGAAAGGACTGTTTGTGAAATCAAGTCAGGGTTTTCCAACACTTTCTTGTGGTTGGTTGATGAACCGATCGTTGAAACAATCCCTTCCCCTACACGGGCAACGATCGTTTCTTCACCGGCTCCCCCGACAAGGCGGTCGATGTTTGCACGTACGGTGATGCGGGCTTTCGCTTTCACTTCGATCCCGTCCATCGCGACACCGGCGATGAATGGTGTTTCAATGACTTTCGGGTTTACACTCATCTGAACTGCTTCAAGCACGTCACGGCCTGCAAGGTCAATTGCAGCACAGCGTTCGAATGTCAGTTCAATATTTGCACGATGGGCAGCGATCAAGGCGTTAACCACCCGGTCGACATTACCACCTGCAAGATAGTGACTTTCAAGCTGGTTGATTGTGACAGTGATCCCTGCTTTATGGGCTTTGATCAATGGGTTGATGACCCTGCTTGGGATAACCCTTCTCAACCTCATCCCCACCAATGTGAAGATGGAGATTCTGACACCGGCCGCAATCGCTGAAATCCACAGCATGACCGGTACAAATGTAAATAGAACAGCTAATACGATGATGCCCACTACAATGGCAACGAGCAATAAAATGGTGCTTGGTCCTATAACCATATTCCTTACCTCCTGAGTAATTATGAAATGTCTCTTACTACAATACGTGATCCTTCCACCTTAACAATCTTAACTCTTTCGTTGGCTTTAATAAAGCCTCCCTCTGTAACAGCATCAATTCTTTCATCATCCACGATGACTGTTCCCGATGGCCTTAAAGGCGTTTTCGTCACACCTTCCCTCCCAATGAGATCCAGTCGGTTGACGTTTGAAACATAACCGTTTTCAGTGCTTGTTGAATCATTTAATATGATTTTCTTAAAAAATTTCATCTTTTTACCAAACACCTTTACAAAGATAATCACTGTCGCGACGGCTATCAGGATAGCGATGAGGAGGGAAATCCCCATTTGCACCACGTCTCCTCCGGCCAGCATGATACTTGCCAGGATGGCTCCGATCCCAAGTGCACCGGCAATGCCGCCAGGGAGGAAGAATTCCGCCACTATGAGGAGGACCCCAATGATGAACAGAAGGATGGTTTCATATCCTGCGAGCCCAGCAACCAAGTGTCCATAAAAAAATAATACAAGAGAAACGAGACCGATAGAACCGGCAATCCCAAACCCTGGTGAATATAACTCCACTATCAGCCCGATGCTTGCCAGCGAAAGAAGGATCGGTACAACGACAGGGTTAGTGATGAAACGGGCGAGCTTTTCAGCAAAGGTCTCTTCCACTGTATTCACAGAAGACTTCTTTACACCAAGCTCTTTGTATAATCCATCTAAGTTCTTCACGGTACCTTCAGAATACCCTATCTCCTTCGCTTCTTTCGATCCGAGCGTCAAAAGCTCTCCTTTGTCGATTCCAAGCTCTGGGATTTCAATGGTGTCATCTGCCATCGCGAGTGCATACAGCGGATCCCTTCCATTGGATTCAGCCGCACTTTTCATGGCAGAAAGCCAGAAGCTTTGTGCTTTCTTGTCAGCGGCATTTCCTGCCTGGTCAATCACCGCCGCTGCCCCTATCTGACCGTTTGGCACCATATAGATTTCATCTGCGTGAAGGGAGATGAATGCACCGGCAGATAATGCATGGTTGTTTACAAAGGCAACCGTCCTCGTATCGATTCCGTCAAGGAGCTGACCGATATCGCCGGCCGCATCCACCAGCCCCCCTGGCGTATCGATATCAAAGATGATCAAATCTGCGTTATGTTCTTCTGCATCTGTGATCGCTCTTTCCAAGAACGCATGAAGCCCTCTTTCAACTTCTTTTTGTATCGGGATGACGTATACCCTTTCAGGATTCTCAGCAGAACTGATGAGAGGCTGCAGGAAACTGAATCCCAACAACAACATCAAAAATAATACGATTCCTCTTTTCACCTTAACCCCCTCGTTTCGATAATATTACTTGATACATTATGTACGGATGACAGGTCAGGATGGTTTCATTTTTTTTTGAAACCTGACTCCCCAATCTAACAGGATTAAAAAAACCGGAAAGCAGCAGGGCTTTCCGGTTTCTTTAATCTTATGATAAATGTTGAAGAACAAGTTTGTTGACGAGAGCCCCATCGGCTTTCCCTTTTAATTTAGGCATGATAGCTCCCATCACTTTACCCATGTCGGCTTTAGAAGTAGCACCAACCTCAGCTACAGTTTCCTGGACGATAGCTGAGACCTCTTCTTCTGAAAGCTGCTTAGGCATATATATTTCGACGTAAGTCAGTTCTGCTTGAATTTTTTCAACGAGGTCTTCGCGACCGGCGTTGCGAAATTCCTGGAGGGAGTCTTTCCGTTGCTTCACTTCTCGAGAAAGGACAGTCAACTCTTCGTCTTCAGAGAGTTCCTGTTTCCCATGTTTAATTGCTTCATTTTGAAGTGAAGCCTTAAGCATACGGATAACAGACAGCTTCTCTTTTTCTTTATTTTTCATCGCTTGTTTCATATCATCATTTAAACGATTGAGAAGACTCATAATTACACCCTCTCTTAGAACTTACGCTTTCTTGCAGCTTCTGATTTCTTTTTGCGTTTTACGCTTGGCTTTTCATAAAATTCGCGCTTTCTAAACTCTTGTAAAGTTCCTGTTTTAGAAACTGAGCGTTTGAAGCGACGAAGAGCATCTTCAAGCGATTCGTTTTTACGAACAACTGTTTTTGACATCTCTCTTTCCCTCCCTCCGAACACACTACACTTACATGTTCAAGTCAAGAAATGGTTTGTACCATTTTCTTAAGGAACGGATATGATCCGTTACTCCTTTACTTCACCACTTTGGTCATGGCTTTGCCCTTGAAATATTACTACAAGGGGACAGAAAGTGTATGTCTTTCTTGGATGAACCCTTTACAAATAGTAAAGAAATCCATGTACTTTGCCATTATAATATATGATGCGTAATAGGTCAACAATTTATCATAATTCCCTTATATAAATAGGCATGTCTCATGTTTTTCTCCATACATTTGTATTAATCACGGTCCTATACAGGGGGAGTTCAATGATTTTACACGGCCTTGCCTTCATATTTTTTATTTCATGTTTTTTATTCGGAATGACCTGGCTTCGGACAGGGCTTTTTAATATTGCGAACGTCAAAATTAAAAAATGGTTACACTATTTAACAAACACCCCTGTGAAAGGGCTGTTGACCGGTTCGGTCGTCACGGCACTTATCCACAGCAGTTCAGCCGTCATGGTCCTTACCGTTGGGCTCGCTTCTTCAGGCTTGATCCCATTCCGCCAAACGATCGGCATCATGCTCGGATCCAATATCGGAACGACATTCACGCTTGAAATGTTCACACTCGATATGAAAATCATGATCATCCCATCCATGATTCTCGGTTGCGTTCTGTATTTTTTTCCTTCGCATACAGCAAAAAGTACGGGGATGATCTGTTTAGGTTTTGGGTTGATCTTTTCAAGCATCGGGGCCATTCAATGGCTCGCTGCTCCGCTTGCCACCCATCCGTCCGTCGGTTCTTATATAGTGGAAGTGAATGAACATCTATTATTGGCCTTGATCCTCGGGTGTATCTTAACTGCAACCATTCAGTCCAGTACGGTCGTGACAGGTGTGGCGATGGGCTTTCTCGCGGCTGGATCCATTGATCTTCATGCGGGGATCGCAATCATGCTTGGCGCAAACGTCGGGACATGCATCACCGCATTCATTGCAAGCATCGGTGGAGGTGCAGAAGCGAAATTGACGGCATACGCCCATATTTGGCTGAACGTGATCGGAGTGGCCCTCTTCATTCCGGCCATCCCCATGCTTGCGAGCGTCGTTCATCGCCTGGCAGAATCTCCTGAAATTCAATTGGCACACGCAAGCGTCATGTTCAATATCATCTGCTCTCTTATTGTGCTTCCATTTGCCCACAAATTTGCAGAGTTAATCGAACGGATCCACCCCATAAAAAAAGCTGGATGAGGAAACAGATCCCCATCCAGCTTTATTTTATTATTAATAGTCAGAATCGCTTGTTAAACCTTGGACGATTTTTACACCAGAGCTAGCTCCTAAGCGAGTAGCACCTGCTTCTACCATTGCTTGTGCATCTTCAACAGAGCGAACTCCGCCAGAAGCCTTCACGCCGATGTCAGGTCCAACCGTTTTTCTCATAAGCGCGATGTCTTCAACAGTCGCACCGCCAGTAGAGAATCCAGTTGATGTTTTAACAAAGTCAGCACCTGCTTCTACAGATAATTCACATGCTTTTACTTTCTCTTCTTCAGTCAACAGGCATGTTTCGATGATCACTTTAGAAAGTGCTTTTCCTTTAGAAGCTGCAACCACTGCTTCGATATCACGCTTAACAAGTTCAAGGTCGCCGCTTTTTAGTGCACCGATGTTGATGACCATGTCAACTTCAGTTGCTCCTTTTTCAATTGCATCCTTCGTTTCGAATGCTTTCGTTTCAGGAGTTGAAGCACCAAGTGGGAATCCGATTACAGTACAAACTTTTACGTCAGTACCTTTTAATAGTTCACTTGAATATTGTACCCAAGTCGGGTTCACACACACAGAAGCAAATTTGAATTCTTTTGCTTCCTGGCAAAGTACCTCTACTTGATCTTTTGTTGATTCAGGTTTAAGTAAAGTATGATCAATCATACTTGCAATGTTCATAGTCATTCAATATCTCTCCTTTAACAGTTGTACGTACCTCTCCTATCATACCAAAAACAGAAGAAAAAGACGAGTATTTTATAGTATATCCAAAAATTAAGAAAACCTTTTCATTTATTCCCAATTTGTTGTTCGATATAGGTGCATGAACAAGGATAAGATATCCATATACTTTTGATCGCTCTTGCTCCTATTTCTACTCTCTGTATAATACGCAATTCTATAAAATGCCATTCATTTTGGCATACCGCATTTGACCATGCAGGTCCTTTCCTCGTGCAGCGGTACGTGGTCTTCGCTACCTTCCGCGGGATCTCACCTACCCCGCTTTTCCCGAAGGAGACTTATCAACAGCTAAAACCTGCTAAATTTCTGTATGAAATGACTGCACAAAAAAATCCGAACGAAGTAGATTTTCCATAAATCACTCGTTCGGATTTTTTATTGGCGGGCACCCATTTGTCCCAGCCTCTTCTTATTTATTGGCTCTTTTCGCATAGATTGTTGCTATTATAAGACGTTAAGGTGAGCATCTTCAGTAATTTGAGACTGCGTAATAAATCAAAGAATCAGGGCAATGAACTTGTATTAAGTTTATCACTACTATTCAGAAGATGAATAAGCATTATCTTCGATGGTTGATTGGAGCGGAAGATGCTCGACTCCTGCAGGAACTGAGGGACAGGTGAGACCCCGCAGGACGAAGTCCGAGGAGGCTCACCGCCATCCCCGCGGAAAGCGAGCATCTGGAGCGGAAATCAACCGCATCTCGCTTTTTTAAAGCCACAATGTTAACGAAAACAGCCTGTTTATTTTATTCTATACACCCGTGCTTCGTATGGTTTAAGGGTGAGTGTGGCAACACTGCCGTGATCGCTTACCTGGTAGTTATTTAAGAGCAGATCAGAAGAGGACACTTCCAATTCTTTCAGGTCACAAACCGCTTCCTTGGTAGAAAGGTTTGTAATGACCAGCATGGAGGTTTCTTCTCCTGTACGTGTATAGGCATAGATCTGTTTGTCGTCTTCTAATAACAAATCATACGTTCCGTAAGTGAAGACTTCCTCATTTTTCTTCAAAGTAATCATCTTTTTATAAAAGTTCAGGATGGAGTTTTCGTCTTTCTCCTGCGCTTTCACATTGATTGTCTTATAATTTGGATTTACTTTCATCCACGGTGTGCCGCTTGTAAATCCACTGTTTTCTTCATTTGTCCACTGCATCGGCGTTCTGCTGTTGTCACGTGAGGAAGCCCAGATGATGCTCATGATGTCCTCATGGGGAACCCCTTCTTCTCTTTTCAGACGGTAGAGGTTCTTAACCGCTACATCATCATAGTCCTCAATCGAAGGGAACTGAACATTCGTCATTCCGATTTCCTGCCCCTGGTAAATGAAAGGAGTTCCCTGCATCAGGAAGTACATGGCTGCCATCGCGGTGGCACTTTCCTTCCAGTATTCTTGATCATTCCCCCAGGTGGAGACGACCCTTGGTTTATCATGGTTTTCAATGAAGAGGGCATTCCAGCCATTCCCTTCAAGCCCTTTCTGCCAACGTGTCAGCACTTTCTTCAATTCAACGATGTCCAGTTCAGGGTTCGTTTCGGCATCCCATAATCCGAGATGCTCAAATTGAAAGATCATGTCCATTTTCCCATTCTCTTTGCCGACCCACAGTTCCGCTTCGTCTGCTTTGACTCCGTTCGCTTCCCCGACCGACATGACATCATAGTTTGCATACGTACGGTCTTTGAATTCCTGCAGGAAGGTGTGGATACCTTTTTGGTTCATATGCATATCGAAGGAAGAAACGTATTTTTCCTTTTTCGGGTTCGGCATATCAGGAAGATCCGGGCGCTTCTTGATATGGCTGATCGCATCAATCCTGAAGCCGTCGATCCCCTTATCCAGCCACCAATTGACCGTGTCATACAGGGCGTCTCTCACTTCTTCGTTTTCCCAGTTCAAATCAGGCTGTTTTGTAGAGAATACATGAAGGAAATATTGATCGGTATCTTCATCATATTCCCAGGCAGAACCTCCGAAGATACTTTCCCAGTTATTCGGTTCCTTCCCTTTCACTCCATCTCTCCAAATGTACCAATCCCGCTTAGGATTGTCCTTCGAGCTTTTCGACTCGATGAACCATGGATGTTCATCGCTCGTATGGTTCAGCACCAGGTCGATGATCAATTTCATGCCCCTTGCATGAACTTCTTTCAGCAATTGATCGAAATCTTCCATTGTACCGAAGTCTTCCATGATATCCTGATAGTCGGATATATCGTAGCCGTTATCATCATTAGGGGATTTATACATCGGGCAAATCCAGATGACATCGATCCCCAGGTCTTTAATATAGTCCAATCGTTGAATGACACCCTGCAGATCACCGATTCCATCTCCATTGGAGTCCTGGAAGCTTCTCGGGTAGATCTGGTATCCTATTGCCTCTTTACGCCATGACTTCTTCATCGTAACACCTCATCAAAGTATAGTAAGATACAAACGCTTACATTTTAATGCAATCGTTTGCACTATTGATTAAAAAAAAGAGCTCATTTCATTTCAATATTAGTTTACAACCTTCTACCCGACTAATCAATAGATAAATTGATTTCTGCGAAAATGATAAATAAAAGGGACACCTCATGCCAGGTGCCCCTTCGTTCATTATATTGCCGCTTTTTCTTCTGCGTCTTCAAGGACACGGACGAACTGTCCTTCATTGATCGGATAGCCCGCTTTCGTGATTTTCACCTTCACAAGCTTTCCGACCATGTCTTCGCTTGCAGGGAAGACGACTTTCAGGTAGTTATCCGTATATCCTACATAGTGATCGTCTTGATAGATTTCTTCAGGGATCACTTCAAGCACTTCATCTTCGAATTGAGATGCATATTCTTTCGCCAATTGATTGGAAAGTTCAATCAAACGGTGCACACGCTGGTTCTTGATGTCTTCATCAATCTGGTCGTCCATACGTGCAGCAGGGGTCCCCGTCCGTTTAGAATAAGGGAAAACATGAAGCTCTGAAAATTTGTGCTCATTGATAAAGTTATAGGTTTCCATGAACTCTTCTTCAGTCTCACCTGGGAAACCGACGATGACATCAGATGTCACAGCTAATCCAGGCAGTGCTTTTTTAAGCTTTTCAAGACGCTCTGCAAAGAATTCCATCGTATACTTCCGGCGCATTCTCTTAAGCACTGTATTAGAGCCTGATTGCAGTGGAATGTGCAGATGTCTCACGACGATCTCCGATTGGTCGATTACTTCAATGACTTCGTCGGTCAATTGACTGGCTTCAATCGAAGAAATACGAATCCGCTTCAGACCTTGCACTTTTTGTTCCAAATCTTTTAACAGCATGGCAAGGTTGTAGTTCTTCATATCTTCACCGTAACCGCCGGTATGGATTCCTGTCAGGACGATTTCCTTGTATCCCGCATCAACCAGCTGCTGTGCCTGTTGGATCACTTCTTCAGGATCACGTGATCTCATCAATCCCCGGGCCCATGGAATGATACAGAACGTACAGAAGTTATTGCATCCTTCCTGGATTTTAAGGGAGGCACGGGTACGATCCGTAAACGCCGGGACGTCCAGTTCCTCATACACACGGTTCTTCATGATGTTTGTGACACCATTGATCGGTTGGCGCTCTTTTTTATATTCTTCAATATACGTAAGCATCTTTCTCCGGTCCTGTGTACCTACTACGACATCCACCCCTGGGATGGCCATGATTTCAGCCGGGGACGTCTGGGCATAGCAGCCCGTCACACAGATGACACCGTCAGGATTCTTCCTGATGGCACGGCGGATCACCTGTCTGCTTTTCTTATCCCCTGTATTTGTCACGGTACATGTGTTGATGACATAAACATCTGCGATGGAATCATATTCAACACGCTCATATCCTTCTTCTTTGAACAACTGCCAGATGGCTTCTGTTTCGTAGTGGTTCACTTTACACCCTAGAGTGTGAAACGCTACTGATGGCATTGCAATCACCTCATAAGTTCTAATTGATAGCTGATGGCTGAGAGTACATATAATGGTGCCGTTTCGGTCCGCAAAATTCTAGGTCCAAGACCGCATGTAAGAAAGCCCTCGCTCCTCAACAGCTCTATTTCCTTCTCCGATAATCCGCCTTCCGGTCCAAATGCGACCAGGACACTTTGTCCCGGTTCAATGGAAGATAACACTTTATGCAGATTACCTTTCTCACCGTCCCTTGCATCTTCCTCATATGCGACAAGTTTGTAATCATACTGAGTGCCGGCTTGAATCAATTGCTTGACAGAAACGGGTGCAGACACCCCGGGAATTAGCAGGCGGTGGGATTGCTCCGCTGCTTCCTTCACAATCTTTTCCCAACGCTCCACCTTTTTCTTCGCTTTCTTCTCGTCCCATTTCACAATGGAGCGATCCGCATTAAAAGGGATAAATTGAGTGGCTCCGAGTTCAGTTCCCTTTTGGAGTATCAGCTCCAATTTATCCCCTTTCGGCAGTCCGCTCGCAATGGTTACTTTAATTGGCAATTCTTTCGCCGATGTTTCCCATTGTACAACTGAAAGCTCGACTGCGTCACTGGAAATCGTTTCAATACGGGTGATCGCTGATGACTGATCCTTGAAAACAGCGAAGACCTCATCCTCTTCCTTCATTCTCATGACACGGACAATATGATGATAGTCATCCCCTGTAATCTTGATCGGATCATTTTCTCGATATAAATCGTCTATAAAATATCGTTGCATGCAGTTCTCAACTCCGCCGTTTATTCTTATTTCACTGGTTTCTGTGCGATGATCGCAACCCAGTCTTCCATCACCATGACTTCTTCAATCAAGAAGCCTGCTGCTTCCAATGAGTCACGGACCTCTTGCTTCTTAGGCTGGATGATACCGGACGTGATGAAATAACCACCCGGTTTTACAAGCTCATAAGCATCCTCTGTAAAGCGAAGGATGATTTCTGCGAGGATGTTTGCGACAATCACATCTGCCTGGCCTGTTACACCGTTCAATAAATTATTTTCATCGACAGTTACTTTATCCTGAACTTTGTTCAATTTTACATTGAGTCTTGCCGAGCGCACCGCCACTTCATCAAGATCGTAGGCTCTTACCGAGTCCGCAGACAATAATGCAGAAGCGATCGATAGTACTCCAGAACCGGTTCCTACATCAATGACAGTGTCCTCTGGTTTTACGATCCGTTCGAGTGCCTGAATGCACATGACGGTCGTCGGGTGTGTTCCTGTTCCAAATGCCATCCCCGGATCAAGCTCGATGATGAGCTCGTCACTGTGAACCGGTGTGTACTCTTCCCATGTAGGGACGATCGTGAACTTGTCGGAAATTTTCACAGGATGATAATATTTCTTCCATGCTGTAGCCCATTCCTCTTCATTCACTTCAGAGATCTCGACTTTATTTTCACCGATATCGATATCATACGTAACCAGGTTCGTGATGCCCTGCTTGATTTCGTCCACTGTTTCGCCAAGGAAACTGTTGACCGGCAAGTAAGCTTTGACCATAACACCTTCGCTCGGATAATCATCAGGATTGAGTTGGTAGATCTCACCAAACATATCTTCTCTTTCTTTCCTTAATTCTGCCGGGTCTTCAATGACCACACCGCTTGCTCCTGATTCATGAAGAATGTTTGAAATCGGCTCTATCGCTTCATTCGTAGTAAGAATACTGATTTCTGACCATTTCATTGATCTACCAACTCCGTTCTGAGTTATTCGCCTTTAAAGGCTTTTTTTACTTTATCAAAAAAACTTTCATGCTGTTCATCAGGGACCTGACCGCTGATATCTGCAAATTCTCTTAGTAATTGTTTTTGTTTATCCGTTAATTTTGACGGGGTGACAACCTTTACCTGTACATGCTGGTCACCGGTGCCATATCCTCTTACATTTGGAACCCCTTTGCCTTTCAGGCGGAATCTTGTGCCTGTTTGCGTTCCTGCAGGGACTTTCAGTTTCACTTTGCCGTGCAGCGTAGGCACTTCGATTTCATCCCCGAGTGCAGCCTGTGCAAACGTCACCGGCATCTCGCAGTAAATGTCATCACCGTTTCGTTCAAAGAAATCATGGGAACGCACATGGAATACAACATAAAGGTCGCCTGCCGGACCGCCGTTGATTCCCGGTTCACCCTGTCCGGTTACGCGCAGTTGTTGACCATCGTCGATACCAGCCGGGATCTTGACAGCAATTTTGCGGCGCTTTTGCACTTTCCCTGCTCCGCCACATGTCTTACATCTTTCCTTGATTTCTTTCCCTGTACCGTTACAGTAATGACAGACGCGTCTGTTCACGATCCGGCCGAAAGGTGTGTTTTGTTCCACATTCAATTGACCCGATCCATTACAATGTGAACATGTATTGACCTTCGTGCCAGGCTTGGCACCTGAACCGTCGCAAGTATCACATTCTTCTTCTCTCGGAATTTCGATTTCTGTGTCTTTTCCAAAGACCGCTTCTTCAAAGTTCAAGGACATTGTGTACTGAAGATCGGCACCCTGCCTTGGGGCATTTGGATCTCTTCTGCGGCCACCGCCGCCTCCGAAGAACGTATTGAAGATATCTTCAAATCCTCCGAAACCGCCGCCGCCAAAGTCACCGCCTCCGAAGCCCTGATTAGGGTCCGTATGGCCGAAACGATCATATTGCGCACGTTTTTGGTCATCGCTCAGCACTTCATAAGCCTCTGAAATCTCTTTAAACTTTTCATCCGCATCCGCTTCTTTATTAATATCCGGATGATATTTTTTGGAGAGCTTGCGGTATGCTTTTTTCATTTCATCTTTTGAGGCACCTTTACTAACGCCCAGAACCTCATAATAGTCCCGTTTACTCATTAAAACACCACTCCCGAATCCTTTGCATAAAGGTTATTTTAACATTCCGCTTTCACTATTATCAATAAAAAGTGAATATTCATCTTAAATGTCCCGGAATAATCCCGGCAATCATAGAAAAAGTCAAAGCCAAGAACCGCCCTGACTTTGACTTTTTCGTTCGAACTGGATTATTTCTTGTCGTCGTTTACTTCTTCGTATTCAGCATCCACTACATTGTCATCATTTGATGCTTGCCCTTCAGCCCCTTGAGCTGCCTGCGCTTCTGCTTGAGCTTGCTCATATAGCTTCATCGTTAAGCTTTGAACGATTTCCTGTAGTGCATCTTTCTTTTCACGGATCAGCTCAAGATCATCTTTTTCGATGGCTTCTTTTAATTCAGCTTTTGCATCTTCCGCTTTTTTCACTTCTTCTTCTTCCACTTTGCCTTCAAGATCTTTCAACGTTTTTTCCGTTTGGAATACAAGTTGGTCTGCTTCGTTGCGAAGTTCAACTTCCTCTTTACGTTGCTTATCTGCTTCGGCATTTTCTTCTGCTTCTTTCACCATGCGTTCTACTTCGTCATCTGAAAGTCCTGTAGAAGATTTGATGGTGATATTTTGCTCTTTACCTGTTCCAAGGTCTTTCGCGCTAACATTTACGATACCGTTCTTATCAATGTCGAACTTCACTTCGATTTGAGGTACGCCACGTGGTGCAGGCGGGATATCCGCTAATTGGAAACGGCCAAGCGTTTTGTTGTCGGCAGCCATTGGACGCTCACCTTGAAGTACATGGATATCAACAGCTGTTTGATTATCGGCAGCAGTTGAGAATACTTGTGATTTAGATGTCGGGATCGTTGTGTTACGCTCGATCAGTTTCGTTGACACGCCACCCATTGTTTCGATACCAAGTGATAGTGGTGTAACGTCAAGAAGAACTACATCTTTCACGTCTCCAGTCAGTACTCCACCTTGGATCGCTGCACCCATCGCTACAACTTCATCAGGGTTAACGCCTTTAGAAGGCTCTTTGCCTGTTTCTTTTCTGATTGCTTCCTGTACAGCTGGGATACGAGTAGAACCACCAACAAGGATGATTTTATCGATTTCGCTTGCAGAAAGACCTGCATCTTTCATTGCTTGACGAGTTGGTCCCATTGTACGCTCTACAAGATCAGATGAGATTTCCTCGAACTTCGCTCTTGAAAGTGTCACTTCAAGGTGAAGAGGTCCTGCTTCTCCAGCCGTGATGAATGGAAGTGAAATTTGAGTTGACGTTACGCCAGAAAGATCTTTCTTCGCTTTTTCAGCAGCATCCTTCAAACGTTGAAGCGCCATTTTATCTTTAGAAAGGTCAATTCCGTTCTCTTTCTTGAATTCAGCTACAAGGTAGTCGATGATGACTTGGTCAAAGTCGTCTCCGCCCAGACGGTTGTCACCGGCAGTAGAGCGTACTTCGAATACACCGTCACCCAGTTCAAGGATGGAAACGTCGAATGTACCGCCACCAAGGTCATAAACAAGGATCGTTTGATCTTCATCCATTTTATCCAAACCGTATGCAAGTGCTGCAGCCGTTGGTTCGTTGATTATACGTTCAACTTCAAGGCCTGCGATCTTACCTGCATCCTTCGTTGCCTGACGCTCTGCATCGTTGAAGTAAGCCGGTACAGTGATGACCGCTTTTTCAACTTTTTCACCAAGATAATCTTCTGCATATGATTTTAAGTGTTGAAGGATCATCGCTGAAATTTCTTGTGGTGTATATTCTTTACCTTCTGCTTCTACTTTGTGATCTGTACCCATGTGACGTTTCACAGAGATGATTGTGTTAGGGTTAGTGATCGCCTGGCGCTTCGCTACTTCCCCAACTTGCTTTTCACCATTTTTGAACGCGACAACTGAAGGCGTTGTGCGGTTTCCTTCTGCGTTTGCAATTACTTTAGGCTCTCCACCTTCAAGTACTGATACACAAGAGTTTGTTGTACCTAAGTCAATACCGATAATTTTACTCATAGTAAGAAACCTCCCTATTTTGTATATGTAATATCTTTATTATTGATTGACCTTCACCATGGAAGGACGGATTACTCTGTCTTTCAGTTTGTATCCCTTTTGGAATTCTTCTACCACGACATTGCTGTCGAAGTTCTCATCTTCGACTTGCATGACCGCTTGGTGCAAATGGGGATCAAACTCCTGACCCACTGCTTCGATCGGTTCCACTCCCTCTTTCTTAAGGGCGTCAACAAGACTTCTGTGGACCATTTCCATTCCTTGAAGCAGTTGTTTCGTTTGCTCGTTATCAGCTTCTATATTCAAAGCACGCTCGAAATTATCAAGTGCTGGCAATAGTTCTGTAATCAATCCTTGAGCACGATATTTCTCCTTCGCCTCATTTTCAACATTGACGCGACGGCGGAAATTATCGAAATCTGCACGCAGTCTGAGATAGCGGTTTTCAGATTCATTCAGCTTTTCCTCTAATTGTGAAAGCTCATCTGATGGTTGCTGCTCTTCTGCTGCTTCTTCAGCTTGAGGCGCTTCAGCGAATACTTCTTCCACTTCGCCGTTTTCCTCTTTCATTTCCTGCTGCTCTTGTTTTGTTTCTTCAGACATAACATTCACCTCCTTAAAAATCCTGACTGCTTTTCTTGCTATACGTACGCTGTAAGGAGCCGAAAAAAATGTTTCCGGACCTTATTTTCCTTTATTCAATATGTCCACTAATCATCACTTTGATACAGCTTGGTAAGGACCTTGGACATATCGTTTGAGAAGAAATTAAGTAAGCTTACGACACGGGAATACTCCATGCGGGTAGGCCCGATGATCGCAATGGAACCTAATTGCTCTTTGCCGATTGTATAAGTAGCGGTTATGAGACTGCAATTCTCCATAGCGAGATGATCATTTTCTTTGCCTATCTTGATGTTCAACCCTGTCGCTGACGGGCGTATCAGGTTATAGATGCTATCTTCCTGTTCAATCATTTCCAGGAGCATCCGTACTTTTTGCACGTCGTTAAACTCGGGCTGGTTCAAAATATTGGTCTTGCCGCCAAAGAACAGTTTGTCTGTGACTGACGGGTTCAGGGATTCGGTGATGGAATGCAGGATAAAATCGTAATTCTGGATATGCTCTTTCAGTAAAAGGGCGACCTCCTTGAAAATTTTATCATGCAGTTCACTGATCGGGACACCTGAGAGCCGGTCATTCAAAATATGGACGAGTTTTTCAAGTTCTGCAGCATCCATGGTAGGCGGGATATGGAACAATTTGTTCTCAACATGTCCGTTATCCGTCACGATGATGGCGATCGCCGTATCTTTATTCAAAGGAATCAACTGAATCTTCTTCAATTTATTTTCCTTCAGGTCTGGACCCAATACGATCGTCGTGTAATTCGTCAGCTCTGAAAGGATCTTCGCAGACTTCTGGACGACCTTCTCCAATTCATACATGCGCTCTGTAAAGATGGAACGAAGTGCGTGCACATCGTTTCTCTTCAGCTTTTGCGGAGACAGCATATGGTCAACATAGTAACGGTATCCCTTTTCGGACGGAACACGCCCTGAGGATGTATGTGTTTTTTCAAGAAAACCCAATTCCTCCAAATCAGCCATTTCATTTCGGATCGTGGCCGAGCTGAAGGAAATCTCATCCTTCTTGGACAAGCTTCTTGAACCGACGGGCTGAGCCGACAGAATGAAATCATCTATAATCACTTGAAGAATTAGAAGTTGTCGATCTGTTAACAACATCATCACCCCTGTTAGCACTCTCTCTGAACGAGTGCTAAATCTAATTAATAAATTATCAAATCAGAAAAGGGATGTCAATATATTAGATTGTCTCTTTTCTCAGTCTTCTTTCAGGCCTATAAAAAGAGAGTATGGGTTGATTTCTGCTTCAGGTGACCGCTTCCCCCGTGACTTGAGTAGCGCACGTCGGGCAAAAAGCCCTGTGAGTCTCCGCTTTCACGCGGTTCCCGGAGGATTAGGAGCACCCACCCTCAATCAGATAAGGGTAATTAGATCACACCCAGGAATGATTGAAACACTTCATTTCCAAGAAAACGTCCCTGTTTCGTGAGCGCGACCCGGTCATCATCGACAGCAAGCAGTTCCCTCTTCACCATTTCATCTATGGATGCTCCAAAGACCGATTCGATACTGCAGCCGAATTTCTGCTGAAAGATTTCCTTACTGACTCCCTCTACTTTACGAAGGCCGAGGAACATTTCTTCCTCCATCTTCTCTGACTGGGTGACCTGATGCTCCTGAATCGTCGGGAGTGAACCGTTCCCGATCGGATCCATATATTTCTTGAGGGGACCATAGTTCGAATAACGTACTCCGTTTATATAACCATGTGCACCTGCACCTAAACCATAATATTCATTGTTGTCCCAATACACCAGGTTATGTTTGCTTTCATAACCCTGTTTCGCAAAGTTGCTGATTTCATACTGATTGATACCGTACTTCGCCATCGTTTCAATCAATAAGTCGTACATAGCCGCTTCCTGATCCTGAGATGGAAGTGACAGCTTCCCTTTTCTCATTAAATTATAGAAAACCGTTTTCGGCTCCACGATCAATGAGTAAGCAGAATAATGGGGAAGGTCAAGATCCAGCGCCTTCTTTAAAGTATCTTCAAAGTCTTCTTCCGTTTGCTTCGGAAGACTGTAAATCAAATCAATGCTGATATTTGAAAATCCCACTCTTTGAGCGTTCTCAACAGAAGTATACACATCACTGCTTTTATGTGTCCGGCCGATCCCTTTGAGCAGTTCGTCATTGAAAGACTGGACGCCGAAACTCAATCGGTTCACCCCGTGATCTTTCAAAACGCGGAGTTTGTCTTCCGATAAATCGCCGGGATTTGCTTCGAAAGTGAATTCCCCGTTTTCAAACGGCAGGTGGGATGTGATCGATTCGCACAGCTTATCCAACTGGCCTGCATCCAGGGACGTCGGGGTTCCGCCGCCGACAAAGATCGTGTCAAGCTTCTCCCGAGAGACAACCCTTTGCTTCATCTCTTCCCCGAGGCTGTTTAAATACCCATCAACCGGCTGGCCCTCCAGAAAGATTTTATTAAAATCACAATAGTGACAAATATGTTCGCAAAAAGGTATATGAATATACGCTGATTTCACCAAGTTTCTCCCTCCTTTTTGTGCATTCATAGAGAAAAGGGGGTAAGCAGCGCTTGTAGTGACAAGCCACTTCCCCCCTTTATCATCGAACTTTTATTTTTTATCCGTATCATCCATTTTCAGGACGGCCATGAAGGCTTCTTGTGGTACTTCAACATTCCCGACAGATTTCATACGTTTTTTACCTTCTTTTTGCTTATCAAGAAGTTTACGTTTACGTGAAATATCTCCACCGTAACATTTCGCAAGGACGTTCTTACGGATCGCCTTGATGGTCGATCTCGCGACAATCTTCTGTCCGATCGCTGCCTGTACCGGCACCTCGAATTGCTGTCTTGGAATTAATTCCTTCAGCTTTTCTACAATCAATTTACCGCGCTCATAAGCGAAATCACGGTGAACGATGAAGCTTAATGCATCGACGTTTTCGGCATTCAAGAGAATATCCATTTTCACAAGCTTGGATTCTTTGTATCCGATCAGCTCGTAATCGAAAGACGCATATCCTTTCGTGTTGGACTTCAATTGATCGAAGAAATCATAGACGATTTCTGCAAGCGGGATTTCGTACACGATATTCACACGTGCCTCATCCATATACTGCATGTCGATGAAGTTTCCGCGTTTGCCTTGACAAAGCTCCATGACAGCACCCACATAATCATTCGGCACCATGATCGTCGCTTTGACGTATGGCTCTTCCACATGATCTACTTTCTGCGGATCCGGCATCATGGACGGATTGTCGACTCTCACTTCTTCCCCGTCTGTCAATTTCACATGATAGATTACGCTTGGCGCAGTCGTGATCAGGTCGATCTTGAATTCACGCTCGATCCGTTCCTGGATGATCTCCATATGAAGAAGTCCAAGGAATCCGCAGCGGAATCCAAATCCTAATGCCTGGGATGTTTCCGGCTCATATTGCAGGGCCGAATCATTCAACTCAAGCTTTTCAAGCGCTTCTCTTAAATCGTTATAGCGGTTTGAATCAATTGGATATAATCCGCAGTACACCATCGGGTTCATTCGTCGGTAACCTGGAAGGGCCTCTTCTGCAGGATGGTTCGCAAGCGTGATGGTATCCCCTACGCGGGTATCCCCAACATTCTTGATTGCTGCAGTCAAGTATCCAACATCCCCGACCGTCAGTTCTTTTTGTCCGGTCGCTTTCGGGGTGAAGACACCGATCTCGGTTACTTCGAACTCCTTGCCGGTTGCCATCATGCGGACTTTATCCCCTACTTTGACGCTTCCTTCCATCACACGGATGTATGCAACGACCCCTCTGTACGCATCATACAAAGAGTCAAAGATCAATGCCTTCAACGGGGCATCCGGATCTCCTTGTGGGGCTGGAACCTTTTCCACTACCTGCTCAAGGATTTCTTCAATCCCGATGCCGGCTTTCGCTGATGCAAGCACCGCCTCAGACGCATCAAGTCCAATGACATCTTCGACTTCTTGACGGACCCGTTCAGGATCAGCTGCCGGCAGGTCGATCTTGTTGATGACCGGCAGGATTTCAAGATTGTTATCCAAGGCTAGATATACGTTGGCAAGCGTCTGGGCTTCAATCCCCTGAGCGGCATCCACAACCAGGACGGCCCCTTCACACGCAGCTAAACTGCGGGATACTTCGTATGTAAAGTCTACGTGCCCCGGTGTATCAATCAGGTGGAAGATATACTCTTCTCCATCCTTTGCTTGATACTTTAATTGCACAGAATTTAATTTAATCGTGATTCCACGTTCTCTTTCAAGATCCATCGAATCCAATAATTGCTCTTTCATTTCACGGGCAGTCAATGCTTTCGTCTTCTCAAGAATACGATCGGCAAGGGTAGATTTCCCATGGTCGATATGAGCGATGATTGAGAAGTTTCTAATTCTCGATTGTCTTTCTAACTTTTCTTCACGGTTCATTATACGTTCAACTCCTGTTATTTCCACACATGTACACTATTTTGAATTATAGCAGTAGACTATATATTATTCAATGTAAAGTAAAAGGCTATGCAGAATTCCCTCAAGCCTCCCATAAAAAAATCCGAACACAACCGATACGTAACAAAGACATCGATTGAGCATTCGGATTTTCTTATGTCCCGATACACTTAATAAGTTAAATAAGCGATGCAATGAAATCCACGATCTCGCTGGTTATGCCTGCGATCGTGTCGGCGAGCACTTTGCCGATCGAGGAAAATGCATTGAAGGCTTTCATCTCTTCCAACTTCTCTTTCTTTTCACTGAGCGTCTTCGACTCTACCTCATTTCCAAGAATCGACGCCTCCACATTCCCGTCCCCGTCCTGTGTCACGCCGACAGGAGGGGTGAATTGCTGCTCGTCATGCCCCTTCATTTCAACGATCCCCTGATTCGCATATTGCATGCCGATCAACACACCAAGAAATAAGGCGGAGACGAGAAGAGCACATTTAAAAAAGAATTTTGTCATGATCAGTCATCCTTTCCTTTACTGACTCAGAGGGGGGACGTCTTGGTTCACCTTTTCTGCCTGCCAGTAGTAGTCTGCGAATACTTCCGCGAAAGCGCCGGCCGTCCTGTCCAATTCCTCAAATGTATTATCAACTCCGCCAAACTCTACAAGCATGGCATTACTAGAAAGATCTTGGTTGAATTTCCCGTTTGTACCGCTTCCCTTTTTCGCAATCACCCCACGTGAGATACCTTTGTACGTGGATTCGAGCAACCGGTGAAGTTCGGTTGCGACTTTGAGGTTTTCCTCATAATTCGGATGTTCTTCCCCTACAACAAAGGCAAGCTTCGCATATGTCTTTCCGTTGATCGTGCCGGTTGTCACCTTTCTTCTTTGTGAGTCCCGATGGATATCAACCAGATACAGCAAGTCTTTGTTGCTCGTCATGGCCGCCTGCACCAACGGCCTCGACTCTTGATAGGCAGACCAGTAATCCAGCCCTTTGTTATGGAGATTCTGAATGACATCTGTTTTGTCTATACTCGTTCCGATCCCGAGCGTCTCCAGATCCTCCTTCACCATGTCACCGACTTTGGTGACGTTAATCTTCGAATGCATGGCTAAATCAGGATTGCTCACGCCTTCGAGATAAGGAAGGTATGATTCACGGGTGTGGGTAAAGTAAAGATGCACAGTCTTCTTATTACCGGTGGACAATGGCGGTGCAACATCTCCGCCTTTACTCTCCGATCCCTTCACGTCATCAAGATTTTTGAGCGGTGCGTCATTACCAGCATCAAGCGCTTCAGGAGGCGGGACCGATTCAATCGGCATATTGGTAAAGTCTGTCCCGTCCCCCGCCACCAGGATCTCTCCGTCGAAAATGGAGAATCCCGGCAATTCACGCCCAAGGAAACTTCTCGGATCTTCGAAGCGGATATTGGTGGCGACCTGGAACATAGCAGAAGATAGGCTCGGTAATGCCTCCTCTTCCTCAGGCAGTATGTGATGAAAAGACCGGTTTTCGAGAGCAAGGATTTTATACAGCGTTTTTCCTGTCACATGGGAAGCCGCTTGATTCAATGAATTCGATGTGATTCTGTACTCCGGGTTCAAAGAAGTGAGGAGACCGGTGATTGAAAAGACCGAAAGCAATACACTGATGAAGATCAGCACACCTTTTACGATCGAGGTCATATTGATAGCGACAACATAAGTCGGGGGTTTATATGATCCCATCCTCTCACCCTTTCTATTTCTCAACTCTAGTACAATCTATGACAATGCTAGAGCTGATAGAACTCCATTTAGTAGTCATTATGATGTTTTCCGATGAAAATTAAACAGGGGACTCTATTATTTTCGTAGGGGGAGAGGAATCTATGATTGTGGAAATCTTTTCAGTCTGAAAAGAGCTTGTTTATCGTTATATTCAAGTAAATGGATCGCTCATGTCTTTCAAACGGAGGATCAGGTGAGGATCGAGGAGGCGTAAAGGGAGGATAACGGCGAAATGTTTACTTTATCGGCGAAATCTCAGATATAACGGCGATATTTTCATTTTATCGGCGAAATCCCGAATTTAACGGCGATATCCTATTTTTATCGGCGAACCGCCTTATCCTGTTAAACGTTACAAATCAAAACGCCCCAGGCGGGTTCCCCACCTAGAGGCGTCATCACTTCATGCTCATCGCGTCTGATAGCCGGTGTTTTCCTGATCCACCGCATCATGGAGCGCTGCATTGAGACCGCTCGCAATCAGGTTGGCCATATCTTCCATGAACACGTCCACTTCCTTCGGGGTGACCATCAGATTATGGCCGATCGGCGAAAGAACTTCATGGATGAGCTTTCGCTTTTCCTGATCTTCCAGCGTCCCGACTATTCCCATGAACGTTTGACGATGCTCTGCTTCCGGAAGGTCTTCATCGGTTAATTTCCTTCTTTCACCGAAACTTAATCCCGCAGGGGCAAGTGACCGGGACGGTCTGTTCCCTTCCCTCATTTCTTTCCCGAAATGTTTCAGGAGAAAATCGACCGTGTCACTCACGATGGTGACGGCATCCAGGACGGTCGGGACACCGATGGCAATGACAGGTACACCCAGCGTTTCCTGATCCAGTCCTTTTCTCTTGTTTCCGACACCTGATCCAGGATGAATGCCCGTATCCGAAATTTGTATCGTCGAATTGACCCGCTCGATGGAACGGGAGGCAAGCGCATCAATTGCAATGATAAAGTCCGGCTTCGATTTCTCGACAACCCCGAAGATGATATCGCTCGTTTCAATCCCCGTCAGCCCCATCACCCCGGGCACGATGGTACTCACAGGCCGGTATCCTTCTTGTACAGATTCAGGCTGAAGTTCGAATAGATGTCTCGTTACAATGATATCTTCACAGACACGGGGCCCAAGTGAATCCGGCGTCACATTCCAGTTTCCGAGCCCGACGATCAAACAGCTTGCATTTTTATCGATCGCATTCTGCTTCAGGAATTGACTAAATTCATTAGCAAATACTTTTTCCACCCTTTGCTGCAGTTCTGAATCTTCTTCTCGGATGCCGTGGGCTTCGATGGTCAGATAGTTGCCCGGCTTCTTACCAATCTTTTCTTCACCTTCGGGCGTCACGGTGACAAGGGAAACCTTTACCCCGTCCTCATCTTTTTCTTTGATGATGACGCCTTGTATCGATGACGAATTCTCTGCTTGATCACCCACGACCATTTCCCTTGCTTCGACGGCGAGGTCGGTACGGACTGAGTATTTACTTAAATCGATTTCTTCTTTTTTCATAAGTGCTCTACCTCCAGGCTTGGTTCTGCATCAGTATTTTTTTATGTTTACCTTTTTGGTTCTTGTTCATTCACTCGTTTAATTTCGCGTCATAGTATTGCAAAATCACAGTTCGTTTGATAGAATATCATTTGTTCTTATTGTTTAGGAATTTAAATCGAGTCACATAGAATCTCGAACCTTTTATAGGAGGTGACAGAAATGCCAAATATCAAATCAGCTATCAAACGCGTAAAAACTAGCAACGAGCGTAACGCTCAAAACGCTGCAGTGAAATCAACAATGCGTACTGCGATCAAAAAAGCAGAAGCAGCTACAACTAACAGCGCTGATAACGCTAAAGATCTAGTAACTGAAGCGGTACGTCAATTAGACAAAGCAGCTCAAAAAGGTCTTATCCACAAAAACGCTGCAGACCGTCAAAAGTCTCGCCTAATGAAAAAAGCGAACTAATTGAAAAAACCACCCTGCCATCCGGCCGGGTGGTTTTTCTTTTGACATGTCCTTCACGTAAAGCTTTGGTCATGAAGCTTAAAGAGAAACATTTCGATCATGAGTTCTTTTTTGATTTTTCCTGTTTTGATTTCATAATCCCCCTGTGACAGGAGTTCGATGATATAGCCCAGCTGCTTGTCACTGAAATGTTTGGCCTGACCTGCCGCAAGCTTCACACGGAATGGATGCACCTTCAGGGTGGAAGCAATCTTCTGTTGTCCATACCCCCGTCTGGAAAGTTCCTTCACCCCATAAATCAGCCGGAATTGTCCAGCAAGAATCGCCAGCACTTTCAATGGTTCCTCATTCTGCTTCAAGAGATCATAATAGATCCTCAATGCTTCATCAATCCGTCTGTGGACAACTTTATCTACCAGCGTGAAAATATTCTGCTCAAGGGATCTTGCCGTCAGTTTCTCGACAACTTCCACGTCGATGTGATTGGTGTCACTTGCGTATAGGGAGAGCTTATCCAATTCCTGCGTGAGCATCATCAGGTTTGTTCCAGCGAGAGTGAGTAATAGCTCGACAGCATTTTCATCAATTTGCACACTGTTGCCCGCTGCACGCTCCCTTACCCATGCTTTTAATTCTTGTTCATTCAGCTTCTTGGCTTCTACCACTTCAGCGGTTTTCTTTAATAATTTGGTGATTTTCTTACGCTCGTCCAACTTCTCGTAATTTGCAGTGATGACCAGGATGGTATAGGGAGCAGGTGATTGTATGTATTGCTCAAAGCGTTTGATATTATGCTCTACCTTTTCTTTCGTCTTCTCTGCAGTCAAGAAAACAGGGTTTTGAAGGATGACGACCCTTTTCTCCCCCATGAACGGGAAGGTTTCTGCATCTTCCATCGCCACTTCCACAGGCGTTTCTTCCAGATCATAGCTGGAAAAGTTAAAATCCATTTCTTCCTCAGAAATGGCATTCGTGACGATCCTTTGTTTCGTTTCGTTGATAATAAATGACTCATTTCCGTATACTACATATATTGATGCGAATTGAGACTTCTCTATTTTTTTCCAAATATCAATAACCAAGTCAGCACTCTCCATTATTTCTTTTCTCTACTCTATCGTAAGAAAGCTTTTCGGTTTTGACAAGGGGTAAAGGGGGACATCCCTCATATAGGACACCCCCTATATCTATATTAACGTTCACGGGTAAGACCTAGGAACCATACCCGTCAACGGTATTTCCTTTGTTGTCATTAGTGTCACCCGGGGACATTGAACTTATGGGTGACAACTCTTGTCAGTAAAGGAAAAAGTAATGGGAAGTATAGATTTTTCATGAGCGTTGTTCTATACTAGAATAGAAATAGGAGGGGTAGTTGTGAACCAATTTGAAAAGAATGTACAATCAAAAAGAAATGATGCAGTAGATTCAGGCGTTGGCTTCGCTGTTTCTTTTGGTTTCTTTGCTCTAATGTTCATTATTGCAACAGTGATCAAACTGATCGGCTCTTAATGAAAGACAGGTGGCAGACCTCAAAGTGCCCGGCATCTTCAATTTCCACATATGGTACTGTTTTTCAGCATGTATCATACAGTTGGTTTGAAGGCGCCTGACTCTTTGATATAGGTCTGCCCCTTTTTTCATTAGCGCTTCATTTGTTTTGTTCTACATCCTATGGAAGTTGGGCAGAAAACGTTCCTCTTTTCTCCCGAAAACGATAGGTGATCGCCCCGTCCTCCGCCGTGTTATAAAGGGTCAGGCCACGTATTCGCAGCCTCTCCATCACTTCAGGGTGGGGATGCCCAAAGCGATTCGATTCCCCTGCCGATATGATGCCCACCTGCGGATGCGTATCTTCCAGGAAGACTTCCGTCGTGCTCGTCTTGCTTCCATGATGCCCCACTTTCAATACGTCCACTGGTAAATCGAATGTGTCAGCAAACTCCCTTTCGCCCTCCTCCTCAAGATCTCCGGTAAATAACCATCTCAGCGGACCGATCCGCCCATACAACACGATTGAATCATTATTCCCTTCGTATACCGCATCCTGTGGTGACACAATATGAAGACCATTTCGATCCCCCTGCCAACTGGTTAAGTACATCCCTTCTCTCACCTGAATGCTCTTGCTACTTGCCAACTCAATGATGTTTGCTATTTCATCCTTTTCCTGGCTGTTAGGACTGATCAGTATCTCACGCACCTTCAGTTCATCCATGACCGCCTGGGCACCTCCGATATGATCCATATCGCCGTGGGTCAAGATCATTGCGTCGATGACTGTGATGCCTTTGCTTTTTAAAAAAGGGACGATGATATCTTCCCCTACGGAAAAGTGCTTCGTCCTTTCTTCCCACTTCTCCTTCTCGAAGTTCACTTCTCCCCCAGCATCAATCAGATAGGTACCACGGTTATACGGCAGCCTGATCAAGGTGCTGTCCCCCTGCCCCACATCAATGAAAACAATTTCCCCGTAAGGATCATAGTCGGTGATGAGCTGGTGAAACAGCACAAACAGGAGCAAATATGTCAACGCCTTTAACGTTTTTCGTTTTTCCATTCCGACAAATGCACCGTAAATGATGCTGAGATAGCCAAGTAAGAAAAGAAAGGGCGGCCTTCCAAACACCACTGTACTAAATGGAAGTGAAGCGAGGTAGGAGGAGCATTCAAAAATGATTCCGAGAAGATTTTCATACAATCGGAGCACGACTGCGGCATCTGTCAAAGCGGAAAGGAAAAACAGCAGGATGGATAGTGGAAGGATGATAACGGAAAACAAAGGAACATAAATGAGATTCGTGATGAATCCAATCAGGGGGAATTCAAAGAAATGGTATAACACGACGGGAAGGGAAGATAACTGGGCAACGAAGGTCACTTTACACAGCTGACGGAAAGAAGATGGGTCCTGGATGATCCCGGCAGAAGATAAAATCAAAGAAAAACTGACGATGAACGAAAGCTGAAAACCAGGATTGAAAACGGAATACGGACTATATAAGGCGATACAGCAAAACACGAAGGATAAGCTGTCAACCACGGTTAAGCGCCTGTTTGCTTTTTTACCAAGGAGAAGGAATATCAGCATGCCCGATGCACGGATGACAGAAGGAGACGCCCCGGTCAGGATGATGTAGCACAGGAGGAATCCCACCCCCGTCCAGGACACCGCTTCCTTTGCCAGGCCGATTCTTAATAAAACATAATATAAAGCCCCGAACAACAACCCGACATGAAGTCCGGAAATCGCAAGCAAATGGACGACTCCGAGCTCCCTGAAATTCTTCATCGTATCCTCTGCAATGCTTCTGCTTTCTCCAAAGATGAGCGCCTGTGCCACACCGACGGTAGAAGCCGGGAAGGATTCTTCAATCTTATGCATTCCTTGAAAGCGGACATGTGCCAATGTATGTTTCCACGTACTATTATCCGTACAACCCTCAACTTCTGCTGCATCCAATATCCAAAAGACCCCTTGATGGGATAAATAGCTTCGATAATCAAATAAATTGGGATTTCTGCTAGGCTTCGGTTCTTTTAGTGCCCCCTTTATCCGACAAGAAAAACCCGGCTTCAGTTTCTGAAATTCATTCTTTTCTTCCTCTGATTGAAAGGAATAGCGGAGAAGGACCTTTTCATCCTGCAGCTTGGCAAGTGAAACAAACGAATCTCCATCAATAGTTGGTATGTCTGTAAGTTCAACATTGTATAACTGCAGATCCTGCCCCGGGGACAGTCCAGTATGATTGTTTCTTTCATGAAGGAGAGCCGTTGTGAATGATACGGAGAGGAAAATGAGTGAAAGGAGTATGACGTGCCGTGGCATCTTTCTGAGGATCAGGGAAAGGATGAGAAGGGAAAGAACGACCGCACCCCATTGAAATTGGAGTGCGAGTAACGTCCCGGACAGCACTGATATCGCCAGGTAAAGCCATATCCCCTTATTCATCAAACAATTTTATGTATTCTTGTTCATAAAGCTTGAGCTTCTCTTCTGTGGCTCCTTGATTTCTTAACTCCTCGATCAGCTGGAGCATCAACGCCGCTTTTTCACTGTGGTTCACATCGATGCTGCTTTCCTGGAATGGAACTTTTTCTACATGGACGTGAGCCTTTTTAAACAGCTCGATGGCATACGGATGATTCTTATAATCTTTTGCATAATAAACCGTCTTGATCCCGGCCTGAATCAGCGCCTTGCAGCATTGAAGGCAAGGAAAGTGGGTCACATAAATATCAGCATCCCCGGTGCCGACTCCGAATTTGGAACATTGGAGAAGGGCATTCATTTCGGCATGAATGGTCCGCACACAGTGATTGTCAATGACATAACACCCTTCATCGATGCAATGGTCCCCTCCCGCTATCGAGCCGTTATACCCCCCGGCGATGATTCGTTTGTCACGGACGATGGTTGCCCCGACAGCAAGCCTTGTGCATGTACTCCGCAGTGCAAGGAGTTGGCTCTGGGCCATGAAATACTGGTGCCAAGCAATTCTTTCCATCCTCATTCTCCCCTCTGTTGTTTTTTACGTTGCTTGTTTAAGTGTATAAAGATTCCCTATGTTTCGTCAATTCATTGTACAGAGATTTGTTCTTTCAATTTTTCGAAAGTCTTTTCCCCTATCCCTGAAACTTTTTGTATGTCCTCAATCGAGGCGAACGGACCATTCTCATCCCGGTATTGCACAAAGGCGGCCGCTTTGGCGGGTCCTATGCCCGGTAGCGTTTCGAACTCCTGCTGTGTGGCAGTGTTGATATTAAGCTTGTCGGAATCCGAACCTCCCTCCTGGATCGGGAGCAGCAGATCTATCGGTGCATCGACCTCCCCTTTCTTCGGGACATAAATCATCATCTCATCGCTCACTTTTGTCGCCAGATTCATCATTTTTTCATCGGCGTCTTCAGTAAACCCTCCTGCACGGTCAATGACAAATTTCAGCCGGTCCCCAAGTTTCACCTCATAGAGTCCGGGATTCACCACCGCGCCTTTCACATCGACGAACACGCTTTCCGGCACAATCTGTTCCGGTTCTTTCACCTCTTCTTCTGCGGCAGCCTGAATGAAAGGAGGTTCTTCGACAGGGGCACTTGAAGCACTTTTAAACATATAGACAGCCAATCCCACTGCGCATATGACACATAACACCACGATTGATCTGTATTTTTCGATTAACGTCTGCATCGGAAATCACCTCGAATGGAATATTCACGGAAAGGAATTCATAAGTTTTAGGAGAGAGTGCATAGAAGGAGGGCTGCACATGAAAATAGGTATTATCGGAACCGGAAATATGGGGAAGATCATTATTGAAGCTCTCATTGATTCAAAGGCGATAGCTCCTTCACAGCTTCATATTACAAATCGATCATTATATAAAGCCGAAGCCATAAAAGAGAAGTCTCCTGCCATCCATGTGATGGGTTCAAATCAGGAAGTGATCGATGCTTCTGATCTGATTTTCCTTTGCGTCAAGCCGCATGATGTATATGATGTGATCATGGATCATAGGGATCGGTTCTCCAAGGATAAATGCGCTGTATCGATCACGAGTCCGGTCAGTGTGGACCAGTTGCAATCGGTGTTATCAAGTTCCTGCGCAAGGTTTATCCCAAGTATCACCAATCGTGCACTGAGCGGGGTATCACTGTTGACGTTTGGTACAGCGTGTTCAAATAAATGGAGACAGGAATTAACGACGATTGCAGAACATATTTCCACACCTGTTGTCATAGAGGAGGATGTAACGCGTGTGGCATCTGACATCGTCAGCTGCGGGCCTGCATTTTTCAGCTATGTGACCCAGCGATTCATCGATGCCGCAGTCGAAGTAACAGAAATCGATAAGGAAACGGCAACGGTACTGGCTTCAGAGATGCTGGTAGGACTCGGGGATTTATTGCAGAAGAAGATCTATACGCTGCCGACGCTGCAGGAAAAGGTGTGTGTGAAGGGTGGCGTGACGGGTATCGGGATATCTGTGATGGAAAGAGAGTTAGGGGATGTATTCGAGAAATTATTTGAGGCGACCCAGAAGAAATTTGTGGATGATATCGAAGGAACGAAATCACAATTCGGAGTCTAGAGAGACTCCTTTTTTATTTACTTCGACAAAAATATGCTTTTTCCTGCTTTTTTCTTGCGATCCAAAAAAATTTTTTGTCTTGATACGATATACTCAACGGCCTGGACTCTTCTTCCCTCTAATAAATGAGTCTCAATGCTGACGGTCCCACAAGGCTAAATCAACCACAAAAAAATCCGAACCCATTCGATTCTCATAAAAGAATCTCGAATGATCGTTCGGATTTTCGTTTACATGGGCAGGCTTTTACCCCTGCATCAAGTGTTATTTCTTTTTACAACTGAAAAATATCCGTTCACTCTGATCGGCCGGAGATCCTTCGGTGAAGTCTGAAGTGATTCCTACGACTTCAAAGCCGCACTCCTCCAACCATTCCTTCAGGGTAAGCACTGGATACGTCCTCTGCTTGTGAAGTTCTTCGACCCTTTCATACTGCCCCGTCTCATCATCCTTCACGAAAAAAGTCAATTCGTGTTCGACGCTGTTCGGAACCTCTCCCGGGAAACAGTCCCAAATATATGATACCTGTTCATCAGTATGTGTAAAGGTCTGATTGATAAAAATCTGTGTCATCTTGAAAATCGAATGCACATCAAAAAGGAATAGTCCATCTTGCTTCAAGTGATCATAAACACCCTTGAATGTTTCCAATACATCCGACTCAACCTCAAGGTAATTCAATGAATCACAAAAGATTGTGATGACATCATATTCACCAAGGGAGTCAAGCTTTGACATATCCTGTTGAAACAATTGGATACGGGCATTCCTGGCAGAAGCCTTCTCCTTTGCAATCATGAGCATATCTTCCGACAGATCTACACCGGTGACATCATAACCGTCCCCTGCCAGTCTCAACGACAGTTCTCCGGTTCCACAAGCAATGTCCAGTACTTTCTTTCCCTTGATGCCATGAGCCGCTGCCTGTTTATTGACAAAAGCCAACCAGGCGTCATATGGGACGTCCTGCATCAGGTAGTCATAAACATAAGCAAAACGTTCATAACTCATTTACAGGTTCTCACCTTGTCCAACTTCTACATGTGATGCGTCTCCCCACAAACGTTCAAGGTTGTAGTAGCCTCTTTCTTCTTTATGGAAGACATGGGCCACAACATCCCCAAGGTCAACAAGCACCCAGCGGGCTTGGTCGAAGCCTTCCAGGCGTTTGACCGTGTAACCTTTTTCTTCAGCTGCATCTTTCAGTTCACGGGCAATGGCCTGAACCTGTTTATCCGAGTTCCCGTGACAGATCAAAAAATAATCCGCAATTAAAGAAACACCTTTCATATCCAATACGACGATATCTTCAGCACGTTTATCATCAGCGGCTTTATACGCTAATTCCACTAAGTTGTTTTCCATTCCTTCATCTCCTCTGATTGAATACTAATCCATTATAAAACCGGAAAGTATCCGGGTAAATCGCTTGATTTTTTTTCATTAAAAAGGTCATCGTGTTCTGCAGGGCTTTGATGAGTGCAAGATCCAATGATTCCTCGGCAAGTTCCCTTACCTCTTCCACACCAGGGAATTGACGGTTCGGCTCGATGTAATCGGCCAGATACACCACCTTGTCAAGGATGGTCATCCCTTCTTTCCCTGATGTATGATAACGGATCGCATCAAGGATTTCCTCATCCTTGATGCCGACTTCCCGTTCTACGAGCAGCGCACCAACAGGGGCATGCCAAAGTTCACTGTTGTACAATAAAAGGTCCTGTGGGAGGTTCTCTTCAATGATGATCCCCTTCATTTCCTCTTTATCACGGAACTTGGCATAATCATGGAAAATCGCAGCCAACTCAGCTTTCCCCTCATCTGCTCCATACCGTTTTGCCAATTCTATGCTTGTTTCCATCACGCCGCAAGTATGGACAAACCGGTGATGGGTTAAATGCTCTTTCACGATTTCCAATGCTTTTTCTCTATTCATACAATCCCTCCTCCTTTATATATCGATACACATCATCGGGAACTAAATAGCGGACCGTTTGTCCCTTCTTTACTGTGTCGCGAATGTAAGAAGAAGAAAGATCGATGGCAGGGACCTCTATCAAATGAACATCATAGGGGGTCTCATGGGTATATGCCGGCCGGTTCACCCCGATGAACTTCACCATTTCCTGAAGCTCATCAATTCGATGCCATTTGGGAAGGTACTCAATCATATCCCCGCCAATGATAAACGAAAATTCGGTGTTTCCTTCTCTTTCCGTCAATAACTTGATCGTGTCGAATGTATAAGAAGCACCCTCTCTTTCAAGCTCGATTTTTTCAATCGAAAAGCGGGGGTGACCCTGTATGGCTTTTTCCAGCATGTTTACCCGCTGTTGCGGCGACACACGCTCGTCGGCCTGTTTATGGGGCGGCACGTGATTCGGCAGAAAGCGGATTTCATCGAGACCGGCCTTTTCCAGCGCCTGTTCGGCAATGACCAAATGACCTATATGGGGAGGGTTGAACGTACCTCCCAGAAGTCCTACCTTTTTCTTCATCGTATCAATCCTTATCGTGAACGTGGAAGAATGATTTGCTTATTTTCTTTTGATTCTTTGTAAAGGACGATCGTATTCCCGATTACCTGAACGACTTCTGCCCCTACGCCTTTAGACAGCTGATCAGCCACTTCGGATTTGTCCATATCACAATTTTGAAGGATGCTGATTTTCATCAATTCTCTTGACTCAATCGCTTCCCCGATTGTTTTGATCATATTATCATTCACTCCGCCTTTCCCTACTTGAAAGACCGGATTTAAATGATGAGCTTCTGCACGTAAAAATCTTTTTTGTTTACCTGTTAACATGTTAACCTCCTAGTTGTTGTAAAACGGTGTTTTTCATTATTGAATAAGAAGGGAAAATCCCTGTCCATTTTTCAAATGAGAGTGCACCTTGATAGACAAACATATCAAGTCCATTTTGCGTCTGTGCACCTTTTTCCCTCGCCTGTTTCAGGAGGGATGTTTCCAATGGGTTATAGATGATGTCACTGACGATGCTTCCCTGTTTCACTTCATGCATCACGAGCGGACTCTCGTCGATATGCGGGAACATCCCGATCGAGGTCGTCTGGATGATGACATCGTAATCCTGCAGACGCTTCTCAGCTTCTTCAAGTGTAAGAGAGGTGGAGTCCAATTGAAAGGGGCAGGCCCCAATCATCTTCTCCGCTCTCTCTTTCGTCCTGTTGGTCACATCGATCACCCTCACCCCGAGGGATGCAAGTGTGTAATAAATGGCCTTTGCAGCCCCGCCTGCGCCGATGATGAGCATAGACTTCCCTTCAAGAGGCTCCTTGGACATGTTTCTAAGTCCCTCTACATACCCGAGTCCATCTGTATTGTAGCCGGTGAGCTTACCATTTTCATTGACGATCGTATTGACTGCACCAATCGCCTCTGCCAAAGGATCGATTTCATCCAATAGCTCCATGACCTGCTCCTTATGGGGAACCGTCACATTCACTCCCCGGATCCCAAGGGCCTTTATTCCCTCAATGGCTTGAGGAAGGTCCTCTTTCTTCACGTGAAATTTAACATAAGTTGCATCAACACCACTCTCCCTGAAAGCGCTCGTATGCATCAGGGGTGACATGGAGTGTGCGATCGGATCTCCTATCACACCATATAAAGCCACATGACCCCTCCTAGATTAATGATTTTCTCAGGAACACGCTGACGCCCTTCGGAACATGGGCCGCAATCGTCGCCCCTGCCTCATTTACGGTGATCCACCCTAAACCGGAGAAAACGATGTCGGTCTTCGCTTCTTTAATCTTGAATTCATGCCTCACGAGCGCCGGGAAGTTACCCATGTCATCCTTCCTTGGCGGCTGCAGTAACTCACCTGCATGATTCTCATAAAGCTCATCCGCCTTCTCGATCTTCGTACGGTGGATGTTCAGCTCATTCGAGAAATAGCAGGTGAACGGCTGACGATTACCTGCCATGAAATCAAATCTGGCCAATCCGCCAAAGAACAATGTTTGTTCCGGATTCAGCTGGAACGTCCGGGGCTTGATTTCTTTCTTCGGAGTGATGATTTTCAAGTCCTGCTTATCAACAAAATGGGCCATCTGATGATGATTGATGATTCCCGGTGTGTCTATGAGCGACTCCTCATCATCCAGAGGAATTTGGATCATATCAAGCGTCGTGCCAGGGAAGTGGGAAGTTGTGATCACATCCTGTTCCCCTGATACATGCTTGATGATCCGGTTAATGAAGGTTGATTTCCCTACATTGGTACATCCAACCACATAGACGTCTTTGCCGTTCCGATATTCTTCGATCGCTTCGATCGCTTCTGTAATTCCCTGTCCTTTAGCCGCGCTCACAAGCTGAACGTCGATCGGTTTCAGACCGAGCTGGCTAGCCTCATGCTTCATCCAGTGGATCAGTTTGGCAGGCTTGACTGATTTCGGAAGCAGGTCAACTTTATTCCCGATCAAGAGGATCGGATTCTTGCCGACAAACCGGTGCAACCCTGGAAGCCAGCTGCCGTTAAAGTCAAATATATCTACAACTTTGACGATCAATCCTTCTGAATCTCCAAGTTCATTCAATATTTTCAGGAAGTCGTCATCTGTCAACGGAACATCCTGGACTTCATTATAATGTTTCAACCGAAAACAACGTTGACAGATGATTTCTTCTTTTTGAAGGGCCGATGGCGGTGCATAGCCCATTCCCTCTTTGTTTTCCGTCTGAATTTCAACGCCGCAACCTATACATACAACTTGACTCACTTTTTATCCTCCCACTCAAGCATGCCTTTCCGCTTGAAAAACTTCATGATTCTTCTTTCCACCCGGCGGTTGAACTTTGTCACAAATCCGTCCGATTGGGCAACCGGAACGACCAGGATCGTGTGGAATCCGCTGCGGTTTCCACCTAAAACGTCTGTTAAAAGCTGATCGCCGATGACGACAGTCTCTTCTTTTTTTACACCCATTTTACACCCATTTGCTCAATCGCTCTTTTAAAAGCCCGTCCCATCGGCTTGCGGGCCTGAAAGATGAACGGCACGCCAAGCGGGTCTGCAAATGCACCGACACGGCTTTTATTATTGTTGGATACGATTGTGACAAGGATGCCTTGCTCCTGCATCTCTTTAAACCACTGTATCAGCTTCGGCGTGGCATTTGGCCTGTCCCATTCCACCAGTGTGTTATCCAAATCTGTTATGATTGCCTTAATTCCTTTTTCCTTTAAATGCCCCGGACTGATACTAAAGATATCCTGAACCTGTTCATTGGGTAAAAACTGCTTGATCACTTGCTACACCTCAAATTTCTTTATCAATGATATGGATGACTCCCCTCAAAAGAAAATCCCTCCATTTTAACGCACTCTTCCTATAGTATACCTTTAACCTATAACAGATTAATGATAACCAATTTTACATACGGATTCAAAAAAAAATCATATATATTCCTTGAAATCCATGATTATTCTTCCCAACCATAAATATTTTTCGACAAATTCTTCGTTTTCCTCTATGTTGTGGATAACCTTATACACATTATACAGAACAAAAATAGCGAGTATTTACCAGTTATATACAAGTTAATCACATCTTATCCACTTTAAATTGTGGATAAAGGAACGCTTGTTCTAAAAAAATATATTTGGTAAAGTTTAATTACTACTTAAAAACGTAAACACGTAAATGTTTCGAAATAATAAAGAATGATTATTGGAGGTGGCCTTAATGAGGAAGTTATCGGACGAGTTGTTGATTGATTCGTATTTTAAAGCATTGGAGTTAAAACTCAATACTGAATTCATTCGCCTCATCGAAATGGAAATTCACCGTCGATCTCTTACTAATAAAATTAAAGCTACTTCGTAGAATACTAACATGAAATGGGACGGATTCATATGGAATCCGTCCTCTTTTTATAGGAGAAACCCGCTTCATTCAGGATGTGTTCTAATCTTACCGGATGAAATCTCCAATCGTCTCACCAACCGTCACGTTACGGGGCACGGTTCTCTCTTCCTGGAAAGCAAATGAATTCTTCTCGAACAGGAGGATGACGGTCGAACCAAAGCTGAAATATGCGACTTCCTCGCCTTGTTTCCATTCTTTATTCTCGTGCACATAATCCACGCAGTTAACAAACATCGCGCCTACCTTCACGACTGCCACTTTTCCGCCTTTTGTCTGAAGCTCGGTAATCGACCGAAAGTTCTTAGACAGCGCTTCTTTACCATATTTCAATCCAAGCTCGTTGACCGGATAGGAATGATCCCCTAGTGACCACCTGGATAGGACGGTCCCTGACACAGGGCTGTGGATGCGGTGATAATTTGCAGGACTCAGGTAAAATACCGCGAACTCTCCCCCGCTGTAAGATGATGCTTTTCCTTCACTTCCAAGCATATCGAGGATCGAATAAGTCTTTCCCTTCACCTCGATGAGCAAATCATCCGTAATGATGCCAGAACTTGCCATCAGTCCGTCCACAGGACTCACAGCCTGTTCATCACTGTGTTGGATGACCCTTGCATCCTCCTTCAGATTTCGGATAAAGAAGTCGTGCAGCGTTTTATAATCACTGACATCCCCGGCTATTTCATCAACATTGATTTTGTATGTCTTGATGAATGATGAAATAACCGGACGGCTCAATGGCGATTGAACGAACTTCCTGATAAGAAAGGAAGACCATTTTTTATTCGTCAGTTCAATAAATAGTCGATAAATGGATTGCTTCATATCAGTACTCCTTACAAAATTCTAAAAAACGATTATCTTTAACAGTTTAATAAGTATATAATAAAATATTGTTATATACTATATGAATAACCATCTTTTTTCATCAAAGGGCAACCTTTGCCCGTGTTAACAGGCTTATGCCCCTCCCTGATGAGAAGCATAAGCCATCAATCATGTTCAAAAGTGAACAAATATATCTTATAAGGAGTGAGTCTTGATTGTTTCTCTCCGGCGTCATCGATCAAACGTTCAAGAAAATCAAAACACAAACAGCGAATCTTATTACTTTATCCAACCTGTCCCTAGGTGGATTTGCCATCATTTCTATCCTTCATGATCAATTAAATTTAAGTTTATTGCTCATTTTCATCGCTGCCCTGACAGACAGATTCGATGGGATGGTTGCGAGAAAATTAAACATTGAATCAGATTTAGGCAAGCAGCTTGATTCCATGAGTGATATCGTGTCCTTTGGGGTCGCTCCGGCTTTGCTCATGTATACAGCAGTCCTTCAACAATTCGACGTACCCGGGATGTTTTTCACCATCCTTTATATCGCCTGCGGAGCATACAGGCTCGCCAGGTTCAATATCACGGAAAATGACGGCTATTTCACAGGATTGCCGATCACGGTAGCCGGCTGTCTGTTGACGCTGTGCTACTTTATGATCCCCCATGTTTCAAGCGTGGTGCTCATATGTATGACCATTCTTCTGGCACTCTTGATGGTCAGCACGTTCACACTGAAGAAAATGTAGATGTCCTATGGGAAGAGCCCGTTTCGATGAGGAAACGGGCTTTTTTTGTTTGTGCTTGTCGGGCCTGAACAAGCCCCCTCCGCTTTTCTTTGTCCAGCTGCGGGGCTTAGAGGCTCGAGGTCATAAGTCAAACCTGCCAAAAAGGCAAAGAACGCCTTTCCGGCAGGTTCGCCTTATGCTTGTCGCCTCTGGGCAAAGCCCCTCCGCTTTTCTTTTAACAATTGGTGTAGTACCACCAGCCACCGAATAGGAAAAGCAGGATTAGTAGGACGACGACGAGGGCGAAGTAAAACCCGCCGCCACCATAGCAACCTGGATAAACTGGTCCACAACACGGGTATCCATATGGCATGACCATACCTCCTCACTCACTTTTACTAATAGTATATGTACATAGGTTAAGAGCGTATAGGCAGTTTCCATCTTTATTATAGAATTCAGCAGACAGGAAAATGTTCCATTTCTTTCATTACTTTCTCCGGACATGCAAGCACTCCCCTTTCTTAACATAGTAATGAGTATAGGCTTAAGTCCTCATGGAGGTGTAAACATGTCTGGAGTCCTAACGGCACTGGGGTATTTCTTTAAGGAGTTAATCTTTCTCGTTTCTTACGTTAAGAATAATGCGTTTCCCCAACCACTGTCTTCAGGAGACGAACGAAAATATTTGCGTTTGATGGCAGAAGGGGATGAGCACGCCCGGAATATGCTGATTGAACATAATCTCCGATTGGTGGCGCACATCGTCAAGAAATTTGAAAACACCGGCGAAGATCCAGAAGATTTGATTTCCATCGGGACGATCGGATTGATCAAAGCGATCGAAAGCTATTCGGAAGGCAAGGGGACAAAGCTTGCCACGTATGCGGCCAGATGTATCGAAAATGAAATCCTGATGCATCTTCGTGCCCTCAAAAAAACGAAAAAAGACGTTTCCCTGCACGACCCGATCGGACAGGATAAGGAAGGGAACGAAATCAGTTTGATCGATATCTTAAAATCGGAGAGCGATGATGTCATCGACACGATCCAATTAAGCATGGAGCTTGAGAAGGTCCGTAAATACATCTGTGTCCTTGATGAGCGGGAAAAGGAAGTCATTGTCGGTCGATTCGGCCTTGATCTAAAAGAGGAGAAAACCCAGCGGGAAATCGCCAAAGAGCTCGGGATCTCTAGAAGCTATGTTTCCCGTATTGAAAAACGGGCGCTCATGAAAATGTTCCATGAGTTTTATCGGGAAGAAAAAGAGAAGCGGAATATGTCGTAAAGAAAATGATAATTCCTCAAAAAAATCCGAATGAATTCGATTCTTGGATAAGAATTGAATTCACCCGGATTTTTTCTATTATGCAAGTATGATCAAAGCGAGAAGCACGCTCCCCTGTTGATGGGTGTGAATGGCAGCGACTCCTCAGGTAAAGCTTGGCCGGACCGATAAAAAAAGCTCGCGGTCGCACGTGAAAAGTAAAGCCATACACGGAAATCAACATCCAGGGGTACCAAAGATCCAGACTTTTTTGCTTTACTTCCTATTCCACACTGACTTCAGCAGAAATGATCAACCCAATCACAGATGTAAGGACAAGACCCATAATCATTGAGAACATCGTCATCGCTCTCCTTTTCATTTATGATAGTTCCTACTATTAATGTATCACGAAAAAACGGATATTCTCCTGTCATTCGTGAACATCTTATTACTAAACATTGACGAAAATGTGACCGGGAACCGGGTAAAAAAAGAAGGGGACACCTCATTTCTGAGTGCCCCCTTCTCCGATCATCTGGCCCTATCCCGTTTCTTTCCCCGATGGAAAATGACAGTCCAAATCGCGATATTCAAAAACATGTACTCCACCCGCCTTCTGAAGCGTTAGGCAGTATCCTTCTCTACCCAAAGCGCATTTAGTTTTTTCTCTTGTATAAAAATCATGATTCCTGCTCCTCTCTTTTTGTGTACTTTCCATTCATATTAAAATAATTGTGACATGTATTGCTGCTTTGCTTTTGTTTCTTCATAACATTTAGAAACCGTTTCGTTGTGTAAAGCTTCTTCAAACGTTTCCTGCTTTTTATTGAATGTCACGGTAATGAATAAAAGATTCAGTGTCATATATATCCCCCCTTTCACAGTCCCAGGCCTTCCGGGCAAACGAAAAAGCCACAAAGAGTTCGCTCCTTGCGGCACAAAAAAGCCACAGGGAACTGCATTCTCCCTGTGGCTATCATTAATTGAAATTAAAATGAAGCGTATAACATCCCACAAGCGGTCGAATGATGAAAACAATATGAAGTTGTGTTATTTTTTCCAATAAGCACGAACATTTTTCTCGACCTCCCCTGTGTTATTTTTCTTACATTGGTTATTATATCCAATCACCACCCCGATGTAAACTCTTTTCATGATTATTTTTTCTACAAATTTCCACAAGAACCAAATGACTGGGTAAATAAAAAAGCGGGCCCTCCAAGAGAACCCGCCTACCTCAAACTATTCATCTGCAGATTGCAGTGCTTTTTTATATTTGATCGCCTTTGTGAAAAATAGCAGTGACATTCCGAGCATCACGGTCGTTCCTGTCATGAGCGTGGCCACTTTTCCAGGTGTGACCGTTTCTGACGGTATAATGACCCCTAAATACATAAAGACGCTTAATGCAAGCAATGTAAAACCATATCGCTTGAAATCATCCACTTTGTGTTGAATGGTCCTTTTGTTCTTCACATGCATTCACCTACTTTAGAACTAGTAAACTCTCATTCTATCGTAACATACGACACGAGGCCGGTGATCATGTAATAGATGGCAGCTCTGCCACGGTTTCCTTTACTTGGAAAGGGCGTTCCCGATATCTTCGATCAGGTCTTCCGCATCTTCAAGACCGACTGAAATGCGGACCAGTCCGTCTGTGATGCCGAGTTCATTCCTGCGGTCTGCAGGGATTGATGCATGTGTCATGCGGGCAGGTACCGAAATCAAACTTTCTACAGCCCCTAAACTTTCTGCGAGCGTGAAGTATTTCGTGTTCGTCAGAAGACGGTCTGCATTTTCTTCGCTTCCGACATCAAAGGATACCATCCCGCCGAATCCGGCTGCCTGCTTTTTGGCAATCTCATGATTCGGGTGGGATGCCAATCCAGGGTAGTACACCTTCGATACTTTCGGGTGATTTGTAAGGAACTCGACGATTTTCTTCGTGTTTTCCTCGTGCTCTTCCATCCGCAAGCCGAGTGTTTTAATCCCGCGGATCAACAGCCATGAATCTTGCGGCCCTAAGACGCCGCCCGTTGAATTTTGAACGAAGAACAGCTCTTCGGCAAGCTCCGGGGAATTTACTACAACAAGCCCTGCCACTACGTCACTGTGACCGCCGATATACTTCGTTGCGCTGTGAAGGACGATGTCTGCTCCAAGGCTGATCGGGTTTTGCCAATACGGTGTGCTGAATGTATTGTCAACGATTGTCAACAGATTCCGGCTCTTCGCCAGTGCAGCCGCTGCTTCGATATCGGTGATCTTCAACAGTGGATTGGTCGGTGTTTCAATGTACACAGCCTTTGTATTCGGCTGGATCGCCTCTTCGATCTTACTGATGTCACTTGAATCAACGAATGTGGATTCGATGCCGATACGGTTCAGCACCTTTGTCATGACACGGTATGTCCCGCCATATACATCATCTGTCATGACGATATGATCTCCGCTGCTGAACATCATCATAACCGCCGTAATGGCTGCCATGCCTGAACCGAAGGCAAAGCCTTTCTCCCCGCCTTCAAGGTCTTTGATAAGCTCTTCAAGTGCATGCCTTGTCGGATTTCCGGAGCGTGAATATTCAAAGCCTTTATGTTTTCCGACTTCATCCTGCTTGTATGTGCTTACCTGATAGATCGGTGTGGAAACAGCACCCGTCTGGGGATCAGTCGGAATACCGCCGTGGATTAATTGTGTTTTCTTTTTCATGATTAAATTCCTCCTTGGTATATTTTCTTACTTAAGTATCGTTCACTTGAATCAGGGAAAATCGTGACGATATGACTTCCCGGTTCAGCACTTTCCGCTTCCAATAATGCCGCGTGGAGGGCAGCCCCTGATGAACTCCCTACCAGCAGGCCTTCACCTGTCGCAAGCTCTTTTACCCTTGCAAAGGCGTCCTCGTCCGTGACGGTGTGGATGCTGTTGAAGTAGTCACGATCCATGTAGGCAGGCAGGAATTCCATGCCGATTCCTTCTGTTTTATGGGGACCTGATTCGCCCCCGTTTAAAATAGATCCTTCCGGCTCGACGATCACGGTCTTTACTTGACTGCTCATTTCTTTCAAATACCTGGCCGTTCCCATGAACGTCCCGCCTGTACCTGCGCCGGCCACGAACACATCGACCTTGCCGTCCATCTGTCTCCAGAGTTCCGGCCCAAGTGTTTTGTAGTACGTAAGTGGATTGGCTTCATTCCCAAATTGCTGCGGTGAATAGGCGTTAGGAATTTCCTCCACCAGTTCCTCCGCCTTTCTGATGGCACCTTTCATCCCTTCTCCCGTCGGAGTATGGACGATTTTCGCTCCCAGTGCTTTCATGAGCTCCTGCTTTTCGATGCTGAATTTCTCAGGTATACAGAAGATCACGCTGTAGCCCGATTTGATACACGCGAGCGCCAGACCAATACCTGTATTCCCTGCTGTCGGCTCGATGAATGTCCCACCGGGCTTTATTTTTCCGCTTTCCTCAGCGTCCCTTACTAATTCCAAGCCGAGCCGGTCCTTTACGCTCCCGCCTGGATTAAAGAACTCCAGCTTTGCAAAAAGACGGACATCGTTTTTAAGCGGGAAATGCGTCAATTCAACGATCGGCGTATTCCCTATAAGATCATGCACACTTTTGTATATGTCCATGAACCGTTCCCCCTTTATATAAAAAACGACCCATCAGCCAAGTCCCCTCAATGACGGAGTGTTCCTAAAAACACATCCAATATCAGTTGAAGAGAGGAAAAGGCGCATGGGTCAGCTTTATTTCCTTCAATTAGACAGACTTGACGATACTCATGACCATCTTAGCCGAGTGCAGTGCTGCCTTTTCTAAATATTGTTCGAATGAAAGATCTGATTCCTTACCGGCAATATCCGAAAGTGAGCGGATGATAACAAATGGTACATTGAACTGATGTGCCACTTGGGCGATCGCCGCTGCTTCCATTTCAACTGCCTGTAAATCGATGAATTTATCCCTGATCGCGTCGACACGAACCGGGTCATTCATGAATGAATCCCCTGTTGCAATCAATCCTGAAACAACCTGGGCATCACCGAGTTCCTTCACGCTGTTAATCGCCGTCTGCTTTAATTTCTCGTCTGCAATGAATGCAGCGGGCAGCTGTGGAACCTGACCATATTCGTAACCGAATGCCGTGACGTCCACATCATGATGTCTCACTTCTGTGGAGATGACAACATCACCAACATTTAGAGAAGGATCGAATCCTCCTGCTGACCCTGTATTGATGATGCAATCCGGCTTATATTGCTGCAGCAGGACTGCCGTCGACATAGCTGCATTCACTTTACCGATTCCTGAACGAAGTAAGATGACTTCTTTGTCACCCATCATACCACTTGTATATTCACACCCTGCGATTGTCTCGACTGAAGGGTTTGAGATGTTCTCACGCAATAACGCTACTTCTTCTTCCATTGCTCCGATGATGGCGATTTTCATTATTAAAACCTCTTTCTACTGTTTAGTCGCCTCCATGATCCACACAAAGTGATTCAGCTGCTGAAAATGAACCGTGAACCCATTCTCCTGCAATAATTTCTCCAATACATCCAGGGTGGTATAATATTCACGTTTTAAATCTTCGGCAAGATTGTCATACTTTTTCATCATTGCTTGGGATATGGTGGCTTGATAGTGCTGCTCCGTCTCGAACATCGTATCAGCAAATACTATTTTACCACCTTGGGCAAGGAGCTTTCCATAGATGCCGAAAGCTTTTCCCTTTTCTTCATCCGTTAAATGATGAAAGGCATAAGAACTGACGATCGTATCGGCCACTTCCTCTAAAGAGAAGTCCAGGAAATCACCGTCTTTGAACGTCACTTGTTCTCCGAGCTTCTGCATCCCGATCGCCCTCATCTCTGGAGAAGGCTCAAACGGAACGACTTCCAATCCTGCTTCGAGTAACTTTTTCGTAAGGTTTCCTGTACCCGGCCCGAATTCTACCACTCTTCCTTTTGACCTTGATACAACCTCTTCAAGTATGTTGTCATAATGTTCAAATACCGCCTGATATTCAACATCTTTCCCCGTCACCGTATCATCATATGAATCTGCCCAATCCTGGAACAGTTCTAAAAATTCTCTTCCCATCGGCTAACACCTCAGTTGCATTAAGTTTATAATTCCTATAAACATAGTATGAATTAAAATTAAAACTGTTATTAAATTATCATATCCACTCAATTAATTCAACAAATAATAATTGTAAAAAGCGATACTTTACACTAAAATAGAGGATGCGACGCTGCATTAAACGTAATAAAGGAGGGATATCATGAATATTTCATTTGACCTGATTGAAGATAAAGTGGAATTTTTTGAAGCAGACAGTTTACGGACCCTTGAGAAGAAAGTAGATGAGCAGATTCAGCATAATAAAGCGATCATGCTCAGTGTCCATCATGTAAATCATGCGGTTTCCATCGATGAAAATGGAAGAAGATTATATAGTGCGGTTGTTCATTTTAAAGTGAAGAAATGATAGGGAAGGCTGTTTTCTTAAACATTGTGGCTTTTAAACAAGCGAGATGCGGTTGATTTCCGCTACAGATGTTCACTTTAACGTCTAATAATAGCAACAATCTTTACGAAAACATGCCAATAAAAAAGGCTGGACACTACGATACCCGCCTACTCAATCAAATGCTGGAACCTGGTAAATACAAGCAAAAAAAATCCGAGCGAATTAGATTTTCATGAAATCATTCGTTCGGATTTTTCTTTGGCTGGGCAACCTTTTGTTCCAGCCTTATTCTGCTATTTAATAGGCATATGTCTCGCCTCTTGGCGTTTTAGTCTTTATCGTTTTCTGTCAGCTCCTGGACTTTGGTCGGTTGCCAGCCTTGGCCATCGACCCATTGGAGGTAGACACGGTATGGTGTGCCGGTGTCTTTCGCGGTGACAGTCGCCATCGATCTTTGCGGACCGCCGTTTCCTGCGATGAACCAAACGGTCATATTTTCTTCAGGAATCCCTGTTGCATAGGATGCGGCTTTCACCTTTTCGTTCCAGTCGACCGAACCGATCTCGTAGGAAGAAGCATGTTCGCCTGACTGCTCTGTTCCGACTGGCTTCCAGTCTGGATGAATCAGTGTCTTTTCAACATTTGGTTCGTCACTGTCTTCGACCTTCAACTTACTGTCATCTTCTCCGTCCAGCGCGACTTCATCCTTCTTCTCGTCGGATTCATTTTGCTCTTGTTCATCTTCTTGCTTCTGTTCATCTTTCTTATCTTCGTCTGCCGGAACTTCTGAATCCCCGTTCTCCTCATCAGATCCAGACTGGTCATCGTTCGCTGTATCTTTCTTATTGGCATCCTTTGATTCTGTATGCTTCACATCAGTCGTTGCTTTTTCATTGTCACTGCCGAACAAGATTGTCCCGCCGACTGCCACAATCAACAGAAGTACGACTGCTATCATTATGTTCAGGATTTTATTTGTATTTTTTTTAGATCGTTTATCCAATCGAGATTGGTATTTCGCCATAGTGTTCCCTCCCTATTATGCTAAACATTTTAACATGATTGGAGGAAGAGAATAAAGCGAAACATTATGAATCCACTTCTGAATTGCAAGATAGGGAAAAAGGTCACGGCAGGCTGTCATCTGGTTTCGAACCGATAAACGGCATCCACACTGTCTTTATAAATCGGATAGATACCCCCTTCATCGATTGTCACATCCATGTTGACGGCCACCAGGGCATATTTCGGATTGTCGAAGGGAAAATAGCCTGCAAACCATTTATTATATAATTCCTTCTTTCCCCGAAAGCTTCCAGTCTGCGCCGTGCCCGTCTTTCCTGCAACCGGATAGGCGGCTTGCTGGAGGTAGCCGGCCGTTCCCTCGGGTGATGCCACCACACCCCGCAAATATTGCTGAAGCTTCATGGCCGTGTAGGGAGTGATTGTTTCTCCTTCCAGCTTCTGTTTCGGAAATGAGAACATGTTTGTCCCGTTTTGATACTGAACGGAAGAAACGGCACTGACCTGGAACTTCTCTCCTCCCCTTGCAATCGTCGCCATCATGTTGGCGACGCCGAGGGGAGTGACCCTCACTTCCCTCTGGCCGATGCCTGTTTGAGAAACGTAATTGGGTTCTTCCCTTTCTTCATCCGTAGCAAAAACCCTTCCAGCATCGGATTGAAGCTGTGTGAAACCCTCATAATGGAACACATCCCCACTCCAGCCGATCTCACCTGTCAAGCCGAGCTTTTCTGCATACTCATCAAGCAGATGGTCATCCTTTTCAGTCAATTCCCTCGCCAGGTCTGCAAATGTGCGGTTACAGCTGACTGCGATGCTCTCTTTGATATTAATGTTCCCGTGGGGCTTTTCTGCCTGTTCCCCTCGGATATCTTCGTCGCAAGGAAACAGCCTGCTTTCATCGACCAGTCCTTCATCCATCGCGGCAGCGGCCACCATGGTCTTGAACACCGAGCCTGGGATCAACGCCTTTAACATGTAATTTGTCGCCCCTCCGCTGAAAGGGTCCCTGCTTTTCATGACTGGCCTCGATACACTTGCGACGACCTCACTTTTTTCAATGTCCAAAAGAAGAAGGCCGCCTTTTTTCATCTGATAAGTGTCTGCCACTTCTTCCAATGACTGCTGAAGTCCGGCATCGATCGTTGTTTTCACATTAAGGGGATAAAAAGGGTTGGCCGGTGCCAGATACTTTACATCCACCCCGAACAGCGGTCCTCCGAGGGCGTCCACGTGATAGATCAGCTTGGCCTCCTCTTCTGCCACAAGCCATTCATCAAAGTTCTCCTGCAGCCCCGATACCCCGATCTTCTGATTGGCACCCTTGACTCTTTCAGGGTACCGTTGGTGGAATACCTCTGCATTTTCTCCCGTCACGCCGATCAACTGCGATGCCAATACATCACCGCTTTTATACTTTTTGGTCAGCGCGAACACCCCCTGGATTTCGAGGGAGGTGATGTCGTTCATCTGATGTTCAGACAGCTGCAGCGGTTCACGTCCGCCGAACACGATCGGCCCCTTTGCTTCTTCAAGCTTGGCAAGAATCGTAGCAGGCGGTATATGAAGAATATCCGCAACCTTTTCCACCGGCCAAGCTGTATGTTGAAGAAATGGAAACAGGACCAGTATATTTTTTTCGGTGAACGTGAGGGGCTTTCCGTTCCTGTCCAGGAATTCCCCCCTCCCTTCATCGATCACCAGTTGTTGGGTCCGTTGGGAAACACTTTCTTCCAGGAGATTGATTTGATGTTTCGAGTAAGATTCGGTTTGGAATAATTGCAGCTGCATCAATCTTGCACAAAGGACACCGAGAGAGAGCAATAGGACGATGCTGAGCATCCTGATTCGTTTCCGTTTCATTTTGTCACCTCGTCCCCATTGTTGACGAGTTTCAGGCAAAATAACCGGTTCCTGCATAAAAAAGAAGGGGCTCGATGATTCGAGCCCCTTCTTAAGAGATCAGCTTACTTCTACAATTTTAACGCTCATTTCCCCGCCTGGAGTCTGAACATTCACCTCTGCACCGACTTTGTGGCCAAGAAGGCTTTTGGCGATCGGTGAGTCATTTGAAATCTTCCCTTCAAATGGATCTGCCTCTGCAGAGCCCACAATCGTGTACGTTTCTTTATCACCGTCAGGAAGTTCGATGAACGTCACTTTTTTACCTAATTGCACTGTATCTGAATTCATATCATCTTCTTGAATGATCTTCGCATTGCGGATCATATTCTCAAGGGTTGAAATGCGTCCCTCAACGAATGCCTGCTCATCTTTCGCCGCATCGTACTCTGAGTTCTCGGAAAGATCGCCGAAGCTTCGAGCAATTTTAATGCGCTCAACCACTTCTTTACGTTTAACCGTTTTCAGGTTTTCCAGTTCTTTTTCTAATTTCTCTTTTCCTTCTGCTGTCATAGGAAATACTTTTTCTGTACTCATGACCCTCTTCACTCCTTTTCTATCTAAGAGCTTCCCCGCGCTCCTTATGTAACAATTGTATGGCTATTTATGTAAAGGCAGGGAATGAAGGGAGAATTTCTTCTCACTCCATTCCCTTCTTCTTTACAATGTGGGAAATATCATCTCGCCTATATGTCTTTATCTATGCTATCGTATTACAAAAATGACTTTTGTTCAAGAATTGTTTGAATTTTTGTTACCATTAAATCGATTGCAACATGATTGTGTCCACCTTCAGGGATGATCACATCTGCATATCGTTTCGTCGGTTCGATGAACTGATTGTGCATCGGACGGACGACCGTGATGTATTGATCGATGACCGAGTCAATGGAGCGGCCCCGTTCTTTAATATCGCGAAGCATCCTTCTGATGATGCGAAGATCGGCATCGGTATCTACATATAGCTTGATATCCATTAAGTTACGCAATCTTTCATCTTCTAATACTAAAATTCCTTCTAAAATGATCACATCTTTCGGTTCCACGAGAATCGTGTCCTCAGATCGTGTATGCATTTTATAATCATAAACCGGCTTATTGACGGATTGATGACCTAACAGCTCATGTAAATGTTCGATCAGAAGATCATTGTCAAAAGCTAATGGATGATCATAATTTGTTTTCAAGCGTTCCTCAAATGGTAGATTCGATTGATCTTTATAATAATAGTCTTGTTGCAGCATAAGAATGGAATGACCTTGGAATTGCTCATAAATCGCTTTGGTCACACTCGTTTTTCCTGAGCCGGATCCTCCTGCTACACCAATTACAACGGGTTTCTGCTTCATAAGTATTACGTGTTCTCCTTTCGCATCATGTTATCAGGATAGACTCGCTGATGAACTTTGAATTTCACAATTTGTAATGGGTGGCGGGCAACGTCTAGCTCATTCCCTTTTTCATCCCACATCTTCTCGATCACCTGGGTGAAGTTTGTAATTTCCGGACCGAAGAATTCCACTTCCTGTCCAGTCTTGAAATGGTTCCTTTGTTGCAATGTGACGATTTGTGTGTCTTCGTCATAATCCAGGACAAGCCCGACAAATTCAAAATTTGTATTTTTCTTGTTGTGGACACCGAACATCTGCTCTTTGAAGCCAGGTACTCCTTCAAAAAATGCAGGGGCAGTGTCACGGTTGGCACATTTTTCGAGCTCATCCAGCCATTCCTGCTGAATTTTGAATGAGTCGGGGTCTTTGCAGTATTCATCAATCACTTTACGGTATACGCTCACAACAGTGGCTACATAGTGTATGGACTTCATCCGACCCTCAATTTTCAAGCTGTCGATGCCAAGCTCAATCATCCTCGGGATCGATTCCACAAGCTTCAGATCTTTCGGGCTCATGGCGAAAGGTGCATCCCCATTATCATAAAGTGGATTTTCCTTTCCTCCGTCCACTTCATACAAATCATAATCCCAGCGGCAGGATTGACAGCAGCCGCCGCGATTAGAGTCACGGGCCGTCATATGGTTGCTTAACGTACATCTGCCTGAATAAGCGATGCACATGGCACCATGGATGAACGTTTCGATCTCAATATCGACCTTTTCTTTCATTTCACGGATGTCATCAGCGCTTGCTTCACGGGCAAGCACCACACGGTCCAGCCCTTCTTCTTTCCAGAATTGAACGGCCTTCCAGTTAGACAGGGATTGCTGTGTGCTTAAGTGGACCTCCACATTCGGCGCAACCCGTCTGCACGTTTCAATGATGAGCGGGTCTGCGACAATGATGCCTGCAACTCCCGCTTCCTGCAGTCCACGGAGATAGTCTTCCAGGCCATCCATGTTTTCATTATGGGCATAGATGTTTGTCGTCACATAAATTTTTGCACCGTATCCCTTCGCAAACTCCACTCCCTCTTTCATTTGTTCAAGGGTGAAGTTTCCTGCATTGGATCTGAGGCCGTATTCCTGCCCTCCAATATAGACGGCATCCGCCCCGTAATGGACAGCGATTTTCAGTTTTTCCAGATTACCGGCCGGGGCCAGTAACTCAGGTTTCTTCACAATGACACGCTTTCCGTCTACGATATCAGATATCGGTTTTTTCATAACCGTGGTCATCGTAACTCCTCCGTTCCAATCGATCTTCTTTCAGCGTTTAATATACAGTCTCTTTAAAGAAAAACCCGGTATCGAGGGGACGATTTTCCGGCTGCAAGCTTTTCGCTTCCTCGAGGAATTCGTCTTTTCTTTCTTCATATTGATCTTCGTCTTCCACATAAAGATCGATGGCTTTGCGATATAACTTCGTTGTTTCAAGGATGTAGTCTGATGACTTCATCACCCCGTCGATTTTGAATGAATCGACTCCCGCATCGATCATATCGCCAAGCTCGTCCACGATGCACATATCGTTAGGGCTCATGATATGGGTACCGTTCCCATCTTCATAAATAGGATATTTATTATGACGTTCTTCGTCATGAAGGAACATATTCTTCTGTTCTTTGCGGTTTTCGATTTCCATTGCCTTGCCTCTGTATTCGAAGTAATTACCGAGCAGAGATCGCTTGGATTGGAACATGCAGGTCATGCCGTGGACTTGCACTTCAATTTCCACCTCGGCATTTTCTTTCATTTCCACAATCGTATCCATACTTAATTCCCTGGCCAACACGGCACGTTTCGCACCTTTTCTTCCCCAGTAATTACACGTATACCAATTGGTTGCCGTCGTTTCTGTATTCCAATGAAGCTTCATGGAAGGCGCAGCTTCTCTCGCAGCCATCAGTACGGCAGGATCTCCGAATACGATCGCATCGGCCCCGGCTTGTTGAAGGAATGAAATATACCCGTCAAGCTCAGCAATTTTATCATTATGAAAAAGGGCATTCATGGCCACATACACTTTTTTGTCATGTTTATGGGCAAGCGCAATCGCCTCTTTGACTTCTTCTCTGGAGAATTCTCCGGCGAGTCTCAGCCCGTAGCGTTCTTCACCGATCATGAATGCATCTGCCCCTGCTGCAGCCAATGGCTCAATATCTGAGACAGCAAGTGGGGTTACAAGCAATTCCGGCTTTTTCATGATTGTTCACCTCTTTTTTTGCTAATGGCAATCCCGTCGCCAACAGGGAGGATACTTGTGTCGAAATCCTCATGATTCATCAGCCACACATTATAATTCTGCAGCTTTTTCACCATGTTCCGGATCCGCTTCTGTTCAACCTCTTCTTCGGCCACGAGACCTTTGAACAAGACATTATCCGAATACACCACACCATCATCTGACAGCATTTCAGCGTACAGTTCAAAGAATTTTAAGTACTGACCCTTGGCTGCATCGATGAAGATGGCATCAAAAGGGCCGAATTCAGCCACTTTTTGAGAAAGCTCCAGTGCATCCCCAAATAAAGGGGTGACCCGTTCGCCGTCATCAGAACGGGTAAGAAACGCTTGTGCCGCCTCATATCTTTCTTCATCCCGTTCCAGCGTGACAATTCTGGTGTCAGGAAGTGCATCAGCCATCCGCAATGCCGAATATCCGATCGCAGTCCCGATCTCCAGGATTTTCTTCGGCTGTTGGATCCTCAGCATCCCAAGGAGGGCTTCCATCCCGACCAGTTCCATGATCGGTACGTTATGGACTTCAGCATACTGCTCCATCTCTGCAAGGAGCGGCGGCCGTTCTTTTACTATTTTTTCTATATATTGTATCACTTGTTCGTTCATATATAATCCTCACGATCATCGGACGATTCTTCTTAGACAACATGAAAAGAAGAAAGCCACAATGAGCTTTCTACTCTACCTATCTCTCCCAGGAGATACCGTCGGGATATAAAAATAACTTGTACTATTTTATCACATAAAAAAGAGGAAAGCGAATGTTTCTTTCCTCTTCTTATCCGACTATTCTTCTTTATTGGTGATGTACTTTTCTTTCTTCTCATTATGCTCATCAAGGGTCTCGGAGTAATAGACCGAACCGTTCGATGCGGCAAGGAAATAATAGTACTCTGTATCGTCAGGCTGCAGGGCAGCTTCGATTGACGAAACGCCGGCATTTGCGATCGGTCCTGGAGGGAGTCCTTTCACCTGATACGTATTATAAGGTGAATCTACTTCAAGATCTTCATAGACCGTTCTGGATTTATGTTTGCCGAGTGCATAAAGGACAGTGGGATCTGTCTGCAGCGGCATGTCTTTTTCTATGCGATTGTAGAATACGCTGGAAATCTTGCCTCTGTCCGCTTTTTCCGTTGCTTCCTCTTCAATCAGGGAAGAAAGGGTAAGAAGTTCATGGGTTGTATACCCGTTTGCCGCAATCGATTCCTGATATTGAGCCAGTACTTCATTCGTCTGACCGATCATCTTCTTCAGGATGGCCTCAAGCGAAGGCTTTTTCTCATAAAAAGAATAGGTGGCAGGATACAAATACCCTTCCAGCGGACGCTTTATGTCTTCGTTCAATATTTCATCAGTAATCAGTTCCGGATATTCACCTTTTAGTTGCTCGATCCATTTCTTATCGTTTAATTGTTTCTCTATTTCTTCTTGTTTGTATGGTGTTTTCTTTGCTATGATTTCAGCGATTTGATCGAGTTGAAGCCCCTCTGGGACCGTGATCTTGAATTCCGCTTTCCTCATCACCTTGCCTGTCTTTAAGCTGTTGACGATCTCATTCAATGTCATGGATGGCGTCAGGTCATATGCACCTGCCTGGAATCCGGCTTCATTGTTGAATTTGACGTAATATTTAAAGACAGTGGCATTTTTCACAATCCCATTTTCTTCGAGGATCTTTCCAATGCTGCTTACACCGGAACCAATCGGGATTTCCACTTTAACAGGCTTTGTATTGTCAGGATCAACGGGCTTCAGGGCTGAATTCACATACAGGTATCCCCCCACCGCGGTCCCTCCGATCACAATGACAAGACAAAGGATGACGAGTCCCACTACTTTTCTAATGACTTTTGCCTCCTCTTGCCTCTCCAGCAGTTTTTTCATCAGTGTATCTTTTATATTTTTCTTCACTTTATTTCCCCCTTTCGAGCAAAAAAGCGGGTTATCCGTCGTGCATTATTCGACATCATCTCCACTATTATACAATAATTTGCACAAAGTGAAACAGGGACCTGCAAAATGGGGGAATTTTTGTCCCATTTCGCGGTCCCTGTTCGATCATGTATGATCTATGTCGTTGAGATGATTACTCAGCGTCTTCTTCTTCGTCTAAGAAAGTGTTCAACATTTCTTCAATCATGTCCCACTCTTCTTCTGTTTCAATCGGCTTTAATTCGCCTTCTTGACCTTCGTCACCAGCCATGAATGCAGATGCATGAATTTCGATTTCTTCTTCGTCGTTCTCATCTGCCCCTAGTGGATAGTAAAGGACATAAGACTTTCCGAATTTATCTGATTCAAATGTGAAAAGGACCTCGCATAACTGCTCATTTCCTTGTTCGTCTACTACTGTAATTTGCTTTTCTCCGTGTTCCATGAACATTCACCTCATTATTTTTGGCTGTCAAGGAATCCTTGAAGGATCATCATTGCAGCCATTTTATCAATTACTTTCTTACGTTTCTTTCTACTTACGTCGGCTTCTAATAGGACTCTTTCTGCAGCCATCGTGGTCAATCTTTCATCCCAGTACATGACTGGAAGGGACAGCTCGGTTTGAACGAGATCTCCGTAAGCCTTCGCCGCTTCACCCCGGGGACCGATCGTGTTGTTCATGTTTTTTGGCATGCCCACCACAACCTTTCCGACCTGGTACTCATCGGCAAGTTCCTTGAGTCGATCGATACGGAACACACCTTGTTCTTCATCGATCTTGATCGTTTCAATTCCTTGAGCCGTCCAGCCAAGTTCGTCGCTGATTGCGACTCCCACTGTCTTAGAACCGACATCTAAACCCATTACACGCATGTATTATCCCTCTTTGTGCTGTTTCAAATACGATTTGACTAATTCTTCGATGATCTCATCACGTTCTAAACGGCGGATGATATTTCTGGCATCTTGATGTCTGGGAATGTAAGCAGGATCTCCAGATAATAAGTATCCTACGATTTGATTGATCGGATTGTATCCTTTTTCCTGGAGCGCATCATGAACTTGCAAAAGGACTTCCTTTACATCATGTTCGAATGGCTCTTCAGAAAAATCAAACCGCATCGTTTTGTCAAAAGAACTCATTTTTTGGCACCTCTCTTCAGGCTTGTCTTTTTGACAACCGAATTGTTAATCGTTACCTACATTGTACACCACTTTCACAAGGAGTTAAATGGATTTGACCCATTCTTCTACAAATTGAAGGGCTTCTTCGACTTTTTCCGGTTGTTTACCGCCGGCTTGAGCCATATCCGGACGGCCTCCACCGCCTCCGCCACAGCGTGAAGCAACTTCTTTGACCAATTTACCGGCATGATATCCTTTTTCGACTAAGTCAGCAGTAACTCCTGCAATGATTGTGACTTTGTCATCACCTGTCGTCGCGAGGACGATCACCCCTGAACCAAGCTTCTGCTTCAGGTCATCCATCATCGTGCGAAGCCCGTTGCTGTCCCCTGCCGCCACTTTGGCAGAAAGCACATTCACACCGTCAATGACTTTCACTTGATCCGTTAAGCTGCCTGCTTCTATGTTAGACAACTTTGCAGATAATGATTCATTTTCTCTTTGAAGCTCTTTCATCTCTGCAAGCAGGGAATCGACACGGCCCACTACTTCTTTCGGATTTGACTTAAGCTTCGCAGCCACTTCCTTCAGCTGTGACACTTGATCATTCAATACTTTATAAGCGTTCTCAGCCGTCACTGCTTCAATCCTTCTCGTACCGGCTCCGATCCCGCTTTCTGAAAGGATTTTGAATAACCCGATTTCAGACGTGTTCGATACGTGACAGCCGCCGCAAAGTTCAAGGCTGTAATCCCCGATTGAAACAACCCGGACCTCTTCGCCGTACTTTTCACCGAATAATGCCATCGCGCCCATCTCTTTCGCCTCTGCCAATGATTTGAGAGCCGTATTGACAGAAATCGCCTTCCATACTTTCTCGTTGACGATCGTTTCGATGCGGTCGATTTCTTCCGCTGACACCGATCCGAAATGAGAGAAGTCAAAACGCAGACGATCAGGTTCTACAAGTGACCCGGCCTGATTCACGTGATCTCCCAGCACATCTTTCAATGCTTGATGAAGAATGTGGGTCGCCGTATGGTTTTTCTCGACTTTGGTACGTGATTCACGGGAAACCTTCGCCATCACTTGTGCCTGCTGCGTCAGGGTACCTTCTTCCACAACCGCTGAGTGGAGGTTTTGACCGTTCGGCGCTTTCTTGACGCTTGTCACTCGGACTTTTACACCGTCTGCTTCAATATATCCTTTATCCCCGATCTGACCACCGCTCTCAGCATAGAATGGCGTCTGATCCAGGATGAACTGACATTCCTGCCCTGCATCCACTTTCGGCTGACGCTCATTGTCAACGAGGAGCTCAAGGACCGTTGCCGTGCTTTCCAATGTCTCGTAACCGACGAAGCGGCTCTCTACCGTGATATCACTCAGGATACCACCCTGTACCTGCATGCTTCCCACGTCTTGACGGGCTGCTCTTGCTCTTTCACGCTGCCCTTGCATTTCTGATTCAAAACCGGCATGGTCCACTGTCAGGCCTTCTTCTTCTGCATACTCTTCCGTCAACTCTACCGGGAAGCCGTACGTATCATACAGACGGAATACGTCTTCACCAGGAATCACTGTGCTTCCAGCAGATTTTTGCGCGTTGATGATGGAAGATAGTATCGACAATCCTTCATTCAATGTCTCGTGGAAACGATCTTCTTCGTTTTTCACTACTTTTTGAATGAATTCAGCTTTCTGCTTCACTTCCGGATAGAAATCCACCATCACTTCAGAGACAACCGGTACCAATTCGTACATGAACGGACGATTGATGCCGATTTGCTTTGCGAAACGAACGGCACGACGAAGCAATCTTCTCAATACATATCCACGTCCTTCGTTGGATGGCAGGGCACCGTCACCGATGGCAAAGGAAACCGTACGGATATGGTCGGCAATCACCTTGAACGCGACATCGGACTCCATTCCTTTCCCATATTCTTTACCGGAAATCTCTTCTGTTGCTGAAATGATCGGCATGAATAAGTCTGTGTCGAAGTTGGTTGGCACTTCCTGAACGACACAGGCCATACGCTCTAGGCCCATCCCTGTATCGATGTTCTTCTTAGGAAGCGGCGTGTATGTCCCATCAGGATTATGGTTGAATTGCGAGAACACAAGATTCCATACTTCCAGGTAGCGGTCATTTTCCCCCCCTGGGTATAGTTCCGGATCTTCCGGATTGTCACCGTACTCAGGTCCGCGATCGTAGAAGATTTCCGTATTCGGTCCGCTTGGTCCTTCACCGATATCCCAGAAGTTCCCTTCGATGCGGATGATGCGTTCAGCAGGTACACCCACTTTTTTGTTCCAAATATCAAATGCTTCATGATCTTCAGGGTGAATCGTGACAGACAGCTTTTCAGGATCGAAACCAACCCATTTTTCATCAGTCAAAAATTCCCACGCCCATTCAATCGCTTCTACTTTGAAATAGTCCCCGATTGAGAAATTCCCAAGCATTTCGAAGAACGTATGATGACGGGCTGTTTTCCCGACATTCTCAATATCATTTGTACGAATCGATTTCTGTGCATTGACGATTCTTGGATTTTGCGGAATGACACGGCCATCAAAATATTTCTTTAATGTGGCAACACCACTGTTGATCCATAGAAGGGACGGATCTTCATGGGGAACCAATGAAGCACTCGGCTCGACACCATGCCCTTTTTCCTGAAAGAAATCTAAAAACTTCTGACGAATTTCTGCGCCTGTTAATTTGTTCATGTGAAGCTTCCTCCTTAGGTATGTAATGTTAAAAATGAATACAAAAAAGCCCTCATCCCAATACAGGGACGAGAGCTGCTCTCGCGGTACCACCCTGGTTATGAATAAACCGCGTACGGTCCATTCATCCCTCAAAACACCTTAACGCGGTTCAACGGCAGGCTTTACCTGCACTCAGGATTAGCATTCGGATACCCTTCATTTAAAATCCCTTTCAGCCCGGGGGGACTTCTCTCTAAAAAATGGACTATACCCTACTCGATCCTTCATAGCTTTCATGCTATACGATTACTTGTATAAGTTGGATTATAGAAATATTCATTGTATTTGTCAATGTTGATTGGCATTTTCTCATGAATCTTCTTGTCTGGCTGTGAGAAAATGGGTTCGCCCGTGCAATATGGCCACCTTCACGACCGCTAGAATGGGCACAGCCACAATCATCCCGATCACCCCTCCGACTTCCCCGCCCAGGATAAGGGCAGCCATGATGAACAGGGGGTGCATATGAAGACTTTTCCCCACTATGAGGGGAGACAGGATATTCCCTTCCAAAAATTGAAGAACAACCACCATGATGACAACATACATCACCATATCCAATGAAATCGTACTTGCCACAAGCACCGCCGGGACTGCCCCGATGATCGGCCCAAAATACGGGATCACATTCGTCACACCGATGATCAATCCAAGGATCAAAGGGTATTTCATGCCGATCAGCCACAGGGTCCCTGCAGAAAGCCCACCGATGATCAAACACACCAACAGCTGCCCCCGGATGTAGCCTCCGAGGGATTCATCCACATCCCTGGAAAACGAAATCGCACTCTTCCGCCACTTCTTCGGGGTGAGCCGCCACAGAAAAGCTTTCACCTTGGTGATGTCTTTCAATAAATAAAACGAGACGAAAGGAATGATCGCGACCAGGAGAAGGCTGTTCATGAATTTCATGACCGTTGCAAGAACAACGGTGACTAGACCCGTCACCCATGCCTCCAGTCCGTCTATCCTTTCCTCCAGCTGATCCTGTATCCCGTCCGGCCAAGTCGACGTCTCACTCTGCACCACCTTCAGCCAGCCCTGGTATTGCTTCGTGAAGAGCGGAGCGTTCTCTGATAAATCCTTCAGCTGATGGATGATCGCAGGCGTTCCTTTGTAAATCCCATAGCCGATTCCCCCGAAGAACAGGAGGTAAATGAGCATGATCGCTATCCCACGGTGAATACCCGCTTCATGCAGCTTCTCCACAACAGGGTGAAGCAGATAGGCAATGAAAGCCCCGATCAGAAAAGGAAGCAGTGAAAAGAAAATTACCACCAAAACCGGATGCCAGACAGGCCTCAATAAATACAGGATATAAAGAAATAATGCAGTGATAAGTGCAAAGGACAGCCTGTAGATCCATTTGGTATACGACCTCTTCTCCATGTTGAACACCTCCTTTCCTTCTATTGTTCGAAGGTGGATGGTGGTTTTATTCATGGGGGAGTGATTTGGATGGTTGAGGAAGGTGTGTTGGAAGTTTGTTTGGGGTGAATGATTGAAACAGCCAAATGCTTTTTTGGGGATGGTTGCATCGAAAATGGGCATGGTTATGATATTTTTTGGTTTTTTTCGTAGTATTTATCCCTCTTTCAAATTTCAGGTGATGATTCGATCATGAGGGAGATCTCCCTCCCTTCATTTATGCGTCGGAATCCGCTGTGATTGCGTCTCTTTTTGATTTTATGCGTCGAAACCACCCACATTTGCGTCACTTTTTCTTTTTATGCGTCAAAACCATTCGGTTATGCGTCTTTCACTAATTTTATCCAACCTGCAATTTAAACCCAACCATAAAAAAGACTGACCCAAAAGAGTCAGCCTTCTCAACGCTAAAAAAGTTTCTTTACTTGTTTACGGATACGTTTCATTTGTTTTTGGCTCATCATATTCGAGCGCTGTGAATAGATGGAAGCAGCGATGCCTGCCCCAAAGCCAAAAAGGGACGCAAATGTTTTATTCAAGAAAGACACCTCTTTCAGCTTAGTCGGCGTTCTTCTTCATCGAATAAGTCGTCTAGGGAGCTTAAAGATCCATCTTCCTCCACCTGGTGGGTATGGATGACCCCTTTTGCCAAGGAGAGCTCGATGTAGCACCCCCAGCAGTAATACTGGTTGATGCCGATCTTCCCTATATCTTTACTCTGACAGTTTGGACACTTCATTGGTCGGTTCACCTCTGATACACCATAAATGGTGATGATTCCCTACCATCATGTCCAAACAGAGTGAAATTTATACGTATCTTTGAAGAAGCCCCGCCAGAACGATGAAGGGTTTCACCGTTCTTCTATAGTGTGGGATAATGTGATGATTTCATGAGGAGAAACCTTTTCCATGATACCCAATGTTTATGTTTCAACCAACCGTTTGCCCGGTGCCTTCTTTTCTCGTCCCAAATAAAAAAGGCCAACAGATAAATGGTCCATCTAACCATCCATCTGTTAACCTTATGCATTCATGAAATCATATGGGCTGATGCCTTCCATCCCGATCATCGGATCCTCTTTCATCAACATTTCTTCGACTGGAATGTTTTCGATCGGAGCTTCTGAATCTCCAGCCCCCTCCAGAAGATGCCTCAATTTTTCAGTCAGGCTCGTTTTCCTGAGAAAATCATCTTCCCTCTCAACGCCAAGCCTGAAAGCGTCCATCTCCCCGCAAAGGATGAGGAACTGCTTGCTTCTGGTGATGGCGGTGTAAAGAAGATTCCTTCTCAGCATCCGGTAATAGCTCTTCACGACTGGCAGGATCACGATCGGAAACTCGCTCCCCTGAGACTTATGGATCGAGCAGCAGTACGCATGGGTGATTTGCATGAGGTCCTGCCGTGTGTAGGTGACCTCATTTCCTTCATATGACACGATAACCATATCCTGCTTCTCCGTATTTTCCTTCGCATAAAAAATCGATACGATCTCGCCGATGTCCCCGTTGAACACATTATTCTCCGGCTGATTGACCAATTGAAGCACCTTGTCCCCGATCCGGTATTTCACATCCCCAAAAGCGATTTCTTTCCGGGTGCCATCATTTGAATTGAAGATTTCCTGGAGCAGTACATTCAATCGATCGATTCCTGCAGGTCCACGGTACATGGGCGCAAGCACCTGGATATCCTTCGGCGTGTATCCTTTTTTCTTTGCATTCTCAACGATTTTTTGGACAACTTCCGAAATCTGATTGGTTCTGCAGGGGAAGAAGGAACGGTCTTTTTGCTGTTTCGTCAAATCCGACGGTACCTGACCCCTTTTCATGGAATGGGCAAGTTCTATGATCGAAGAACCTTCCTCCTGTCTGTATATATCCGTCAGCCTGACCGTCGGCACGACTTCCGCATTCAACAGGTCCTTTAGCACCTGACCCGGTCCGACAGACGGCAATTGATCTTCATCACCGACAAAAATGACCTGGATATCGTCAGGCAGTGCTTTCAGCAATTGATGGGCAAGCCAGGTATCAACCATTGATACTTCATCAACGATCAGTAACTTCCCTTCGATCGACCGTTCCTCATCACTCTGGAACTCCCCACCGTTCCAGCCAAGGAGCCGGTGGATCGTCATCGCCGGGAGGCCCGTTGATTCCGTCATCCGTTTTGCCGCCCGTCCTGTAGGGGCCGTTAACAAAACAGGGAACGGTTCATCTTTGTAATCTTTCGGATCGAGTGAACAGCCATGCAGATCTGCAAAAAGCTCGACGATTCCTTTGATGACCGTCGTCTTACCGGTTCCCGGTCCTCCGGTCAACAGGAGCATCGGGGACATCAAGGCGGTTTCGATCGCTTCCTTTTGGGACGGTGCATATTGAACACCCAGTCTGTCTTCTAACGCTCCGAGCGATAAAAGGAATTCAGATTGTGGGAACTGATCTTTATATTGGGTTTGGGATAAAATCTTCTCAATATTTGTCACAATCCCTTTTTCAGAGAAGTAGAGAGAAGGCACATACACCTTCGTCCCCTCCCCGACCACTTTGCTTTCCTCTTCCAAGGAGACAAGCTGTGTTGAGATGTCTGTGTACTCGATTTTCTCCGGCTGGCTTTTCTCAAGAAGCTCCTTCACGGTTACGATGAGTTCTTCTGCTTCAAGGTACACATGTCCCTGTTTGACACAGGTTTGTTCCAGAGTGTATAGGCACCCTGCCTTTATCCTGTCAGGATGGCTTCCTGTCAGGCCGATTTTCGATCCGAGTTCATCAGCACGGGTGAATCCGATCCCTTCAATATCTTCGACGAGCTTATAAGGATTCTTTTGAATGATTTCCAATGCCTGATCCTTATAAGCCTGATACACTTTCATGGCAATCTGAGGGCCAAACCCCAGTTCGTTCAGCATAATCATGACCCGCTCCAAGCCCTGATGCTCAGCAAGCGTGTCATATATGCTCTTTGCCTTTTCTTTCGGAAGTTTGGGCACTTCATCAAGAAGGCCAGGATTTTCGAGGATCTTGCTTATGGCGTTCTCACCGATATGTTCAACGATTTTCTCGGCCGTTTTCGCTCCGATCCCTTTAAATAAATCACTGGACAAGTAATGTACGACACCCTGAGTCGTCTGGGGGATTTCTTTCTTGAAATGCTTCGCATGAAACTGCATGCCGAATCTCGGATGCTCTTTGAACCTTCCGTAAAAGGTGTAGGTTTCATCTTCATGGATTTTCGGGAAATTCCCGGTGACGACAGCTTCCTTATCTTCATAAGAATCATTCGTTTCGTCCACTCGTATCCGAACGACCGTATACAGGTTTTCCTCATTATGAAAAATCGTGACAAGATGCCGTCCTTTAATATAAATTTCTTCATCCCCAAACAGCTTTAAAGAATCCTGCTGGCTCAAGTCAGTGAACCCCCTAACTATTCACTTTGTTCGTTTTTAAGCTTCTCGATCATCTTGATCCCGTAACCTGCAAGCATATGGTCAGGCTGGGCCTCGATGGCTTTATTGAAATAATCGAGCGCCGTATCGGCATCATCTTTATGACCAGCATACGCCACGCCCAGATTATAATAAGCATCCGCATGTCCAGGATCCGCTTCTACCACCTGTGAAAGTTGCACAATCGCTTCTTCATAGGCTTCAACCTTTGCAAGGCAAAGACCAAGCTGGAAGCGCGCCTCGATATCTTCTTCGTTCAATTCCACGCTGCGCTGTAAATAAGGCAGGGCAAGTTTCGGCTGTTCTAATTGGAATAGACTGACACCGAGCATAAAGAATACATCAGCATTTTCCATCCCTTTTGAAACAGCTTTTTCAAACTGACTCTTCGCCTCGTCGAAATTGTTTTCATTGAAGTACAGATTACCAAGGGAATAAAACGCTGCAGCGGCATTTTCGTCAATCGAAATCGCACGTTCAAAGAATCTCTTTGCCTTGTCATTGTCGCCAACCGACATGAGGACGTTACCGAAATTGATGTATCCAACAGGTTCATTCGGCTTTTCCTCGATCGCTTCGGTAAAAAGTTTCACGGCTTCTTCCACTTTGCCTTCTTGTAATAATTCGATTCCTTTTAAATTCTTATCCATGATAAACACCTCTATATTGTAATTGATTTATGTATGCAAATTGAGAAAGAGTTTCCCTCTTTATCTTTACCAGTATAACATAATGGGCCGTACAAAATGACAGGGATCACTGAGGCAGGTTTTGTATAAAACAAACAAAAAAACAAAAAGGACCAAGCGAAGAGAGGATTGGTTTCTCTTCTTCTCAGTCCTTTTTTCAGATTCATGCCTCAGCCCACGAATGTGAGCTTCTTTTCGTCCCGGTAGATCGTATCGATCGTTCCGCCGCCCAGGCATTCATCGCCGTTGTAGAATACGACTGCCTGTCCAGGTGTGACCGCTCGGATCGGTTCGTCAAAAATGACTTTCACCTTTCCGTCTTCCAACGGAACAACCGTTACGCTGTTATCGTCCTGGCGATATCGGAATTTTGCCGTACAGGCAAATTCCGCCGGTTTCTCCACATTTGAAGTCCAGTGAACATCGGTCGCAAGAATGGAGTCAGAATATAGGGCAGGGTGCTCGAAGCTTTGCCCGACATACAGGACGTTCCTTTCAAGGTCCTTGCCGATGGCGAACCATGGATCACCGGCTCCGCCGATTCCAAGGCCATGACGCTGACCGATTGTGTAGTACATCAGTCCATCATGTTTCCCCATCACTTTTCCGTCTAACGTTTCCATCGTGCCTGGTTGGGCAGGGAGATAGTTGCTCAGGAAGTCTTTGAAGTTCCGCTCTCCGATGAAGCAGATCCCGGTACTGTCTTTCTTTGCCGCTGTAGCGAGTCCCGCTTCCTTGGCAATTTCCCTTACTTTTTTCTTGTCGATCCCGCCGAGTGGGAACATGACTTTTTCTAACTGCTCCTGGCCAAGCTGATTAAGGAAATAGGTTTGGTCCTTATTGTTATCAACCCCGCGGAGCATCTTATATTCACCGTCACGGTACTCAACCTGGGCATAGTGGCCGGTAGCCAGATAGTCTGCTCCAAGCTTGAGTGCATGCTCAAGGAACGCCTTGAACTTGATTTCCTTGTTACACATCACATCCGGATTCGGCGTTCTTCCCGCTTTATATTCATCAAGGAAATAGGTAAACACCTTATCCCAGTATTGTTTCTCAAAATTCACCGCGTAGTAAGGAATCCCAATTTGGTTACATACCCGGATCACATCGTTGTAATCTTCCGTTGCCGTACATACTCCGTTTTCATCGGTATCATCCCAGTTTTTCATGAAAATCCCGATTACTTCGTATCCCTGCTGTTTGAGCAACAGAGCAGCAACTGAAGAATCCACTCCGCCGGACATTCCGACGACGACCCTTGTATCCTTTGGTTCTTTCTTCACTTACGCCACCTCCTTTTTCCTTCATCCGCCCGTTGACAGATGCTTTAAGCTGTTAACCGTTTGACGATTTTTGCGACTTCACGTGCCGCCCCGATGACCTGTTCTTCCGTGTTGCCGAGTCCAAAACTGAAACGGATCGAGTTCCGGATATGGTCGGACTCCTTGCCGAACATTGCAACAAGCACATGGGAAGGTTCTATTGATCCAGCCGTACAAGCAGAACCGCTTGATACAGCGATACCTGACATATCTAAATTAACCAGCATGGATTCAACATCCGTGCCGGGAAAGCTTAAGTTTAGCACATGAGGCAATCCGTGCTCAAGGGAACCGTTCTCTTCAAATTGGATTCCCTCGGCTTTCAGCGTATCTTTCATCAACGTCTTGAAGCCTGTGTACAGGGTATTCTTCTCTTCAATGGCGCTGACGGCGAGCCCGACTGCTTTACCGAGCCCTGCAATTGCCGGGACGTTCTCGGTTCCCGCACGGCGCTTTCTTTCCTGCTCCCCGCCGTAGAGACCCGGTTGAAGCTCCACTGATTTTCGTGCGTACAGGAAGCCGATCCCTTTCGGCCCGTTGATCTTATGGCCTGACACAGACATCAGGTCGACACCAAGCTCACGTACATCAAGCTTCGTCAACCCAAAGGCCTGTACAGCGTCACAATGAAAATAAGCCTGATGATCCTTCAGCAGCTCACCGATCTCTTTAATCGGCTGGATCGTCCCCACTTCATTATTCCCATACATGATCGTCACGAGGATTGTGTCCTCCCTGAGAGATTTCTTCAGATCATCAAGAGAGATTCTTCCGGTCCTGTCCACAGGCAGATAGGTGACCTCGAACCCTTTTGATTCAAGGAATGTACAAGCATGCAAAACCGCATGATGCTCAGTCTGTGTCGTGATGATATGTTTCCCTTTTTCTTTATGTGCCTCGGCTGAACCGATGATGGCCAGATTATCCGCCTCAGTTCCCCCGCTTGTAAAAATGATTTCATTATAGTCTGCATGGATGCTTCCGGCAATCGCATTCCGTGCCTCATCGACCAGCTGACGGGACGCACGGCCAAACGCATGGATGCTTGATGGATTGCCAAAGGTCTCCTTCATCACAGATGTCATTTCTTCAATCACATCAGGATGCATAGGGGACGTTGCAGCATGATCCAGATACATTCTTTCCATTTATCGCAACCTCCTAGATGTAGAACATGTACGCATCGGATTCACCATCATCGGAATGACTGGCCAAATCTTCGATCGTCGTATTGTCGAGCACTTCTTTGACTGCATCACGGATACGGATCCATAATTCCCGCTTTGCCGGCTCCTCATTTTCGATCCCCTCAACAGGGCTGATCGGTCCTTCAAGGATGCGGATGATATCGCCTGCAGTGATTTCAGAAGGCTCATGCCCTAAAACATACCCACCGTAGGCACCTCTGATACTCCGGACAAGCCCTCCATTACGAAGGGGGGCTACGAGCTGCTCTAAGTAGTGTTCCGAGAGCTCATGCTGCTGAGCGATCGTTTTCAGGGATGTCGGCCCTTCACCGTGGCGTTTAGCCAATTCAATCATAATCGTTAAACCATAACGGCCTTTAGTAGATATTTTCATAACCAGCACCTCAAATATATTTAATAACGCCCCGCGCATGACGAAGCGTGTATGTCCACTATATTGACTTTGTTATTATAGCATATCCGGCAACCGTCTGCGAAAGGGTCTGATTCTCCCTCCCACCATCCACATCATTTCCTAAATGGAAGAGCCTGTGATAAAGTGAAGCTAACTAGAACGCCAGTTTGGAGAGATGTTTCATGTCCATTAAACCACTTGCATTTAAGATGAGACCAAGGACCATTGATGAAATCATCGGGCAGCAGCATTTAGTCGGTGAAGGAAAGATCATAGACCGGATGGTGAAAGCGAAGCAGCTGTCATCGATGATCCTATATGGACCGCCCGGGATCGGAAAGACCTCCATCGCCAGCGCCATCGCCGGAAGCACGAAATACCGGTTCAAAACCTTGAACGCTGTCACGAATAATAAAAAAGATATACAGATCGTCGCAGAGGAAGCGAAGATGTCCGGTAAAGTAATCCTCCTCCTTGACGAGGTTCACCGGCTGGATAAAGGGAAGCAGGATTTTCTCCTCCCTTATTTGGAGAACGGCATGATCACCCTGATCGGGGCAACGACAAGCAACCCTTATCACGCCATCAACCCTGCCATCCGGAGCAGGTGCCAGATTTTCGAATTGAAGCCGCTGACCACCGAGGAAATGAAGACGGCGCTGACCAGGGCGATTGAAGATGAAGACCGTGGGCTCGGTGGATACTCCCTGGATGTGAGTGACGAAGCGATCGGACACTTCGCAGGCAGCAGCTTCGGGGATGTCAGAAGTTCACTGAATGCCCTTGAGCTTGCCGTATTGTCCACTTCCCCCGATGAAAACGGCGTGATCCATATCGATGTCGGTATTGCGGAAGAATGTCTTCAGAAAAAGAGCTTTTCGCATGATAAGGACGGGGATGCTCATTATGATGTGCTGAGTGCTTTCCAGAAATCGATCCGGGGCAGTGATGTGAACGCAGCCCTTCATTATCTCGGAAGGCTCGTCGAAGCCGGTGACCTCCCAAGCATCGCCCGCAGATTGCTGGTGATCGCTTATGAAGATATCGGACTCGCCAACCCGCAGGCCGGGCCGAGGACATTGGCAGCAGTTGAAACCGCCGAGAAAATCGGGTTCCCCGAAGCAAGGATCCCCCTTTCAAACGCGATCATTGAGCTGTGTTTGTCACCTAAGTCCAACTCTGCAATCATGGCGATCGACCTTGCCCTTGCAGATATCCGCAAAGGAAAGAGCGGTGAAGTGCCGGATCACCTGAAAGATGCTCATTATCAGGGCGCGAAACAGCTGGGCAGGGGCGTCGAGTACAAGTACCCTCACAGCTTTGAATCGGGATGGGTGCCGCAAACCTATTTGCCCGACAAATTAAAGAACGCTCACTATTACACCCCGAAATCGACCGGAAAGTTCGAGCAGGCGATCGCCCAGGTGTATGAGAAGATCAATAAGCAGATGAAATAAGAAACCGGAAGCGTCCTGGATGGGAATCCTTTTCCCAGTTCAGGACGCTTTTTTGATGTGTGTAAAGGTTTGAACGTGTGGTGTCTGCCTTGTTCGAAACCGGATGGTCATTTTCTTGCGGCCGGAAACCGATCCCTTTTTTCCTTTGTATGAGATACCACATCCCCCATCGGAACATACATTAATAAAAAGCCAAGGAGGTGGATGGGTATGATTGTGATCAGCAATGAACTCCCCCTTAAAACGCTCCCGGATTTGACCCCTGTTGAAGAAATCATTTTTCAAACATTGAAGGGAAGCCCTACCGACTATCGCTATCAGCATCTCGGCGAGCTCAAGTATGAACTGAAAATAAGAGAGAGAATCATCAGCAATGCAAAAGCATTGAATGAAAGTGACGCTAAATTCTCCGCTTTCGAGCACTCAACCTTCAATACAGCATATTGGGATAAGACCCCCTACGGTTATAGACTGAAGGAATCAAAGCGCCCTTCAGACGGGATAGAGGATATTTTCACAAACAGCTCGGCCTACAGCTTCGAATGCGTCACAAGCATCGTCTTGATCTATTACAAATCCATCCTCGATACGATCAGGACTTCTTCATTCAACGAACTGTTTTCTCCGCTGCTTGTGTGGGGCCATCATTATGATGATGACATGGGGATGGTCACGTATGAAGGTCTTGATTACATCCCTGGGGACGTATATTATTTCTACAATCCTGATTTCGAGGATCCGATCTGGATGGGGGAAAACTCTGTTTTCTTGAAAGAAAATGAGTACTTCGGCCATGGGGTCGGCGTCGTCTCCCATGATGAAATGATCGATGCGCTGAATACACTCAGGAAAAAAGATGCAAAAGAGTCAGCCTATCTCCTCAATCAAGTGACAAGACTGAAGTTCTCTGAATTGTATCGATTCACATAAAAAGGGACGGACTCAGATGAGCCGTCCCTTTCCGTTCATTATGCTGCAACGTCCCGTTTGTTGAAGACGATGAAAGCAAGCAGCTGGAAGATGATGAAGTAGATGATCAGCATGGTGATGGAGAAGCCCATCGTCATACTGTCAACGAGTGGCGACGTGAAGCCTGTATATTGCGTCAGGTCTGTATTGGCAAACAGGCTGTATTTGGCCCAGTCGAATTTCATTGCCAATAAAGTCGTCGCATTCCCACCGACGAACAGGAGAAATAGTGAAATCCCGATAGCCAGTGAGCTGCTTCTGAACACAGCAGAAATCATGAAGGCCATCGTAGCCATCATCACAATATTGATCGTTTGCAATAAATAAGTTTTGATCAGGTACCCGATGATGTGCTGTTCCACCACTTGTCCATCCACGTACGCCAGGTGAGTGGATTGATCGGTTCCGCCGAACAATAAGAGTCCCAACACTACTGACAGAATAAATAATAATAACAGCATACTCATGCCATACAAAATGACAGTGATATATTTAGAGAGCAGGATTTTGGTTCTTGAAATCGGGCGGATAAGCAATAATTTGATGGTGCCCCAGCTAAACTCACCTGCGACAATGCCCGCTGCCACGATGATGGCAAACAATCCGACAACCAACACGATATTGGCGTTCGTTTCAACGTATGTCCAGGCTGTCTCCTTTACGGTTGGCGCGATATCGTTTTCAATCCGATATTCATTCAATGCAATTCTTCTTTCAGCATCTTTTTTGATGAATTTATTCATATCCGGAGCTTGCTCCAGCCTTTGCTTCTCTGCTTCTACCTGCGAAGAGAGTTCCTGCTTCCAGTTCTCCATTTCTTTTGTTTTCCCATCATCATACTTTGAAAACGCAGCTGTCACCCCAATGATGAGAATAAGCAGACCCAGCATGACATATGTACCGACACGTTTGAAGATTTTTGTCCATTCGTTCCTTATGAGACTAAGCATGCACGACCTCTCCTTTATCGTTTGTGATTTCAAGGAATCTGTCTTCCAATGTTTTCGCGACAGGCATGACGCTGTAGATTTCGATATCAGCTTCCACTAGAGCACGGATGACATCCGGCACTTGTTCTTTGAGAAGGGCAGCCTGTATGTCAGTGCCTTTTATTTCGAATTTGATTTCCGGATCCAATGCAGTCAGGGCTGCTTTCAGTTTGTCAGCATCATTGACTTCCAGGTGATACACTTGTTCTGATCCTTCAACGAAATCACGGACCTGTTGGACTTCCACAAGCTTACCGGATTGAATGATCGCGATCCGGTCACACATCATTTCCATTTCGGATAGCAAGTGACTCGACACGATGACTGCCATGCCTTCTTCCTCTGCAAGCTTTCTGATATATGCACGGATCTCACGGATACCGGCAGGGTCCAGTCCATTTGTAGGTTCGTCGAGAATGAGGAGCTTCGGCTTATGAAGCAGGCATTGAGCAAGCCCGAGACGTTGTCTCATCCCAAGGGAATAGGTTTTCACCTTATCATGGATCCGGTCCTTTAACCCGACAAGCTCGATGACTTCTTTCATTCTTTCTTCAGTGATCCCTTTTTGCATGCGGGCGAAATGTTTAAGATTTTGATAGCCTGACATGAACTTATAAAGCTCAGGATTTTCAACAATGGCACCGACATCCTTGATGGCACCTTCGAAATCTTTCTTGATGCTTTTTCCCGAAATCAGGATGTCACCTTTTGAAATATTCATCAAGCCGACGATCATTCGGATCGTCGTCGTCTTACCGGCACCGTTAGGGCCGAGGAATCCGAATACTTCCCCTTCATATACATCAAATGTCAACTGATCGATGATCGTCTTGCCTTTGATGATTTTCGAGACGCCTTGTAGTTGTGCAATAGCTTTCATCATTTCATCTTCCCTTCTGATTTTGTCGTTTGTTTCAGCCATTGAAGGACGGACAGACCTTCTGACTCCCTGAGTTCTTCCACGTCACAGTGGCCTTTCACTTCCCCATTCTGGATGATATAGGCTTCATCCAGGATTCCTTCGATCTCATCAATTTCATGGGTGGCGATGATCACCGTCTGGTTCCCAAAATCGATATAAGACAAGAGCCCCTTCACAATCGAATCCCGTACCATCGGATCCAGTCCTGAAAACGGCTCATCGAGGAGAAGGACTTCCGTGTTCCGGGACAGGGCGAGGACGAGCTTCAATCTCCCCCGGTTCCCTTTAGATAAATGCTTGATCTTCTTATCCCTGTCGAGCGCCATGAAATCCAGCAATTCCAGGGATCTCTCCCGATCAAAATCAGGGAACTGAGAGGCGTAGAATCGGATCATCCCTTCCACTGTAAAAGCGTCATAAAACATATCCAGCTCTGTTAAATAGGCTACAGCACTGGCAAACTTCCGGGTGACACGCTCCCCGTTCATCGTTACAGATCCGGTATTCGGAAGAACAAGTCCCGCAATCATCTTTAACGTTGTCGACTTTCCGCTGCCGTTTGGACCAAGCAGGCCATAAATCTTGCCTTTTTCAAAATGGAGGGATGTGTTACGCAAGGCTGCTTCATTGCCGTACTTCTTTGTCACATGTTTGAATTCCACAACCACCTCTATTCCCCCTCCCTCTTATTCAAATATTTCTTTACGCCTTGAATCATTTCCGCCTTCGTCAATCCAAGTTCTTCCATATTATTAATGAATGACTGGATGACCTCAGCCTGCACTTTTTCATTTATCACCGAAAGAATCTCTTCCCTTTCAGTCACAAATGTCCCTTGACCTCTTTTCGTCTCCACAATGTCCATCCTCTCCAGTTCACTGTAAGTACGTTGAATGGTATTCGGATTCACCCCGGATTGTACGGCCATTTCCCTGACAGAAGGCAGTTTATCTCCGGGGGATAATTCCTTCCTGACGATTCTCCTGATGATCCGGTCTGCTATTTGGACGTAAATCGGCTTGGATGCAGCATATTCTTCCGTCATAGCCTACACCTCAACTCTGCGGTCGAGAAGCCTGCAGGAAATGGTAAGGATGATGACCATGATCAGTGCCTCAAAGAGAAAAGGCATGACAGGCAAAGGAATCATCACAGGGCTTAAACCCACATCCGCCTCATGGGCGCCTACCGATAAGAAAATCCCTGAACTGACCTCCACGGTGAACGTATCCAGGAAAAAGGTCTCCACCCTCTGAATGCTCATGAAGAAAGCGACAACCGTCTGATATATGATGATGAAGCCGATAATGAACAGCCAGCGGATATTCTTCAGTGTTGGATATTTTGAGAGTGAGTGATAGAACGTCCACAGGAATATCACCCAGCCTGAAAAGTATAGACCAACGAGGGTCACACCCAGGTTGAAAAGAATTCCTTCTTTGATCGGCCAATAGGAAAACAGGGAATCAGCGGGATACAGCACCATCATTAAGACGCCAAGCCCGTCGATCATCAACAGGGACAGCGTGGAGTAGATGAATGCAATGATCAGTTTTGGCAATAAGAGCATGAAGCCATTGTGGGGACTGTGCAGCCAAAGCTGCGTTTTTCCTTCCAAGCGGAGCATGGAGCCTATCATCCCCGGAAGACATGTGATGTGCAGCACACCGATCATGATAAGAAACAGTTGGGACATCCTCAGTTCATTCGAATGGTGCCCGATGATCACCCCAATGAGAAAAAGCAGCAGAATAATGACAATCCAGCTATAAAACCAAAGGATTGATGTTTTAAAATCTTTCCAGAGGAGTCCTGTAAAAGCACTCATTTGTTCACTTCCTATTTCTTCGCGTTTTAGTGTTCTAGTTAGATAGTACACTGACACAACATGGCTCGTCAATCCTTTTTTACCTATTAATGGAATTATTTTTCCGGACGTATGAGTAAAACTAGGAGAAGAGGAGTGTGAATGATGGAGAAGAAAAAGTGTCCCTGGACCCCGGCTGAAGAAAAGCTTCTCAAGGAAATCGTCCAGGATCATATAGAAAGAGGAAAATCCAAAAAAGAAGCATTCATTGCGGCATCAAGTAAAATCAACAGAAGTCCCGGAACATGTTCGCAACGCTATTACAAAAAAATCAATTCATATCAGACAAACCTTACATTGGAAGCATGCATCGAATTTTTACGGCAAGCACACGCCCATAGACAGCTGTTGAAAGAAAGAGACGATCTCCTATCCAGGCAAACTGAAATGAAGAAACAATACCACACCCAACGTGATTATTATGAAAAAATGATGGATCTTCTCTCCATTTTGAAGAAAGCAGAAAATGAATAAACATAAAGAGGCTGGACAAAAGGGTGTCCGCCAATAAAAAAATCCGAACGAAGTCGAAAATCTACTTCGTTCGGATTTTTTATGCTACCACTATTATTAGACGATAATGTGAGCATCTACGGTTCGAGACTGTGGAATTAAAAAATTGCCATAGCAGTGAATCAAGGGAAATTGTAATTGAATGACGATGATCACTACTATTAAGAAGATGAATAAGCAGTAATTCAATGATTTTTTGGTTTTTTTATCTTAGTTAGTTGATTGGAGCGGAAGATGCTCGACTCCTGCGGGAAACGCTGGACAGGTGAGACCCCGCAGGCGCAGCCGAGGAGGCTCACCGCCAGCCCCGCGGAAAGCGAGCATCTGGAGCGGAAATCAACTGCACCTAACTTATCTAAAAGCAACAATGTTTACGAAAACAGCCTTTGGGAAAGAAAAGAACGATTATTTGTCTTTTACCCTCTTGATTTCAATATCCTTCAATAATTGGTTGATTACATGACTGGCTGCAATCAGACCAGCTACTGATGGAACGAATGCATTTGAGGAAGGAGGAAGCTGTGCTTTACGGATTTTCGCATCATCTTTCCCTACTTCTTTACGGATTTCTTCCCGGATGACGATTGGACTTTCATCAGAGAATACAACCGTCACACCCTTTTTGATTCCTTCTTTTTTCAGGCGGGTACGGATGACCTTTGCAATCGGGTCGGTATGGGTTTTGCTGATATCCGCAATCTGGAAGCGGGTCGGATCGTTTTTGTTCGCAGCGCCCATGCTCGCAATCAATGGAATGTCACGCTTCAGGCATTCTTTCATCAAATGGATTTTATAAGAAATCGTATCAGAAGCATCGATAACAAAATCCAATCCTTGATTAAAGAACTCCTCATACGTTTCTTCTGTGTAAAACATCTTTAATGCAATGACTTCGCAGTCTGGATTAATATCTTTGATACGGTCCCTCATCAGGTCCACTTTCGGTTGACCTACTGTCGAAAGTAAGGCGTGCACCTGACGGTTGACGTTTGTGATATCAACATCATCTTTATCCACTAGAACAAGACGGCCTACACCTGACCTCGCTAAAGCTTCAGCTGCAAAGGATCCGACTCCCCCGATTCCAAGTACTGCCACCGTGCTATCTTTAAGGGTTTGAATTCCTTGTTTGCCGATCGCTAGTTCATTTCGTGAAAACTGGTGTAGCAAAATAATCAACTCCATTATAAGTATTCAACTAGGTTTATACTGAATTAGAATAAAGGAAACAGGGCCGAAAATCAATATGAAATGTTGGCCATAGCTTTCGTTTACCCTATTTCGGGCTTCTTTAGTCAAGGACCAAGGCTGAATCTGCACGCTGCCCAGATCTGAAAAACAAGCGCAAAAGAGCCAGGCTGTCTTCAGCCTGGCTCTAGGATTATATAGGTTCTATTAATTGAAAAATGATTGGTCGAGTCCCAATCGTGCCGTCGCCATCGTGTCCTTCGTTTTGAACCCGCTCTCGGCAGGTGGGTGCTCTATTCCACTATTTGTTAGTCCTCGGAATGAGGCATGAACGCCTAGCAGAAACGTCAAGCTCCCGAAGTTTGAAGTGTTCGGTCAAAACTGTTAGGTAAAAACGTCGCACACATCAGGACTCGTTTGTGATTGATTAAATAATACCATATCAATCTCTGTATTTCAACGAATGACCCCCGGAATTTATTTACATCATTCTACATCCAGCGACAAAGACAGTTCTTTCAACTGATCTTCACTCACTCCACCAGGCGCATCGGTCAATACGCAGCTTGCACTCGCCGTTTTCGGGAAGGCAATTGTATCACGCAGGTTCGTGCGTCCTGCAAGAAGCATGACTAAGCGGTCAAGTCCCAGTGCGATACCGCCGTGTGGAGGCGTTCCGTATTCGAATGCTTCCAGTAAGAAACCGAATTGGGCTTCTGCTTCTTCTTTAGAGAAGCCAAGTACTTTGAACATTTTCTCCTGAATATCACGCTCGTAAATACGAAGTGATCCACCGCCCAGCTCGTAGCCATTCAACACAAGGTCATATGCTTCTGCACGGATTGAAGCAGGATCCGTTTCGAAAAGGTCCAGGTCTTCCCTGACAGGCATCGTGAATGGATGGTGTGCTGCGTAATAACGGTTTTCACCTTCGTCATACTCAAGCAGCGGCCAGTCTGTCACCCATAGGAAGTTGAATTTCGATTCATCGATCAATTTTAATTCTTTACCCAGTTTTAAACGGAGGGCACCAAGGGCATCGGCGACCACAGACTTCTTGTCAGCAACAAAGAGTAATAAATCCCCTGTTTCAGCGTCTGCAGTAGAAGAAATTTGGGCTGCATCTTCTTCAGTGACAAATTTCGAGATCGGTCCTTTTAAGCCTTCTTCCTCCACTTTCAGCCAAGCTAGTCCTTTTGCACCGTAGCGTGAAACGAATTCTGTCAGGCCATCGATGTCTTTACGGGAATAAGATGACGCCCCGCCTTTTACGTTGATCAGTTTGACTTGACCGCCATTTGCGACTGCGCCGGCAAATACTTTGAATCCTGATTCTTTGACAATTTCAGAAACGTCGATCAGCTCCATACCGAAGCGTGTGTCTGGTTTGTCAGAACCATAACGGCTCATGGCTTCATCGTATGTCATTCGCGGAATTGGTAATGATACGTCCACTTCTTTCACATCGTTCATCAGCTTTTTCATCATGTCTTCAACAAGTGCGATGATTTGCTCTTTATCCATGAAGCTCATTTCCATATCGACCTGAGTAAACTCAGGCTGACGGTCTGCCCTAAGGTCTTCATCACGGAAGCAGCGAGCGATTTGATAATAACGGTCAAAGCCTGACACCATCAATAATTGCTTGAAGATTTGCGGTGATTGAGGAAGTGCATAGAATTCCCCTTTGTGCACCCGGCTTGGAACAAGATAATCCCTTGCCCCTTCAGGTGTGCTCTTTGTCAGGATCGGTGTTTCAACATCCAGGAATCCATTGTCGTTCAGGAAATTCCGGAATGATGTCGTCACATTATGACGCATTTTGAACGTTTCGAGCATCGCAGGACGGCGAAGGTCTACATAGCGGTATTTCAAGCGAACATCCTCTGACACTTCCATTTGATCGTCGATCATGAATGGAGGTGTTTTCGCTTCGTTGATGATTTGAACGTCATCTGCCTGAATTTCCACACTTCCTGTTTTCAGGTTGGGGTTCACCGTTCCTTCTCCCCTAGCTACGACTGTACCGGTCACACTCAATACGTACTCATTCCGGATCTTCTCGGCAAGTGCAAGCGCCTCACTTGATACATCTGGATTAAAGACGACCTGGACGATGCCTTCTCTGTCACGAAGATCGATGAAGATCAATCCTCCCAGGTCTCTTCTTTTTTGTACCCAGCCTTTGATCGTGATTTTTTCACCGATATATGATTCTGTTATTTCTCCGCAATATGCCGTTCTTCTTGTCATGCTTTCTCCTCCTCGTCTAATCCTTCTGTTCTATTTGCCAAGCTTGAGTTTGATATTTTCCACAAAACGGTCGAGGTCCACTTCTTCCTGCTCGCCTGTCGTCATATCCTTCAGGTTGATTTTGTTTTCCTGTATTTCATTGTCGCCTATCACGGCTACATATTTTGCTTCATAGCGGTCTGCCGCTTTGAATTGACCTTTGACTTTACGGTCCAGGTAATCCTTCTCAGAAGATACACCGGCCGCTCTTAATGTGTGGAGAAGCTTGACTGCATAATCCTTTGCCTCTTCCCCCATGGAAACGATGAAACAGTCAACACCCTGCTCGATAGGCAGTTCGACCTTTTCCGCTTCTAATGCTGAAAGCAGCCTTTCGATACTGAAGGCAAAACCGATCCCTGGTGTTTCAGGGCCGCCTACCATTTCGACAAGGCCATTGTAGCGTCCTCCCCCGCAAAGCGTGGTGATCGCGCCGAATCCTTCTGCATCACTCATGATTTCAAAAGCTGTGTGATTATAGTAATCAAGTCCCCTTACAAGCGTCGGATCGACGACGAATTCCACATCCATTGCAGAAAGGTGAGCCTGAACCTTTTCAAAATAAGCCTTTGATTCGTCATTTAAATAGTCCAGGATAGAAGGTGCCGTCGCCATCAACTCATGATCACGATCCTTTTTACAATCGAGGATCCTGAGCGGGTTCTTCTCTAATCGGTTCTGACAATCTCCACAGAACTCTTCGATCCTTGGCTGGAAGTGGTTGATCAGCGCTTCCCTGTGAGCGTCCCTGCTGCCCGCATCGCCGAGGCTGTTGATGACGAGCTTTAATTGAGTGAGACCCAATTCCTTATAGATCCCCATCGCCAACGAAATCACTTCTGCATCGATTGCCGGATCTTCACTTCCGAGAGCTTCCACCCCGAACTGGACGAATTGACGATAACGGCCCGCCTGCGGTCTTTCATAACGGAACATCGGTCCTGCATAATAAAGCTTTGTCGGTTGATTCGGGTTGCCGAACATTTTATTCCCAACGAAAGAGCGGACAACGGAAGCCGTTCCTTCCGGCCTCAATGCAAGGCTCCTGCCTCCCCGGTCTTCAAACATATACATTTCCTTCTGGACGATATCGGTCGTATCCCCGACGCCCCGTGTGAATAGTTCGCTCGCTTCAAAAATCGGCGTGCGGATTTCTTTATACTGATAGTTGCGGCAAAGGGTCTTTGCCACTTCCTCTACATACTGCCACTTTTCTACTTCACCAGGCAGAATATCCTGTGTACCTCTTGGAATCTGAATGGACAAGATGATTTCCTCCTTCTTACCTTTAAATTTAAATTTATGTAAATAAAAAAAGCCCTCAATCCCTTGTATCATATACAAGGGACGAGAGCTGTTATTCCCGTGGTGCCACCCTAATTGAGATCTATAAGACCTCCACTTAGCCAGTTAACGCCTGGTACGTTCATCTCCTACTAAAGGGACTTTTTCAGAGAGAAACCTCCTGAGTGTTCATTCACTAAGTCACATTGTAGAAATGCTTTCAGCCGGGGCATTTCCTCTCTTTACAAGTGGGGTTCAGCTACTGTGCTCGATCAACGGTTTTTGTAAATGTTATTTTATTTCTATAATGATACGGATGCACCAACCCCATGTCAAGAGGTTAAAGAAAATTTCGTCACGATCTCTCCATTTTCTTCTTTAACAACTTCACTTCCCTCAAGGTAAGCCCGAACTCAGATGCAAGCTCCACATTCAATGCATCTTTTTCCCTAGCTAAAAATTGATGAAAATCCACATCAAATAATTGATTGTCACCATTGGCATTCATAAATCCTTTTTCACTTGACCTCACATCACTCATCCTTTCAAAAAACATTCCTACCCCTATCATTTCCAATTACCTATTTTATTTTCGTCATGAAGGAATTTTATTTTTTTTATCGTATTAAAACGTTAAGGATTCTATTGAGCCGGACGAATTTCACAATCACATTCAACAGTCAGGGTAAAAGATCCGATATATACTAAGGTAGTGGCAGCATACATACTGGAGGTGTAGAGAATGAAGAAATTGATTGCATCACTATTGATCCTCCTCCTGATCGCCCCTGTGCAGCCCGGTGCACCTGCACATGCAGAATCTGGGGGCGTGACAATCAGTGTTTCCACGCTGAACGTCCGGACCGGACCGGGGTTGAGTTACCCTGTCTTGACCAAGGTACACCGGGGAGAATCGTACAATATAGTGGACACAGATAAAGAATGGTATAAAATACGGACGGAAGCCGGGGATGGCTGGGTGGCAGACTGGCTTGTTTCCGCCGATACCGTTTCGACAGGGAACCCTTCTACCAAGGAAGAAGGAACCGTCAATACAGACGGCCTCAGGATGAGAAAAGGACCAAGCACTGCCGATCAGGTGATCACCGTCTTAGATAAGGGCGATGCCGTAACCGTCACCGGTAAAGAAGGGGACTGGCTGAAGATCGAGAGCGGAAACACCAGCGGATGGGTGCACAGGGAATACATAACGGGTGGGGTCGATACCCAAGCCTCCTCATCAAGACGAAGTGAGAATAAACAAGGGATCATCACCGATAACGCCTTAAATGTGCGCAAGTCCCCTTCCATTCAAAGCTCCGTGCTTGGCGTGTTAAACAGAGGAGATCAGGTCGAGGTGACCGGAAGCGTATCAGGCTGGTATGAAATCGCCTTTGGTGACACAAAAGCATGGATCAGCGAAAGATACGTAGAGTTTTCTTCAGGGGGTGGCGGCGCCAATGCAAACCCACCCGCAGAACGGGGAGACGCTTCAACTGAACTTCTTGGCATCATTACCGTCCACGGATTGAATGTCAGGGATGAAACTTCCCTAAACGGGAAAGTCATCGGCAAAGTTTCCAAAGGGGAACGATTCAAGCTGTTAAAAGAAGACAACAACTGGTATCAAATCAAGCTCGATAATGGAAAAAAAGGCTGGATAGCGGGATGGTATGTTCAAAAAACGATGAATGTCCCTTCTGAAGGCAGTCGGGATACAGACAGCAGCGAAAACCTTACCATCTTATATAATGGGACAAATATCAGAAGCAGCGCCACTACACAATCCAGTGTCATCGAACGTGCTTCGAGCGGGGATTCTTTCCCGGTCGTCAGCAAAGACGGTGATTGGGTTGAAATTCAATTGGCAGACGGCCGTGCTGGATGGGTTGCAGGATGGGTCACTTCAATCCGGTCAGCTGCAGGGGAAAATACAGCACCTGCACGGGAAAGAAAAGGCGGGCTGCAAGGCAAGGTGATCGTGATCGATCCAGGTCATGGCGGCAGGGACAGCGGAACAACGGGAGCAAGCGGCACGCTGGAAAAACTCCTGACCATGAAAACAGGCGAGCTTCTTGCTGAAAAGTTAAAAAGTGCCGGGGCAAAGGTTGTTTTGACAAGAAAGACGGATGAGTATTTATCATTACCATCCAGGGTCTCATTATCACATTATTATGAAGCTGATGCCTTCATCAGCATCCACTTTGACAGCATCATGGATTCTTCGGTAGCCGGGCACACCACTTATTATTACCGGAGTCAGCAGAAAGAACTGGCCGAGGACATTCACGGCAGCCTGTCTGCACGATTACCGACTTCAGACCGGGGTGCCCGGGTCGGTGACTACCATGTGATCAGGGAAAACAATCGGCCTGCCGTCCTCTTGGAACTGGGCTTCCTCAGCAATCCAACTGAAGAAGCGAATGTAAACACACAGTACTTCCAAGACCTGGCATCGACGGCCATCTATCATGGACTGGGTGATTACTTCTCGAATTGATGGACACCCGTCCTGATAGGGTTGGATTAAAAGGCTGATATACAAAGAAAATCCGAACGATCATTCGATCTCTCTCAGAAATCGAAGTCGTTCGGATTTTTTTATGGTGATTGGGCCGGAGCGGGATGTTCAGCCTGAGCTCAAGCCTCTGATAGGCATGTAACCCCGTTTTAATTTATTTGCTTTCGATGATCAGGGTCACAGGGCCATCGTTCGTCAATTGGACGTCCATCATAGCGCCAAAGACACCCGTTTCCACCTTCAGGTTCTTTTCCTTCAGAAAGGCATTGAATTGGTCATACAACCCTTCCGCCTGGTCGGGCCTGGCCGCATTCATGAAGTTGGGCCTTCTTCCTTTCCGGCAATCACCGTAAAGGGTGAATTGGGAAATCGACAGAATCTCTCCTTCTACATCGAGCAGGGAATGATTCATCTTCCCTTCTCCGTCTTCAAAGATGCGGAGATTCGCAACCTTATCCGCAACGTAGCGGGCATCTTCCACGGTATCCTCATGTGTGATGCCCACCAGCAATACGGCACCCGATGTGATTTCACCTTTCACTTCTCCATCTACGGTGACGGAGGCTTCTTTACTTCTTTGCAGTACAACTTTCATAAAGAAATCTCCTTTAATTCATGATTCTTCTTACGGCATATATATCTGAGATCTGCTTGATCCGTTCCACCACTTTGTGAAGGTGGGAAATGTTATGAATGGAAATCGACATATTGATGGTGGCGACTTTATTCCGGTCTGACTTGCCGCTCACCGCCGATATATTCGTCTTCGTTTCGTTTACCGCCTGAAGCACCTCATTCAATAGTCCTCTGCGGTCATATCCTGAGATTTCAATATCGACATTGTATTCCTTACGGTCATTCCTGTCACTTTCCCATGAAACAGGGATAAGACGCTGACCGACTTCATCCGCCGTCACGTTCGTGCAATCTGCGCGGTGGACCGAAACGCCGCGGCCTTTCGTAATGAAGCCGACGATTTCATCACCGGGCACAGGACTGCAGCACCTGGACAGGCGGATGAGAAGGTTATCGATTCCCTCCACCTGGACGCCTGCATCTTTTTTCCGTTTGACAGGCTGGGCGTTCAACTCTTTCATTGTTTCTTCGAGACTGTCTTCCTGCTCACGCTTCTTCCGGTCTCTTTCTGTCAGGCGATTGGCGATCTGGGCAGCGGTGATGCCGTTATACCCTACTGCCGCGTACATATCATCTTCATTGGAAAAATTAAATTTCTCTGACACGCGCTTGATATTTTCAGGATTCAGGATTTCTTTCACATCGAAGCCTTGATTCTTGATTTCTTTCTCGACAAGATCCCTGCCCTTTTCAATATTCTCTTCTCTGCGCTGTTTTTTGAAGAATTGCTTGATCTTGTTTTTCGCCTGAGAGGTTTGGGCAAGCTTCAGCCAGTCCTGACTCGGACCGTAAGAATGCTTGGATGTGAGGATCTCGACGATATCTCCGGTTTTCAACTTATAATCAAGGGTGACCATCTTTCCGTTGACCTTGGCTCCGATCGTTTTATTGCCGATTTCCGAATGGATACGGTAGGAAAAGTCGATCGGTACAGATCCTGATGGCAATTCGAGTACATCCCCTTTTGGCGTAAAGACAAAGACCATATCTGAAAACAGGTCGATTTTAAGAGACTCCATGAATTCTTCAGCATTGGCCGATTCATTCTGAAACTCAAGTATCTCCCTGAACCAGGACAGCTTCTTTTCAAAGGAAACCGTTTCACTCGCTTCCTTACCTTCCTTATAAGCCCAGTGTGCAGCTACCCCGTATTCAGCGATCTGGTGCATTTCAAGGGTCCTGATCTGTACTTCAAGCGGATCCCCCTTCGGACCGATGACGGTCGTGTGAAGGGACTGATACATATTCGGTTTTGGCATCGCAATGTAATCCTTGAAGCGGCCGGGCATCGGTTTCCAGCATGTGTGGACGATACCGAGCACTGCATAGCAGTCCTTGATGCTGTCGACAACGACACGTACGGCCAGCAGGTCATAAATTTCATTGAACTGCTTATTTTGCAACGCCATTTTGCGGTAGATGCTGTAAATGTGCTTTGGCCGTCCGGATATGTCAGCGACAATCTTGACATCACCGAGCTTGTCCTTCACTTCATTTACGACTTCCTCTAAATACTGCTCACGCTCAGCACGTTTCTTCTTCATGAGATTGACGATGCGATAATATTGCTGTGGATTCAAATACCTTAAAGAAGTATCTTCCAGTTCCCATTTGATCTTCGAAATTCCGAGCCGGTGTGCCAACGGAGCAAAGATTTCGAGTGTTTCATTTGCGATCCTCCGCTGCTTTTCCTGTGGCAGGTGCTTCAATGTCCTCATATTGTGAAGACGGTCCGCCAATTTAATTAGAATGACACGGATATCCTGTGCCATTGCCACGAACATTTTCCGATGATTTTCAGCCTGCTGCTCTTCATGTGACTTGTACTTGATTTTCCCAAGCTTCGTGACACCATCGACGAGCATGGCCACTTCGGCATTAAATGCTTCGGCAATCTCTCCTAGAGATGTACCCGTATCTTCCACTACATCATGAAGAAACCCTGCAGCGACGGTTGCCGGGTCCATTTCCAAGTCGGCAAGAATCCCTGCCACCTGGATTGGATGGATGATGTATGGTTCACCGGATTTCCGGTACTGTTCGCTGTGGGCATCCCTCGCGTACTCATACGCTTTTTGAACCAGCGCAACATTCTCATCGTTCAAATATGCTCTTGTCTTTTCAATAACCTGTTCAGGGGTTAGTACTTGATCTTTAGCCATGATCAAAATCACCTTTGTATTTTATTAAATTTCACTAGTTTATCGATTTTAATGATTGTTACTATTATCAAAAAAAAATGTAGTTCTGTAAAGGGTTTAGGGAGAAATTCTCAGATTTCATCTATTTTTGTCGAATATTGGCGACAAAAAACGACGGTGTCCTGTTCTATGTTTCCTTCTGCATAGAAGTTAAACTCTCATAAAAAAATAAGGGCTGACACCAGAAAACCAGATGTCAGTCCCTTATTTAAGTATATCACAAACTATATGTGTTTTATTCGGATTAGTATTGCATCAATGTCATGATGTCATAGTTTTTAAGTTTTTCACGGCCGTCAAGGTACGTTAGCTCGATCAAGAATGCTGTACCTGCAACAATTCCGCCAAGCTCTTCAACAAGCTTAATTGTCGCTTCGATCGTCCCGCCAGTAGCAAGAAGGTCGTCTGTGATCAGAACACGTTGACCAGGCTTGATCGCATCTTTATGGATGGTCAGCGCATCTTTACCATACTCAAGACCGTATTCTTTTTGAATCGTCTCACGTGGTAATTTACCAGGTTTGCGGACCGGGGCAAAACCTACACCCAAAGCGTACGCCACTGGACATCCGATGATGAATCCACGTGCTTCAGGTCCGACGATCAGGTCGATTTCCTTTTCTTTCGCATATTCGACGATTTGGTCTGTAGCATATCTATAGGCATCACCATTATCCATCAATGTTGTGATGTCTTTAAACTTAATACCTTCTTTAGGCCAATTCTCAACGATTGTAACATATTGTTTTAAGTCCATGCTTTTACTTCCTCCTCAATTGTAACAGACTCTTCTATCCTTTCGTCAAACCAAGCCTTCAACTCTTGATAGGAAGAATATAACAATTCGTTTTCAAGCTCGTATTGTTGTTGTTTCTTCTGGTATGTTCGAGATTCAGAAAGATCTTTCTTGGTTTTCTCAGGATTAAGAGAAATAAATCCATTCACTATTGTAACAAACTTCAATTCAAAAAACACCTGTGACATGAAATCAATTGTTTCTTTTGACCATCCTTTGTATTTCGCAAGGTCTTCACCGTGTTTGTTCAAATCAAAAGAACCGCGTTTCGTCAAAAATCCATAGTACCATTTAAAATGATCACGGCTCGGCATCGTACTGAAGAAATGATCTTCCTCCTGGAAGAAATGGGCATAAATGCGATGTGGCCTGCCCCTTTTCAAAAGCTCATCGAGGAGCGGTTTGGAAGTCGGCAGATCAAGCAGTACTAGGCTTGTACCTTCTGTCCTCAGGTCTTTCAGGTCAGCCCCTTCTTCCAGTAGCGTGACTTCTTCCTTTGACAGGTCAATCTTGTCCAATGTTGACCGGTTAAAGCAAATGATATGTTTACGCTCTGCCGGAATGAGTTCATTCCACTTTTGGAATTGCTTGATCCCCCGGACATCGAATAATTGCCACTGATCAATCTTTACATCCTGAAGGAACACCTGGGGCTTCTTGCGGTTATTCCATTCATTGATGGATAACTCCCCAATGATTGAAGCAGGTGTAAACGGCGTCATATGGTCGGCGAGTTCACCCATTCCAAAACCGACGCCATCCAGCTGGATGCCATCATCCTGAAGCACGAGCTTCAGATGATTTTGTGAAGAACCGATCTTTTTGTAATGCTCGATGCTGACATTGTCTATGATCCATTTTGGCTTAGGATTTTTCATACCAAAAGGTGCCATGAGTTGGAGCTTTTCAATCGACTCCACCGTGATTTCCCCCACAGTGACAGAAGCGTCAAGCTGCGTGACCGGTATGAAGTCCTCTTCCGTCAGCTGTGCACTTGCCAGCTCGTTCAACCGCTCCCTTAATTCGGCAACATCTGTCAACTGCAGCGTCATTCCCGCAGCCATTGGATGTCCTCCGAAATGAGGGAGTATATCACGGCATGTGGAAAGATTTTTAAACAAATCAAATCCGACGATGCTTCTGGCGGATCCTTTGGCTGTTCCTTTTTCACTGTCGAAACTGAGTACAATCGTCGGGCGGTAGAACTTATCCACTAAGCGTGATGCAACGATCCCCACCACGCCAGGGTTCCAGCCTTCTTTCCCGATGACGAGGACGCCGTTTTCATCCAGCGGGAAATCCTTTTCAACCATTTCAACCGCTTCTTCAGTCATCTTGGAAACGATCGCCTGTCTTTCCTTATTCAATCCGTCAATTTCTTCAGCAAGCGCTTTAGCTTCCTCACTGTCTTCCGTCATCATCAGTTCAACGGCTGGGTCTGCGTCTCCCAGCCGGCCGACGGCATTGATGCGGGGAGCGATCATGAAACCTACCGTTTCTTCTGTGATTTCCTGCTGACTTGCATTGGCGATTTTACATAGTGCTTTGATCCCCAATCGGTTCGTGACACGAAGCTGTGCAAGGCCCCGCTTTGCCAACAGGCGGTTCTCCCCCCTTAAAGGTACGAGATCCGCAATCGTTCCGATGGCCGCAAGATCCAATAAATGAACAGGCAGTTCCCCGTACAGGGCATGTGCAAGTTTAAACGCCACCCCTACACCTGCAAGCTCACCGAAAGGATAGGCCGTACCTTCCACTTTCGGATGCAGCAGTGCATACGTTTCAGGGAGCTCCGGACCAGGTTCATGGTGATCGGTGATGATCAGGTCCATGCCAAGCTCTTTCGCGAGTCTTGCTTCGTTCACAGCTGAAATACCTGTATCCACTGTAATGATAAGCGTGAAGCCCTCATCACTTGCCCAGCGGAAGGCATCCTCGTTCGGTCCATATCCTTCGCTGAACCGGTTCGGGATATAGAACTCAGCGTCGGCTCCGAGATCTCTCAGCACCGTCATCAGGACAGAAGTAGAGCTGACTCCGTCGGCATCGTAATCGCCATAAACGAGAATCCTTTCCCCTGCCTCGATGGCTTTATGGATCCGGTCGGTCGCTGTTTTCATATCTTCAAACAAAAACGGATCGTGAAAGGAATCGCCACTGTCGAATAAAAAATCCCGGGCTTCTTCTGGATCATCCAAGCCCCGGTTTATCAATAATTTCGCCACAAGTTCGGGCACATTCAATTGCTCTTTTAATTCTTTTATTTTATGTTCATCTGATTCTGTCATTATCCAACGTGTTTTCGAGTTTAACATACGTTCACCCCTCAGCCTTACTCATTATACAAAAATGAAGGGGTTGTTTCAATCTTAATAAGGGGAGGGATGATAAGAATGATGAGCTGAGAGTTGACTCCGCCCGATCCTCTTTCCATCATAAAAAAAGCCTGGTGGCAAAAACCACCAAGCTTCTTACTCTACCGTTTCGCCGACTGAATCCGGGGCACGTTTTTTTAAAGGGACGTCCTCAACCTTTTCTTTATGGATCCCTTCTGCCTGTTCCTTCAGGCGCAGATTTTCTTTTTCAAGGGTTTTGACTTTGCGCTGTACGACGAATAATCGAAACAGCCCCACAGACCCTACGATGATCCCGCCCATCAATACCGATCCCAGTATAACTAATATAAGAGGCCAGTCTGATTCACCGAATAGATAATTGACAGTGACAGGGTCCACGTTGATCACTGCGAAGATCGAAACTACCAACGCAAAGAAAATGCCTAATAATAAAGTCCATTGAAATTTCATGTTTTCCCCTCCCTTTAGGTTAAGTCTATTTTGTCATCCTTTTTTTCAGAAGAAGAATTGTATGGGTTGATATGGATGAACACATCATTCACATTGGATTCCTCCATGAGCTTCTCTTTGACCTGCTTTCCGACCCTGTGACCCTCTTCAACCGTCATGTACGGATCAACGCTGATCTTCAGATCGATGATCACATAGTGACCGTGTTCCCTTGCATGGAGCTCATTGATTTCTTTCACATCGGGAACAGATGCCACAATCTCACGGAAAGGGAACACATCCTCTTCGTGCATGACGTGATCCAGGGTGGTATGTATGGATTCGGACCCTAAGTGCCAGGCCATCTTGAGGACAAGGAGTGATACGAGTATCCCCGCTACCGGATCGGCATATACAAGCCAGCCTACATCGAGCTTCCCTCCAAGAATCGAAGCTGAAATCCCGAACAGGGCCGCAATTGAAGAGAATACATCCGAACGGTGCTCGTATGCATTTACGATCAAGGCATCACTCTTAATCCTTTTACCCAACCGGTATTTATATTGAAACATCGCTTCTTTCACAATGATGGAAAAGATGACGGCATAAATGGCGATGGCTGTCGGAGGTGTCAAAGGATGAAAAAAGGACTCTATCGACGATTTTCCGATTTCGATCCCGACGAGGAATAATAGAACGGCAACGATGATGGCTGCAATGGATTCAGCCTTCCCGTGACCATATGGATGATCTTGATCGGGAGGCTGCTTGGCTGCACGCAACCCGATAAAGACGGCGAGGGATCCCGCTACATCTGATGCAGAATGGACAGCGTCTGCAATCAATGCCCTACTGTTTCCCAAAATGCCTGCCGCCCACTTGATAATGGCCAGCACAATATTCCCTATAATTCCGATCATGGCTGCAAATTCTGCCTTCTTGAAGCGGTCTTCATGATTCATTCATAGCGCCTCCTTTCTCCAATTTTCATTGTACCCCAACTCCCCGGAAAAACAAAAAAAGACAGGTCCGGGAAAAAGCACCCCCGGACCCGATTCTCTTTATACTTGCGGCTCATCTGACCATGTTTTCTTTTCTTTCACAGTCTTGATTGTACCTTTTTTCTTGAGTTCCTTCTTCTTCATTACAAGCCATACTTGCGCTGCAATGAATACAGAAGAGTATGTCCCTGAAACCAATCCAACAAGCAGTGCGATTGAGAAGTTGCGGATTGATTCACTGCCGAAGATCATCAAAGCGACGACCGTGAATACGACGGTCAATACCGTATTGACCGAGCGTCCCATCGTCTGTCTGATACTTTGATTCACGACATCTTCAATGTCTTTATCGGTTTTCAGACGGCGTTTCTTGTGCAGATTCTCCCTGAGCCTGTCGAAGGTGACGATTGTATCATTGATCGAATAACCGACAATCGTCAAGACGGCTGCGATGAATGTGATGTCCACCTCAAGCCTTGTCAAACTGAAAAAGGCGATGATGAAGAACGCATCATGCAAGAGGGCAAGGATCGCCCCGATGGCCATTTGCCATTCAAATCGGATCGTCACATAGATGATGATCCCGACTGACGCAATCGCCACAGCGATCATGGCATTTTTCGCCAGTTCCTTCCCAATAACAGGAGATACAGTGCTGATGCTTGGCTCTGCACCATATACCTTCACAAAATGATCTTTAAGCTTCGCAATATCTTCCTTATCCAGATCATCAGGATACCTTACGACAGCGATATTTTCTTTATCCCCAGAGATGATGACATCTTCAGAAGGGAGTTTGAGTTCCTTCAGTTCATCCTGTATCTCTTCTGTTTTCAAACTCTTGTCAGCAAGGACTTCCATTCGGGAGCCGCTGACAAAGTCGATCCCAAGATTTAATCTGAAAATCGCCAGGATGATGATACCTGCTGTGATGAGTGCAGCTGAAAGCGTAAAGAATTTTTTGCGCTGTGCTGCAAAATCAAAGCGGTCGAAGCGTGTAGGCAGATCGAGCGTATCGTAGTTCTCTGCCAGATCCTTGATTTCGGTTGTTTTCACACCGAACCAGCCCGGCTTTTTGTTGAAGATGCGGCTGTTGACCCATAGGCCCAGCAGCAGTCGAGAGCCCCAAACAGCCGTCAGGAAGCTTGTCAGGATTGAGATGATCAACATCGTCGCAAACCCTTTGACAGAACTTGTTCCGTAGAAGAACAGGACGGCTGCTGCGAGCATTGTTGTCACGTTTGCATCCAGGATCGTTAAGAAAGAAGACTTATTTCCAGCCTGGAAAGCAGAACGTATCGGCTTGCCGACCCGCATTTCTTCTTTGATCCGCTCATACGTAATGATATTGGCATCTACTGCCATCCCGACACCGAGGATAAGAGCTGCGATTCCCGGCAGCGTCAGCACACCGTTCATCAGATCGAATATCAACAGAATCAGGTAAATGTAAACAGACAGGGTGATCGTTGCGATCAGTCCCGGGAAGCGGTAGTACGCAATCATGAATAAGAAAATGATCGCAATCCCGATGATACCGGCCGTAACGGTCTTATCCAGCGCCTGCTGTCCAAATTGAGCGCCGACAGATGTAGAATAGATTTCATCCAGTTTGACCGGGAGTGCACCGGCATTTAAGAGTGAAGCAAGATTCTGGGCGCGCTCAACCGTGAAATTCCCTTCGATGATGACTTCATCGGAATTGATTGGCTTGCTTACCGCAGGATCGGAGATGAATTTCGGATCCTGTTTCCCTGCTTCTTCTTTGTATGAATCTTTTCCTTCCTCGAAATCAAGCCAGATGACCAGCTGATTCTGAGGATACATAGCCGAGATTTCTTTCGTTAAGTCATAGAACTTCGCACGATCTTTCAGTTTCAATGAAACGATCGGATTATTTTGATTATCAAAGGTCTGCTTTGCAGAACCAGATGCAAGATCCGCTCCGTCGAGGCGTACTTTATCGTTTACGTCCCGGAAAGTCAGATTGGCTTGAGTGGAAAGGATTTCCCTTGCCTGGTTTTGGTCTTCCACACCGGCAAGCTGAACACGGATACGGTTCCCGTCTTCAATTTGGATATTCGGTTCACTTACACCAAGAACGTTGATACGCTTGTCCAATGCATCAGCTGTATTGGCGACTGTTTCCTTGGTGATTTCCCCGTCCTTTTTGATTGGCTGGACTTCATAAAGAACTTCAAAGCCACCCTGGAGGTCAAGCCCCAGTTTGATGTTGTCGATAATACTCTTCGTCGTTCCTCCCATAGTACCTGCAAGTAACACCACAAGTATAAAGAAGGCAATAATTCTGCCACGCTTTACCATTATGTATAAATCCTCCTTGCCGTTTTAAAAACCATATGAACTGTTCAAAAAGTAATAATATTCCTTTAAAACTCCAAGCATTCTCATTATCTACGAGAAAGAAATGAGTGTCAATTTCTTTTAGGGCTATTTTCCATTCTTCTTTGGATGAAGAAGTTCATTCAACTCCTCTTCATTCACCTCTGCAAACCAATTGGGAGAATGATATGCTTCCATCGTTTCGAAGTTCATATATTCGCCAGGCTTGACCGTCAGTACATCACTCACCAATTGAAAGATCTTCACATCTGTTTCTGGCTTCTTCCATTTCTTCTTCGTTAAATAGGCCCACAGACGATCCACGGTTGCTTTACCATAGCCGAGAATGTCGAATTCTTCCACTTTGCTTTCAAGTGCTGGCAATAACGAATCATAAAAACGGTCATAAGGATGCTGGTTATTCTTCATTCCTCGGTCACCCCATCTGGGCTATATATAGCCGGAATTGTTCACTACTTGTCATGCTTTGTCCACCCTTGTGCATATACATCATTGTATACGATTATACCAATTTTGAGAAGGCAGGGAATTTTATGTCAAAATTTCTTAAAGGCACCATGATTTTAATGATGGCAGCCTTTATCACCAGAATATTAGGGTTCGTAAACCGGATCGTCGTCGCCAGATTCATCGGGGAAGAAGGCGTCGGCTTATTTATGATGGCTTTTCCTACCCTCATCCTTGTCATTACAATCACCCAACTCGGACTGCCTGTTGCCATCTCAAAGAATGTGGCGGAAGCAGAATCGATGAATGACACCCGGAAAGTGAAGAAGATCCTGGTCGTTTCGCTGTCCATCACAATGGGACTATCCATCATTTTCACCCCGGCCCTCATCCTTCTCGCCCCTTACCTGACAGACGTATTGTTCACAGACGAGCGCATTTATTATCCGTTGGTGGCCATCGCCCCGATCATCCCGATTGTCGCGATATCTTCCGTGATCCGCGGATATTTCCAAGGCAGACAGAACATGAAGCCTTCTGCTTATTCACAGGTGATCGAGCAGGTCGTCAGGATTACACTGATCGCCGTATTGACGAAAACCTTCCTTCCATACGGGATCGAATATGCAGCGGCTGCGGCAATGGTAGCATCCGTATTAGGGGAACTTGCATCCCTCCTTTATCTGTTCACAAGCTTTAAAATAAAGAAAAAGTTCAAAATCAGGCGTAACTTCTTCACCTCGATCCGAAATGGCCGGGAAACGTTCAATGAATTGATGAGCGTGGCACTGCCGGCAACCGGGAGCAGGATGATCGGCTCGATCGCCTGGTTCTTTGAACCGATTGTTGTCGCCAACAGCCTGGCGCTTGCCGGTGTGGCGGCCGGGATGGCCACGAAACAATACGGTTCACTGACCGGATACGCCCTTCCACTTTTGTTCCTGCCATCGTTCGTGACCTTGTCATTGTCTCAATCGCTCGTACCTGCAATCAGTGAAGCCAACTCCCAAAAGAACTTCAAAGTGATCGAGCACAGACTGCAGCAGGCTCTCAGGTTCTGTTTGATCACCGGAGGGATATCAGTCGTCATTCTCTACGTGTATGCGAAGCCTCTTATGGAAGTCATGTACGGTAATGAAAATGGCGCAGGCTTTTTGATGATCATGGCTCCATTCTTTTTATTCTATTATTATCAGGGACCGCTGCAGGCCGTGCTGCAGGCATTGAATCTGGCGAGGGCCGCCATGATCAACAGCCTGATCGGGGCTGTAGTGAAGACCGGCGTCATCTTCGTCCTCGCTTCACAGCCTGCATTCGGCATCAACGGCGCAGCGCTTGGGATTGTGACAGGCTTCATGCTCGTGACGCTCCTTCATCTCCTGACGATCCTGAAGCATATCCCCATGACCATCCATCTCAGGGATTATGTGAAGACGGTCGTTGTCCTCATTGTCACAGGTGCCTGGGGGCATTATTCTTATGTGTATCTGTTTTCCGACGGGTCATCACTATTCCGCCTGCTATTCGGGGTCGTGACGTCGACGATTGTCTATACCGCCCTTTCCATCCTCTTCAAGCTGATTGTCAAACAGGATCTTGCGAGGATTCCGTTTATCCGGCGTTTTATCATTTTATGATTTGGTAGTGACGCCCCAGTTAAGAAAAGACAAAAAATCCGAACGATCATTCGAAGCAGTTGAGGTTCGAATGATCGTTCGATTTTTTGTGATGGATCTTATTCGTCATTCCTGTTGTTTTTTTAAAACTATGCGCTGGACCTGCTCTGTCATTGAGTCAGTGCAAAAGAGTGAAGGGAAATGCTCCGCTTTCCACGGACGTTCGGCCGAGCCCGTTTTCCGTAGGAGTCTACGCATTTCCCTTCACACTTTAAAGAATGTCATCGTTGACAGAGCTAAAAAGGATGGAGGCTAGTAAAAAACATTCACTTCACCTTTCCACTAAAGTTAAGTTGGGAGGACATTCCTCCATCTACATATGATGCTTGTCGGGCCTGAACGAGCCGCCTTCGCTTTTCTTTTTGTCCAGCTGCGGCGGCTAGGCCCTCGAGGTCATAAGCTAAATGGACCAAAAAGGCAAAGTGCGCCTTTCCGGTCCATTCATCTTATGCTTGTCGGTCCTGATCAAGCCGCCTTCGCTTTTCTTTGTTCAGCGGTCTTTTTTGTCTATGTAAAATTCACCGTCTTGAAAGCTGCAGAAGGACACTTCCTGGATGTCTCTGAATCCCCGGTCCTTTAGTTCCTTTCTCAACCAGAAGGCTGTTTTTCCGATCATATCAAGGTGTGAGGATTGAATCTGCCCATCCAGTACGAGAGGGAGCGTCAGGGAGTGTGGTGTTTGCGCTTCTTTTTTGATGACAGACAGTTTGCCTGACGGCTCGAGGATGGCAAATTCGACATCGGCCAGGTTAAAGATATCTTTCTCCCTCAGCTGCAGAAGCAGGTCATCGTAATTGTAGCGTTGCTTCTTCATCCCCCTGTCATCGATTTTGCCGTTGTGGATGATGACGGACGGCTTTCCGTCCAGCAGCTCTCTGAATGATTTCGACCTGAGCGAAAGCCATGCAAACAGAATCTGCACGAAGACGATGACCCCCATCGGCAGTACCGTGTGGATGATCGGGTCATCCGGCTGTTCAATCGCCATGACGGCCATTTCAGCGATCATCATGAATACGACCAAATCCAGAATGCTTAGTTCACCGATTTCCCTTTTCCCCATAATCCTGAAAATAACAATGATTAAACCGTATAGAAAAAGAGTGCGAATGATAATGATGAAATATTCTTCCACTACTTTTCCCCCTCTGCATCTGTCATGTTTTAGTATCGGCAGAAGGAAGAAATTAATCGGAGGAATATTTAACCACCAAGGAACGGCCGGATATATTTGAAATACACGTATACGGTTGAGATGGCAAGGGAAATGACCGTAACCGGAACACCGATCAATACATATTGATAAAACTTGATATGTACATTTTCTTTTGAGGCAAGTCCAGCAATGACAAGGTTGGAGGATGAACCGAGCAGCGTCCCATTCCCTCCGAGACATGCCCCCAAAGCCAACGACCACCACAGGGGATCCATATTGACCATGCCGAATTCACCGAACTCCTGTATGACCGGGATCATTGCGGCGACAAACGGAATATTGTCGACAACCGCAGACAGCAACCCCGTCCCCCACAAGATGACAAAAGCCGTATTCTTCATATCCCCTTCGGTTGCCCTCAGGATTTCACGTGCGATTTCATCTATGAAACCTGCCTCTTCAATCCCTCCGACAAGTAGAAAAAGCCCCATGAAGAAAAACAGCGTCCCCCACTCCACCTCTCTTAATATGTTCTCAGGTGGATAGATCTTCTCCAGCAACAGCAAAAGGAGTACAGCCCCGGCAAGGGATACCGTTGTCACATCAAGATGAAAGACTGGATAGACAGAAAAACCTACCAACACAAGGGCAAGGACAAACATGGACTGAAATAACCCACTGTTCCGCTTGAGGTATTCTTTTGGGTCAATCCCTTTCAAGAGCAGCTTCCTGTCTTCTTTCACATGCAGCACCTGCCTGTACAGGACACACATGATCAACAGCGTCACCCCATAGATCAACAGCACGACCGGCAACAGATTTTCAAGGAAGGCGTTGAAGGTGAAATGTTTCACTGCCTGCCCGATCATCATATTCGGGGGATCACCGATCAACGTCGCCGTGCCGCCTATGTTACACGCGAGAATCGTCATGATCAGAAAAGGGATCGGCGGAAGTTCAAGGATCCTCGTCAGCTTGAACAAAATTGGCACCAGCAGCATTGCGATCGTCACATTCGCCAGAAATGCAGAGCCGACAGCAGCCAGGGAAGAAAACAGGATCAGGAGGGCAAGACCGTTCCCATTCACCCACTGTGCAAGGAGAATGGCGATATATTCAAACACACCGGTTTTGCTTGTCATCGTCACAATGAGCATCATTGAAAACAATAATGTGATCGTCTTCCAATCAATATACGTAAACAGGGCCTTTTCGATGGGAAAGGCCCCGATCAGGAGCATGACGACCCCTCCGGTCATCGCTGCCAATACACGGTTCCACTTCTCTGTCATCAGCAGGATGTATACAGATACAAACACGAACAGTACAATCATCGGTGACATGGTCGACACGCCTCCTTTCCAGGAAGTTTCATAATAGTGTATGAGGCTTGGCCACGGAAAATTTCTAGTCTTTTTCATCTCCAAGGTGAATATGCTTGTACTAACACGGCGTAAAAAATTTATTGGGATAGAAGGGGGAGGACCGTCATCGAAGCGAAAAAAATGGGTGGTGCCGTACTTTACGGAACAACCACCATCTTTGTCATAGCGATAGTTGCAAGCTTGCTATTTTCTTTGCTGCTTAGATTCACTGATCTCACTGAAAGCTCCATTACATTATTTGTCACGATCATTTCATTTCTTTCTTTATTTGTCGGCGGGTTTATGTCCGGCGGGAAGGGCAAGACAAAGGGATGGGTGCTCGGGGGCTCGACGGGACTGATTTATACCGTGGTCATTTTCTTATTTCAATACCTTGGATATGACAGCTTATTCTCTACGGAACAGCTCATCTACCACGGCTGCTACATCCTTACAGCCATGATGGGCGGGATCCTCGGTGTGAATATGAGCGGCGGCCAAAGGGAAAGTTAATTCAAAAACAAAAAAAGGTTCCTCCCGATGTGCAACTGCAGATGAGAGGAACCTTTTTACTATGCCTATTAAGCTTTCACGACTTCTCTGATCGCATTACGATCATATGTAAGACGGCTGCCGTCACCACACAGGATGACTACTTTACCTTCTTCGATTGCGTCGATCGCTCCGTGTAAACCACCGATCGTGATGATTCTATCACCCTTCGCCAGCTCATTTTGCATTTTAGAGACTGCTTTTTGACGCTTTTGCTGAGGACGGATCAGTAAAAAGTAAAACAGAACGAACATTAAAATCAAAGGTAGAATTGTTCCTAAACTTCCTCCCATTCTTTTCCCCTCCTTTCAGTATTGGTTGGTTAGCATTTTATTAGAAGTTTTTCGCATCAGGACGATTGAAACCGTATTGCTCGAAAAATTCTTCTCTAAAGTCCCCCAGACGATCTTCACGTATCGCTTGTCTGACTTGCTCCATCAATTTTAACAGAAAATGAAGATTATGATAAGTCGTAAGACGAATTCCGAACGTTTCGTCACATTTAATCAGGTGACGGATGTAAGCACGGCTGTAATTTTTACAAGTATAGCAATCGCAATTCTCGTCAATCGGTCTGAAATCTCTTGCAAACTTAGCGTTTTTCACAACGAGGCGCCCTTCGCTTGTCATCAGTGTACCGTTTCGTGCAATACGAGTCGGCAGCACGCAGTCGAACATATCGATACCACGGATCGAACCGTCGATAAGGGAATCAGGGGATCCCACTCCCATTAAGTAACGGGGCTTATCAGACGGCAGGTGAGGCGTCGTGAAATCAAGGACGCGGTTCATGACATCCTTCGGTTCGCCGACAGACAGACCTCCGACAGCATAGCCTGGGAAATCCATCGATACAAGATCTCGCGCACTCTGCTTCCGGAGCTCTTCATACTCCCCGCCTTGCACGATACCGAATAACCCTTGATCTTGAGGTCTTGACGCTCTGCCCAATTGAACTCTTCATATAATCATATTCAGCAGGATACGGAGGACATTCATCAAATGCCATCATGATATCAGAGCCGAGGGCGTTTTGGATTTCCATCGCTTTTTCCGGACTGAGGAATAATTTATCCCCATTCAGGTGATGACGGAAGTGCACTCCCTCTTCTTCAATCTGACGAAGCTTACTTAAACTGAAGACCTGGAAGCCGCCTGAATCGGTAAGGATCGCCCGGTCCCAGTTCATAAATTTGTGAAGGCCGCCAGCCTCCCTGATGATTTCATGTCCAGGACGAAGCCATAGGTGATACGTATTGCTCAGGATGATCCCTGATTCCATGGATTTCAGATCCTCAGGGGACATCGTTTTGACGGTTGCCATCGTCCCAACCGGCATAAAGGCAGGGGTTTCAAAGGAACCGTGTGGTGTGTGTACCCGGCCCAGTCTGGCACCGGTTTGTTTACATGTTTTGATTAATTCATATCTGATTGCAGTCAACGTGCGTATTCTCCTTCCAATTACATGGGGTTTCCAAAAACTATTTCTGCAAAATTCTTATTTAATGAACATGGCATCTCCAAAGCTGAAGAAGCGATATTGTTCTTTGACGGCCGTTTCATAGGCGTGCATGACGTTTTCCTGACCTGCAAACGCACTGACAAGCATGATGAGGGTCGATTTAGGCAAATGGAAGTTGGTGATGAGGCCATCGATCCCTTTGAATTCATAACCTGGATAAATGAAAATATTCGTCCAGCCATTCTCTTCCACGAACTCCCCGTGCTTGGAAGCAATCGTTTCAAGTGTACGGGTCGAAGTCGTTCCGACCGTGATGATCCGCCCGCCACTTGCCCTGACTTCGTTCAGGAGGCGTGCAGTTCCTTCTGATACTTGATAGAACTCTGCATGCATGTCATGGTCCTCAATCGTATCAACCGATACCGGCCTAAACGTCCCCAAGCCGACATGAAGGGTGATGAATGCAATATGTACACCTTTTTCCCTTAGTTCATCCAACAGCTCTTCGGTAAAGTGAAGGCCTGCTGTCGGTGCAGCCGCTGAGCCTCTTTCACGGGCAAAAACCGTCTGATAGCGGTCCTGTTCTTCGAGACGTTCACGGATATACGGTGGAAGCGGCATTTCGCCGAGTTCATCCAGCACTTCATAAAAGATGCCTTCATATTGGAATTCAAGGATCCTGCCCCCGTGTTCTTTTAATCCGACACAGGTAGCTTTCAGCTTGCCGTCCCCGAAGACGATCTCGGTACCGACCCGGATCCGTTTGGCAGGCTTGACAAGTGTTTCCCACTTATCTCCGTCCTCCTGCTTCAAGAGCAGCACTTCAATGTTGGCCCCTGTATCTTCTTTTTGCCCAAAAAGACGGGCAGGCAGTACCCTCGTGTCATTCAGGACGAGGCAGTCCCCTTCCTGAAGGTAATCGACGATATGTTTAAAGCGGAGATGATCCATCGAACCATCTTCCTTATCAAGCACCATTAATCTACTTTCAGATCGATTTTCCAGAGGGGTCTGGGCAATCAGTTCTTCAGGTAAATGAAAATCAAAATCTTCTACTTTCACAGTTTGTCACCTAGCTTATAAAATCTCACTCATGTTCCTATTTGAATCGGCCGATTATATAAAAGACAACCGAAAGTATAACACTTAACAGGATGGAAGTCATAAGTGGAAAATAAAATGTTGTATGTTCTTTCTTAACAATGATATCCCCTGGGAGTCTGCCAATTTTAATGAATTGCATCAGAAACCCGACGATGAGGATGATCCCGCCGACGATCATCAATAATTTAGGCAGTCCGGTCACTGGTTCGGCACCTCCATCTGGAAATGGTCATATACGTGATGGGTGACGATCCTTCCTCTCGGCGTCCGTTGGATGAACCCGATCTGCAATAAATACGGTTCATACACATCTTCAATCGTATGGGATTCTTCACCGATGCTTGCAGCAATCGTGTCGAGTCCAACAGGGCCACCCCTGAAGCGCTCGATGATGCCTTTGAGCAGCTTGTGATCGATGTGATCAAGCCCGAGCTTATCGACTTGAAGGAGTTCGAGTGCTTCCCTTGAAAGGGATGTGGTGATGTTTCCATCCCCCTTCACCTGGGCAAAGTCCCTTACACGGCGCAACAGACGGTTGGCGATCCGGGGGGTGCCCCGTGAACGCCTGGCGAGCTCCTCGGATGCAGTCGCCTCGATCTTCGTGTTCAGAATCGCAGCGGTCCGCTGGACGATTTCATTCAATTGCTCTTCATTATAATATTCCAATCGGCATAAAACACCAAATCGATCCCTTAAAGGGGCTGACAGGGCACCGGCACGGGTGGTGGCCCCCACCAATGTGAACGGCGGAAGATCTAAACGGACAGAACGTGCACTCGGACCATTTCCGATGACGATATCTAAGCAGAAGTCTTCCATTGCAGGGTACAGGACCTCTTCGATCGCCCGGGGCAATCGGTGGATCTCATCGATAAACAGCACATCCCCTGGTTCCAAAGCCGTCAGGACAGCGGCTAAATCCCCCGGTCTCTCGATGGCTGGACCGCTCGTGGTCCGCAGATTCACGCCCATTTCATTGGCAATGACAGCGGCAAGCGTCGTCTTACCCAATCCCGGAGGGCCGTATAAGAGGACATGATCCAGTGTTTCCTGTCTCATCTTTGCCGCTTCGATGAATACCTCGAGATTATGCTTCACCTTATCTTGCCCAATATATTGTTTTATCGTCTGCGGACGCAGCGAATATTCAAAGGAATCTTCATTCATTTCCGATTCGCCTGATACGATTCTTTCTTCCAAATCGATCTCCCCCTTTCAAAGAATCCACTTATTTCAATAAAAGCTGGAGCGCTTTTCTGATGATTTCGTCGGATGAATGGCCTTCTCCTTTTAGCTTAGGCGTAATTTTCTTGATTTCACGCTCAGAGTACCCCAATGCTTTAAGGGCAAGGATCGCTTCATCAAATGCTTCATCTTTCCCGTGAGAAACATCGGTTTCTTCAGGATTCGAGAATAAACTCGGAAAGTAATCGGGAACAACATCCTGCAGCTTCCCTTTCAGATCGAGGATCATCTGGCGGGCAGTCTTTTTCCCTACGCCGGGAAACTTCGTCAGGAAGCTTTCATTCTCTTCTTCGATCGCAGTGATCACCTGCTGTGGTGCACCGGAGGCAAGGATTGCCAAGGCACCCTTTGGACCGATCCCTGATACATTTAATAGTTTCATAAAGAGCAGCTTCTCTTCGATTGATAGAAATCCGTAAAGAGCAATAAGGTCCTCCCTTACATGCTGGTATGTAAAAATCTGAATCTCTTGATTCTGATACTTGGAATACACGAACGGGTTCGCCGTGTACAGCTGATAGCCGATCCCGTTGTTCTCCACCACGACATACTCGGGCCCGACTTGACTCACGGTCCCTTTAATATATTCGTACATTCAAATCGCTCCCTGTGTGCTATATCACATGACATTTCGTCATGTTTCTTTAAAAAGTCATATAAAACCTATTGTATCATATCACTATTTAAAACGGGGAGAAAGATGGACCGGAATGAAACACTTGTTCTAAGAGCAGGATGGCTTGGGCAAAAGGATCGTGTCAGAGGGGATCACTCAATCTGCGTCGGACCTCCGCTTTTTTGGCGGAAGGGTGATCCTTATCCGAACCAACAGGATGATCGTGCATGAAAATAGAAAAATCCGGATGCATTCGATTTTCATCAATCACATGAGTGTCGAATATCGTCCGGATTTCCCTTCACCTTATGGAAGATAGGCGCTGCCACTTCCGATGATTATTTAGGTACAGAATAAGGCTTATATTGTTCAAGTACCTCTTCATATTCCTGCTTTGACTTGATGGGGATGCCTTTGACCAAATCTTCATGCCGTTTGCTTTCAAGCTTTCCGACATCGATTTGAAAGAAAGATTGAATGATCTCGGCCTGCCCCGGCTTGCCGTTGAAAATGGAGAGGACACCCCTTTCGGAAATCCCGAAATACCCGTTCGTCTTCAGCAGAGGGGAGATATCATCCATCTGTCTTTGGAAAACAACCTGATCTTCCGTCATGTCGATCAGCTGCCATTGTTCGTATGTGGCCCAGAAATCTTCCATGCTCCAGATCGTTTCCTGCACGATTTCTTCACTCACTTCACCATCAAGGTACACCCTTTCCAGAATGACCGTAATCGTGTGGGCCGAAGCCACCTCTGCAGGTGTTTCATTCAGCTCCAGCAAAGAATTCCCATCGGCAGCCTGTTTCTCCTCAGAATAAAAGAACGTAAAGTAAAATGCACCAATTAACAACATCACCATAAACACGATCCGAACCTTCATCGTCATCGTGATCACCTCGAACTTAATTTATGTACCACTCTATCCACTAGTCTTTCCAAACCCTGTTCACAATATCCACCACAATGGATATTTTAGGGACGGACCTTTATAAAAAAAGACTGTTTTCGTAAACATTGTGGCTTTTAAAAAAGCGAGATGCGGTTGATTTCCGCTCCAGATGCTCGCTTTCCAGGGATGGCGGTGAGCCTCCTCGGACTTCGTCCTGCGGGGTCTCACCTGTCCATCAGTTCCCGCAGGAGTCGATCATCTTCCGCTCCAATCAACCATCGAAGATAAAAACCATAAATCCACGGAATTAACTGCTTATTCATCTTCTAAATAGTAGTGATAAACTTAATTCAAGTACATACCCCTTGATTCATTGATTTATTACGCAGTCTCAAATTACTGAAGCTGCTCACATTAACACCTTATAGCAACAATCTATGCGAAAAGAGCCTCATAAAAAAGACTACCCAAGAGATCGACTCTTAAAGTAGTCCTTCATTGCTATTGTTTGATGCGGTTCTTCAAGGTGGTAAACATATCGTGGAGGTCGAAATTGATTCCGTCCCTTGGCCCTCCGTCACGAAGGTCATTATCGATGTTTCTTACCCTGCTGAACGTCCCTTCATCGGTCACGACCGAAACCGTCCGTCCGTGAAGATACGGCTGCACGGCTTTTTTCACTCTGGCCTTCGTTTCGTCCACTTTGCTGTGATCATCAAGTTCGATCGCAATCAGGACGTCAGACCCATAAGCGACAGCACGGACGTCGCTGACATTTTCCACCTTACCGGTCACATCACCGATCTTCTCAGCCAAATCCCCTTCATAGGCAGTATAATAAGATCTTTTCGCTTTCCGTGTATTGTCATCGAGGTGCCCGTGATAATTTGCATCTCCGTGGCTCGCACGGGCATCCTGCTTCAGGAAATTCTCATCATATTCTGCAAGGGGGCTTGATGGATTCCGTGGATTTCCGTTTTCATCCTTGACTTGAAGGAATTTACGTTTCTGCTTCCGGATATCCTGGCCTTCTTTCCCGACAGAATGATCATACATTTCGGTCAGAGGTCCGTCCCTCTCATCACGTTCATCACCGCCATGGCCTTCGTTTGAGTAGAAGCCAAGCGGTTCATAGGAGTCTGAATATCGATCCTGCGCTTTTTCTTCACCGCTATTGCATGCTGTCAGACCCGCTGTCATGACGAGAGTCAATGGGACCATGAATAATCGTTTATCCAATGGTGATTCCTCCTTCAACCCGATACTTGAGCAGAATGCTGCTCACCATTAGGTTGTGAAAGGAAGCACCCCTTCATTCAATCAATGTTTGGATTCATCCCCTGCAATTGGTTAATGATCCGTCGCACTTCCCCGTGAAGCTCTTGATTGAACTGCATTCTCTCCGGGAATTGCCGGATCGTGATGTTCATTAAATATCCCCATACCCGTTGCTTATAGTACTGATCTTCACGTATGAATCGATTCCATTCCCTGAATACATCTGTGGGATACATTAATCCAATATAAAACAGGAGCTCATTTTCATACTTCCGGAAAGCGTCCAGCTGTTTGAGTTCAGAGAGGGACCAATTCACATATGGCAGGATACGGTTGGCGTACTGCAGGTCATCGGTCATTTCTGTAGAACGGGACATCAAATCGAAATCAATCATATACACCCTTCCATTTTTCCCACGCAAAAAATTATGGTGGGCCACGTCACCATGGGTGATGCATGTGGCAAACGCAGGATGATTGATTGACTTTAATTCCTTTAACGACCATCTGCCCCATTCTAAATACGTGTACAAATAATAAGGCTGAATGAACGCTTGCAGATAGGGAAGATTATATTGAAATTGAATCATGCGCTTTTTCCATTTTTTCAACCATTTATACTGAGGCACTTCTTCTGTCCATGAGTGACGGATCCGCTTGGAAACGGAGTGGAATTTCTTTAATACGTTCAATGCATCCTGCCGGTCCTTCGGGTGATCATATGAAATCGGCCGGGACGTTTCCAACCAGGTGGTGATCCCGATCGGAAACCCTTCGAATAAGAGCATCTCCCTGTCATGGATCGGATGAAACGGGAGGACATGATGGAAATTCGCTTGAATCAAGTCCCCGATCAGCCGTTCCTGCAACAGGAATTTCAATTGATTCGGATACCGTTTGACAAACCATTTCGTGCCATGGGTCTTCAGCACCCACTTCCCGTCTTTTATCCGTTTCAGGGTTGCGCCGGGATCGTTCATCTTTCTTTGTAAAAAAGAAAGGAGACGATGTGAATAATCGTCCCCTCGTGCATGCATGTTATCCTTCAAAGTCGTCATCGTTGAAATTCGGCATTGCAAATGGTCTTGGACCGAACATCCCCTGGGGTCCCATCTGCATTCCCTGACCTTGAGGTCCCATCGGCATCCCTTGCGGCCCCATTTGCATTCCCTGGCCGGGCATTTGTCCGGGCATTCCTTGACCCATCATTCCCGGTCCGAAGCCGTAGGGCTGCTGCTGCATTCCTTGGGGCATCTGTTGTTGCATTCCTTGAGGCATTTGCTGCATTCCTTGGGGCATCTGTTGTTGCATTCCTTGAGGCATTTGCTGCATGCCTTGAGGCATCTGCTGCTGCATCATCGGATGAGGCATCATCGGACCGAATCCTTGAGGTCCGCCGCATCCACAATCACCTGGATCACTTGCCCCCATCACGTTTGACGGCTGACCCATCGGCATTTGCGCTCCCATGACATTGGACGGCTGACCCATCGGCATCTGGTATCCGTTCATCATCGGCGGCGACTCTTCTGTCGATGCTCCCTGGACTTGACCGCCCGGCCCCATCATCCCCGGCATTCCGCCTTGGAATCCTGGTCCCGGCATGACCGGTGAAACAGGATAACAATGCTGCGGGAACATTTGCGGCGGCATTTGAGGCGCTTGCCCTTCATCAGAAGCGCCCATCACCCCGGACGGCTGACCCATCGGTTGTTGCATTGGCATTTGCATCGGCATTTGCATTGGATTCTGCATTGGATTCTGCATATGCATAGGCATTTGCATCGGATGCTGCATCGGCATCTGGCCTTGAGGCATGTATGGCATGACTGATGATGATTCATCGTCATATCCCATCTGCTGCATCATTGGCATATTCTGCATGCCAGGCATGGACTGAGCACCTTGAACCTGACCGCCTGGTCCCATCGGCATTCCATATCCGGCACCTGGATGCATCCCCCCTGGAGGCGGGCAGAAGCCTGGTCCTGGCATTACAGGCGAAACAGGTACGCAATTATTCGGGTTATTGTACATAGGCTGTGCGTTTCCTCCTTGTGATGGCATTTGTAAGCTTTCTTCTTCTTGAACACCTTTTACGGCTTCTTGCTTTGGTTTTGGCTGTTCTTTCGCTTTCGGGAGCACATTGGTCGGTTTAGGCGGGGATTTCGGCTTCGGCTTCATTTGCTGTTTCGGCTGCTGCACCTGCATGTTTGCCATATTCATCATGTAGTAATTGTTGATATCGATTTCAGGGACAACTGGCTGGGGCATTTTTGGCGTGAATGGCTTTTGGGCTTCTTTCGGCTTTTCTTTCTTCGTTTCCTGCACCGGCATGGCCATAGGTTTCTGCTCTTTGAATGGATGCTCCGCTTTAGGCATCTCTTTCTTCGGCATCTCCTTGGATCCGTAATTGATTTGTGTCTCTTTTTTCACAGATCCGCCTGTAGTCGGCACTTTGATTTTCATCCCCGGCATGATCATATCGGGGTTTGAAAGCTGGGCGTTCATCTGTTTTAATTCTTCGAAATTCACGCCGTACTTCTTGGCGATTTTCCAAAGAGTATCTCCTTTTTGAACAATATGGATTTTCACTCTATTTTCCCTCCTCAGGCATAAGTCTATATATCCTATGACAAGATAGGCAAATTGCTAATCATCTACATAAAAACTTATGAGATATCAAAAAAAAATATACCGTCCCGGACGTCCGGGACAGTATATTTCAATTGATCATTTCTGAGTGATGATGCCTCATGCCCGTGATAACATGCGCTCCAGAGCAAAAATGGCATTCTCCGATACCTTTTCATCCACCTTGATGATATTTCTCGGATTTCCTTCTACAATATTTTCAAGGGACCATAAGAGGTGGGGCAAATCGATGCGATTCATTGTCAAACAAGGACACATATAAGGATTCAGGGAAACGATCTCCTTATCAGTGTGTTGATCGATCAATCTTTTCACAAGATTCATTTCTGTGCCGATCGCCCATTTCGAGCCGGCTTCGGACTGTTCAATCGTGTCGATGATGTATTTCGTGCTTCCATTCATATCGGATTTCTCTACAACTTCCCGGCGGCATTCCGGGTGGACGATGATATTCATGTCAGGATGCTTACTCCGCACATCTTCAATATTTTTCACTGTGAAATTTTCATGCACGGAACAATGCCCTTTCCACAGAATCACCTTTATATCCCCCAGTTCCCCTTCAAAAGCAAGCTCATTCATCACCGGATCCCAAACGGCCATTTCAGTCAGGGCTACACCAAGGTCGGCAGCTGTATTGCGCCCCAGATGCTGATCGGGCAGGAACAGGATGCGCGGCTTTTCACCCAGCGCCCATTCTACCATCCTGTGGGCATTCGAAGACGTGACCGTCGCCCCACCATTCTTTCCGACGAAGCTTTTGATCGCCGCAGTCGAATTCACGTAGGTGAGCGGAAGGATCGTGTCACCGAATATGTCCATGAGGATTTCCCAGGCTTTTTCTGTTTGATAAATATCTGCCATATCGGCCATGGAACAGCCAGCCCTCATGTCAGGGAGGATGACCGACTGATTTCCATCAGTTAAGATATCAGCCGTTTCAGCCATAAAATGAACCCCGCAAAACACAATGTATTCTGCGTCTTTATTACGGGCGGAAATTTGCGCAAGCTGAAGGGAATCACCGACGGCATCGGCGAATTGAATCACTTCATCCTTTTGGTAGTGATGCCCTGGAATAAACAGCTTCTTGCCCAAAAGGTCTTTGATTTCCCTTACCCTCTCCTCCATTTGTTCGGTTGTAAGATTGGTGATGCTTTGCGGCAACATGCCCGTTTCCTTCGTTAATTCATCAAGTAACCCCATGTTCATACCCCTTTCCCAATTGTGACCCTTGCACTGATGTCTAATGATTTCACTGAATGGGTCAAGTATCCGAGAGAAATATACTGAACCCCTGTCGCCCCGTACTCAGCCAGACGGTCCCTCGTGATTCCCCCGGAAGCTTCCGTTACGATATGGGAAGGGACAAGCGGAATCCATGATGCAATCTCCTCAGGACTGCAGTTATCGAACATAATGACATCTGCCCCGCTTTCGACCGCTTCAATCAACTGCTCTTTCGTTTCAATTTCCACTTCCACCTTCACCATATGACCGACCTTCGCCTTCACCATCTTCACCGCTTCAGCGATGGATCCTGCGAAGGAAATATGATTGTCCTTCAGCATGACACCGTCGTAAAGACCATTCCGATGATTGAACCCGCCACCGGTCCGAACCGCATATTTCTCAAGCATCCTGAGTCCCGGTGTCGTTTTCCGCGTATCACAGATCCTCACCCCGGTGCCATTCACCTCCTGGACGGCCCGATACGTCTCAGTCGCAATACCGCTCAGGCGCTGTATCAGATTCAGTACCACCCGTTCAGCCTGCAGGAGATCACCCATCGGACCCTTGATTGCGGCAATCCGCTGCCCTCTTTCGACCCATTCCCCGTCTTCTGCAAATACCTGGACGTGGATGTCAGGATGAAAGAGACTGAAACCTGTTTCGATCACTCCTTTTCCGCAAAAAATCCCTTCCTCTTTCATATAAAAGGAAAAAGAACCTTCGTCATCCGTAAACAAGGTGTCAGACGACAGGTCCCCATCGCCGAGATCTTCAAGATAAAACGCTTCAAGCATAGATTTCAGTTTCATTTTGTTCATGATATCCCACCTTCAATCTCCCTTGATTATGTTGTATAATCAGCTTTCGTTTCCGCCAGGCTTCAGCTTCCCACGGGTAATCGGCACGAATATGCCCTCCCCTGCTCTCTGTCCTTCTAAGTGCCGACTCGGTAACAAGCAGGCTGACAATCCAGAAGAAATAGCGTTGAATTTCTTCCCGGCTGTCACAATCAAGCGGCCTTTCGAAAGTCAAAGGCTGTTCTTTAAGCCAGTTCAAATGGGACAACAGTCTTTCTTCATCCCGGATGATTCCCGCATGACGAATCATTCTCTCTTTGATTTCTTCTTCTGTATACGGAATGGAAAGGGCATTTTTTTCCTGTACAGGCATGAGTGCGCATCCAATGGTCGGGGAGATTCCCTTCTCGATGAGATGATCCCCGAGCCTGTCACCATATACCAATCCTTCCAGAAGTGAATTGCTCGCCAAGCGGTTTGCACCATGAACCCCGCTGCAGGCAACCTCTCCAATCGCGTACAGCCCAGGTATACTCGTGCGTCCGACAGAATCGGTCACGACTCCCCCCATGATGAAATGACATCCGGGTGAAACCGGGATTCTTCCGTCTTCAATGGGGACACCATGTTTTCTGCAGAGACGTGTAATCGAAGGGAATTTCCTCTCGAAATCATCGATCGGACTGATATCCAGATACACGTCCCTTCCCCTTTCTCTTTCCCTGAAGATGCATTCGGCCACAATGTGACGGGGAGCAAGCTCCATGAGGGGATCTACGCCTTCCATGATCCTCTCACCCACATCATTCAACAGCAGCGCACCTTCACCCCTCACTGCCTCTGAAATCAGGCCGCGCGTTTTTCCTTCCACTGTAAGCAGGGTCGGATGAAATTGGATGAATTCCATATCCGCAAGCTCTGCCCCTGCAAGAAACGCAAGGGCCATCCCATCCCCTGTAACCGCGGGATGATTGGAGGTTGCCGGATAAAGCCCGCCGATCCCCCCTGTTGCGAGGACTACGTGTGAAGCATGATACATACGGGTTTGCCGCTTATCCTTCGACTTCAGCCCGCAGCAACGGCCCCTTTCATCTTTCAGGAGCTCATACACCATTTCATCTTCATGGAACGTGACCTTTTCTTCAGAGAGTGTTCCAAGCAGGTGTTTCATGATATATTTTCCGGTCTGATCCCCGCCTCCATGCAGGATCCGGTTGTGACTGTGGGCACCTTCCATCCCGAGGGAAAGCTGTCCATCAACATCCCTGTCAAAAGGTGCACCTTCTTCAACCAGCATTTCTACCATTCTTTTACCATCTATAATGAGTTTGTGAATAAGATCTTCATCCCCGTGGAACCGTCCTGCTTCCAACGTATTTTCCACATGTGATCTGATCGTATCATTCAACCCGAGTGGCGCTGCGATCCCCCCTTGTGCAAGATACGAGTTGCCACTATGAATGCTTCCCTTTGTGATAATCCTCACATAATAATGATCCTGAAGCCGCCGTGCCAATTGCAGTGCTGCTATGCCACTTCCTACGATGATAATATCGGTTTTTTCCATCAAAAACCCTCCTGATTATTTACAGGTGTCTTGACACATATATTTACACAAATTTAAACTAATGACAAGAGTTTTTTACTGGACTCATAGATTCAGAGGCTAAACTAACAAAGGCAGGTTATAAAATGAACTATTTCGATTACGCCGCTACCACCCCTGTAAACCTGGATAGTCTGCACGTTTTCCGCACTGTCAGTGAAGAATTCTGGGGAAACCCGAGCAGCCTTCACGATACTGGCGGGTCAGCGCTGCAGCTGCTGACAAAATGCCGGGAAACATTGGCAGACATGCTCTCTGTTCCATCAAAAGGCCTTTACTTCACCTCAGGCGGAACAGAAGGAAACCATATGGCTCTCGTCACCATGGCACTTGGCAGACAGAAACAAGGCAAGCACATCATCATAGGGGCAGGGGAGCATTCATCCGTCCATTCCTCTGCCGCCTTTCTTGAAAAATTGGGTTACTCCGTCTCTAAGATCCCCTTAACTTCCGAGGGATTGATCGATCTGCCCCTGCTGGAACAAGCGATTACAGACGAAACGACTGTTATCAGTATCGGATTTGTCAACGGGGAAATCGGGACGATCCAGCCTCTCAAGCGTGTGAAGGATGTGCTGGGAGACCGGGGGATTCTCCTCCACAGTGACATGGTGCAGGCATTTGGCAAGATCGACATCTCAGCACTCACCTCCGTCGTAGACAGCTTCACCCTCTCTTCCCATAAAATCTATGGACCAAAAGGGGTTGGCGCCGTGTACATCGATCCGGCCCTTGCCCTGTCACCGATGATTCCGGGACAGAGTCATGAAGGCGGATTCAGAGGCGGAACCGTGAATCTGCCTGGAATCGCAGGATTTGTTGCGGCTGCGAGCCTTCAATCAGAAGGTCCGGCACTCTCGCATTACAATAAGCTGCGGTCTTATTTCCTTTCCCGGCTGAATGAGAGGATTCCCCGTTCCTTCACACTGTATGAAGGCCCGGAAGATGCACAGCTTCCCCACGTGGTCGGACTCGGACTCCACGGCATCGAGGGGCAGTGGCTTATGCTCGAATGCAACCGCAGGGGGATCGCCATCTCCACCGGCAGCGCGTGCGGTTACGGAAGCATGGCGAAAACCATGACCGCCATGGCCGTGAGCAGGCAGGCTGGTAAAGAATTCATCAGGATCTCATTCGGGAAGGACACCGATGAAAATCAAATCGACACCCTGGTGTCCGCATTATCTGCCATACACACAGAACACGCTGCTGCCTTAACTTAAAGATCGACTTGTGGTATGATTTCCTATATGAATTCGGGGACGGAGGAGATACCTTTGACAGGAAAGAAAATCCTCGGGGATGAAAGAAGACAGTGGATCCTCGATAAATTAATGACAAAACCAGCCCCTATAACAGGCGGCGAACTGGCGAAGCAGACCAACGTCAGCAGGCAGGTGATCGTCAGCGACATCACCCTCCTCAAAGCAAAAGGAGAGCCGATCATCGCAACGAGCCAGGGCTATCTCTACATGCCTGCTTCCAATCAGGAAACCATGATCGAACGGACGGTTGCATGTCACCACCCGCCTGAGAGATCTCAGGAAGAACTCAACTTACTCGTCGACCACGGCGTCACCGTCAAAGATGTAAAAATCGAACACGGCGTATACGGAGACCTGACCGCTTCCATCATGGTCTCAAACCGCAAAGAAGTCGAGCAGTTCATGAAAAGGATCGAAGAAACAGGCGCTTCCTTCCTCTCAGAATTGACCGACGGCGTCCATCTCCACACGCTGATGGCACCAACTGAACAAGCGTTGGAAACAGCCGAAAAAGCCCTTCAGGATGCAGGTTTTTTAATTCAAACCCATAGCTGATGCTCTTTGCACCAAAAAAAGTCAGATCCATAAGCGGATCTGACTTTTTTGTGTACCGTTTTGATAAGATATCGGCGGAATATTAATTTTAACGGCGAAATCTGTGATATAACGGCGATATTTTTATTTTATCGGCGAAATCCAGGATTTAACGGCTAAATCAAATTTTTATCGACGAAACCGGGACTTCCCCTTCCTCCCCGAAACGCCTCATCCACCGACCTCAAAACTCACTCCCCCAAAAGATAAGACCGGTACGTCCCGATCATCTTCACCTTGCATCCGAGGGCTTCCATTTCACTGATCGCGCCCGGCAGGAGGACGTCATCCATGCCGTGTGCCACATCAATCAAGAAGAAATAATCTCCGAGGCCTGTCTTTAACGGCCTGGATTCGATTTTACTCAAGTTCAGCTGTCTCCAGGCGAAAGTGGAAAGAACTTGATGCAGCGCCCCGGAGCGGTCTTTCGGGAGCGTGACCATCAAGGTTGTCTTCTCTGTGGACTGCTTTTGAGAAAGCGACAGGGTTTCTGCGTTTTTGTGAAGCACGATGAACTTTGTATGATTATAGGCAAAATCATGGATGTTCTCATGGCGGATCGTTAATCCGTATTTCTTCGCTGCAAGCTCGTTTCCGATCGCACCAAGGAACGTGTCCGGATGTTCACTCACGAATTTAGCGGCGGCAGCTGTACTCGTCGTTTGTTCCAGAGGTACACCTTTATAGTGACGATGTAAAAACTTATGACACTGTGCAAGTGCATGGGAATGGGACAGGATCTTCAGAATCTGCCCGTTTTCTCCATTCCAGTCTGGATGTACCATGAGATGCTGCTGGATGGGCGACGTGAGCTCAGCCACAATCGATAGATTCGCCTCATGGAACAGATAATCGACCGTGATGTGAACAGAGCCTTCCAGGGCATTCTCAAGGGGTACCACGGCATAGTCCACTTCGTCCTCGATCACCGCTTCGATACAGTCGGGGATCGTGACATATGATACGGTCTCTTCTTCTGGAAAGGCCTTCTGGACAGCAAGATCCGTAAAGGAAGCCCGTGGTCCTAAATATGCTATTTTCACTCTACTCTTCCTTTCAGTTGCTACAAATTTATTTGAACATTCTAACATGTATGGGTCGAAAGAGAAAGAGCCATACGAAAATCCCTTGAAACAAAAAAATAGAAGCATCAGGCTCCCGAGCCCAACACTTCTACTTTTTCTACGAATTCTAATCGTCTTAGTTTTGAGAGTAAATCTTCCAATCCGATGGTGAGGTCCGTCACGTTCAATGATAGGGTGACATTCGCACGCCCCTGTAATGGAATCGTCTGGTGGATCGTCAGGATGTTACAGCCGTGCTTGGCCGTTTCAGCCAGCAGATGTGACAGCGTACCAGACCGGTCTTCCAAATGAAAGAATAGGGTGATGATCCGTTCTTTCACCACAGTATGGAAAGGGAACACGGTATCCCGGTATTTATAAAAGGCGCTCCGGCTCAAATCGACCCGGTGGACAGCCTCCCATACCGAATCCGCCTTGCCCCGTTCAATCAATTCTTTCGCATCCAGGGTTTTCTTCATCGCTTCTGGCAGCACGTCTTCACGCACCAGATAAAACTTGCCTTCTTGAAATTTTTTCCCCAATGACTATTCCTCCAATTGTCTAGCTTCAGAGGTCCGGGGCATCATGCACCCCTTTTAAAAAACCGCTTTTGCTTTCTTATTGTAGAACCGGGTCCCCCGTTCATGGGAAGACCCGGCTGCTTTTGTCTGAAATAGATGAAGAATGAAACTTAATCTACAAATTCGAATTCATATTTAATCAAGCGGATTGTATCGCCGTTTTTGGCACCACGTTCACGAAGGGCATCATCCACCCCATATGAACGGAGCTGTCTGGCGAAACGTCTAGCCGAATCTTCACGGGAGAAGTCGGTCATCTTGAACAGTCTCTCGATCTTCGCACCGCCCACAACGAATGTTCCATCAGGATCACGTGTGATTTCGAATTCTCTTTCCTCTTCTTCATGCTTGTAAAGAACACGGTGAATGCTCGTTTCCTCTTCTTCATGGATTGGGAATTCCGGTGTCGTTTCCACTTTATCCGCAACCGCATAAAGAAGTTCGCTCAAGCCCTGCTGGGTAACAGCCGAGATCGGGAAAATCGGATAATCTTCCTGAAGCTTCTCTTTGAATAATTTCAGATTCTCTTCAGAATCAGGCATGTCCATCTTATTGGCCACGATGATTTGAGGACGTTCCGTCAAACGAAGATTGTATTGCTTCAGCTCTTCATTGATTGTCAGGTAATCCTCATACGGGTCTCTGCCTTCCATACCGCTCATATCGATGACGTGGACGATGACGCGGGTCCGTTCAATATGGCGAAGGAACTGATGACCAAGTCCGACTCCCTCGTGGGCACCCTGGATCAATCCAGGCAGGTCGGCCATGACGAAACTTCTTCCGTCACCTGTTTCTACCATCCCTAAGTTAGGGACGATTGTCGTGAAGTGGTAAGCCGCAATCTTCGGCTTAGCCGCTGACACGACTGACAGCAATGTCGACTTCCCGACGCTCGGGAACCCGACCAACCCAACATCAGCAAGAAGCTTCAGTTCCATCACGATATAACGTTCCTGACCCGGCTCCCCTTTTTCAGAAAGCTCTGGTGCAGGGTTTGCAGGAGTGGCAAAGCGGGAATTCCCTCTTCCACCGCGTCCGCCTTTCGTGATGACCGCACGTTGACCATGCTTGGTCAAATCCGCGATCGTTTCTCCTGTATCATCATCTTTCACCACGGTGCCAGGCGGGACCTTGACAATCATGTCTTCCGCATTTCTTCCGTGCTGGTTCTTACTCATCCCGTGCTCTCCACGGGGTGCTTTAAAGTGACGCTGATAGCGGAAATCCATTAAGGTTCTCAAACCTTCTTCCACTTCGAAAATAACGTCTGCTCCGTGTCCGCCGTCTCCGCCGGCAGGACCGCCTTTCGGTACATATTTCTCACGACGGAAGGCAACCATACCGTTACCGCCGTCTCCGCCTTTTGTATAAACCTTGACCTGATCTATAAACATATTTTCACTCCTCACTTATCCGTGCAATCATTGAGTGCCCGCCTGATGCGGTCATTCAACAACGGCATGAATGACAAGAATCTCTTCTTGAAGCTGTTCTATTTCTATATTTTCTCCGTTTGATTGCTGATTCTTAAGCCACTCTTCTACAATGCTTGTACTCTTTAGTATACCTGTGAAATCAAATATCAAACGGGAATGTTCTTTCGTAATGTCCAGTAAAATGGATAATTGATTTTCCACATTGTTCATTACATTTGATTCAAGGAATTCAAGAAACTCCTTGCACCAGTTAAAAAGCCTGCGATCATCAAGCCCATGGGATGACTCCGCTTGAAGGACTTCAAAATCAAGCTTAATCAAATGTCTTGACCAATTATATGTTAAAATCCATTCCGTCAATAATGGAAGCCGTAAATTCGATAGCTTTGATTCATTTTGTGCAACGAGGACCATTTCCTCGATCACCTGCTTCGCACGCTCCACACGATCAAGATCCAGATTGCCTTTAATTAACTGCAGATCATTCATCCAGTCGTGACGGGCATGCCTTAACGCCTCGACTACACCCCAATTTTCGCTCATAATCTAACTCCTATACTAAGTGCTACCTTTTAGTATATCAAAGATATGAGGGGTGCGTATATTGTTTCTGTAAAATTGATTGTTGTGAATGAAATCGTGACGGCTGATGGGGAGAGGATGGTGATTGTGCCGGCAGCGGTCAGGTATGGGGAGAGTTGGATATATAGCAGGTGGACTTGATAGTGTAGCTGCCGAACTCGATAATATATCCGAAAAGTCGATAATATTCCTGCCGAACTCGATAATATATCCGAAAAGTCGATAATATCCTTACCAATCTCGATAACATATCCGAAAAAGTCGATCATATATCCGACATCCAGCTATTATAATCCCCAAACTCAGCAATATCCCACTCTAAACTGCCATTTCCCTTCTCAAAACCTATCCTTTTCTCGCTCAAACTGCTTTCAAACCTTACAACTCCACCGCCATCTTCAATAAAAATAAAACTCTAACCGAAAGTCGGTTAGAGTTTTCGTTAAAGATATGCGATTAAGCTTCATTCGCAACTGGGTATACGCTCACTTTTTTCTTGTCACGACCCATGCGTTCGAAACGAACAACACCGTCGGTCTTAGCGAAAAGTGTATCGTCGCCACCACGGCCAACGTTTAGGCCTGGATAAATTTTCGTACCGCGTTGACGGTAAAGAATTGATCCACCAGTAACCATTTGACCGTCTGCACGTTTAGCACCAAGGCGCTTTGAGATAGAGTCACGACCATTCTTAGTCGAACCTACTCCTTTTTTAGACGCAAAAAACTGAAGGTCTAATCTTAACATCTGTTCCACCTCCTACTTTTTGAAGGTTATTTTAATAAAATCACTATAGTCTCGTTCAATTGTCTGGAGGCTGATGAGCATGCTGTTTAACAGCAGCTGTATCTTGCTCTCTGTTTCTTCCGGGAGATCATCAGGGATGACGCAGCGGAGATATCCGCCATCAGCAGACTGCTCGATGGAAGGCTCTACGCCGGTTAACGCCATAATGGCATTAATACTTCCGAATGAAACAGCAGAAGCACCTGCACAAACAATGTCTTGCCCATGTTCGGCAAAATCAGCATGTCCATCCATGGAGAAGGAACGGATCCTTTCCTTGGCGGAACGCTCAACGTAAACGTTAATCATACTATCACGCCTTACGCGTTGATTGCGTCAATCACAACTTTAGTGTATGGCTGACGGTGACCTTGCTTACGACGGTAGTTCTTTTTCGCTTTGTATTTGAATACTACAAGCTTTTTCGCGCGGCCTTGTTTTTCAACTTTCGCTGTTACAGTAGCTCCATCCACTAAAGGACTTCCTACTTTAACATCGTCACCACCAACGAATAGAACTTTGTCGAATGTAACTGTTTCGCCTTGTTCTGCGTTTAGCTTTTCGATGTAGATTGCTTGACCAGCTTCTACACGGATTTGCTTACCACCTGTTTCGATAATTGCGTACATAATCGCACCTCCTTATAAACTCAGACTCGCCAATGACAGGTGTTGGATTGCTCCAAGCTTTTGTACCTGTAATGAGCGGTTGTAGCACGGGTGCTACAATCAATAACATTAGAATCCTATCATATAATTCGATGCACTGTCAATAACATTCAAGAAATTCATATGATCTTTGTGATTTGATAATGTGGAAGATCGCCAGCGACCACTTTGATAGCGATTTTCTTATTCAATGCTTTCTCGAGTCTCTGCAGATGAGTTTCCTGCTCACCGGCGAACACCTTCGCCACTTCCCTGGTCGCTTCCACTTCGATCCGTGAACCCTCCGTCCCGTCCATTTCCCACAGTTCCCTTTCAAGTTTGAACGCAAGGGTTTCAGGGGTCATTTCCCTGCCCGTCCCGTTACATACAGAGCAAGGTCTCGTCAGATAGGTAGGAAGGGGCTGAGAGGTCCGTTTCCGGGTGAGCTCAAGGATGCCAAGCGGAGTGAAACCGACGATGGTCGTCCGCTGGGAATCAAAAGCGATTGCATCTGACAACACATCGAGCACAGCTTTTTTGTCGGCCTCTTTCTTCATATCAATGAAATCGATTAGAATCATCCCGCTCAGATTCCGGAGGGTCAGCTGCTTCGCCATTTCCTTTGCTGCAAGCTTATTCGTTTCCAGTATCGTTTGCGCAAGATCATTTTTACCGGTGAATTTTCCTGAGTTCACGTCCACAACGGTCATCGCTTCAGTCGTCTCAATGACAAGAAATGCACCATTTGAGAGCCAGACGACCTTTTTCAGCACGTTCTCCCAGACAGACGAAACGTGAAAGTGGCGGAGAATATTTTCTTTTCCCTGATAGTGCTCAAGGCGCCATTTCGCCTTGATTCCTTCCCCGCTCATCGCTTCAAGATGCAGGAGCGTTTCATAGTCATCGACAACGACTGTGCCGCCTTCCCCTTTTTTCATTTGTTCGTAGATGTCTTCATAAAAGCGGTCCTGATGTGACAACAGGGATGGACACTTCGCCCTGTGAGAAACCCGCTCAAGGTTTTCATAGACGGTACGGAGCGAACCGATTTCCTCTTCCAGAAGCGCTTCTTGCACCCCGGCAGCATTTGTGCGCATCACGATTCCTTCTTCCCCACGCTTCCATTCATTCCCGAGGCGCCTTAACACTTTTCGATTGTCATCATCCACTTTCTTGGACACGGCCACATAGTGTCCTTTCGGCATGTAGACAAGGTGCTCCCCCTTGAGTTCGATCACCGCTGTCAGGCGCGCCCCCTTCGTTCCGATTTCATCTTTCATCACCTGGACGATGACTTTCTGTCCTTCATGGACGCATTTTTCGATCGGGACCGGTGGATTCCCCGCTTGATACGCGGCGACATTTTCAGGAAAGTCCTTTTCATGAAGATAACCGTTCTTAGTCTGGCCGAAATCGACAAATGCTGCACCCAGTCCCCTTTGGACCTTGACGACCCTTCCTAAATAAATATCCCCGGTCAGGCTTCCTTCGCCGGGCTGATATGTAAATAAACCGCTTATTTCATTATTTGAACGGTGCACCCACCGTTTTTCCCTGCCTTTACTATGTACAATGATCTCTTCCACTTGGGATCCCTCGTTTCTAAATCGGTTGCCGGGGTGGAAACAGCCACATCACAGGACAACTCTTTCAGGTCAATAGAAAAAAGGGTTGGAAACAACCCTTTTTCCAGTATGCCCTTACTTTAAACAGTTCCCATCGATTCGTCAATAAAGGTAAAGAAGATCCTTCGTTTTGGCGGAGGTCATCTTTTCAGCGAAAAATGCATGAAGCAGCTCATTTTCATCCAGCTTGCCGACTTCCACCCCTTTGTCGAACACCACGAGTGGATGCTTCACCCCGCGCTGAAATCTTTCCACCACCGTGATGATGGATTCTTCCCCTTCAATGGGCAGCGGACGGAGCTCCATGAACTGACGGCTCTTCCCGTAGTACCTTTCTAACAGGAACTTCATGAACGCATACCGCCTTTGTTTCCAGTCCACCCAAAGGGAGAAGTAAAGAAAAGAAAGGACGATCCATAAGTTTAAGTGAAGCGGGGCCGTCGCAAGCACAATCAGATGAAACACGAGCAAAAGACCAAATGAAAAGAGGAGCGTGTATTCATACGCCCTCATATAATTGAATTTGGTAGCAAGCCACAAGGAAACCATCTTGCCGCCATCAAGCGGCCAGATGGGTAACAGATTAAACAATAACACCATCATATTCAATTGCAGGAACAGGGAAAATGTATCATGGCTCATCACTCCCGTCCTCATCAGCACCCAGCCCAGTCCTATCAGCCACACATGCTGCAATGGACCCGCAGCCACCACCAAGAATTCCTCCCGCAGCGACCGGTTCCCATGTTCATCCATCTCGGCGACGCCTCCAAAGGGCAATAATGCAATTTTCTTCACCCTCCAGGAAAACGATTGTGCCATCAGACCGTGCCCCAGTTCATGAATCGTGATGATGACCAGCAGCAAGATCAGCTCGAAAAAATGAGCGGTCATGATGGCGATCGCAATGACGAGCCATAGAAGGGGATGAATGTAAAATTTCTTCAACAGAGAAATGAAACTAGTCAAAGGACATCACCTGTATCGGGTCGATAAATGTATCACCCATTTTGATCGCAAAATAAAATTCCCCGGTCCCATCGTTTTGGCTGCTTGTGGACACCTCGCCGACCAGAGACCCCTTCTCGATCTTTTCATATTGCTTCACGTCGATCGATTCGAGATTTCCGTACCATGATTCAGATTGATCTGCATGCTGGATGACGACCGTATTTCCAAACTCCTCTTTCTTCCCGGCAAAAATGATCAAGCCCCCTTTCATGGCGGTCACATCTTCACCGAGTACCGTTTCAAGCATGATGCCCTGTCCATTGGTCTTGAAATTTTCAACGACTTTTCCTGATGCAGGCCTTGCATATTCAGCACTTTGGCCAGAAGCGTTTTCCCCACCCGTCTCACTTGTCGGCAGCAGCGCCAACGGTTTTCCAAACTGATCTTCATACCAGGTGGATATGGCGGCGAATTGAAATTCTGTATCCATCGTTTTCGTCACGACCGATTTGGCCTCATCAAATACCGGGGACGGACTTTTGAACATGATGGCCGTCACAAGGACCATAATTCCGGCCCCGAGAATTTTCAGCATAAACGTTTCCTTCTTGAAAAGAGGGTGCATCACTTCCGGCGGAGGACCGCCTTCAAAGCTCGCCGGACGCTCCATGCCGTAACGTTCCTCATCCGTCGGCAGGTAAAATGAAGGGTTTTGTCCTGACACCTTCTTTCGTTTCGCGATTCGTCTGCGTATCTCATCCGCTCGGTTCCCCATTTACACCATTCCTTTTTATTAGGTAGATTTCATCGATTCCCTTCTCGGTGCCATCGTCCAGACTTCTCGACAGGACGGATTCATTTCAGTCTGATTTGCTACAATGTATGACTTGTCCTCAGGGATTATTCCTAGTTACAAGAAAAAAGCCCCGACAGCTTGAACTGTTGGGACTCGGTTGGCGCTGTTATGCTTTCACGCCGAATAACTTTTTAATTTTCGTAAACATACCGGATCTTTCGTCTTCAAGTGATTGAAGGGGAACCGATTCCCCGAGGATCCGTCTTGCGATATTACGGTACGAAATGGATGCCTTACTCGAAGGATCGAGTGCGATCGGTTCACCCCTATTGGATGACTTGATCACATTTTCATCGTCAGCGACGATGCCCAGGAGATCGATGGATAAATGTGAGGTGATTTCATCCACATCAAGCATTTCTCCATTCTTCATCATGTGGTTTCTGATCCGGTTGATGACGAGCTTAGGAGGCTCGATATTCTCTTTCTCGAGCAAACCGATGATCCGGTCCGCATCCCGGACGGCAGAGATTTCAGGAGTCGTGACGACGATCGCACGGTCCGCCCCTGCCACCGCATTCTTATACCCCTGCTCGATTCCTGCAGGGCAGTCGATGATGATATAATCATAGTCTTGCTTTAAGTCCAGTACTAGCTTTTTCATCTGTTCAGGGTTTACAGCAGATTTATCGCTTGTCTGTGCAGCCGGCAATAAAAAGAGTTTGTCTTCGAATCTCTTATCCTTTACCAGGGCCTGATGTACTTTGCAACGGCCTTCTACTACGTCCACCAAATCATAAATGATCCGGTTTTCAAGTCCCATCACCACATCTAGGTTTCTGAGCCCGATATCAGTATCAATCAAACAAACCTTTTTGCCTTGTAGAGCTAATGCTGTACCAACATTGGCAGAAGTAGTCGTCTTTCCCACTCCACCTTTACCTGAAGTAACAACTATGGCTTCACCCACATTAGCTTCCTCCTTTAAAACTAGTAATATTTGGTCTAAGATGTTTCAATACTTGCAATCTGTCGACAACAATTTGTCCGTTGTCGTCCACATATGCGCACTCCATCTCCCGGTCATCCTCTTCGTCCACCCGGTCGGGTGCCCTGTTCAGGGCGTCACCGATCCGCAGCTGTGTAGGGAGCATTTTCGACGCCACAATGACCCCTTCATCGTTCCCGTTACAGCCGGCATGGGCGATGCCCTTCAGCGCACCCAATATGTAGATGTTCCCGCCGGCAAGCACTTTCCCGCCAGGATTGACATCGCCTACAATGAGGATGTCACCGGAGACTTCGACGACCTGACCCGAGCGGATCACCCCGGCAAGGGTTTCAATATTCCGCTCATCTATGAGTTTCTCTGCATCATTTTTCGTCATGACGTTACTCAATACTTCATTAACTACTAAATTACGTTTTTGTCTTACGATGTCTTTCAACTCTTCTATTTGATCGTCTGCCAAGTACCGATTGCCTGTTTGGATATTAACCGTGAGAAGGGAATTCCCTTCTGTTTCCCGGTAATGAGCAGACAGCTTATCGTCCAATTCCTTCTTTAATTCATGAAAAGAGCATTGATCGTTGAGATGAAGAGTCAGTCCTTCTTTCGTTCCCTTTATCATCACATTTGGCTTTTTATTGTTCATGTCGTAAATTCTCACCTCAGTCGTCTATTAAATTCGACATAAGCAGTGTCATTTCCTCTTTTTATGAAAAAATTACTAGTGAAATTTAATCATCCAGCCAATCTTTTCGTTTCTTCTGAAGAAAGCTTTTCAGTGGAAAAGCGAAAATGAGATAAAACAGGGCGTTCAGGGCCAATGTCGGCCAGAGACGCCAATCAACAAACTGCATGAATGTAAAATCAGTCCGTTTGATGATCAAATTGATTTGATACACCAAAAATTCCAGCACCGACACGTTCACGAGGGAAATGATCCCGAGTACAAAGAGGTTATTATGTAACACTTTCATCATTTGGTGAGACAAGAAAATGACGAACGGGAACAACACCAGATAGATCCCGTTGATCTCCGTGTAATAAATATCAAACAGGAAACCAAAGATGAACCCATACACGAGCGCAGTCCGGTATTGAAAATACGCACAAATAAAGAAAAGGACAAGAATCAGGAAATGAGGGACAATCATCTTCTGATCGAACCACTTTTCACTTGGGAAAAGATGGACAAACAGACTCTCGCTGTAGAAAAACAGGAGGGTCATGAAAGGGAGAAGGAGCCTGCTGATCATTGCTCTTCCCCCTCACCATCAGTTTCTTCATCTGTCACGCCCTTGATTTCCCGGTCAATGACCATGACATGTTCTAAATGATAGAAATCAGCAGACGGTTTAACATATGCCGTCTGGGTCAGCCCGTATTGATCAGGCTTGACTTCCTTCACTTCACCGATGACGAGTCCTTTCGGGAACACGCCCCCGAGGCCTGAGGTGATGACTTTGGATCCTTTTTCAACCTTCATATCATTCGATATCCGCTTGACTAAAATCTCTTCCTTCTTGCTGTCATATCCTTCGATCCATCCGTTTATGTCCTGCTCTTTGCTTTGGACAACAGTGGAAATCCGGTTTTTAGTATTGTTTGTTGAAATCAATTCAACCGTGGAAGAGAATTCATTGACGCTTTTTATTTTTCCGATCAATCCTGTGGAAGAAATGACGGCCATATCCGAATGGATGCCATTCACCTCTCCCTTGTCGATCGTAATGAGCTCCTGCCATTGATCAGGGTTTCTGGCAATGACTGTCGCCTGAATCGTGTTATATGAGCGGAGATTTTCCTTCTTCTCAAGGACCGCCCTTAATTCTTCATTATCCTGTTTCAGGTCTTTCACCTTTGTTTCAAGCTTCACCAGTTCATCCAACCGTGTTTTCAGCTTTTCGTTTTCTATATATGTATTCTGAAGGTCTTGAACATTATCAACGACTCCCGCAACATAATTCACAGGTTTTGAAACCAACGACTGTCCGAATCCTACCATGTCTTTCACAAACTGCTCTGGCCAGCTGATGCTATCCCGCTCCCGCAGGGAAAATCCAATCAACCCCACAAGGACGATGACACTGACGAGCAGGATGATCAAACGTTTATTCAGGAAGAATTGTGGCATGATGTACACCTCAACCTTTTCTCATTCTAGTAAATACTATATCAAAATTCGTCTGTTTTTGATATCATTCGTCAAACTCTTCATGTTTTTTTGAAAAAAGATGGGGCCGGCCTTAAGGATGCGTTTGCTTCCTTAAGGAGACGTCCCCCGTTTCATTGATGTTCAGTTTTATTTTCCGCGGTTTTTAAAGAGGTGAATATGGTCAAGGGCTTTCCCTGTACCAATCGCCACACAATCCAAAGGCTCCTCTGCAATGAGCACAGGCATCTTCGTTTCATCGCTGATCACTTTATCGAGGTTGCGAAGGAGTGCCCCTCCCCCTGTCAGCACGATACCACGGTCCATGATATCTGCCGCAAGCTCAGGCGGAGTCTTCTCAAGCGTGCTCTTGACGGCATCTACAATCGTGTATACGGTGTCACGAAGTGCAGAAGCAATTTCCTCTGCGGTTACTTCAATCGTTTTAGGTAAACCGGTCAAAAGGTCACGACCTCGTATCTCCATCGGCTCAATTCCTTCAGAGTCCCCTGCAGAACCGACTTCCATCTTGATCGTCTCAGAAGTACGGTCACCGATCATCAGGTTATATGTTTTGCGGATATAGTTGATGATGGCATCGTCCATTTCGTCACCTGCCACACGGATCGATTGGCTCGTCACGATCCCGCCTAATGAAATGATCGCCACTTCAGTCGTTCCTCCACCGATATCGACGACCATGCTTCCCGTCGGCTCCCATACTGGAAGGTTCGCACCGATCGCCGCTGCGAAAGGCTCTTCGATCGTGTAAGCATCACGGGCGCCTGCTTGTCTCGTCGCATCGATTACCGCTCTTTCTTCTACACCGGTAATCCCTGACGGTACACATACCATGACGTAAGGCTTTCTGGAAAATGCACTTTTGTTCCGCGTCGCCTGTTTTATGTAATATTTCATCATCGTCGCGGTTGTCTCGTAGTCTGCGATGACTCCGTCTTTCATCGGGCGAAGCGCCACCACATTCCCTGGTGTTCTACCAATCATATTTTTCGCGTCGTTTCCGACTGCGACAATTTGTTTATTATCTGTTTGAAGAGCAACAACTGAAGGTTCGCGAACGACAATCCCTTTGCCTTTCACATACACCAATGTGTTAGCTGTTCCTAAATCAATCCCTAAATCTTTCGTTCCTAACATGGATAGTATCTCCCTTTCTGATACAAATTGGCTGGTTTTTCATTGTTTTTATGTGTTTTCATAAGAGAGTTGTCCAAACACTCTCATCGCAATTTTCATCACAATAGTTGTTCTTTCATGCATAACGAAAAGACTCATTCCCTCGTAGAATGACTCTCTCTTATCAAGGTTGGTCCGTTATTAGAATCACCATATTGTTTGTAAAAATCATAAGCTTTATTATATCGCAACAAGGAAAAAAATCATAGTGTCATAAATACCCTTTTTCCTTTAAGCTGATGAAACGCTTCTCCCCTATTATAAGGTGATCAAGGATGTCAATGCCAATGATACGGCCGCATTCCACTAATCGTTTCGTCACTTCTATGTCTTCCCTGCTCGGGGTCGGATCACCGGATGGATGGTTATGGATACAGATGATGGAAGCTGCAGAGCGGCGGAACGCTTCTTTAAATACCTCCCGGGGGTGAACGATAGAGGCATTGAGGCTTCCGATAAAGATGGTTTGTTTGTGGAGAACTTGATTTTTCGTATTGAGGTAGAGACAGACAAAATGCTCCTGGGATAGGAATCTCATATCATTCATGACATAATTGGCCCCGTCTTCAGGTGAACGGATGCTGTATCTGTCGTCAAAACCAAGGTTGCTGATCCGGCGGCCAAGCTCGACCGCAGCCATGATCTGCACCGCCTTGGCAAGACCGACACCCTTTGTCTTCGTGATTTCCTCTAAGGAGGCGCCCTTCAATAAGTTCAAGCCGTCAAAATGGTTCAGCAGTCTGTTCGAAAGCTGTAGGACCGACTCGGATTTCGTACCGGTCCGAAGCAGTATCGCAAGCAGTTCCTGATTGGATAAGCTCGTCGCACCGCTTTGGATCAATCTTTCACGGGGTCTTTCATCCTGGGGGAAATCCCGGATCATCAGCCTGTTCTCTTCTTGCTTGTCAATCGTTTTAACCATTGGCTCCTCCTTTTCTTACGTGCAGGAGTCACTCTGAAAGAAGGTATCCCATTTGAATCAGCGTCCGGTTCAACCGGGAAATCGGCAGGCCGACGACCGAAAAATAATCGCCTTTGATGCTTTTGACAAATTTCGCCCCGATTCCTTGTATACCGTAAGATCCGGCCTTATCAAAGGGTTCTTCCGATGCAATGTATTCATCGATCTCTTGGGCTGTCAACTCCCAGAACGTAACGTCGGTTTTTTCATAAAAGATTTCTTCCACATCTCCGTGGATGATGGCAACGCCGGTAAAGACTTCATGGTCGGAACCTGAAAGCATTGACAGCATTTCCTTCGCTTCCTCTTTTGATTCAGGCTTTCCAAGGATCTTCCCGTCCTTGGTCACAACGGTATCCGATCCGATGACATAGTGTTCAGGGTGATGCTGAGAAATGTCCTTTGCTTTTTTCCTCGCAAGATACATGACTGCTTCATGGGGCAGAAGATCGGGTGAGAATGTTTCTTCAACAGCAGAACTGATGACGGAAAAAGAGAGTTGGATTTGTTGAAGGAGTTCCTTTCGACGAGGGGATTGTGAGGCGAGTATGAGGTTGGACACCAAACCATTCCTTTCAGCTTGTAAATGGGAGATACAAGAATATACTACCAAATCCAATCTCTGTAAACAAGTATAAAGAGAGCGTCTCCGCTCTCTTGAATGATTGTATGATTTCCCGGAAAATAGTCAGAATCAGTCGAAATTACAAACCGCTGTACAGCTCGAGATACTGTAACAGCTCCCCTTGTGCCTTTGCCGCATCTCCCTGTCCCCCTTCAGATACAGTCAAATTCCCGGCATTGACAAGGGATTTCTGCATGGAGGCCATGGATTCCTGGCTTACCTTGATGTCTCCAATCTCCTTCACACCTTGTTGAATGGCGGCAATCGCTGCCTCATCCGGTCCACTGCCGACGACACCAAGGCTGCTTGCCTGCGCAATGGTCTGATAGAGTGCATTGCCTTTCTCCAAAAATACTTTTTCTTCCTTCGAGGCATTGATTCCTTTGGAGCCAAGAACGAAGTCCTTTGCGTATACATCGACCCCCTGCTCCTTCAGTTTGGCCCCGAGTGATTTTGCCGTTTCCAAATCTCCTGATACACCGAGCAGCAGGAAAAATTGTCCGTCTTTTTCCACACTTGCATTGTTTACACTTATACCATCCAGTTGATCCTTCATAGCATTTAACGAATCCTCTTTCGTATACAAACCACCTTGTAGAATAGCAATATTGAAATCAGGCACCTCGACTGCAGTCACTGCCTGCTGTCCTTCACCGCTTCCCTGGGCCGTATTGTCCTGCAGGGAAGCAGCAGGCGCCGCCGGAGTATCGGTTGTCGTGATCACCTTCAGTGTGCCAAAGCCTAGCACTGCCCCTACAACGATAGCACCTATCAACGACAGGAGAAGATTGACAGAGTCCTGAAAAGGATTTTTGAAACTCTTCCGTTTCTTTTTTGAAGGGTTCACATAATTGATCTTTTTATATTCCTTTGGGGGCTCAGGTCCCTCATCCGGAAGGATCCATTCGAAACCATTCTCCTTTGCCTCTTCTCCGGCAGCAGCCTCCGACTCTCCAAGCTTCCAATCATGCACGAGCAGATCTTCCTCGAATTTCGTTTTTTCACCATTAATTTTAATAGTAATGTTTTTGTCGTTTTTCCCCCTTTTATTCATCATCGCCACCCTCCTTTAACTATTTTTTTCCATGCTATCACATCCCATAAAAAAAAGAACAAGACTTTTGTCGTCTTGTCCTAATAGGTTTTCGTCAAATTATTCAGTTTTTCCTCAGGGACTGAATCGTAAGGGTGGAAAACGGGATTTCTTCTTTATCTCCTTCTTCATTGGAGCATAGATTGTACTCATCACCGACCAAACAGATCGAAATCACACTCTCCCCATCAGCGAGGACATAGGAATTGTCATCCGGTGACAGGACAGTTTTTGAATGTGGATCTAAAATCGGCTCGATCAAGTTGGCATCCACCAATTCTTTGTAGGTGATTTTATTGATGCTCTTTTCCTGAAGCACTGCATCCTTCGCATAATACTGTGCCGAGCTTTTCATCGTGAGTGCGTTCGCGACGAATGCCTGTTTTTTTGATTTATCAATGATGTTGTTAATGGCGAGGATGGCAATAACCGCTATGATTCCCAGTATGACGATCACTGCAAGCAATTCCACAAGCGTATAGCCTTTTTCATTCTTTGTCATCATTCATCAAACCTTTAATTGATCTTTACATTCTCTGAATTTTGTTGCGGGAACTGCTGAAAAGGATTCTTTTTGTTCGATGGCAACGGTGTATCAAGCTTCGGCAGTTCACTTTCCAACTCCACAAGTCCTGGTAAATAAAATGCTGAGACAACCAGGTTCAACTGAATATTCTCCACATCCTCTTTATATTGGAGGATTTCAGCAGGCCCGCTGAAGGAAATTTGCTCAACTTCCACGATCCGGTGCAATTCTTCTAGTTCCTGGATGAATTTCTCAATTTCAAAATAGCTTTTTGCTTCAATGGCAAGTGTCGCAGTAAGCTTTTGAATCCCCGGCGGCAGCATATCTCCAGGAGGCGGGTTTCCTTCGACACCTTCTCCTTCAGCCACCTCTCCCTCTGCAGGAAGAGCTGATCCTTCGGTCATGGGCAAGGTGACAGACCCTTCTGAAAACGCCATCGACTTGATGAAGCTGTCAGAGACGATCTCGGCTTTTTCAAGGTCGATCAACAGCTGTTGCGTCATTGGTTTGACCGGTACCTTTTGCTGAAGGGAGCTGGAGTTTTCGAATGAGTCCTGCTTGATGGAAGCGATCTTGCCATCCAATGCTTCAATCAACTTCTTCTCTGTGTTGATGTCATTTTGAACATTTTCCCTTTGGTTCTTCACCGGAAGATAGAAAAACCAGACAGCGCTGAAAATCAGGCCGATCATCAGTACGAGGGCAGTACCGATCGCAATCCATTCTTTTTTTGAAAACCGGATGCTCATTCCGAATCGCCCCCTTGCTCTTCGGTTTCATTTTCCTTACTCTTAATCGCTTCTCTGTTAAGGGTCAGCTCATATTGAGCCGTGTACCTCGGCAGGATGACTTCCGTATTGATGACATTTTGAATTTCACTTCCGGATATCTCTTCTGTTTCCACAGCTAATAGATTCGCATCCAGTATGTATTCCGATTCCTTCAAATGGGTTAAATAATAGGCTGCTTCCCTGCTCGTGTCGAATTGGACGGTTACTCCGACTCTTCCATTTTCCCCGTAGGTGAATTCTTTCATGAATCCACGTTCTGGAAGCAACTCTACCAATCCATCAAGGACAGGAACTGTTTCGATTGGATAGCTTTCAGCCCAGCCGACTGCGCTTTCGAGCTGAACCCAGGCGTCGGATGATTCGAAATTGGAGATGCTTTGCTCCTTTTCTGCCCGCAGCTGCTTGTAGCCTTGAAGTTCACTGCTCAAAGCATCTACCTTTTTTCCCTCATTGGAAGACAATATGAATAAGAGAATAAGAGCGATCAGTCCGACAGCTGCAATGCCGATCACCGCAAAGAGCCACTGCCGGTTTCTTTTTTCACTTTGAGGTAATAAATTGATTTCGACGAGCACTATATCACCTCTTTTAAACCTAAACCAATTGCTAGCAGGAATTGGTCAGATAATCTTTGGTCCGTATGGATATCCCGCGCTTCTGAAGGGACGTGGATGACCCCGATGTCAAAGCGGTCGGACAGCAGTTTGTGAATATCGCCGGTCATCGGATGATCGCCTGCCACAAAGATCTTGTTGATGGCCGCTTCATCATTGGTGAGTGTATACCGGTAGAAACTGATCACTTTATCGATTTCTTTCACCGTCTCATCAAAGGGACGGGATTGAAAGCCGCTGTGATTCATCGAAGAATCCTCCATCACTTCCCGGTCATGGGAAATGCCGATCGGCCTGAAAAAGACCGGCTGATGGTCATGGAAGATCGATACCGTCACATTATTCTGGGTGAAGTAGAGGAGCATTTCGTGCTGGGCACGATGTGTGATATCCAGTGAGTGGATATAACGGTAGTATGCAAGTGGACTGATATCGGCGACGACAGGCTTCAAATGTGCGTCTGATAGCAGCTGCTGATAGTCAAGGACGATATCTTCCGGTGCTGCGACAAGGACGATTTCTTTCTTATCATCCTTATTCCCCACAACCACCACATCAAAGATTGGATTTTCAAAGGGAAGATGGATGCTCGTCCCGATTTCAAGGAACAAATGGCTTTTCACTTCATCGTCTGCGATGTCTGAGGAAATCGTCATTTTCCTTACAATCATTTGAGTGTTGGGCACGATGAATTGAACTTCACGCTTCTTGATCCCCCACTCAAGGACACATTCTTCCAATAAGGCCTGTAACGCTTCTTTTTCAATGATTTTCCCATCTGAGATCATCCCGTCCGCTATCCGCTTCTCTCCATGTTTGTAAATGTGTAATGGAGATACAGATTTAATTTCCACAAACCGAATCCATTGATCACTGATGACGAGATTGATTTTATTATTATGTTTATTGAAGAGACGTGATAACATCTTGGATAACCCCTTTTAGCTGTATAAAGAAAAATACCAATGCAGGATTGGTTGATGAAAGAAATATGCGAGTAGTGTACCGATGACAATGTACGGACCGAACGCGATCGGTTCACCCCTTTTGAAATACCCGGTCATGAGGCCGGTGATCCCGACCACTGCCCCAAAGAGCGTTGCGAGAAAAAAGGAGAGAAGCATCAGTTTCACCCCCACAACGAACCCGATGACAGCGAATAATTTGATATCTCCGCCGCCCATTCCACCTTTACTGATGATCGCGATGAGCAGCAGCAGACTGAAGCCTGCTATGGCCCCTGCCAGACTGTCCCACCATGGATCAAGGGGAATGAAAATCCGTTCGATGATGAAAAGGACCGAGAAAAACAATAGCACCTTGTCAGGAATGACCATATACTTGATGTCGCTGACCGTGATGATCATAAAAAGTGAGACCAGCGTCAGAGCGACAACAAGCTCCGGCTGGGCACCAAACTTGAGATAAGACAGCAGAAATAATAGTCCGGTAGACAATTCCATCAATGGATAGAGAGGAGAAATGCGCCCCTTACATTGAGCGCATTTTCCACGTTGCATCATATAGGATAGTACAGGTACAAGCTCCCTGGCCGTCAGTGTATGATGACAATACGGACATGCGGACCTTGGTTTGACGATCGATTTTTTAAGCGGAATCCTGAGGCCTGCTACGTTGTAGAAGGAGCCTAGGAGGAGACCGTAGATTAGTATAAAAAGTACCATATAAATAATTATGGTGTGTTATTTGTTACAGCTGCTCTGTTAACCTCTGCAGCAGATAAAGGGATATTTCTCTTCGCACCATATAATTGAACATCATAAGTAAATTTACCACCGTTATTTGTTATTTTAACAAATGAAGTATTTCCAGTGATTTCACCAAAGCTAGTTTGAGCGACTGTTCCTCTCTTGTATCCATCAGTATCTGTTTTTCCACCATCTGGATCATCCATTGTTTCTAAATATCCTTGAGCCTCTAAATACCCTAAACTAACGTAGGTTGAAGCACCGCTTGCCGGGTGAATTTTATCATTTGAAGTAACAGCAATTTTAGCTGAGCTAATCATTTGCTGAGCATTAGCAACGTGTGCATCTTTTCTCGAGTTATCGATCAACCCGCCAATACTAGGAATCGCAATCGCAGCGATAATCCCCAAAATAACGACAACTGCAAGTAATTCAATAAGCGTCAATCCACGTTCATTTTTCAGTTTTTGACCTAATTTTTTTAACATGATAATTCCTCCTGTTTTGTTATCTTTTTCTAAAATCTAGTAATCTAGTACTAGTATACAACACTCATCCGACAAAAATATCAATTTTTTTGCAAAATGATAGTTGTTTTTTAATAGTTTTGGACACTGTTGAAGATTTCGAACATCGGGACGAGGATCGAAGTCACGATGGTGCCGACCAGTCCTGCGAGCATGACAATCATGAGCGGTTCGATCAATGATTTCAACCGGTCTGTCGTGCTCTCGACTTCCTTTTCATAGAAGTCGGCAACTTTGGCGAGCATCGCGTCCAGCGAGCCCGTTTCTTCCCCAATGGCAATCATCTGGGTCACAAGCGGCGGGAACGCCCAATGGCGCTTCATCGGTTCTGTGAGGGATATCCCCTTTTCCAATGACCGTCTTGATTCACCGATCACTTTGGATATGACCTCGTTTTCCACGACCTTCTCGACGATGGCAAGTGCCTGCAAAATCGGGACTGAGCTTGTGAACAAGGAACTTAAGGTCCTTGTCATCCTTGCGAGTGCCGCTTTTTGCAACATTTTCCCGAAGATCGGGATTCTGAGGATCGCATAGTCGAGATAATATTTCGTTTGCTTGTTCCGTCGTAACATGGCAAGCGTGACGGCAACCGCCACGAAAAGTAAGATGATCAAATACCAGAACTTTTGCATAAATTCACTCGAGCTGATGACAAACTTGGTGATCGCCGGCAGCTCGCCGCCGAAGTCGGTGAGCATATTGACGAAAGTCGGCACGACGGCGGCCAATAGGAAGATGACGACGCCGATTGCAATGACGCCTACAACCATCGGGTAAGCGAGCGCCGAGATGATCTTCTGCCTGGTGATATGCTGCTTTTCATAATGGGTGGCGAGCCCTTCCAGCGTTTCGTCGAGACTCCCTGATGCTTCCCCGGCTTTCAGCATATTGATAAGTAACGGTTCAAAAATCTTTTTATGGCGGGCGAATGCATCAGACAACGGATTACCGTCCCTCAATTCATCCTCTATCTCCATCAGTGCTTTACCTAGTGCCTTACTTTCTGTTTGTTGGGCAAGGATGTGGGTAGATTCGACGACGGTGACCCCCGCTTGAAGGAGCGTAGAAAACTGCCTCAGGAAAATAACGAGGTGCTGCAGCTTCACAGGGTTGCCGATCGTGATATCCTTCGTCATCAGCGTTTCCGGCAGTTCCATGATGTCTACGACCCTGACTTCCTGCTTTTTCAGCTGGATGAGTGCATCCTTTTTCGTCGAGGCAGTAATCACTCCGGATTTTTTACCCGATTGATCCCGGCCTGTATATTTAAAACGTCCCATTTATTGAGGAAGCTCCTCTCTGCTGTAAGGATAGGCCATTTCTTTTGTGATGAGGCCTCCCTCATAGAGATTCATCACGCTGTCGCTCATGATGTGCATGCCGGTTGACTTCGATGTCTGCATGACATTTTGAATTTGATGCACTTTCTCTGAACGGATCAGGTTGGCGATCGCTGCATTATTCATAAGCAGCTCAGTCGCAGCCCTTCTCCCTTTTTTGTCTGCGGTGGCAAACAGGCGCTGAGAAAGAATCCCGACCAGCACCGACGCAAGCTGCACTCGGATTTGTGACTGCTGTTCAGGCGGGAATACATCGACGATCCGCTCGATGGTGGCTGGTGCGCTTGATGTATGAAGCGTCGCCAGGACGAGATGACCGGTTTCTGCAGCGGTGATCGCTGTATGAATCGTCTCAAGATCCCTCATCTCACCGACGAGGATGATATCCGGATCCTGCCTGAGGGCACTTCTCAACCCTTTGGAAAAGGAGCCTGTATCAAACCCCACTTCCCGCTGATCGATGATCGATGCGCCGTGTTTATGCAAGTATTCGATCGGATCCTCAAGGGTGATGATATGCTTTCTCATGTGGCGGTTCATATAGTCGACGATCGATGCAAGTGTCGTAGACTTTCCGCTGCCAGTCGGACCGGTCACAAGAAACAGCCCTTGCGGCTTCTCCGCGATCGTCTTCAGTGCATGAGGAAGGAAAAGCTCCTCCATCGTCGGGATCGACGTTGGGATGACACGGATCGCAAGTGAAATACAGGATCGCTGTTTGAACGCATTGATCCTGAATCTTGAAACCCCCGGGATTCCATAGGAGAAATCCAGCTCCCCTACTTCCTCAAACACCTCATACATATTTTCAGCGATGATGGCCCTCGCCATGGATGAGGTGCTCTCCGGAAGTAAATTTTCTTTACCGAATCTCTTCAAGTCCCCGTGGATGCGAAAAATCGGCGGAGACCCCACGGTCAGGTGGATATCCGATGCCCCAAGTTCATAGGCTGACTTCAAGAGATAATCAACTTTTTCTTTCATTCCATTCACCTACTCTGAAATCGCTACTCTTAACACTTCTTCCGTGGTCGTCAAGCCCTGCTTCACCTTCAGCAGCCCATCATCGATCAGGAAGATCGTTTTATTCCGGACCGCGTGTTCACGTAGTTTCGAGAAAGGCTCGTTGTTCAGGATGACCTTTTTCATTTCGTCATTCATGACCAGTACCTCATGAATGGCGATCCGTCCTTTATATCCTGTCATATTGCAGGATGAACAGCCTCTTCCACGGGTGATCGTTTCGATCTTCATACCCCTTTTGGCAAAGATCTCGACTTCCCTTTTCGTGGCGGGCATTTCCTGTTTGCAGTCACGGCATACTTTCCGAATCAACCGCTGGGCCACCACCCCACTCAGGGAGGAAGCCACTAAAAACGGCTCGACGCCCATATCAAGCAGTCTTGTAACCGTACTGATCGCATCATTTGTATGGATCGTGCTCAACACGAGATGTCCGGTCAGTGACGCTCTGATTGATACTTCAACCGTTTCCTTATCCCGGATCTCCCCGACCATGATGATGTTCGGATCCTGACGGAGGATGGCCCGGAGTCCCTTCGCAAAAGTCAAACCTACGTTTTGATTCACGCCGATCTGATTGATCCCCTCGAGCTGATACTCAACCGGATCCTCGATCGTAATGATGTTCACTTCTTCACTGTTAAGGTGATTCAGTGCTGCATAGAGGGTTGAGGACTTACCTGAACCGGTAGGTCCTGTAATCAGGACAATCCCTGTCGGCTGCTGGATCATCTTCATGAATCTTTGGTGATTCACCTTATTGAAACCAAGTTTCCCGAGGTCATTCAGGCTCGATCCAAGATCAAGTATCCGCAACACGATTTTCTCCCCGTATACGGTCGGCAATGTCGACACACGGAGGTCGATCGGATGGAAGTCGATATTCACCTTGATCCGCCCGTCCTGTGGCACCCTGAATTCAGTGATATCCAGATTGGCCATGATTTTCAGCCTGGCTGTCAGCATGCTTTGCATATGCTTCGGAAGATTTCGTTCCGTTCTCAGGATCCCGTCAACCCTGTATCGGATGACGACTTTTGTTTCTTGTGGATCAATATGGATATCACTTGCTTTTTGTGTGACGGCATTCGACAGAATCCCGTTCACTAGTCTCACAATCGGGGATTCTGAATCAACAATCGTTTCTTCTTCGACCTGGTTTTGATTTCTGTTTTCCTGAAACAGGTCTTCGAATCCATCTTCTAAATCATAGAATTTATTGATGACTTTCAGGATGTCATCCTTCGTGGCAATCGCCGTCTCAATCTGAAAACCTGTCGCCAGGCGAAGGTCCTCGATTGCGTAGAAATCAAGTGGATCGCTCATGGCGACAAATAGCTTGTCCCCTTCTTTTTTCAGGGGGATCATCAGGTTTCGCTTTGCCGATTCTTTCGGGATTAAATGAAAAAGGTTCGTTTCGAAGGGGTATCTGTATAAGCTGACATGTGGAATGCCAAGCTGGAATTCAAGTACTTCGATCAGCTGCTGTTCCGTTATGTATCCCCTTTGTAAAAGGGCGTCCCCAAGCTTCTGGCCCTTGGCTTTGTCTTTCAGCGTGTCCTGTAATTGGGATTCTGAAATGATTCCCGCCTCAACAAGCAAATCCCCAAGTCTTTTTTTAATCGTCGTCACCGTATCACCTGCTTCAAGGTCTTATTTATATTCTTTTTTCTCTGACTTTGATTTAGCGGAGCTCTTCGAAGAAGGCTGCTTTGACGCTTCATCACCCTGATCCTGGGAAGGTTCTCCCTCGCTATCTTCGGAAGGAGGGGTTGGATTGGTGTCCTCCTCACCAGCAGGATCACCGCTTTCGTCTTCGCCCTGGTCCTGGATATTGTCAAAGTCACCTTCAGTTGTATTCACTTCATGCTCTTCTAAAGGGTAGACAGCAATTTTATGAAGGGGGGCATAGAAATCTTCGTTGATCAGTTCTTCTGAAAGGATTTCTCCCGACGAGCTCAATTTCTGCTTATATACCCTGATGAGAACGCCATCCTCCCCTTGCTGTACAGTATCGACAGTCCCCTTGTCGACAAATGGACTGAACTGTTTAATCGTCCGCGGGGCAAAGGTTTCTTTATCCGATAAGCGCACGTTATAAGCATTAGGGAAAGGAACACCATGCAACTGCGCTTTGATTCTGTTACCGTCGATGCCCAATTTCAGCTCGTACCCTGTTGCGTTCGGATTCGTGATGACAAAATCCTGATTATTCATCGGATTAAATTTTGCTTCAAAGCCAAGAGACACATAATCAGGAAGCTGCTTGCTGATATTCCGTTCAATGATGGAAAAGTTGGAGTGCAGACTGATTTGATACAGCAATGATGACACCGGACTTAGATCAGCTTGTGATTCAACTACAAATCCTTCAGATTCTAAGAAGTCAGCAAATGAAAACTGGGAGTTCGGTGCAATGGGTATGGTGGGAAAATTGTCTATGAAGTTCTTGACCGTTGGTGTGATCTCTAATTCATTGGACACTGCCTCAAAAATGACTTGTGCAGACTCATTACTAGTTATGTAGTCGGAAATATTGACCCCTTCATCGACCTGAAGACTGCCAACCAAGGAAATCAAGTATTCCTGTAAGGAAACGACGTTGAGTTCCTCGGCATGATAATCTGTCAATTGTCCAGAAAGGAAAGCGTCAAAAGAAGGTTGATCTACACTGACTATTAAACTGGTATTTGGATTATTCTCCAGCCTTTCAATACTCTCTTCCAAATGGAACGTGAAGATGGACGGGTCCAATTTCACGCTTTCCCCACTGTATTCAAGTATGATATTTTGGCTGTTTTTCCATTCTTCAACCTTTTCCCCAAGTCTCTTCACAGCCTCTTCCCTGCTAATTCCGCCTAAATTGATAGATGCAACTGCAGCATTCTTTGAGAGTTTAAGAGACTGGACAAAAAATGATTCATAAGCATAGACGCCTAAATGAGAAAACCCGTATAGAAAAAACGTAGATAAGAATAAAACGGTCATAAGTTTAATAAGCAGACCTTGTTTCACGTTTTGGGCTCCTTCCTGGTTCTTACTTGATATTCATCGTTAGATCTACAAACACAGATGGGCCCGCTTCTTGCGCTGCTTTAATATCGGATTCCGTCAAAGATGAACCTTTTGCGATCAGTAAATGCCCCTCAAGGTTATAAATATCTTCCGTCACTTTTTTCCCAGCCAATAATTGTGTCTGCTTGGACTTGATCGTTTCAATACCCTGCTGCGGCTGCTCCTGGACTACTGGCTCGTATACCACTTGTTCTTCCTCAATCGCCGGTTCCGGAGTGGCAACTTGGTCGACAGATCCTTTGAAATTCTCAGCAGCATCTTCATTTACAATGATGATGTCTTTCCCGAACGTTAACACATGCTCGGTTCCAAGGAAGTACGTTTTGTCCTGTGCATGCATTTCCAAGGAAACAATCGAACCTGTATCTTCATCCACAAGGAATTCCTGTATGCTTCCGATCATTTGACCTTTACGGGTCATGACGCGGGTATCATTGATTTTGATTTTTTTATTCACAAGCTGATTCGCGATCGGAATTTCATTCAAGTCGATCACGGCATTCTCATTTTCGACTGTCACGGCGTATTCCCCGATCCCGATCACCTTTTTGAATGGAATTGCCTTCACGCTGATCTGCCAGTCTTCATGTTCGATTGTAAGGAAATCCACAGATCCTTTGTCCGGATTGATCACAAGGGATTTGACCCTGCCAATTTCGCTTCCGTCGGATATACTGATTATCGGTAATGTCTTCATTTCTGCGCTTCTTTTCATGTCATCTCACCTATTCTATCGTTTTAATTTCACTAAGTTGCTCTACTGCATATTCATTCGTCTGTTCGAGATCCATTTGAATATAAGGGTACGCTTTGAATCTTTCGCGGATTCCTTTGATGAACATTTCCAGGTCCTCGAATTGCCCTGACGAAATGTAATGATCCATTAATATTCTTGAAAATGTGTAGTAATCTTGGTCGTGTAAACTCGGGTGTAGATAGTGTTTGATCATGTTTTCCATTTGATCCGATGAATACAGGTTCCGTGAAAGAGAAATCTGTTCAATCATCGTCTTCATCACTTCCCTCATGATCCTTGGACGCTCGGGTAGCCCTTCACTCTCCGACTCTTGTGGTGCAATGCTCTCACCCGCTTCTTCCGGCGACAATGGAATCTCTGCATCATCAGTTGTCGAATCAAGTTCCTCTGTAGGGAGACCCTCTTCGAAAAGGAGGTCCTCGAGATCTTCCTGCTCATCTGAAGTCTCTACTTCTTCTTTCTCGTGGAGCTCTTCATTGTCTATGGAGTCTTCGGAGTCTTCGGAGTCTTCTAATACTTCATCCGATGCCTCTTCGATGTCTTCGGGTTCACTTTCATCCTCTACACTGTCATCACTCAGCATACTTTCAATCTCACTCAGATCGCTTACGATTTCTTCGCTTTCCACGTGAGCAGCTGCTTCCTCGGAAAGGACTTCATTCAGACCGTTTTCTTCGGTATTTTCAATGAACCATTCACTTTCGTCTTCTTCTGTCTGGATGGTATCCATGCCTTGCGGGATGCTGTCTTCTTCAAGGCTCTCCTCTGCCGTCTCCGGTTCCGATACTGCCACTTCAAGCTCTTCTACAGTTTCAATGATATCATCTTTCTCCAACGGGTCTTCCACATCAAGGGCTGCTTCACTTTCTTCCCCACGGGAGGCAGGAAGGACCGTTTCCTCTAAAGCGTTGCTTTCACTCTTCCCCATATGTATGGTTTCCTTGGATCCTTCGAATGTATGCACAGATTCCGCTTCTTCCAAATCATGACCAGCCGGTACCAATAGACTGCTGAAGCGCTGTTCGATCATATAGGATGAAATCCCGAGCAGGACTATCAGCATGGTACCTATCATCCAAATCGGGTAAGTGTTTGATGCGACCAGTCCGAGGAGAGTCAAACTAAAGGCAATTGCAGCGATCAACAATTTCCCCTTCACGCTCAATCCTATCGGAATGAAATATAAAATAGGTAGCAATAGAATAAGTGCGAGTATTGAAAATAGGTAAATCATCTTACATTCAACCCCTTCCTATGATATATTTCATATAAATCAGACTTAATTTAACAAGTTTCGACTACTAGATATTGTATAATAAACTCAGGTATTTTGAAAGCGGGTGTGGGAGTGAAACATATAAAAATATTAAAAAATAATAGAGGGTTCACCCTGATCGAACTTTTGGTTTCCATTACCATCCTCGGGATCGTCCTCCTCAGCTTTATGAAATTCTTTCTGCAATCCAGTACATATACGAACTACAACCAGAAGAAAACGGTGGGGGTGAATGTCGCCCGGAATGTCCTGATGTTCATGGAAAAGCAAAACTTCCCCGAAACGAGGGATTATTTTCATGGCGTCAACACAGGAACCACTGAACCCGATGATGCATTCTTGAATGTATTCATCTGCGATGACAAGTACCGCACTTTCTCCAACTCTACTCCAGAAGCAGATTCATGCCCAAACAAACAAAATATTATGATCAACGGATTGGAATACGAAACGAGTGTGTATTCCGAGCCTGTCAGCAACAGCGATGAAATGGATTATTATATTCCAATTACAATTCAAGTGAGGTGGGAAATCAATGACCGGGAATACCATACATCGGTTGATGGAAAGGTTAAAAGCGAAGACATCCGATAACAGGGGAATCACCTTGATTGAGCTATTGGTCACATTGACGATCTCCTCCATCCTTTTACCCGTCACGTACGGGGCGATCATTACCGGATACAAAGTCTATGAAAAGGTATCAATCGATACACAGTTAAGGGAAGATGCAGATTATGTATCGGCGATGGTCATGAAGAATCTGTATTCCTATCCTTTTGACAGCGTAGAAGGGTGTGCGCCCGACAGCACCTCCTGCATCACATTCGTGAATAATACCGAAAAAAAGGTTACGCCGTACTCCGGTAAATCTTTCTATGAAGTGGAAGATGGCGCGATCCAGCAGGATGCCCAAACACTCCAACTCGTGCAAGTGGGTGACAAACATCAATGGAGCTTTAACGGGGTCATCCTCGAGACACCTTCAGATTTCACCGGTTCCACCGTATCCACCAGCTGCACGGCAAGTCCATGTAAGGATGCCATGATCACATTGCATTTCGACGTGAGCCATCCTCATTTCGATAAGACACTTCAATTAGAAAGTAACTTTGGATTCTAGAAGGGAGAAAAGCACGTTGTTAACCAATGAAAGAGGAAACGCCTTATTGACCGTCCTCATCACCTCGCTCGTGATGGTGACGATAGGCATGGCCATCATCAGCTCTACGATCGGTGGCGCCAAAAGAACTGAGGTAAGGGAAACAGACATCGACATTACATACGAAGGCTTAAAAGCGGTCGAAGAGATTTCTGCAAAGCTCGTCTTCCAACTCCAGCCGTCACAAAAGCTCGGCATCGATCAACTGACACCACTGAATATGAATACAAAAGTCGCAGACTTCATCCAATCAGATATCATTCCTTCATACGGGACATCCGATACGATCAAATGCATCACCATCGTCGATGTCAGCGGCCAGACAGCCTATAATCTCCTGGGAGATCATTGCGGGAAAGCAAACTCCCTCACCTATCATACTTTTGGATTGGCGTATTTGAATACCAATCTAACCCGTGTGTATGAATTGATTGTGCAGACGAAAAATCCAGATTCGGAACAGGGTAAAATCGAAAAAACCGTTCGAAAAAGAATCATCCTGTCCCCCATCCCAAGCTTTCTGAAATACACATTGGGATCAAGGGGCATGCTTGAATTGAACGGCTCGCCCCATCTCGTGGGGAACGTCTACGCCCGTTCACTGGGCATCAGTGAGAACGCAAAGTATCAGCTGTCAGCGTCTGACCAGCTGGATGTCGAGGCCCCGTTGCCATCCATCATGGGCGACCTGTATACCAGTTATGAACCGTCCAGCTATGCCGCTATCAAATCTTTGGTTGATGATGAAAAGTTTTATCCCCATCTTCCAATGCCGGAGATTAAACAGGACAGCCAGTTTACAGACATCGCATTCGATCGGACCTATGAAGAGGAAGTCGGCAAAGTGCTGAGTTCTCTTAATCTCCCGCTGGGTACAAGCATTACCCAGGATAATCTGATTTCTGCAATCGGCCGTAATCTCCTTGTGAACACCCCGATTCTCCCACCTATCACGAACGGGATTCTGAATCCCAACGTACAAGGCATCGTGAAATCAAACCGGAGCATCACGGTGAAATCCCTCGCCAATACAGGCGTAGACCTGATCGTACAGGGAGATGTCAACATCCTGGCGAACTCTGCCATGAGTATAGGCAACATCATTTCTACAGGGAATGTAACGATTTCTAATTTGACTGGCGAAATGAATATCGGAAATATCATCGCTGCCGGAAAGGTGTCGATCGAAGCAAATGCACCGGTAAAGATCAGTGACAACATCGTCAGTTTCGACAATACTTCTTTTCAGTCTCAAAATTCCACTTCCATTATCGAAGGGAACATTTTCTCCGGCAGGAATTTAACGATCCAGGGAGATGCCAATGACCCCAATGGTGAGAATGATGAAATCGCATTTGACTCTGTCATTTATGCGAAAGGAAAGACAAGCATTTCCAACCTGAATATCACAGGACACAGCGGTACCTCTGGAACCGGACAGCTCATCCTTCTATCTAAGGGACAGTTATTGGTCACGCGGATGAATGAATTCCAGTACTATGCCGACGAATCAGAGAAGGACAAAGCTTCCCTTTTGCCTGATCCTGCAGAAAGCATCAAACCATTACAGGCCTTCTTCTATACAGACAGTGATGCAACGCTGTACGGGGTCGGTTCCCTCTTCTATGTAAACGGAGGGGTGTTCTCAAGGGGCAACCTGACTGTCAATGCCGTCCGGGGGAATGTGGACAATATGGCAAGTATCAAGACCGACCTTTTTTCGAATCAGGAGGAAAAGTTATCCCGGTTCATCGTCAATTATAATAAAGACGTGCTTCTATCCAAGCTCGATGCCCTTCCGCGGGTCGAGGCACTTTCCCTTATCAGCGATGAGATATTGGTAGAATAAAAAAACGTGGCTATGATCGCTCATAGCCACGTTTTTTATTCTACCACCTTCCATCGATGCTTCCATCTCCGTTACCAGGATTCTCACCTTCATCAGATACCACTTCGAATATTGCAGTGGCTTTAATGTCTGGGTTCGCATCGGACGTCACCGTGATGGTCGTGACGCCTACATTTTCGGGAACCACTTTCCATTCCCCATTTTCTTTGATGATCTTCACTACGCCATTTCCTGTATCCGTGACGCTTTTAATCGCTTTATTGGTAGCATTCGTTGGGTTAAACAAGAGATTCGAATACACGTCCATCTCATCACCTTCGAGCAGCAGCGTGTATTTCGACTTATCAAAATCCATGCTATTGAGCTCGACGAATCTGGATTTCACAATGACACGGATCAATTTTTTGTATCGCCCATTCAAGATCGACACTTCAACCGTGTCCTCACCAGGGGATAATCCGGTCAGTCTGTTTTCCTTGCTACTCACATCTTTGCTGTATGCAGCATTGATGAACTTGTCGCGTCCAGGAAGGACATTTACAGCATAATTCTCATTCGGCCTTCCAAACGGGAAGATATCGATGTCGAATGACTTCGTTTCTCCTACGTATAGTTCGATAAGGGAAGGCACAGAGATTAAATTCTCGCCTTCAATCGAGACCGTTTTGGAGACGACCGCACCTTCGACTGCGAATCCTCCATTCGCCCTCACCTGCACTTCATTCTTTCCGATCTTATCAAGGAGCTTTTCTTCCCCGAGACTGATGCCGGCCCATCCGCTTAAGAGTTCATCCTCATTTAGGATGCGATATTCATACGTTACACCGGCACCCGGCACGCCTCTTGAAAGAATGAACAGTGCTTCGTTTGAAATCGTTGAACGGTCTGCCAATACATTTTTAGTAACGCCATCCTTCAGCGTCAGTTCAGGGATGAATGACAACACAGCCCCCGTTCCATCCTTATACGTAATAGCAAGTTGTGTGGAAGAGCTTGTTAGCGCCTTTACAGCAGTATTCGGGAATGTATTGTTCACACCCGGTTCAAGAACGGCTGTCACATTCTCTGAAAGGAGCTGGACCCTTACCTTCTTGATCGTTCCGTTCGCATAACCGTCGTAGGCATATTCAATCAGGTTATGGAACTGTCGCGTCCTTACTTTCGCACTGATTTCACTTTGATTGGGATTTAAGTTACTGCTTACTTTTTGTCCGTATCTTGAATCTACATAATACACTTTCGCCTGAGGCATCTTCACATTATTGACAGCCCAGACAGCCTTTAAGCTGACAGGGATGTTCAGGGTGGCTTGGGAGAACCTGCCGTTATCAAACGTCATTCTTTGCGATAACTTGATGACAGCCGTTCGTTGTCCGTTGATATTCTCGATCGTGATCCCGGTTCCCTCATTCATCTCCACTCCGTCTGGCAATGGTTGATGAATCGTGATCTCACTAATCTCCCCTTTGGCTTTAGGGTTTACGAGTCCACCAAAGTTCAGCTGATAGACACCTGAAAACTTATTCGTCTCTTTCCCCTGTTCAATGATTAAGTTAAACAGTTCCTGATTGATTTTACTGAGTTCGAGCATACCGGTGACAGAAGCAGGTGCATCATCCTTCACTTCGATCGTAACGGATTTTTTGGCCGTATTTCTCCATGCCGTTTCTTCTGCCGTCTTAAATTGGATTTTCATATCTTTGAAAAGATATGATCCCTTTGTCGAAAATTCAACTGGAAGGGAAATCGTGATCGGCGTCGGTGCTCCCTGTCCTACTTCATACACACTTGAAAACGGAATGTATACCGTATGATTGACAACTTTATATTGATTGCGGTCAACAGATACATTTTCAGGTAAAGGGACGACTACTTCCCCGTCCAATTTAACCGAGTTCAACTTATTGGCTAGCTTTTCAAATGCATCGGATACGCTTCCTTCACTTGCCTTGATGAAGCTTCCCGACGTCTGGCCTGCAAGCATTTCGAGGTATCTGTCGTCGAGGTCACCTTCCCCGTAGCCAAGGGTGTGCATGGTGATTCTGTCATTATAGATTTCCTTCGACACCTCTAGCCCTTTTTGTTTGATCAGCGCCTGCATCTGCTGGCTGTTGGTCTCCACATCTGCCGGGTTGTACCAGCCGGCATTGAACGACGTGCCGTCCATCGAGAATGTTTTGACATATAAAGATTTCAGCTTGCTGTTATCAGGCGAATATATTTTGTGTTGCCATTTATTATAGTTATATTTGTATTGATAATCATAGATGACCTGCTGATCGCTTTCGACGACACCGGTTTCACCGCAGAAAATCCAAACCGGTTTGATACATATCTCTTTCTTTACCTTGTCTATCGAAGAAGCAATCATCGGCTGTCCGTCGGTTAAGAACACGATATACTTTTCATTAGGTGAATTTCTCAGCATATCCTTTGCTGCCCTTAAAGGGTCAGTATAGTTGGTTCCGCCACCGGCAGTCGTGTATAACATGGAAGTTTTAATCGCTGTGAGGTCATTGCTTAGCGGAAGTATCGTTTCAACTTCTGAAGAAAATGTGATGAGTGAAAAGCGGTCGTTTCTTTGTTTGTTTTTCTCGAAGAATTGAACAGCATTGGTAAGGCCGTTCTTTGCATTTTGCATTTTATCTTTTGTATTGTTCATGGAACCCGATTTATCAAATACGAAAACAACATCGATTGGCGGGCGGTTTGTTTCTTTCACTTCCCCGGAAGGCACGATATTGAAATCCAAAGATGCCTTTGCATTTCCGTCAACCGGCTTGACGATCACTTCCTGGGATGGAGTCACATTGAAGTTCACACTCAAATCTGCATTCCCGGCGGCATATGTAGTGGTTGAATGAAATAATAGTGCAAGAAACAACATTAACAACGGAATTTTTGGCTGAATTCTCATAATATCCCTCATTTTGGTTATCCTATAATGCTTTCATTATATCAATCTTGAAACTATTTTAATAGGACTTACTGCTCAATAACGGAGATTTTTGTCAAATATATTTGCGAATGAACAATCTGGCTCTCCACTTTATATAAAAGGCTGTATTCGTGAACATTGTGGCTTTTAAAAAGCGAGATGCGGTTGATTTCCGCTCCAGATGCTCGCTTTCCGCGGGGATGGCGGTGAGCCTCCTCGGACTGCGTCCTGCGGGGTCTCACCTGTCCATCAGTTCCCGCAGGAGTCGAGCATCTTCCGCTCCAATCAACCATCGAAGATAAAAACCATAAATTCACTGGATTAATTCATCTTCTGAATAGTAGTAATCATCGTCATTCAAATACAATGCCATTGATTCATTGCTATGGCAATTTTTTATTCCAAAGTCTCAAATTATCGGATGCTCACATTAACGTCTACTAATAGCAACAATCTATACGAAAAGAGTCATATAAAAAGGATGTCTACTGCATGAATAGACATCCTTTCTATTATTTTGCGTATTGTGCCACCCGGTTCCGTCCGGCCTGTTTGGCACCGGTGTAGAGGGCCCGGTCGGCGTGGCGGATGAGTGCCATCGTATCGTCTGCGTCTTCAGGCGCGGACGCCACCCCGATGCTTGCGGTGATGCGCACCATCATCTTCCTGTTCGATTCATCCAGGCTGTCATGAAGGGTGAACGGCTGGTTCGCAATCTTGCTTCTGACAAGCTCGGCGATGCACAGTGCTTCCTGCCGTTCGACATCAGGAAGGAGGATGATGAATTCTTCCCCTCCGTATCTTGCTACCGTCCCCTTTTTATCAATCAATGCCAGCAGGCGGTTGGCGAGCTCGATCAGGATTTCATTCCCACTCTGATGACCATAGTTATCATTAATGACTTTAAAATGGTCCAGGTCAAGCATGATGAGTGACAGGCTTTTCCGTTTTCCCGCTTCGAGGTTGTTGAACTCCATGGAAAGAAGATCTTCGAAATAGCGGTAGTTGTAGAGTCCGGTGAGGGCACAGCGTTCACTGTTCCGCTTCGTCCTCTCATGATGCCTTGCATTGGCGATCGCGATCCCGAAATAGGAACAGAGGATATCGACAATCATTAGCTGATACTTTTCGTATGCTTTCTTTTTCGATGAAGCAAGGAGGAGGATCCCCCTCACCTTCTGGCTTCTGACGATCGGTACACATAGTACGCTTTCCACTCCATCCGGCATGTACCCTTCCACGATATCAGACCATTCAGCACGGCATGTGTACATGACGGACTTCCCTGATTCCCAGACGGCACCACTGATTCCTTGATTTTTCCTGAGGGGGAGTAGGTTGTTCGATTTCATCTCTCCGTTTTCGACCCTGCGCAGAAGCACCAGTTCCTCTTCATGGCAATCAAGTATGTACGCATATTCCACCGGAAGGGTTTCGATGATTTTCTCTATGAAAATATCAAGCACTTCCTTCACCTTCAGGCTCTCTGTCAGCTGATGCCCGATTTCTCCCGCCTTCTGAAGATACTCATTGATCTTTTCAGATGAATTATAAAGCTTCAAAGTGATCGAAAGGCTGATGAACGGGATACCGATCAGCAGGGATGCGAAGGCGCCAAGTTGAAAGGTTAAATAATAGAGTGACAGGGATAGCGGGAACATGATCATATTGGCCATGAAATCCCACGCAAAGTCCTTTGTGTAAAAGCGGACATCATGGTTTGCCACGTAATGGTGATACAAAAGCAGCAGAACTTGATTGACCATGATCGATGCGACCTGATAGCCGAGTATCGGAAGGATCAAATCACCGATATCCCTCATTCCGACGTCTCCGCCGAGGATGAAATAAAGAACCCCGCTCACGCATGATACGATGAAAAACATCAGGGAATTAAGCGGAACCCTGTGCCAATCAATCTTTGATACTTTCAGCTTGATGAGCAAAGGGATAATCGAAAATTGCATGAGGATGATCTCAACAAATAGTCCATATTTGATAAAACCGACAAGTGTCACCCATTGAATGAAGAAGATGGTAGACCCGTTGATCACAATGGGCATGAGCGGGATCACAGCAGCAAAAGCAAGGAGGCTGATGAGCTCCAGCTTATTTCCTGCAATATTTTCAGGCGGACAATAGTGATAAGTGATAAATAATCCTGCAGGTACAACCACAAGCCACGCCAGCAAGATATACAGCTGTTTCTTTTTGGATAAGGTCATCTTTATCCCCCATACGTATTCCATTTCAAATTAGTAAAAGTCGTAGTTAAATAGTCACAAGTTTAAGAATATTTTATCAAATACCCTCACTAAAGTCACTTATTATTTCTATAATTTTCAAGATATACAGACAGGAATGGCTTCACTTCTGAAAGAAAATAGAGGGATCCTGTCACGAGCAGCACTTCCTCACTGTGCATTTCCTGAACTTTCTTTTTCAAGTAGTCTTTCCAGTGAGGGACTTTCTCTTTATTTGGATGCGCCGATGCTTCATAAAGTTCTTCCGCTGATGCGACCCTTGGAAACTCAAAGGTCGTGAAAGCGATTTGATCTGCTGCAGCTCCCAATTGCGTGATCATCGGCTTCAGCTCTTTGTCGTGAAGGGCTGAAAAAAGGATCGATACTTTCTTATCTGTAAATCTCTCCCCGATTGTTTTCACCAGCGCCTTCACACCTTCCGGATTGTGAGCACCGTCGATATAGATTTGCGGATCATCCGACAATGCTTCCATCCTCCCTGGCCACGTTGCTTTCATCAAGCCAGACTTCCAGTTCTCCACGTCTGTATCGAATCCTTCTGTTTCCTTCAGGAGCTCAACCACTTTGAGGGCGATCGCCGCATTATTGATCTGGTGCGTCCCCAGCATGGACAGCTCATAAACTTCAGTGCGTACCCGTGAACTGAACTGGAACCGTTCTCCCTTTTCAAGCAGCGCGACCCGCTCTGCTGAAAAAGCATCCCCAAGTTCGAAAAGCTCACTGCCCATTTCGGCCGCTCTTTTTCTGATTACCGACTTCGCTTCCGGCTGATCCACCCCTGAAATGACCGGCACGTTCTTTTTAATGATACCGGCTTTTTCATAAGAGATGTCTTCAAGTGAATTGCCCAGGAACTGCATATGATCAAGCCCGATACTCGTGATGACCGAAACCATCGGTGTGATGACATTCGTCGAATCCAGTCTGCCCCCAAGGCCGACTTCGTAAAGGACGAGATCAACCAAGTTCATTTCAGCAAAATAATAGAAGCTCATGGCCGTAATGATTTCAAATTCAGACGGTCCACCCCATTTAGTGTGTTCCATTGCCTCTGCAATTGGCTTAATCTTTTCAACCAGCTCGGTGAGCGCTTCATCTGAAACAGGTTGCCCATTGACGCTGATTCTCTCATTGAAGCGCTCGAAATAAGGGGAAGTGAACGTCCCCACCGTGTAGCCTGACTCTTCGAGGATATGGCGGACGTAGGTGACGGTTGATCCCTTTCCGTTCGTCCCGCCGATATGGACCGTTCTCAGCTTTTCATGAGGGTTGCCCAGTTCTTTCAATAAATGATTCATCCGCTGAAGGCCAGGCTTGATTCCCAGTCTCAGCCTGGAATGGATCCACTCCACTGCTTGTTCATAGGTTAGCATGTGCTTCACTCCCATTATTATCATGAAAAAAGAGGGCTTTTTCCAGTATGGATCAGGAGATACTGCCTCTCCCGATCCATCCTGAAACCAATAGCCCTCGTCTTACCCTTTATACTCAGCAGGTTTTATACTGATTTTAGTTCTTCAATTCTTGCTTTTACTGTTGCCTGCTTTTCAAGATAATCTTTTTCTTTTGCTTTTTCCTCATCTACTACGTTTTGAGGGGCTTTGCTGACAAATTTCTCGTTGTTCAGCTTGCCTTGAACGCGGGATACTTCCTTCGTCCATTTTTCCAGTTCTTTCTCAAGACGGGCAACTTCTTCCTCAATATTGATCAAGCCTTCTAATGGAAGGAATAAGTCTACTCCGGTCACGACGGCTGTCATCGCTTTTTCAGGCGCTTCTAAATCTGTACCCATTTCAAGCTTCTCAGGATTACAGAATTTCTCGATATACGCCTGGTTTCTTTCGATGATACCGAGCGTACGGGCATCCTTCGCTTTCAACATTAAATTGATCTGCTTGCTCATCGGTGTGTTCACTTCAGAACGTACGTTACGAACCGCGCGGATGATGTCGACAAGAAGCTTCATTTCTTCAGCTGCTTCGTTGTCTGTAAACTCATCTTGAACCGTCGGCCATGCTGCGATCGTAATGGATTCGCCTTCATGCGGCAAGTTCTGCCATATTTCCTCGGTAATAAACGGCATGAATGGGTGAAGAAGTCTCATTGTGTTGTCGAGAACATAAGCAAGAATCGAACGTGTCGTTTTCTTAGCTGCTTCATCCTCTCCATACAGAGGCAGTTTCGCCATTTCAATATACCAGTCACAGAAGTCATCCCAGATGAAGTTGTAAAGAAGTCGGCCCACTTCACCAAACTCATATCGGTCAGCCAAACGAGTCACATTTTCTATCGTTTCATTCAGGCGGGTAAGGATCCACTTGTCGGCAACCGACTTTTCACCTGAAAGATCGATTTCTTCGTATGTCATGCCATCCATATTCATCAGGGCGAATCGGGAAGCGTTCCAGATCTTATTCGCGAAGTTCCAAACAGATTCCACTTTTTCAAATGAGAAGCGAAGATCCTGTCCTGGTGAACTTCCGGTTGTCAGGAAGTAACGGAGGGAATCGGATCCGTACTTTTCGATGACATCCATTGGGTCTACACCGTTTCCTAGTGATTTACTCATCTTACGTCCTTCTGCATCGCGGACCAAACCATGAATGAGAACATCTTTGAATGGTCTTTCTCCGGTGAACTCCAACCCTTGGAAAATCATCCGCGATACCCAGAAGCCAATAATATCGTACCCTGTAACAAGTGTGTTCGTTGGGTAATAACGCTTAAAGTCTTCTGCATCCAGATCAGGCCAGCCCATCGTTGAGAATGGCCATAATGCCGAACTGAACCAGGTATCCAACACGTCTTCTTCCTGGGTCCAATTTTCGATATCTTCAGGTGCATCTTTCCCTACATACATTTCACCAGTTTCATTGTGGTACCATGCAGGGATTCTGTGTCCCCACCAAAGTTGACGGGAGATACACCAGTCACGGGTGTTTTCCATCCAGCGTAGGTAGGATGTTTCAAAACGTTCAGGAACAAAATTAACTTTGTTCTCACCTTCTTGAAGTTTAACCGCTTCTTCTGCCAATGTGTCCATTTTAACGAACCATTGAGTAGAAAGATAAGGCTCAACCACCGCTCCGCTTCGCTCAGAATGTCCAACCGAATGCATATGCTCTTCGATTTTGAAGAGGACGCCTGCGTCTTGAAGGTCCTTCACGATCTGCTTACGGCAGTCAAAACGATCCATGCCGTTATATTTGTCTGCTTTTTCGTTCATCGTCCCGTCTTCGTTCATCACAAGGATGCGTTCCAGGTTATGACGGTTTCCGATTTCAAAGTCATTCGGGTCATGAGCTGGTGTGATTTTCACCGCTCCGGATCCGAATTCCATATCCACATAATCGTCGCCGACGATCGGGATTTCACGGCCAACGATTGGAAGTGTCACGGTCTTTCCGATCAGATGCTTGTAGCGGTCGTCTTCCGGATGTACCGCTACGGCAGTATCTCCGAGCATCGTTTCCGGACGGGTTGTGGCAATTTCGATATGTCCGCTTCCATCAGCCAATGGATATCTCATATGATAGAACGCGCCTTGAACGTCTTTATGGATAACCTCGATGTCAGAAAGGGCCGTCTTCGTTGCAGGGTCCCAGTTGATGATGTATTCGCCGCGGTAGATCAATCCTTTTTTATAAAGGTCGATGAATACCTTCTGAACTGCGTCAGATAATCCTTCGTCAAGCGTAAAGCGCTCACGGCTGTAGTCAAGACCGAGTCCTACCTTCGCCCACTGTGCCCGGATATGCTCTGCATATTCTTCCTTCCACTTCCACGTTTCTTCAACGAACTTTTCACGGCCAAGGTCGTAGCGTGAAATCCCCTGATTGCGGAGTTTTTCGTCCACTTTTGCCTGTGTGGCGATACCTGCGTGGTCCATTCCAGGAAGCCAAAGGACATCATAGCCCTGCATCCGCTTCATTCTTGTCAGGATATCCTGAAGCGCCGTGTCCCAGGCATGACCCAGGTGAAGCTTTCCGGTTACGTTCGGAGGAGGAATGACGATTGTATACGGCTCCTTCTCCTTGTCGTTTGCTGCTTCGAAGTATTTTCCTTCAAGCCACCATTTGTATCTGCCTTGTTCAATCGCATTCGGATCGTATTTCGTCGGCATCGATAATTGTTGATCTTGCGTTTCCATTGAAATTCCTCCTATATCATCGTATGAAATCATACACTTTTCTAAAAAAATAAAAAAATCCCCCGTCCTGTAAAAGGACGAAGGATTCCATTCGCGGTACCACCTTTTTTCTCAGGAGAATACAGCCTCCTGAACGCTCGACTTCCATAACGGCTTCTAACCGGCTTCTACTACTGACATTCATAGAAACAGCTCCCCAGGCGACCTTCCATTGTCTTAACGTAGAAAATCTCTCAGCAAACGATTTTCCTCTCTGAAAGTAAGGATCAATGTACTCTTCCTGTTCATTGCTTTTCGCATATTATTCAGTTACTCATTATAGTATAGGATAAGATAAACTTTCGTCAATCATTATTGGCATTTTTCATGAAAAATATTCAAATCGCCTATACCCGGCACCAATATGTATCGAAATCATAAGATAAAGTAGTGTAAATACCCAGGAAAGTGAGTGGACCACTTTGAAGAAAATCAATCAATATACCCTTCAGAAATGGATGGGAACCGCCCGGTTGATTTGTAAACAGTTCATCATCCCCTTTTCAATTTTTCAAGGAATCAGGACCATTTTGCTCCCTACCACCTTTGATGTGCTCTTATTGACGCTTTTCATCGGCATCGGCCTTGCCATTTATTTCGACTGGATTTAATGGACCGACGAAATGGGGACATTCGTCAGTCCTTTTTTTATTCTCCCTCGGCTGCCTGTGCCTGTTCCTTCTTTTTCTTTTCCATTTCATCGAGACGCATGACGACATATTCTGTATTTTTCAGAAGCCAGTAGTGCCGCTGCAACTTCTTGACCGACTTCCTTTCATTCCTCTTATCCTTCGGTGTATGGAAGTACTTCTCCGCCACTGCGATGACTGAGCTCGGATACGCTAAATAACTCATGAACAGGAGCCGCTCCTCGTTCCGGACGGCAAAATGATGGAAATACGTAGTGAGCCACTCGACACATTCTTCATAATACTTCGGATACGTTTTCAGCGTCCTTGATAAAAAAGGCAGCAGGTCGTGAAACGGCGAGCCGATTTTTGAATTCTCGAAGTTATGGAAATACCCCATCCCCCGGTCATCGAACAGGAAATGCTCCGTCGATACCTTTCCGTGGGTGATGACGGTCCTGACCTTCTCCATTTCCTTCGTTTCTTCGTACCATTCATCCAGCATCTTTCGGGAAAATTTCAAAGCCTGTGACGCATCTTTATAGTACATACAAAAATGCAGCTGAAACGGGGACATATACGTCGTCTTCTCGCAAGCTTCTACATACTCATCAAGGAATTCCTGCTCTTTATCCCACCTCGATGTGAGCAGGTCATAATGGGACTCCCTCTCTTCTTTATCGATCTTGACTTCCTGAGAAGAAAGAGAATGGAGGCGGGCGAGTTCCCTGAACATTTTCTGGTGCTTCTCAAAGCTGTCTTCCCTTTCCTGATTCAAAAGCCATGGCATCACATAGTATAGATCGCCTTCATTCCACACGGCGTACCGTCCATCAAGGGTCGGATAGATGGGGACGATCCGGTTGTAGCCCCGTTGAAAAAGCAGCTGTACATTCCGGACGAAATCCACTCCGTTCTGTGCAGGGAGCTGCTTCACCGCCAGGGTACCCTTGTTGGAGAAAACCTTCGAGATCTTCCCGTAGCTTTCCACAAAATGTGGTTCGACGCCATAAGGCTGCAATACAGGCTTTAATCCATCGAGCGTTTGTACCATTCCTCTCACCTTCTAAGATTTCTATTCTGTTCATCAGTATTCAGGTCATGCCATCCATGCTTCATAACATTCACCCTAAAAAAAACGGGCCAACTCCAATCATCCTGGTGTCAGCCCCGTCTTTTCGTTTATAAAAGAATGTCATCGTCATGCTGACATTGCTTTGACATTTTATCCCTTGAAGACAAATTCGCTTTTCGGGATGTAAAGAACCTGCCCGACGTATACATCCTGGTTGGCCTCAAGCTGATTGACCCTTAACAGCTGAGGGATTGTTAAGTCATACTTCTCAGCGATAAAATCAAGGGTCTCTCCCTCCTGGACGATGCATACACGCAGGGTTGCGCCTTTTTCCTCTTCTTTCCTTGCAAAGAAATCTGTCAGTGAAATCGTTTCATATTTCTTCTTGCCTTTTGTCTTTTTCTTTTCATCCTGCTCTTCGCCGCTTTCTTCCATTTCAGCTGAAGAGGATGAGGAGGATTCTTCTTCCTCCGCTTCCTGGGCCTTAGGCTTCGGCGGAGGGGTATAGACAGCCTTCGGTTCTGCATGCTGCTCTTCAGAAGACTCACTCAGTTCATGTTGAGGCAATTGGAAGACATTTTCTTTCCGGTAGTCGATTTCTTCATACGTATGAGCCGGTTGGGCATCGTATTGGATCTGAACAGGAATTTCGTCCTCCGCTTCCTTAGGCGGCGTCTTCCCTTCCAGGCTGAACGGCCGGTATTCTTCCTCTTCCGCTTCCGATTCCGCCTCTTCTTCTTCAACGGTCGACGTCTCGTCACTTTCAGAGTAGATGCCGTACTCGAACACTTCTTCTCTTTCCTCTTCCGTTTCCACTTCTTCCTCCACTTCTGCTACGGCCGCAGACCTGTACAGTGGCTCGAATTCTTCTTCCCTGCCATACTCGGCCTCAAGGGGCGTATGGGTTTGCTGTTCTCCATATATACCGGTAATCGTCAGATCGGCATTCAATTTCAGGCACGCATTTTCAGGCACATGATAATCAAATGATTCGACGTACACATCAATATCACCGAGGCTTGCAATCCGGTTTTTCGGGATGGTCACATCGACCGGGAAGCGGTGGACAAACTCATACTCCCCTTTCTCCCTCTTTTCCACAGTCTGGACGAACTTCCCGCCCCCTTCGAACCCGTCATCTTCCTCTTCACGTAGAGAGGTTGGCAAATATTCACCAGAGAGGTCAAGGCTGCCCCTAATAAGTACATATTGCTCTTGCTCTTGAATCGTTATATGGGGATCTAAGGAGATGGATAACAGTTCTTCAACTTCCTGTCCTTTTTTAAACCAAATTGATTCTTCCAAAGAAAATCGTAAGCACGATTGTTGTTCGTGTGACAAAGAAATTCCTCCTTTCATGTTCCAAACAAAGAAATAGTAAACAATGCCATTATCACTTTATGAACGCAAAAGGCGGAATATGATAGTTAACGAAAAGTTGTCGCAAGTTTAAGGATGTTATTCAGCTGAGGGTGATGGAACCAAAAAAAGCCGGTCCAAATTTTAGGACCGGCTTTATCTATTACTTCTTGCTGATTTTCTCAAACGCTTTGTCTGCTGCTTGCAGGGTTTTTTCAATATCTTCATCCGTATGGGCAGTTGAAAGGAACAGGCCTTCAAATTGTGAAGGTGGCAGGAATACTCCTTGATTCGCCATTTCACGGTAGTAATCGGCAAACATTTCTAAATCGGAAGACTTCGCACCGTCGTAATTGTTCACTTCTTCGTTTGTGAAGAAGATCCCGACCATGGAGCCTGCACGATTGATACGATGAGGGATGTTGTGCTTTTCTGCTGCTTTCTTCAATCCTTCTTCGAGCATATCCGCTTTGCGGGCAAACTCTTCATACGTTTCCGGTGTCAGCTGGCTGAGTGTTTCATAACCTGCCGTCATGGCAAGCGGATTCCCTGATAATGTACCCGCTTGATAGATCGGACCGCTTGGCGCGATTCTTTCCATGATTTCAGCTTTTCCGCCGTACGCTCCGACCGGAAGACCTCCGCCGATCACCTTTCCTAAGCAGGTCAAATCAGGTGTCACATTGTAAAAGCCTTGCGCACATCCGTACCCGACACGGAATCCGGTCATTACTTCATCAAAGATCAACAGGGAACCATGATTCTCTGTGGTTTCACGCAGTCCCTCTAAGAAACCAGGCTGAGGAGGGACAACGCCCATATTCCCTGCAACCGGCTCAACGATGATGGCCGCAATGTCGTCTCCGAATTGTTCGAAAGCATAACGGATGCTTTCTAAGTCATTATAAGGGACGGTAATCGTATTCTTCGCCACACCTTCAGGCACTCCAGGGCTGTCAGGCAGTCCAAGCGTCGCGACGCCGGAGCCTGCCTTGATCAATAATGAATCCCCATGACCGTGGTAACAGCCTTCGAATTTCAGGATTTTATTACGGCCTGTGTAACCGCGGGCAAGACGAAGTGCACTCATCGTCGCTTCGGTTCCGGAAGAAACCATGCGGACGACTTCGATGCTCGGCACCCGGTCAATCACCAGCTTGGCCAATTCATTTTCGATTTCTGTAGGGGCTCCGAAGCTTGTCCCGTTTTCCGCTACCTTTTTGATTGATTCAACCACACGGTCATTGCTGTGTCCGAGAATCAGCGGTCCCCATGAGAGGACGTAATCAATATATTCATTTCCATCAATATCGTAAATTTTAGATCCTTTTCCTCTTTCCATAAAAATGGGATCCATCTTGACTGATTTGAATGCCCTCACCGGACTGTTCACGCCGCCGGGCATCAGATTTACTGCTTCTTTGAACGCTTGCTTCGATTTCTCATATGAACGCAATAGGGTTTCCTCCTTTTGTGGTCTTTCGGTTTTCCTCGTCTATTGTTCCCTTTATCAGGATAACCAATTGGCTACATCTTTGGCGAAATACGTAATGATGAGATCTGCTCCTGCACGCTTCATGCTTGTCAGCTTCTCCATGACGATTTCCTGTTCGTTCACCCACCCGTTTTGGGCCGCGGCTTTCACCATGCTGTACTCCCCACTTACATTATAAGCAACAACAGGTGCGTTAAAACGGTCCTTCACTTCTCTCATAATATCCAGGTAGGACAGTGCCGGTTTCACAATCAGGAAATCCGCCCCTTCTGCCATATCCGATTCTGCTTCACGAAGGGCTTCCATGCGGTTCGCCGGATCCATCTGATAGGTTCTCCGGTCCCCGAATTGAGGCGTGGAATGGGCCGCATCACGGAACGGACCGTAAAAGCTTGAAGAATATTTAACGGCATAAGACATAATCGGTACGTCATGATAGCCCGCTTCATCCAGTCCGTGGCGGATCGCTGCCACGAATCCGTCCATCATGTTAGACGGTGCAATGATATCAGCCCCTGCTTCTGCCTGACTGACTGCTGTTTTGGCTAAAAGGTCAAGCGTCTCGTCATTCAGGACTTTTCCTTCTTTCACGATCCCACAATGACCGTGGCTCGTGTACTGGCAAAGGCATGTATCGGCGATGACAACAAGCTCCGGGTAGTGTTCCTTCACAAATCTTGTCGCTCTCTGTACAATCCCGTGATCGTGATACGCCTGTCCCCCTAATTCATCCTTCTCTGCCGGTACACCGAAAAGAATGATCGATTTGATGCCAAGGGAAACGACTTCATCCATTTCCGCTTTCAGGTTATCGAGCGAGATATGGTAAACACCAGGCATGGAAGGAACAACATTCTTGATATTTTCCCCTTCCACTATAAACAATGGATAAATCAGGTCTTCTTTTCTCAGATGGGTTTCTCTTACCAGCGCACGCATACTTTCACTTTGGCGTAAGCGGCGATGACGGTTAAATTGCAGGTCTTTCATGATAAAAGCCTCCTAAGTATATGACTATCGGGAAGAGATGAAGGATTTCATCTCATTCACCATTTCATTAACAGTATAAATCTCCGGACAAATATTTACATGCAATCCGTATTTTTCGGCAGTCTTTTTCGTGATCGGTCCGATACAGGCGATCGGGACTCCCCTGATTTGATCATGCAGGGAGTACTCCTCAATCACCTTCATAAAATGATGGACCGTAGACGAGCTTGTAAATGTAATCACATCTACCTGCTCTTTTTGAATCAAATCCTTCAGTTGAACGACGCTTTCATCGGGAAGGACCGTGTCATATACGATCCATTCCTGACAAGGGACCCCGGCAGAAGCCAGTTCAGTGGCAATCACGTCTCTTGCCAGGTTCCCCTTTGGAATCAAGACGGAACCGGACGGCTTCATTTTCGACAGAAATTCTCCGGCAAAGTCCTCCCCGGTGAATTGATCCGGAACAAAGCTGACGGGGATTCCATGTGATTGACAAACCTCTTCCGTTTTACTGCCGACCACCGCAAATTTCCCGGCGTAAGAGCTTAACGGAATCCCAAGACGATTCAATCCTTCAAGGAAGAATTTCACACCGTTTTTACTCGTAAAAACAATCCATTCGTATGTATGTATCGCGTTACGGAGACTCGTCTCCCACGCATCTATGTGAGGCTGGAAATGAAGGAGCGGCACCAGGATCGGAACCCCTCCCTCTTTCTCAATAAGGGCCCCGGTATCGCTGGAGCCTTCATTTCCACGGGTGACCAAAACCTTTATCTGATCTAAAGGCCCCTGCCCCTTCATTATTGATCTAGCTCTTCTTTCACTTGGTCGATCAGCGCTTTTGCGCCTTGTTTTGTCAAACTTTCGGCCACTTTTTCACCGACAAGCTTAGGATTCTCCCCAACCATGTATTCTTTATAAATCGTTTTGCCGTCAGGAGACGCGACAAGCCCGGTCAGTGCAACCTCACCGTTTTCCTTCAGCTCGGCATAACCTGCAATCGGCACCTGGCAGCCGCCTTCCATTTTATGAAGGAATGCACGTTCAGCCGTCACGGTTGCAGTCGTTTCGCTGCATGCGAATTTCCCAAGCAGTTCAAGGACCTGTGCGTCACCCTCCCTGCACTCGATTGATAATGCACCTTGTCCGACAGCCGGCAGGCAAAGATCCGGATCGAGGAATTCAGTGACTACGTCTGAAGTCCATCCCATTCTTGATAAACCTGCTGCTGCCAGGATGATCGCATCGTAATCTTCATTCTGAAGCTTCGAAAGGCGTGTATCGATATTACCCCGGATCCATTTGATCTCAAGGTCCGGTCTAGCCGCGAGGATTTGTGCACCCCTGCGGAGACTGCTTGTCCCGACAATCGCCCCGCCCGGTAAATCTTTAAGGGCAACATGATTTTTGCTGATGAAGGCGTCCCGGTGATCCTCACGTTCAGGGATGCTTCCGATTGTGAGACCCTCAGGAAGGACAGCCGGCATATCTTTCATGCTGTGGACCGCCATATCGATTTCTTTATCCAGCATCGCCTGTTCGATTTCTTTCACGAACAAGCCTTTTCCGCCTACTTTAGACAGAGTCACATCCAGGATTTGATCTCCTTTTGTGACAATTTCCTTCACTTCGAAATCGTATGAAGGATCAATCGCCTTCAACTGATCGATCACCCAATTTGTTTGTGTGAGTGCTAATTTGCTTCGTCTAGATCCAACAATAATTTTTCTCATAATGACCTCCTGAAAACTTATGAATACCAGAAATGAAATGAAGACAACCGACTTGCCAAGAAGAAGTTGATCAAGATGATCAAGAAGGCTGCAACATTAAGATAAGCAAGCGACTTACCGAATACATTCTTTTTAATGCGAAGGTATAAGTAACTGCTGTATAAAATCAATAGAATGAAAGATCCTATAATTTTCGGATCATACCATAGAAACTCAGGCAGTTTGATGTATGCCCACTGCAGGCCGAGGATCAGGCTCAGGAGAAGCATCGCGACCCCGATCGAATTCAAAATGTAGGATATCTTCTCAAGTTTAGACAAATCGCTTATCCGCCATAACCGCTGTCCCCATTTCTTCTCTTTCAACAACTTAAATTGAAGAAGATACAGCAGGGAAAATACAAATGACAATGAAAATGCGCCGTATGATAGAATCGCCATCGTAATGTGAATCAATAGTAATTCGGATACCATCTGTTCAGCCATTGCCTGTGATTCCACCTGCACAGGCGCGAATGTATGTATGGCCATGATGATGAACCCCAGTACATTTGTGAAAAACACGGTGAAGTCCACTCTTAACAGGCGGTTGATGACGAGGGACAGGGTGATGAGCACCCAGGCATAAAAATAAAGCCCCTCAAAAATGGTGAGCACCGGAAACCTGCCTGTATTCATCATGTATAGAAATAAAAAGATTGTTTGAAGGACCCAAACAATCGCAAGTAACCAGAAGGCAAACAGATTCGCCTTCCGGTTTTTGTTTAAGAAATCTATAAAATAAAAGAGAATACTAATAGCATACAGAACAATCATCAGTTCGTGCAGCCTAGTCATCGTTTGTTCAAACATCGACAATAACCTCACTTAAGCTTGAAAAGAGGGTTGTGGTGTAAAGCCATGATCACGCTCGGTCTTTTCGTTGGCTGCTTTGACTTGTTTCTGTTCTAGTACTTGCTGTTCAATGTTAAAGATGTTAACGAATAAATCCAATTTATCTTCCGCATCCGGAAGTCCGGCAAACTCTTTCGCCTGCAGGATCGGATCTTTTAACAGCTGATTGATGATGCTCTTCGTGTGCTTGTTCAGCACCTTCCGTTCACGGTCTGTGAGATCCGGCATTTTCCGTTCGATGCTTTCCATCGTTTCTGCCTGGATAGACAGCGCCTTTTGTCTTAATGCGGAAATGACGGGAACCACGCCGAGCATATTCAGCCATTCCTTGAACGCAACAATCTCGGCTTCAATCAGAAGTTCGATCTGTTCAGCCGCTTTCTTCCGTTCTGCAAGATTCGCCTGCACAATGTCTTCTAAATCATCAATATCATAGAGGAATACACTTTCAAGCTGGCCGATCGCAGGATCCAGATCCCTTGGGACGGCAATATCCACCATGAATAAAGGACGACCCTTTCTCATCCGTTCCACATGGGACATCATGTCTTTCGTAATGACGAAATCCTTTGCGCCTGTCGAGGAGATCATAATATCCGCTTCAACCAGGGCACATTGCAGCTCCTGCATCGTTTTCGCATGACCGCTGAAACGCTCGGCCAGTGTTTGGGCTTTCTCATACGTACGATTGATGACGGTCACCTTTGTAGCGCCGCTTCCATGCAGATTCTGGATCGCAAGCTCGCCCATTTTACCTGCACCGAGGATCAGCACATGTTTTTTATCCAGGCTGCCGAATACTTTTTTCGCCAATTCAACGGCTGCATAACTGACAGATACAGCGTTCGAGCCGATCTCCGTTTCAGAGTGGCCTTTTTTCGCCACAGTCACTGCCTGTTTGAAGAGGTGATTGAATACGGTTCCTGTCGCTCCTGATTGTTGTGCATTCAGGAAGCTTGAGCGAATCTGACCAAGGATCTGGGTTTCCCCCAGCACCATGGAGTTCAATCCGCAGGCAACCTTAAACAGGTGTTCGACCGCTCCTTCTTGTTCATAAATAAACAGATAAGGGGTGAACTCCTCTTTATCTATATCAAACCATTGAGATAAGAAATCTTTAATATAATAACGACCTGTATGAAGCTGATCTACAACCGCATAAACTTCCGTCCGATTACAAGTAGAAACAATCACATTTTCAAGAATGCTTTTCTTTTCCTTTAATGCGTTCATCGCCAAAGGCAGATCAGTTTCATTGAAAGATAAACGTTCGCGAATCTCTACAGGGGCCGTTTTGTAATTTAAACCAACGACTATCGTATACATGCTATGCACTACACCCCCAAGTAAAATCATTACCATTATTATAACATGTCCAAATAAGTCCCTGACCGGTAATTGTGAACAGAAATTGAACCCTACTTGTGATACATTAATAAAGTAAGAATTTCCCGTTCAATCCGGGACTTGCTCAACCATCAAATGATCTTATACAATTCTTTGTATGAAGGGATGACCATGAAAGCATTTTCAATACTTCATACATCTTCTAAATTTCGACAAACCCTACTCATGTAGGGTACCAAAATAGAGCTAAAGAATCAAGTAATGAGAAGGTTTTCCACGAAGGAAGCGGACTGCTATGAGCCATTTCTTATTATTTGGTATATTACCTAAAAAATGACGATTTTAAACCATTTTTGTCATGATAAAGGAGGAAGTTCATGAAACACCAGAGAATATTCCCAGGCATCATTTTAATTGGTTTTGGCATTTATTTTTATTTACAGCAGGCAAACATCGTATTATTTCAGGAGTTCTTCACCTGGCCGACCCTCCTCATCATCGTCGGGCTCGCCTTCCTCGGACAGGGCTATGCAGGTCGCGATCATGAAGCCATCCTGCCAGGCACCATCCTCGTCGGCTTCGGCCTTCACTTCCACGTCGTACATAAACTGGCCATTTGGCCCGATCATATGGGGACTTTCATCCTCATCATTGCCCTTGGTTTCCTGCTCAGGTACCAAAAGACCGGTGCCGGCTTATTTCAAGGCGTTCTTTTTTTGACACTGTCCATCCTTCTCCTATTCAGCGATAAGGCGGTGAGATGGCTCGGCCTTATCGAAGGCAGCGTAGGCACTGCGTGGGAATTCTGGCCGATCGTCATCATCGGGATTGGTGTGTATTTGCTGTTTATCAAGAAGAAATGAAGCCTTCCGTGGTGGAAGGCTTCATTTCTTTTATGGGGGATTGGTTTATCGGCGGAAAATTCGTTTTATCGGCGAGATTCTGGATATAACGGCGAAATTTCCATTTTATCGGCGAAATCCGTAATTTAACGGCGATATCTCATTTTTATCGGCGAACCACCGAATTCAACGGCAACGGCGAATCATCAAAATCACCATACACCAAAAAAGCCCGGGTTCCCCCGGGCTTTCCTGTACCTCCAACTATAAAACCGATTCCAAAAACTCCCTCGTCCGCTGTTCCTTCGGAGAGTTGAATAACTGCTCGGGAGGACCCACTTCCACGATCCTGCCGTCATGCATGTAAACGACCCAATCTGCCACTTCCTTGGCAAAGCCCATTTCATGGGTGACGACGACCATCGTCATCCCTTCAAGGGCAAGCTCCTTCATTGTCGCGAGCACTTCCCCGACCAACTCCGGATCAAGTGCCGACGTCGGCTCATCAAACAGCATGATGTCTGGCTTCATGGCAAGGGCTCTCGCAATCGCGACCCGCTGCTTTTGCCCGCCTGAAAGCTTGGAAGGATATACATTTTCTTTGTCTGCAAGGCCGACTTTGTTTAATAACGCCTTCGCGTCTTTTCTTGCTTCTGCTTTGGACAATCCTTTGACGGAAACCGGGGCTTCCATCACATTTTCCAATACCGTCTTGTGGGGAAACAGATAGAAGTGCTGGAACACCATCCCCACCTTTTGACGGACCTTGTTCAAGTCATGGGTATCCTGGTTGACTTCCTCGCCTTCGATGACGATTTTCCCGTTATCTTTCAATTCAAGGAAGTTCAGGCATCGGAGCAGCGTGCTCTTTCCCGATCCACTTGCTCCGATCAGGCAGACCACATCACTTTCCCTTACGCTGATATCGATATCCTTCAGGACGTGTAAATCACCGAAGGATTTATTCAATTTCTCTACTTTGATCATTTCCTCACTCATGCTAGTTCCCTCCCACACTATTAATCACTGACAGACATCCGCTTTTCGATGATATTGACAATCGTAGAGAAGACCAGTACGAGTACGAGGTAGTAGATCGCTACGACGAGCAGGTATGTCATGTAATCAAAGTTATTCGATCCAAGTGTCGTCGCCACACTGAACAATTCAAACATGCCGATGAAAGACGCAAGAGAGGAATCCTTCAATGCGATGATGAATTGATTTCCAAGCGGCGGCAGTGCGCGTCTGAATGCCTGTGGCAGGATGATCCTTCTCATTGAGAGGCCAACTGACATCCCAAGTGAACGCCCGGCTTCCATCTGCCCTTTATCAATCGATTGAATGGCCCCACGGAAGATCTCGGCGATATAGGCCCCGTTATGGAATGCAAGTCCCATGACGACCGCCCAGAATCCTGAAATATTAAATGACGTCAATCCGAAATAGAAGATGAAGATCTGAACGATCAACGGCGTTCCCCGTACAACAAAGATATAAAGATCGGCAAGCAGCGACAAAGGCTTGATGCCCGATATTTTTAAAAACGCGAAAAACAATCCGACCCCAATCGCAATGAGGACCGATACAAAGGTCAATTCAAACGTCAGTAACATCCCTTTCAGGAAAACATCATATGTACCGGCAAAGGTTTCTAAAAAGTGCATGTACATCCCTCCATTCATTTCAATACGTGTCTAACCTAAAAAGCGAATGCGCATAGATGCACATTCGCTCTGTGTCATGCTGCCCTTACTCTTTCTCTGGATCTGATGTGATGTCTGTATTGAAATATTTTTCGCTGATTTCCTTCAACGTACCGTTTTCACGGAGCGTTTCCAGCGCTTGATTGATTTCATCCAATAGCTTTTCATTTTCTTTGCTGACGGCAATCGCCTGTTCACTGCGGCCAATCAGCTCACGTGCTTCAAGATCAAGACCGGAAGCGATGGCTTCTTTCCCGGTGATGAAGTCTGTGATGACGGCATCATGCTTTCCTTTATTCAATGCTTCAAGCGCCACGACGTCACTGTCGTAAGCCTGGATTTTATCCGTCACTTCTTTGGCCGTATCAGCGTATGTCGACCCTTTTGAAACGGCGATTTCCATCCCTTCCAAATCAGCCAGGGTTTCAACTGAACTGTCCTTCCGAACGAAGATCTGTGGACCGGAATAGTAATACGGCGTCGAGAAATCCACTTCTTTCAGGCGGTCTTCCGTAATCGTATGACTGGCAACCGCTGCATCAAAACGACCGGATTTCACGCCTTCTACAATTCCTGCAAACTTAAATTTTTTCTGTTCCGGCTCAAGGCCCATCTCTTTGGCGACTGCTTCAGCCACTTCAATATCAAAACCTGACATTGTCCCATCATTATTGGTTACACTGAACGGCTTGAATTCACCTGAAGCCGCGTATACAAATTTGCCTTTCTCCACCAGCTTCGCACCACTCTCAGTTGTGGCTTTGTCTCCACAAGCTGACAGCAGAAGCGCAGCGATGACTAAAACAACTATGCTTTTCAAATTCTTCACGAGCGAAAGTCCCCCTTATGTAGCTTCAAATAGTTATAATCTTTCATAATTGTATCAACAAAAGAGAAAATTCTCAAAATTCGAATTTAACGCTTATTGGTTATAATCTTCCATTTTCGATGTTGAAAGGCACTGAGCTTGTCTAGAGGGACATATGCGGTGATATCCTTTCATTTCCTTTCAAATGCTGGAGGGGAATGGGACTAACATCCTTTTTCGATTTTATGGATACATTCTTTTATCCTACAAGGAGAACTCATTTAAACGTTCATTCTGGAGGGATTTCAGGTAGAAAAGAAGATGAATATGCAACACTGATCACTTGATCATCAAAAAAGAACACAGGGCTTCACATGCCATGTGTTCTAGCTATTTATTCATCTCATATTGGCAGTAAAGGGAATTCTTCATTACTTCTTCCTTTTTTTTCTTCCGATGATTATAACAGTTGTTAAAACAATGATGAGCAAAAACATTCCTTCAGCCATCAAAACACCTCCAAGTATTTTGCGAAAACATATTGTTCAACTGTAATAAATTTCCGTCTTACATGATTTACGGATAAGAAGGTGAAAAGTTTCGAAATGAAAAAGTTTTAGATAAATCACCCATATAAAAGAACCGATCCAATAGTCTTGGATCGGTTCTTTATCACGCAATCTTATTTATAAAATGATTTAATGGCATCCCAGGCCTTGTCTTTTCCAAGTCCAGTTTCAGACGAGAATAGAATCAGGTCGTCTTCCGGGTCCATATTCAATGTTTCTTTTGTCACTTTCAGGTGTTTCTGCCATTTGCCTTTAGGGATTTTATCGGCTTTCGTGGCAATGACGATGCATGGAAGTCCGTGATGCTTCAGGAAGTCATACATCATGACGTCATCCTTGGTCGGGGCGTGGCGCAGGTCGACAATCATGACGACCGCCCGGAGCTGTTCCCGGCTCGTGATGTACGTTTCGATCATTTTTCCCCATGCTTCACGCTCTGTTTTGGATACTTTGGCAAATCCGTATCCAGGGACGTCGACATAATAGAGGGTCTCTTCTATTTTGTAGAAGTTCAACGTCTGTGTTTTACCCGGCTTGGATGAGATCCTCGCCATACTCTTTCTTCCAATCATTTTGTTGATGAATGAGGATTTTCCTACATTCGAACGGCCCGCCAAGGCAAACTCGGGAAGGATATCGCCAGGGTATTGTTCAGGCCTGACTGCACTGATGACTAACTCAACTTGATTTACTTTCACTTCTTTTCACCTACTAATGCTTTCTCTAAGACTTCATCTATATGGGCTACGAGGATGAACGTCAATTCTTCCCTCACGCTTTCCGGAATGTCATCAATATCCTTTTCGTTATCTTTCGGCAGGATGATTGTTTTAATTCCGGCACGATGAGCGCTTAATGTTTTTTCTTTCACTCCGCCGATTGGAAGGACTCTTCCTCTCAGGGTCATTTCACCTGTCATCCCCACTTCCCTGTTCACGTATTTACCGGTAAGGGCAGATACAAGGGCCGTAGTGATTGTGATCCCTGCAGACGGACCGTCTTTCGGTACCGCTCCTTCAGGGACGTGGATATGGATATCATATTTTTCATGGAACGTTTCTTCGATCCCAAGCTCGCTTGCTTTCGAACGGACGTAGCTGAAGGCAGTCTGGGCAGATTCCTTCATGACATCCCCCAATTTACCGGTCAATACAAGCTTGCCTTTACCTGGCGCAAGAGATACCTCGATCTGGAGGGTGTCCCCGCCTACCGTTGTATAAGCAAGTCCGGTCGAGACGCCGATTTGGTTCTCCACTTCGGCCTGACCGTATCGGAACTTCTTCTTGCCAAGGAAATCTTCGATATTGCTTGATGTCACAACTACCCGCTTCTTCTCACCGGATACGATGATTTTCGCCGTTTTCCTGCAAAGTGCTGCAAGTTGACGTTCCAGGCTTCTTACTCCGGCTTCCCTTGTGTAGTAACGGACGATATCCAGGATCGCCTCATCCCTCACTTGAAGCTTAGATTTATTCAAGCCGTGATCCTTGATTTGCTTCTCCAATAAATGATGCTTCGCAATGTTCAATTTCTCTAACTCAGTATAACCTGCAATCGTGATGATTTCCATCCTGTCTCTCAATGGACCTGGAATCGTGGACAGATCATTGGCAGTTGCGATGAACATCACTTTTGAGAGATCATAGGTTTCTTCGATATAATGATCACTGAACGTGGAGTTCTGTTCAGGGTCCAACACTTCAAGCATGGCCGAAGATGGATCACCCCTGAAGTCGGAGGACATTTTGTCGATTTCATCAAGAAGGAAGACAGGATTGATCGTACCTGCTTTCTTCATCCCCCTGATGATACGGCCAGGCATCGCGCCGACATACGTTCTTCTGTGACCCCTGATTTCCGATTCATCACGGACACCGCCCAGTGATACCCGGACGAAATTCCGGCCGAGTGACTCTGCCACCGAACGGGCAAGGCTTGTTTTACCGACTCCAGGAGGTCCTGCAAGGCAAAGGATCGGGCCTTTGAGTGATTTCGTCAGCTGTTGGACGGCAAGATACTCGAGTACACGCTCTTTTACTTTTTCAAGGCCGTAATGATCTCTGTTCAAGATTTGTTCTGAACGGTTGATATCGAGCTGATCTTCGGTTTCAGTAGACCATGGCAGGGAAACAAGCCATTCGATGTAGTTTCGGATGACAGAGCTTTCCGCAGAACTTGAAGGCACCTTCTCATAGCGCGCCAGCTCTTTTAATGCCGTCATTTCCACTTCTTCCGGCATATAGGCCTGCTGGATTTTCGCCGTAAGATCTTCCACTTCCCCGGTTTTTCCTTCTTTATCGCCCAATTCCTTTTGAATGGCCTTCATTTGTTCCCGAAGGTAGTATTCTTTTTGCGTTCTTTCCATTGAACGTTTCACGCGCTGACCGATTTTTTTCTCCAGGCTCAGCACTTCTTTTTCATTGTTGATCGTTTCAATCACCATTTGCAGGCGCTTTTTGATGTCCAGCATCTCGAGGACATTTTGCTTTTCCTTCATTTTCAATGGCAGGTGGGAAGCAACGATGTCTGCAAGCCTGCCCGGTTCTTCAATATCCGACACTGTGGAATATGTTTCGGCTGAAACCTTTTTTGATAGCTTTATGTATTGTTCGAAATAATTCAATAACGTTCTCATTAAAGCGTCGGTCTCTGATTCCTTCTCAGCGGAATCTTTGTATTCTTTTACCGTTACTTCATAGAAATCCTTCTGTTCTGTGAAGGAGGTGATCGTCGCCCTGTTTAACCCCTCAACAAGGACACGGATCGTTCCGTTCGGTAATTTAAGCATCTGTTTAACCTTCGTAAGCGTCCCCATCTCGTAGAAATCTTCCTGTGTGGGCTCATCTATATTCATATCTCTTTGAGTGGTTAAGAAAATTAAATGATCATCCATCATTGCTTTTTCTAAAGCTTGTACAGAGCGCTCACGTCCAACATCTAAATGCAAGACCATTGTTGGGTATACAAGTAAGCCTCGTAATGGAAGGAGGGGAACCGTTAGATTATTTTGATTTGACACATACAACACCTCCGAATTTTGCTCTAAGTCTTTGTACAATTCTAACTTATTTACTAGGTAGTGTCTATTAAATAGGTATTTACAACTTTATTCAGGCCGTTCGCTCATTATGCGGTTTCTCAACGTCCCTTTTCAAAAATAAACCGATTCGGACAGACCCGAACCGGTCAATGGTTTATACGCTCTTCTTATTTTGTTCGCTGACGATTTCAGCAGGCTGAAGCCCATCTTTCAAGAGGGCAAGATCGAGCACTTCTTTCAGATGCTTGACCGGCACCACTTCGATGCCGCCGATCTCAGCCAGCATCGTCTGCTGATTTTCATGCGGGATGATCGCGACGGTGGCACCTGCCAATTTCGCACCTTTTACCTTCGCAGGCACACCGCCGACAGGCTTCACCAGTCCATGGATACTGATTTCCCCAGTCAAGGCAACGGTATGCTTGACCGGGATACGGTAGATCGCCGAGTAAATGCCGAGAGCCATCGCGATCCCGGCAGAGGGACCGTCAACCGGAATCCCGCCGGGGAAATTCACATGAATATCGTATTGATCGGCAGGCACGCCCATGGAACGGAGGACCGTGATCACATTTTCAATCGAGCCTTTCGCCATGCTTTTCCTTTTAATCGATTTACTCCGGTCGCCTATGCTTTCTTCCTCGACAATCCCGGTCACATTGATCGATCCCCTGTCTGCTGCCGGTATGACCGATACTTCTATTTCAAGGAGGGAGCCTGTATTCGGACCTGTCACCGCCAGACCATTCACCAATCCAATCGTCGCTTCCTCATTGATTTTCTTCTGATAACGTGGGGAGAGCTGACTTGACTGGATGATCCATTCAAGCTCATGGTCGTATATTTCTTTCCTGTTCTCAGTGATCGGGACACCGGCTGCAATCTGAACCATATTCACTGCTTCACGGCCATTCCTTGCATAGGAAGAAAGCGTCTCGAGTCCCTTCTCACTGAGGGTCATCCCCACTTTGTCGATCGCTCCTGAAGCCACTTTCTTTACTTCATCATGTTCAAGTTCCCTGAAGAACACTTCCATGCAACGGGACCGAATGGCCGGGGGAATTTCACTCGGGGTGCGGGTCGTGGCACCGATCAAGCGGAAATCAGCCGGAAGGCCGTTTTTGAAAATATCATGGATGTGGGTCGGGATCTGATGATTCTCTTCATTGTAATAAGCGCTCTCGAGGAACACTCTCCGATCCTCAAGCACTTTCAGCAGTTTATTCATTTGAATGGGATGCAGTTCCCCAATTTCATCGATGAATAATACGCCTCCGTGGGCATTCGTCACAGCGCCCTGTTTCGGCTGCGGGATCCCCGCCTGTCCCATCGCACCTGCCCCTTGATAGATAGGATCATGAACCGAACCGATCAACGGATCTGCAATCCCCCGTTCATCGAAACGGGCCGTCGTGGCATCCAGCTCAACGAATACTGCATCAGACCTGAAGGGGGACTTCATGTTCTTCTTTGCCTCTTCCAATACTAATCTTGCAGCAGCGGTCTTCCCTACCCCGGGAGGTCCATAAATGATCACATGCTGTGGATTCGGGCTGCAAAGCGCCGCTTTCAGTGCCTTGATTCCATCCTCCTGACCGACGATATCGTCAAAGCTTGCCGGTCTCACCTTTTCTGCCAGGGGCTCAGTCAAGGAGATGGATCTCATCTTACGGAGTTCTTCCATTTCTTTTTTCGATTCACGGTCAATGGATACTTTCTGGGTCCGCTGATTTTTTAACAAGTTCCAAAAATACAACCCAATGATGATCCCAAAGAATAACTGGATAAATAACGCGATGCTCGTAAAGCTCATTCGTCTCCCTCCAAGTAGATACAAGTTGTTACCGGTTAGTATCTCCTCGACCATCTGGGAATAAACAAAAAAATCACAGACGAAAAAGGGCAGTGGGCAATCAGCATGGACAGGAGGGCTGTGAGGGTGCTACTGTCTCAGTTCCACCGGGATTTCGTCCTCGTTCCGTTCCTTCACGGATTCTTTTTCAGCCAATCGGCATTCTTTGATATCCAGTGACCACAGGCCGGAATTCAGCACAACACCGGATTGGATGAGCTCCACCTTTTGCGAGAACATCGGACCATCGAGTACGAACGTATGGTATTCTCCCGCTTCTCCCATGACACAGCAATCCTGCTCATGAATATCTTTATAAAAATCTTCATCGAGAAACCTGCCGGTCCATGTACGGTCCAGCACTTTGTCAGAAGCCCTGCATATGACTGCAGAAAATTTACGCGTGATGAACGCCTTCAAAAGTTCACTCGTTTCATCTTCAGATATCCACACCGGGAACAAAGGTGTCAGGCCTGCTTTTAAAGCGACCCCTTCATTCCACTTTCTATCTTCTTCTGCATATAAACTGCCAAACACAATTTCTTCTATCCCTTCAGACTGATTCAACTGAATCAGCGCTTGAATAAGGGACGCTTCATAGTTATCACCTGAGTTCACCATCACGAGGGGGATCCCCAATGCCTCTGCCTGCAGCTTCAGCACCTCCAGGCGTAGACCGTGGGCATGATTGCGCCCATGTTCATCAGACACCATCGAGAGAAGACACACCACCTCTTTGCCTTCTTGGATCACACGGTCCAGAGCGAGTGCCCCGTCCTTTCCCCCGCTCCAGCTGACGGCTGTTCGTGTTTTCATCCGCTCCACTTCCTACACATCCTTTTGTTAGGTTTATCATAAAAAAAGCCAAGAATGATGGATCATTCTTGGCTAAAAATCAAGCTATTATGCTGATGTTTTTTCTTCGTTCGGATCGATTACAGTACCGTCTTCAAGTAATAAATTCGGTGTTGCATCTTCAAGAATCGTTTCTTTCGTGATGATACATTTCTTAATATCCTCACGTGAAGGAAGATCGAACATGACATCAAGCATCATCGTTTCGATGATGGAACGTAATCCACGGGCACCCGTTTTACGCTCGATCGCTTTTTTCGAGATCTCAAGAAGGGCCTCTTCCGTGAACTCAAGCTCAACATCATCTAATTCAAGCATTTTTTGGTATTGTTTCACCAATGCATTTTTAGGTTTTGTCAGGATTTCAACCAGTGCTTCTTCATCTAGAGGCTCAAGGCTTGAAATGACTGGCAGACGACCGATGAATTCAGGGATCAATCCGAACTTCAACAGATCTTCTGGTACAACTTTAGAAAGAAGGGATTTATCTTCTTTTACTTCTGCATTTTTCGGATCAGAACCGAAACCGATCACCTTTTGGCCCAGACGGCGTTTGATGATTTGTTCGATACCATCGAATGCTCCACCACAGATGAATAATACATTGGATGTATCAATCTGGATGAATTCTTGATGAGGATGCTTACGTCCGCCTTGTGGAGGAACGCTTGCCACTGTTCCTTCAAGGATTTTAAGCAGGGCTTGTTGAACCCCTTCACCTGAAACATCTCTTGTGATAGATGGATTTTCAGATTTTCTCGCTACTTTATCGATTTCATCGATGTAGATGATGCCTTTTTCAGCTTTTTCTACATCGTAGTCAGCAGCCTGGATCAGTTTCAACAGGATATTCTCAACGTCTTCACCGACATAACCTGCTTCTGTAAGAGAAGTAGCATCCGCAATGGCGAAAGGTACGTTCAGGATACGTGCAAGTGTTTGAGCCAGTAGGGTTTTACCGCTACCTGTCGGCCCGATCATGGCGATGTTACTCTTTGAAAGTTCAACATCGTCGACTTTGCTACTTGAGTTGATACGTTTGTAATGGTTGTATACGGCAACAGCCAGGGATTTCTTTGCCTGGTCCTGCCCGATCACGTATTCGTCAAGGATTTCGCGGATTTCACGCGGTTTCGGTACGTCTTTGAATTCTACTTCTTCTTCCGTACCCAATTCTTCTTCGACGATTTCCGTGCACAGCTCGATACATTCATCACAGATGTATACACCTGGTCCAGCGACTAGTTTACGAACTTGGTCTTGTGTTTTTCCGCAAAAAGAACATTTAAGTTGTCCTTTTTCATCATTAAATTTAAACAATGAATTTCACCCCTTCGTTAAGACTCATAAAATCGTGCATTGTTTCAAACGAACGATCCCTTACATCCCTCTTACCTAAAGTTATGTACTGCATTTTATCATAGTATATGTCTGTAAAGAAATTGATACGATTCTTAAGAATCATCTTATTATGTATCGTGCATTTTAGCAAATCTTTTATATTGCTAAGAAGTATTTTATCCATTTATCGGCAGGTAATGTAAGGAATCTGATTATGTATGTTCTTGGTGAAAAAAGTAAGGAACCCGCTTCATCAGCTTTTTCCATAAATGGCGGTTCTTATTCTTGGTTGTAAAAACATTTTAGGCTTCCATGATTTGACTCATTTTGCCGAAGAAAGAAAAACGCCTTATAAGAAATTGTCTTGAAGCTTAGTAAAGTGGTGATTTGGCTCATTTACGCCGGTATCATCAAAAGCGGGATAGCAAGCAAGCTTGCTTTTCCGCTTTTGATGATACCGGCTACTTTTCAGCAGAGCTGAAAAGCGTGTGAAACATTCGTTTCACACGAATGAGTCAAATCTCCGCTTCATTGTAGAAAACAAGGCACGAAGAATCGCGCCTTGTCTGCTCTGCTATTTTTATTATGCTACAGTTTTGCTGTTTTCAACAAGGAATTCTACTGCTTTACGCACTTTAAGGTCAGCTTTTAGTGTGTCAAGGCCACCTAGTGCTTGTTTGATGTTGTCAGCAGACATGTTGTATTGTTCAGCCATTTTGTTTACTTCTTCTTCTGCTTCAGCGTCAGTAACTTCTAGGTTTTCTGCTGCAGCGATCGCTTCAAGCGTAAGGTTTGTGCGAACGCGTTTGCCAGCATCCTCTGTCATTTGACCGCGAAGATCTTCTTCTGTTTGACCAGAGAATTGGAAGTAAAGATCAAGGTTCATACCTTGCATTTGTAGACGTTGTTCGAATTCTTGCATCATGCGGTCTACTTCAGCTTTTACCATTACTTCTGGGATTTCAACTTCAGCGTTGTCAGAAGCTTTGTTTACAAGCGTTTCACGAACTGCTGTTTCAGCTTCGTTCTTTTTAGACTCTTGAAGGCGCTTTTCGATCTTTTCTTTCAGTTCAGCAAGCGTTTCAACTTCTTCGTCAGCGTCTTTTGCGAACTCATCGTCAAGAGCTGGAAGTTCTTTCGCTTTGATTTCGTGTACTTTCACTTTGAAAGTAGCAGCTTTACCAGCAAGTTCAGTTGCATGGTACTCTTCTGGGAAGTTTACTTCTACTTCTTTCTCTTCTCCAGCTGCAACACCTACTAATTGCTCTTCGAAACCAGGGATGAATTGACCAGAACCTAACTCTAGTGAGTAGTTCTCAGCTTGGCCGCCTTCGAATGCTTCACCGTCAACGAATCCTTCGAAATCCATTGTCACTGTGTCGCCTTCTTCAGCTTTTCCATCTTCTTTAACAGCTAGCTCAGCTTGTTTTTCTTGAAGTGAAGTAAGTTCAGCTTCAACGTCTGCAGCCGTTACTTCTGTGTCCATTTTTTCTACTTCAAGACCTTTGTACTCGCCAAGTTTCACTTCAGGCTTCACTTGTACTTTCGCAGTGAAGATTAAATCTTTACCTTGTTCCATTTGCTCAACATCGATTTCAGGGCGGTCGATTGGATCGATTCCTGTTTCTTCGATTGCTTTCGCATATGCTTCAGGCAGGATGAAATCCAAAGCATCTTGATAAAGTGATTCTACGCCGAAACGCTTTTCAAACATTCCACGTGGCATTTTCCCTTTACGGAATCCTGGTACGTTTACTTGTTTTACAACTTTTTTGAATGCTGCGTCTAAACCTTCGTTGACTTTTGCAGCTTCTACTTCGATTGTAAGTACTCCTTGATTACCTTCTTGTTTTTCCCATTTTGCTGACATACTGTTCCCTCCAACAATCTATAATTGATCTTTAATTTTTACGCATAGTAGTAGATAGTCCTGTGTGAATCTAGCACTATCATCGTAAATATATGAAAAACTATTACATTACAACCACTACATTATAACATACAGACACTGTCTTTCAACAGAGAGCATTTAAATATTGGGAGAGGAAATTTCCTCTAGCTCCTTTATCCGTGATAGAAGCTTCCCTGATCTTTCATTTTCCACCTGTTCCCTTAGCTCCTCCTCGAGGATGGCATCAGCAAACATTCCGGCTGTATAGTACCCGTATACAGCTGCGATCACCTCAGCACTTTCATCCATTGAAAAAGGATACAGAAGAAAGGCATGACGCTTCAGTAATTCCTGTGCGTGCTGAAAAAGCGTAGGGTTTGTCTGGGCGAGAAGATCATCGAGCGCCCCGGTCGCACCGGTGAAAAATTCCGATTGAAAGACATCTTCAAGTGCGGCGGGAGAGAATTCCCCCTTCATTCCAAACTTCGATACCACTACATCTTTATCCATTTCATGCTCCCTTAAAACATTCAGCACCATCGTCTGCAAAAATGGATGGGCGTCTGCATCCTTTAAAATGGATGTGAGCTCCCAGATGAATGGACGGATATTCCGTTGAACCATCTGGGCAACGATGAGCGTTTGTTCTTCAAGGCTTTTCCCTGCCAATACAGCCGCAGGCTCCTCTGACGTCTCTTCCGGTGCAGCCGCTTTGCCGTTCAGCACTTTTTCACTGAAATGGAGGAGCTTTTTAAAATGCTCTTCTTTTTCAAAAGGCACTTCCTTTTCGTCAAAAAGTGCATGAATCGTATCGACCACTTCATGGTGCTCATGCATTTGAATCAAAATCATCAAATACATATCCACAACTTCGAAATAGTCCCCGACAGCCTCAAGAAGCATGTCCTTGCATATATTCTTCGCTTCCTCATACTGTTTACTTTCATATAAAGATAAAACGAGGGCCGTGTTAACGTCCGGGTTATCCGGATCGAGTTCATACGCTTGAGTCAAAAGCTTTGACGCTTCATATGCCTCTCCGCTTTCCAACAGCTCCACCCCTTTTTCGAGAAGCCGCACCTTCAAGCCCGGAAACTGGACGATGTTTCCTTTTTTGTTGTTTCCCTTGGTCATAGTACATACCTGCCTATACTTTTTAGTTGCCTTTAGTTTAGCACGATACCTTTTGGATAACAAAAAAAGCTTACCTATGCAGGCAAGCTTTGAATATGTAGGAATTATGGCGTCCCAGGAGAGATTCGAACTCCCGACCGACGGCTTAGAAGGCCGTTGCTCTATCCAGCTGAGCTACTGGGACAAGTTGTTTGTGCGTTTGTTTTTGTCGTTTGTTTTTCAAGGACAATATTTATTATATTCACATAGCATCAATAAGTCAACAGATTTTCAAAAAAAGTTTTAATTAATTTTTCAACCACCTGTTTTATTATAAAAGAACCTGCCGAAGCAGGTTCTGAATCGTTGTGAACACTGGGTTTCTTTGATGATGGAGGCAGCAGGGATGCTAAATTTTTTTTGATTTAACGGCGATATTCTGGATATAACGGCGAAAATTTTATTTTATCGGCGAAATCTCATTTTTATCGGCGGTATCCCGGATTTAACGGCGAACCCGGGATACCGCCTTCTGCCCTACAATTGAAAAGTCTGCGTCAGATCCTCCAGCACTTCATGATCATGCGTCATGAACTGTACCTTGATTTCATGATCGTTTGCTTCCAGCAATGCATACGTGCGCTCACTTCTTCCACGGGGCAGGAGGATGCTTCCCGGGTTCAGGAACAGGGTACCGTTCGACATTTCTGCTCCGAGCGTATGAGAATGGCCGAAGAAGACGAATTTGGCCCCTACTTCTTCCGCTTTGTATCTCAGCTTCATGAGGGACATCTTAATCCCGTAGTGATGACCGTGGGTGACCATGAAGGAATGGCCCTCTATCGTTTCGACAAGGTCATCCGGGAGACGTGCGTCCATGTCGCAGTTTCCCCGTACGCTCAAGTATGGTGACAGGGCCGGATCATCTGCACTCAGTTCTGAATCTCCGCAGTGGATCATCCCGTTGACGCTTGATCCATACTTTTCGGCAAGATCGATCAGTTCTTCTTTCGAACCGTGACTGTCACTTACGATTAATAATTTCATTCCGATCACCCTTTATACTAATTCTGATATCAATTTTCCGAGCTTCTTCAAGGCATGTCCACGGTGACTGATCTGGCTCTTTTCGTCATCCGTTAATTCTGCCATCGATTTCTGAAGGGAAGGAACGTAGAAGATCGGATCATATCCGAATCCGTTTGTCCCTCTCTTCTCTGTGAGGATCACGCCTTCACAAAGCCCTGTGACTGTCTTCGTTTCCATGTCAGGACCGGCAATGGCAAGGACACAGTGGAAACGGGCCGTGCGATCCGCCTCGTCGACACCTTGAAGTTCACTTAGCACTTTCTCCATGTTTGCTTCATCACTTTTCTCGAGACCTGCATAGCGTGCAGAATACACTCCCGGTCTGCCGTCCAGGGCATCGATCGCCAAGCCTGAATCATCCGCGATTACAAGCGCGTTCAGTTCCTTCGCAACGGTTTCTGCTTTCAGCACCGCGTTTTCCTCGAACGTTTCACCGGTTTCTTCTACATCCTCGATATGAGGAAGATCTAGTAATGTTTGTACCTCATAACCGTATGGGGCAAACATATGTTGAAACTCTTTCGCTTTTCCTCTGTTTTTCGTTGCAATGATCACTCGTTTTGTCATCGTTTCATCCACCCTTTATTGAAATCTGTTCACAATGTCGCCAAGCGCTTGTTTTTGATGTTCAAATAGTTCCTGGATCCCATCTTGCCCGAGCTTTAACATGTCCTGCAGCTGATTCATCGTGAAGGTCGCTTCTTCCCCTGTTCCCTGCAGCTCGACGAATTCTCCTTCGCCGGTCATGATGATATTCATATCGACCATGGCGCTGCTATCTTCCACGTAATTCAGGTCAAGGACCGCTCCAAGCTCTTCCACAATGCCGACACTCGTTGCCGCCAGGAAGCTCTTAAGAGGGAAGCTTGAGATTTTCTTATTATCCTGTAGCTTTGCAAGGGCGATGGCCATCGCCACGAAAGCACCGGTGATGGAAGCCGTTCTTGTCCCGCCGTCAGCCTGGATGACATCACAGTCGATCCAGATTGTCCGTTCCCCGATTGCATCAAGGTCAACGACCGCTCTCAGTGCACGGCCGATCAACCGTTGAATTTCCATCGTTCTTCCGGTGATTTTCCCTTTGGAAGATTCACGGATATTTCTCGATTCCGTCGCTCTCGGAAGCATGGAATATTCTGCCGTGATCCACCCTTTGCCGCTGTTTCTCATAAATGGAGGTACACGCTCTTCGATGCTCGCATTACAGATAACCTTCGTTTCACCTACCGTGATCAATACAGATCCTTCCGGGTGCTTCACGTAGTCTGTCTCGATCTCGATCTTCCGTAATTGATTCTTTTCTCTGCCATCAAATCTCATTATTGTTCCTCCTGTAATGTCAATTCGTTATGTAAAAGTCCCAATCAAAAATAGAAGAGGCGGCAGTCTGCCAACCTCTTTTTTTAAATGATTCTCTTATAGTATATCAAAAATTCACGTTTTAAAAACTAATTGCGTTCACATTTTCTGGTCGTGTCACCGGTTCGGTCAACACCTTGCCGTCTTTCGAGACGACAGTCGCCTCACCATTCACGAGTACCGAGACCCCTTTGATCCCTTTTTGTTCCGTTAAGGAAAGGACGAGGGAATTGAGCATATGTTCAGACACGATCTTTTCCTCAATGCTTCCATAGACCGCCTCATTAAAGTTCAACGTCACCGTTCCGTCTTCAAGCTTCGGCTTATCCAGCAGCTCTGCACCTGTAAAATCACTTGCGAGCGTCGAAGCATAGCCCGGTCCGTCTATCAACTCTTTCACCACCGCCGTGATTTCATCCACCTCATTTGAGCTGACCCGTTTGGTCACCGGAACATAATACGTCTTGTCATCGGTCTGGGACACATAATAGACAGTCAGCGGTTTGGTACTTGTAGGGTCGACCACCCCTTTTGTATCAATATTGATTCCGACTTTACGTGATAAGCCGTTTTCATCGATCGGTGTACCGTTCACCGGCATTTCCGTCAACGGATAACCGTTCACGCGGAGTTCCACTTTCTCAACCGAGTCGAACTGAGTCAACGTCCAGGTTACCGACTGGAGGATTTTCTGTTCATCTTCCGGCTGATAGTTGTTGAATTCTGGTGAAAAGTCGGCAATCGCCTTTCCGTCTTTGATGTCGACTGTCACCTGCGTATCGGCAGGAAGGACTGCACGGAATCCGTTCGGCAGGACATTTTGCACCGGCCCGTTCACAACGAGATACTCAAGGGCTTGTTTTGCCACGCTTTCCTGACCTGGAAGGGGCAGTGATTGGGAAACAACGTATCCGTTTTTATCGATCAAGTAAAGCTCTGTCATCACCGTTTCGGCAGCTGCTTCTTCGTTGCTCACTTTTTTCTCTGATTCCTCGCCTTTCGCTGTATCGACCTTTTCCCCTTCTTTTAAGTAACTGAGATCTTGAGGGGGATCAATCTTCTCCTTCCCATCACCGAAACTCAGTAATCCACAGCCGGAAAGGTATACAGAAGAAGCTAAAACCGTTACCGCAATTGACACCTTTGCTTTTTTTGCCATTGGGAAACCTCCTAAAAGACAGTTTGTACTAACATGTATACGAGCCCGCTTGGAAAAAAAGACCTAAACTTTTTGGAATTCAAGGACAAAGCATCAAAAAAAACCACCGGGCTGCAAGATGCTACGCTTGCAACCGGATGGTTTCTGCCTTTACTTCCCCAACGTTCAGCCAATCAGACGCGATTCTCGAGAAAATCGCCTGTGACCCTGTATTGAAAAAGCGGTGCTTCGGCTCCGATGCACCTCTGTATAGAAGATTGTAATAATCAAGGATCGTACTGACTTCACGTGCCGTTTCATCCCCTGAACTGATCACGCTCACTTCCCGTCCCATGTATGCCTGGATCTTGGGCTGCAGGAGCGGATAATGGGTACATCCGAGGATGAGCGTATCAATCCCAGATCCCCTCAGGCCATGAAGGGTTTCCGCCACGATATCATCTGCCATCGGACTGTCGTATTCCCCACTCTCTACTAGCGGCACGAACTTCGGACAAGAAAGGGACGTGACGTCAAGGCTTCCGTGGAGGGAGTGAAGAGCTTCCACATAAGCACCGCTGTTGATCGTCCCCACGGTTCCAAGGACACCGATCCGCTTATTATGGGTATGTTTGATCGCCGCCCGTGCGCCCGGATGGATGACCCCGATGACCGGGATGTCCAAATGGGTCTGGATTTCGTCAAGGACAACGGCTGTCGCTGTATTGCAAGCGATGATCAGCATTTTCATATCATACTGCATGAGATATTCGGTCATTTCCCATGTGAACCGTTTGACTTCCTCGGCTGATCTCGGTCCATACGGGCAGCGGGCCGTATCCCCCAGGTAATAGATGGTTTCTTTCGGTAACTGCCTCATCACTTCTTTTGCGACGGTCAAACCGCCTACGCCTGAATCAATGATGCCAATTGGTTGAATCACGTTATTCCCTCATTCTGGTTTAATTTCTTGATGGAGTTTTGCTAAGTTATCTTTCAATAATAGCACTTCCTCGGCTGAGAAATCCGTTAAGACGCTCTGTAAGTAATTCTGCCTTTTCTTAATCACTTCTTCAATAATCCTTTCGCCCTCTTTTAACATATGAATCCGGACGACACGGCGGTCCTTTTCGTCCTTTACCCGTTCTACCAGCTGATTCTTTTCCATTCTGTCCACCAGATCGGTTGTCGTGCTGCAGGCAAGGTACATTTTATTCGAAAGATCGCCAATGGTCATATCCCCGTCCTCGAATAACCACTGCAAGGCGATGAATTGAGGCGGTGTGATTGTATATTGACTTAGTATCTCCCGTCCCTTTTGTTTGATGATCGATGATATGTAACGCAGATCTTTTTCAATATCTGCAACGAACTGCAGATCTCCATTGGATTGATTCGAACGATGTGTCATGCATGATTCTCCTTTATAAATCAGTAGCTTTACTCTGTATGTATGAATATCTTCTCCAGGTGCCCACTTGGCAAAAACGCTGTAAGGAATAAGTTGAAATAAAAGCGATGGTGATCAGTCACTCCTGCAAGTGCGGGTCAAGAACTTCCCTGCAGGACTTGATGGGGCTAAGGACCCCTTACTAGCATTTTCGCCTTTTTCAGGTGAAATTTCAAGACAAGTTCGCCGAGGCCCACAACTAAAAGAGACTGACTCTCATTCAAACAGGCAGCGGCTTCCGCGAAGGATCCCCATCAATGTTTGATATCAGAATCAGTCCCTTACAATTAAAGCTTGAGTTCCCCCATGCGAAGAAGCTCTACAACAGCTTGAGATCGCCCCTTCACTCCAAGCTTTTGCATGGCGTTGGAAATATGATTTCGAACTGTTTTTTCACTAATAAAAAGATCACTTGCAATTTCTTTAGTGGTTTTGTCTTGGACTAACAGTTCGAATACTTCTTTTTCTCTTTTGGTGAGCAACGGTTTGTGTGTAAAATCATTGTCCTTCAATTATGGTAACCCTCCTTGCCTTCGCCAGCTTTAAACCGCGGGGATGGGTATTGTCGGTCGTCAGGATATCATATGTGAAGGTAGGGTTTGGAGTGACATAGAGAAGGAAGTTCTATGAAAAATAGGCAGCACACTTATGTCGGGCTTTCGACCACCCTGTTGCATTCGAGCTTCTTCTTCATTTCTTCCGTCCAAGGGACACCTTTTCCAGTGTGCTTAGATATTTGCACCATGGTCCCTCTACCTGTAAAGCAAATCTTGTCTTTTTCATTCAGTCCCATATAGTGTAGATCGACGGATGAATGACCAATCCGGTTTGCTTTCACATACACCCTCAACGTTTCATCAAAGAAAACCTGGTTCAAAAAGTCACACTGCAGGTCTGCAACGACCGGGATTGTATCATGCTTTGGACTCACCCAGCTTTGCATAAATCCAATGTGCTTGAAGTATTCGATTCGGGCTTCCTCGAAATAGGTGAATGGAATCGTATTATTCATATGTCCAAACATATCCGTCTCAGAAAACCGAACCTTTATATGGATAGAAAATGAGAATTCTTTTTTCCATGTTTCTATATCATCAATGTATGTAGAATGCTTCAAATTGGCTCCTCCTTTTATATATGGAAACAAGATAAAATGAATGGTGATTCATTCAATATCATTATACCTGTTTTCAGAAAAATAAGAAACCTTGAAAACCCAACAATAAAAGCAGCTCATAACGGCCGCTCTTTTTGTTGGGTTATTCTTTGTCCGCCTGCCTGATCCTTCCCTCGATTTCAGGGGACACGGGCGAGTGCTGTTGGAGGTAGTCACTCAACACGTCATACAGGCTGATGTAAAGTTCGGATATGCGGCCGGCATCTTTCGCTTCCCGGAAAACGGCATATCCGTCTCCCCCATTGGCAAGGAATCCATTGGTGGCCACACGGTACGACTGATCGGGATCAAGGGGCTTTCCTCCGATAAGGACGTCTGTCACCCTGCTGCCAGGATCTTTCGCCGGATCGAAACAGAAGGTGATTCCGGACACCTGGAGGAACCGGCCCGCTTCTTCTTCTACTTTTGCCACACTGTGCTCCAATGCCCGGAGGATTTCTTCCCCGGTGAGATCCAGCCTGACAAGTGCGGTTCCGAACGGTAAAACTTCGAGTACATCCCCTATTGTAATATCCCCTTTTGCCAATGATGTACGAATGCCGCCCCCGTTTTGAAACGCGATGTGGACAGGGGCGATGCTGTTCGCTTTTTCGACCATGCTGTCTGTTATGAGATTGCCGAGATTGGTCTCTTCTGTCCGGACAGAATGGCGGTCGCCGATCAGCGGCACCGTCGTAGATCCGATCACCTTTTGCTTCGCTTCTTGTATCGGCTCATCCAATTGTGCCAACCGCTCTTTCGCCCATGGATCGGCCGGGAATCTGTCATGGCCTTTTGCATCCTTTGCACGGAGCGGGATCAGTTCACCTTCCCAGCCCGTCAGCACCCCCTCTTTGGAAAAAGAGGCTTGGATTTTACCGAGATCATTCCCGTACTCATGGGCCTGCACAATCAACACAGGCCCACTTTTTCCATGATACACGATGGGATGCGGCAGCTTCGAATGGGAATGGCCGCCGATGATGACATCAATCCCCTCCACCGTTTGGGCGAGCACTTTGTCCTGAAGGATGCCCAAATGGGACAGGAGGATGATATGATTGACTCCCTTACTCTGAAGACTCGCTACCTCCTCCTTCACACGACGGGCTGCATCCTGGAATTGTATGTCAGCAGACGGGCTTGAAAGGAAAGCTGTGTCTTCCGTGGTGACACCGATGATTCCCACGTCCACACCCCTCACAGACTTGATGATGGATGGATATATTTTTCCACCCTCTGCTTTTTCCGGTGGCCCCTTTCCTATTAAAGGGGAAAGATACGGATCCCGGCGGACATCCACATTGCTGCTAATCACAGGAAAAGAAAGCTCTTTGATGAAATCAGCCAGCACGCCGCTTCCCCTATCAAATTCATGATTCCCAAACGTCATCCCGTCATAGCCGATCGCATTCATGAATTCGGCATCGGCCTGACCAAGATACTCGTTAAAATACAGCGTGCCTGAAAACACATCGCCTGCATCAAACAGGAGCGCTTCCCCATCTTTTTCCCTTTCTTTCTTAATTGCCGTATGAAGATACGGGATATTTTCCAGATGTGCATGAACATCATTTGTATGTAAGATCGTCAGCTCAAAGGTAGCCGGTTTTTCTACCGCGGCTGCTTTCCCTGTGAAAATAATCGTGATCAACAGAATACATGCAGCGATCGTCCGTTTCACATCCACCACTCCTAAACGTTTCCTTTTTGTCTACTATGCAGCAAAATGGGCTGTTTTATGAAAAACAAAAAGCACTCCCCCGAAGGAAAGTGCTTTTGCTGGTATCAGTCAACCATATGATCGCTTCCGAAGAAGTTCTTGAACATTTGGAAAGTGGTTTCCCTGTTCAGTGCGGCAATCGATGTTGTCAAAGGAATTCCTTTTGGACATGATTGAACACAGTTTTGGGAGTTTCCACAGTTTGCAAGGCCGCCGTCACCCATGATGGCTTCCAGACGCTCGTCCTGGTTCATCGCACCTGTTGGATGGGCGTTGAACAGACGTACCTGCGATAATGGCGCCGGACCGATGAAGTCCGATTTGCTGTTTACGTTCGGGCACGCTTCAAGGCATACTCCGCACGTCATGCATTTCGATAATTCATACGCCCACTGACGCTTTTTCTCCGGCATACGCGGTCCAGGACCAAGATCGTACGTTCCATCGATCGGGATCCATGCTTTGACCTTTTTCAAGCTGTCGAACATGCGGCTGCGGTCTACCTGCAGGTCGCGGACAACAGGGAATGTGCGCATCGGCTCAAGGCGGATCGGCTGTTCCAATTGATCGACAAGTGCCGTACATGACTGTCTCGGCTTCCCGTTGATCACCATTGAACAAGCTCCACACACCTCTTCAAGACAGTTCATGTCCCAGTTGATCGGAGTGGTTTGTTCCCCTTTGGCATTGACCGGGTTACGACGGATTTCCATCAGTGCGGAAATGACGTTCATATTCGGACGGTAATCTAGTTCGAACTCTTCTTGGAAAGGGGCTGCTTCCGGGCTGTCCTGACGAGTAATGATAAAACGGACTTTTTTATTTTCACTCATCATTTACTTCCCCCTTTGCTTTTAGAATAGTCACGCTTACGCGGCGGGATCAGTGATGTATCCACTTCCTCGTAATGGAACTCAGGTGAATTCGTCACGGCATTGTATTTCGCCATTGTCGTCTTCAGGAATTCTTCATCATTACGTTCCGGGAAGTCAGGCTTGTAATGGGCGCCGCGGCTTTCATCACGATTCAATGCGCCGATTGTGATGACACGGGCAAGCTGCAGCATGTTCCACAATTGACGGGTGAATGTCGCACCTTGGTTGCTCCATTTTGCCGTATCATTGATATTGATTTTTTTGTAACGCTCCATCAGTTCCAGGATCTTCTCATCGGTCTGCTTCAGCTTGTCGTTATGACGTACAACCGTTACGTTATCCGTCATCCATTCGCCAAGCTCCTTATGGATAACGTACGCATTTTCCGTACCATCCATAGACATGATGTCGTTCCATTTATCTTCTTCCTGCTTCACGTAGCGCTCAAACAGTTCAGATGGAACAGATTCGGACGTTTTCTCCAAACCTTCAATATATTTAATTGCGTTAGGACCGGCGACCATACCACCGTAAATCGCAGATAATAACGAGTTCGCACCCAGACGGTTACCACCGTGCTGTGAATAATCACACTCACCGGCAGCGAATAGACCAGGGATATTCGTCATTTGATCGTAATCAACCCATAATCCACCCATTGAGTAGTGAACGGCAGGGAAGATTTTCATTGGTACTTTACGCGGATCGTCACCCATGAACTTCTCATAGATTTCGATGATTCCGCCAAGCTTGATATCAAGCTCTTTAGAATCTTTATGGGAAAGATCCAGGTAAACCATGTTCTCTCCATTAATACCAAGCTTTTGATTCACGCACACGTCAAAGATTTCACGGGTGGCGATATCACGTGGTACAAGGTTTCCGTATGCAGGATACTTCTCTTCAAGGAAGTACCAAGGCTTACCGTCTTTATACGTCCAGACTCGTCCACCTTCACCACGGGCAGATTCACTCATGAGGCGGAGCTTATCGTCCCCGGGAATCGCAGTCGGATGGATCTGGATGAACTCACCATTTGCATAGTAAGCACCCTGCTGATACACGATCGATGCAGCTGAACCTGTATTGATGACAGAGTTTGTAGACTTACCGAAGATGATCCCCGGCCCGCCTGATGCCATGATGACTGCATCTGCTGCAAAGGATTTGATTTCCATCGTTTGAAGGTTTTGCGCCACGATCCCACGTGCGACGCCTTCGTCATCAATGACGACCCCAAGGAATTCCCAACCTTCGAACTTGCTTACTAATCCAGCCACTTCATGGCGGCGTACCTGCTCGTCCAGTGCATATAACAACTGCTGACCAGTTGTCGCACCTGCGAATGCGGTTCTGTGATGCTGAGTCCCACCGAAACGACGGAAATCAAGCAATCCTTCCGGCGTACGGTTGAACATGACACCCATACGATCAAGCAAGTGGATGATCCCAGGTGCCGCTTCCGTCATCGCTTTGACAGGCGGTTGATTGGCTAAGAAATCCCCGCCATAAACCGTATCGTCAAAATGTTCCCAAGGAGAGTCCCCTTCTCCCTTCGTATTAACGGCTCCGTTAATACCGCCTTGTGCACATACAGAGTGAGAACGCTTTACGGGTACCAGTGAGAATAAATCGACTTGCGTTCCTTTTTCTGCTGCTTTAATTGTGGCCATCAGGCCGGCTAAACCGCCACCGACAACGATGATTTTGCCTTTACTCATCGTGACTCACTCCTTTTCCTACCATACTTCGAGAGCACTTATTTAATCTATCAGACTCGCATATCATTCATTCTTATACGAAGGCAAAGATTGCACGCATACCGACAATCGATAATGCCACAAAAATCCCGATCGTAACATATGTAGCAATTAATTGAGAACGTGGTGTAACCGTAAGTCCCCAGCTCACGCAGAATGACCATAAGCCGTTTGCGAAGTGGAAGATCGTTGAAAGCACACCAAGCACGTAAAATCCTAACATAAATGGATTCGATAAAATGTTTTCCATCATTTGAAAGTTCACTTCAGCTCCAAAAGCTGCCGCTACCCTTGTTTCCCAGATATGCCATGTTACGAAAATGAATGTGATCACTCCGGAAACACGTTGAAGCAAAAACATCCAGTTACGGAAATAACCGAACCTGCTTGCATTATTCTTTGAAGTGAATGCAATATAGATTCCGTAAATCGCATGGAAATACAATGGAAGGAAGATGATAAAGAGTTCAAGGAAATAACGGAAAGGAAGACTTTCCATAAAGTGTGCCGCTTGGTTAAATGACTCTTCCCCACCAGTGGCAAAATGGTTCACGACTAAATGTTGTGTTAAAAATAATCCAACTGGAATAACACCTAGCAATGAATGAAGCCTGCGATAATTAAATTCTCGATTTCCAGCCATGATTTACCCCCCTTAATGATAAAATATGAATTCGCTTTCTAATTCTATCTACCAATATTAGACAGCGATACATATTTTATATTGTAACAATAATGTGACATGTTCATTTTACTCCCAAGGAGTGGAAGCGTCAAGAAAACGTATTCATAATTTCGACAATATCGCAAAAATATTTTTAATATATTGATAACGAAAAAGAAGCGGTTTTCCCTGTTAAAATATTTGAAAATTTAAACAAATGGAGAAATAATATTATAGCGCCAAAATATCCCAACGTCATTTTTTCATTGTATGGGATGATAATTCCCCTTTTCATGTATATAATAGTTTTATAGAAAGAGGGGATTTACTTGGAACAGAAAAATGAAGAAATACAGCAGCCGTCCGTTCCAATCTTCGGATATGAAATGTTACGAGACATATTGATTCCAGATATTTTAGGCAAACATACGCCGGATATTCTCTACTGGGGTGGAAAACAGCTTTCCCGGAAGTTCCCCCTTCATTCAACCGAGGAATTATCATCATTCTTCACTGAAGCCGGCTGGGGAAATCTGACGCTTCTGGAACAAAAGAAAAGCGAGATGACCTTTGAATTAAACGGACCGGTGATCGAACGGCGCCTGGCACTGAAAACAGATGTCAACTTCAAGCTGGAAACAGGGTTTCTTGCGGAACAAATCCAACTGCAGAGAAAATGCGTGGCAGAAGCTGCCGATGAAATACATAAGCGGAATCATTCCGTGAAAATCGTCGTGAGATGGGACGATAAAGACATCATAGAATAAATCAACTTTAGTGACTACATCCAGGCAAGACTCAGCATGTTTTCAAAAAAGAATCCGAACTCATTCGATCTTTAGCAAGATTTTCGAATGATCGTTCGGATTTTTTTTATTCTTTTTCACCTTTATGTTACAGCGTGACTTCCTCCACTTTCACGGCATCTAGGTTGAACGCCGTATGCAGGACGCGGGCTGCTTTTTGCATATATTCTCCGTCCACGACTGTTGATACTTTGATTTCTGATGTGCTGACCATTTTGACAGTGATGTCATTCTGGGCCAATACTTCGAACATTTCCGCTGCAACACCTGGGTTTGAAATCATGCCGGATCCGACGATGGATACTTTCGCAAGTCCGCTTTCATGTTCAACATGGGTAAATTTCAGTACATTTTTATTGCGCTCGAGCACAGACAGGGTTTCTTCAAGATCCTGTTCTTTGATCGAGAAAGATAAGTTGGTTGTATTCTGGTCGGTTTGGGTCTGGATGATGATATCTACATTCAGATGATTCTTGGCAAGTGTCGTGAACACGGAAGAAAGGCCCGTCAACGCATTTTGGAGTCCGAATACCGTGACCCGTGTGATGTCATTTTCAAATGCTACTCCTCTTACAATCAGGTTTTGTTCCATGCTTGCTTCCTCCTCAATATACGTTCCTTCTGCTCTTTCAATACTGGATCTTACTTCCAGCGGGATTGAATAGTTTTTCGCAAACTCCACCGCCCTCGGATGCAGGACGCCTGCACCGAGATTGGCCAGTTCAAGCATTTCATCATAAGAGATGGACGGTAATTTCCTTGCTCCTTCAATAAAGCGGGGATCAGTCGTATACACCCCGTCCACGTCTGTATAAATATCACAGCGTTCCGCTTTCAGCGCAGCTGCGATCGCAACCGCCGTCGTATCCGAGCCGCCGCGGCCCAGGGTGGTGATTTCCCCTGCTTCAGTCATGCCCTGGAATCCGGCTACAATGACGACTCTTCCTTCCTGAAGGTTCGCCTCGATTTTCTCAGTATGGATGTTTGTGATCCTCGCGTTGCTGTGTACGGATTCGGTTTCGATCCCGGCCTGCCAGCCTGTAAATGAAATGGCGTCATGCCCGGCCTGGATGAGGGCCATCGTCAGCAGGGATATCGTCACCTGCTCTCCGGTTGAGAGCAGCATATCCATCTCCCGTTTGCTCGGCTGTGATGTAATCTCCCTTGCAAGACCTACAAGCGTATCGGTCGTTTTCCCCATGGCAGACACCACGACGACGACATCATTCCCTCTTTCTTTTTCTTCAGCGATCCTTGACGCAACATTTTGAATTCTGTCTACAGACCCGACTGAAGTCCCACCGAATTTCTGAACAATAATACTCACGACTTCTCCCTCTTTCTGAGCGCAAATCCATGGCTCAATTTTTATGATGAAGAGTAATCACAATCATCCTATGTGTTCACATACAGGCCTGAAACAGACCTCATTGCTGATAATAAAAAAAGCAATGAGAATGATATCTCATTGCTTTATGAACATACAGCGGAACATACGTAATAGGTTCATTGGCATTGTGAGATAGCTCTCCAAGATTGAATCATCTTGACAATCCTACATTTCTTAAACGCAGGACCAGCGGAAACAGCATGAGACTATAACCACTTCGGCGATTCTCCCCTTTCCAGGCATCTCAACGGAGCTCATACTCCTCTTCACCTGTACTCTTGAAGTTCGCACCTCTATCACCACTTTAAAAAGTGATAATGTATAAATTTTCATTTATTATAGCACACGGGATTTCGTGATACAATGTGCATTTTCAAATTAGCTACTTTTATCATGGTTTTTGCAAATCGTATTACAGACTACTTTCTAAGTATTCTGCTTCAGCTTCTCCACCAAATCCTTTGCGACTGCTTCAGGAATCCCAATCTCGGTGAATTGTTCAACACTGGCTTCTTTCATTTTCTTCATGGAACCAAAATGCTTCAGCAGCTGCTTTTTCCTCTTTGGTCCAATCCCGTCAATGTCATCAAGCGTAGATTGAAATGCGCTCTTCCCTCTGAGCTGACGGTGGAAGGTGATGGCGAAACGGTGGACTTCGTCCTGGATCCGCTGCAGAAGATAGAATTCCTGGCTTCGTTTCTCAAGCGGTACAATCTGTAGGGGATTCCCGTATAGCAGCTCGGACGTCTGGTGCTTGTCGTCCTTCGCCAGTCCACCAATCGGGATATCGAGTCCCAGTTCCTGCTCCAGCACTTCTCTCGCTGCTTCGATTTGTCCTTTTCCTCCATCGATGATGATGAGGTCGGGTAAAGGCAGCCCGTCTTTCAATACTCTGCTGTATCTTCTCCGGACAACTTCCCTCATGGAATCATAATCATCCGGACCGGTAACGGTCTTGATCTTGTACTTACGGTATTCTTTCTTCTCCGGTTTGCCGTCGATGAAGACAATCATCGCCGAAACCGGGTCTGATCCCTGGATGTTCGAGTTATCGAACGCTTCGATCCTGAACGGGGTATAAATCCCCATATGCTCCCCGAGTCGTTCAATGGCTTTGATCGTCCGTTCTTCATCCCTTTCGATCAGGGCAAATTTTTCACCGAGTGCCTGGCTCGCATTTTTCTCGGCAAGCTTCACCAGTTCCTTCTTCTTACCACGTTGAGGCTGTGTGATTTTCACATCCAGCAGCTTTGCCGCCAGTTCCACATCGATACTTTCCGGTAGGAATATTTCCTTCGGCTTAAAATGATTGGATTTAGAATAGAACTGCCCTAGGAACGTCAGGAATTCACCTTCTGGTTCATCATAGACAGGGAACAAGGAAACGTCCCGTTCTATGAGCTTCCCTTGCCGGACGAAGAACACCTGCACACACATCCAGCCTTTATCAACCGAATAGCCGAACACATCACGGTCGGTGAAATCGGTCATCGTCATTTTCTGTTTTTCCATCGTCGCTTCGATGTGGAGGATCTGGTCCCTGAATTCCTTTGCTCTTTCAAATTCCAGATTCTCCGCCGCCTCGTTCATCTTTTCCGTCAACTGTTTCTTGATGTCTTTATATCCTCCATTAAGAAACCTGGAAATCTCATCGACCATTTCACGGTATGTATCCTTGCTCACTTCTTTGATGCACGGGGCGAGACATTGCCCCATATGGTAGTAAAGGCATGCCCTGTCAGGAAGGGTCGTGCATTTCCGCAGAGGATACAGCCGGTCAAGCAGCTTCTTCGTTTCATTCGCCGCCCCGGCGTTCGGGTACGGTCCGAAATACCTCCCCTTTCCCCGTTGTACTTTACGGGTGGTGATGAGCCTCGGATGCCGTTCATTGGTCAATTTGATGAACGGATAGCTTTTATCATCCTTCAGCATGACGTTGTATTTCGGGTCATATTTTTTGATCAAATTCATCTCAAGGACGAGGGCTTCAAGGTCTGATGAGGTCATGATGTATTCAAAGTCCTCGATCTCCCCGACGAGACGCTGGGTCTTCGCGTCATGTGAACCGGTGAAGTATGATCGGACCCGGTTTTTCAGCACCTTTGCCTTGCCTACATAAATGATCGTCCCCTGTCTGTCCTTCATTAAATAACATCCTGGCTGATCGGGGAGCAGCGCTAATTTATTCGTGATATTCTGATTCATCGGTCTTCCTCCCCTCTGGTTTTGGTGTTGAGCTTGCCTTGATATTTATACAATGTAATCTCATGATAGACGGGATCCATGAGTTCATTTGATTCAAATTGTTTTATCTTCTTGAAGGAATCAACAGGTACTCCCTGCTGACGGAACCCTTCAAGAACTTTATCGGTTACATAAATATCCCGGTCAGGATAATATCCTGCATCCACTGAAAACACCTCATACGTTTCCACTTTTTCGTGGCGGAAAGGAACGGAGAGATACTCAAACACCCTCGACTCTTCCCACGTATACACGATCAGTGGCTCATCTTTCTTCTCAAGAAAATGGGCGAGCTGATAAACAGCCGGAATATCAGAATGATGACTATATAATAGCTTCCCTGTATGAAAAACCTGAAACATCAATAGAAGCGAAAGTATCATCAGACGGATGGGAGATTGCCTGCCGGAGTAAACCTTCACGGTAATAAGGAATATCCCCATTCCGATGAGCGGCAGTGCGTGACGGGGCTTCATCACATTCTGGGCAAAAAGCGCCCACAGAAGATAACCCCCGAGAAGGACAAGTATCAGCCTGATCATCATATGACGATTGACACGAGCCTTCCACGCCAAGAGCAGAGCTGATACCAAAAGTACGAGAAGAGGGACGGACCTCGCCACGCCACCTGTCCACATCGTGTTTTCAAACAGCAGTTTGCTGCCCCGCTCAAAGAGTCCGAGGTCCGACGCGCCGATCGCACCGCCCCATTCCTGGAAATGCCCGTTTGTAAACGAGAACGCCAGGCGGAGAAAGCTACTGTATCCCCCTTCTGAAATCGAGATGGCAGTAACCCAAAGGAGCTGAAAGAGAATCCCGATGACAAGAAAGAGTGGGATCTCTTTCACTTTGAGCGTTCCACTTCTCCACTTTATTCCCATCACCATCAGGATTCCCACTCCGAGCGCTACATATGAAAGCCTGATCCCAAGGAGCAGGCTGAATACAAACAGCGGCACAATCAAAAATCCTTTATGTGCCCGGTCGTGGGCGTACACCAAACTCCATATGTACCACCACATCATCCCAATCGCAGCCCCTTCTGACATCGGTTGATTCACCATCAAAACCGTGAAGCTGCTACTATAAAGAATCGCCACAGCCATGATGGATTGAGAAGGCTGAACGAGCCGCTTCACCAGAAGGAACATCGGGATCATCCCGCTTCCGTACAGGAGGATATTAAAAAGGGACAGTGATTTGGCCGGATCATCCACCAGGAGATGAAGGGCTTTCCCGCCCAGAATAAAATAAGGGTACCCGGGGAAGTGTGGCCGCATTTGATACATATCAAAATGCACCACCCCAAGGGAGAAATCCACCATATCCCACGTGGCTGCAAAGGCAGGCACCCACATCCATTGAAGGATCAATACAAGCACAACCGCCGCTGCCCCCAACCCATTCGGCCAACTCACATACTTCTCTACATTCCACTTCACGCACTTCACCCTCGAACTATGATAACGATTAAAATATTATTGGTTTTTGTTCTGCTTTTTGATTAGAACTATACTCTGAAAATGTTGGGGGAATTCCTTATACCACAACTGGAAAAATAGTCCCCTGATTATCTATAAAGGATTTACTTAAAATGATCATACATGTTTAACACTTCACTTTGAAGTTGATTGGAGCGGAAGATGCTCGACTCCTGCGGGAACTGATGGACAGGTGAGACCCCGCAGGACGAAGTCCGAGGAGGCTCACCGCCATCCCCGCGGAAAGCGAGCATCTGGAGCGGAAATCAACCCAGCACTTTCTAAGTCATAATCGAGAGTTACTAAAACATTTTAAATAAATAGTTTACCTAAAAAAAGAACCAAACACCATTCCTCTAAAAAGTGTACACCTTTCGAAAAGGGTGTTCAATCTTTAAGAACAACGGGGTTTGGAACTTCACTACCCTTATTTGGTTTGTGGACTTAATTCAGATACAGTCGATTTCACCGGCTGCTTCGCTTCAACCGTTTTCGGCTTTGATGAAGTCAGGAAGTAGATCGCTACAAAGTAGCCGATGTACGAAATCACTTCCTCAATCGAAGGCATCGATGAGTAGCCGAACAATGCTTTCAGAAAGATACCGACATCACCTGATAACAGCGGTGCACTTCCTGTATCCCTTAAGAAATGAGCATAGTCGATAGGATGCTCAGGCAGGATCCATGTCAGATCATACAGATGAGGGATCACGCTGCCGATCATGCCGATATCCTGCATCATTGAAATCGCCTGAACGAGTAATCCTGCAGAGATCAAGATGATAAAGGCACCTGTCACTTTAAAGAAGCTCTTGAGGGAAATACGCATCGTTCCCTTGAAGAACAGATAAGCGACCAATGCACCGATCGCAACTCCAGTGATCGCGCCCCATCCCTGCATGGCAGCCCCGATATCCCCACCGGTGATGGCTGCGAAGAAGAAGACGGTCTCTACACCTTCACGAAGGACGACAAGGAATGAATGGATGACCATCCCGACGATATTGCCGGTTGTGATGAACGTCTTCATCTTGCCCTCCATATTGCCTTTAAGGTCCCGGCTGTGTTTTGCCATCCAGAAAACCATTTGCGTAAGGAGGATGGAAGAAATCAGCATGATGCTTATTTTCAAGTATATTTCACTGCCCATGGCAGCAAATCCGGTAAATACGAGTTGAAACAACATGGCCACTCCGACACTTGCGAGTACTGCCAATCCGGCTCCGAGCCAAACATACTTCGTATAGTGACCAAAATCCATTTTCTTCAGATAGGTCGTGATGATCCCAATGATCAGTAATGCTTCCAGCACTTCACGAAAGGTAATCAGCAAAGCTTGAATTTCCAAAGTAATTCCTCCTTACCAGGTCAATCCCCGACTGTTATGTTCTCATTTCCGTTTTCTGACCGCGTAGACGATCGCAGCTGCAAGCCCCGCCACAATGATGATGATCGGCAGCCAGTTTTTCAGATTTGAAATATCCGTCCACTCTTGTTTCCCTGAAGATTCCTCGGTGGCGCTTTCTGCGAAATGCCCCACTTCAAGGCTTTTGATATTGAATTCTTCTTGCAGGGAATCCAGTATGAATGTTTTATTTTCTTTAAACGCCTCTTGATCGGATTTCTTCGTTCCGACGCCGAACAAACCAGGATTCCCTAACGATTCCAGCGCTTGATCGAACGCTTCCCGGATCTTCCCATCCAATTCAGGATTTTCCCCTTCTACTTTCGGGGAGAGCGTTTTATATGTAGCAAATCCTTTTGCAAGTAATCGCTTACTAGTATCATATTCAGAAAAGTTTTGATCAATCCCCTCAAGTCTTCTTGCGATATTGAGGACGAGCAGTTCATCAAAATGTTGGATGACCTTTTCTTTTTCTTTGTTGTCAAGTTCATCGAGAATGACCTGGGAAGGTTTTTCTCCCATATGCTGGTCCACTTCTTCTTGAACGGTTTCGTAAATTTTCTTGGACTCTTTGTAATTCGGAGGGTCTTCATCGAGCTTGATCATGATTTCTTTATAAGCTTCTGCTATTTTCTCTTCACTCGGATCTCCATATGAATAGGCGGATGCCGTTGAAGAAAAAACGATGTTATATAGTAAAAACAGTAGTGTAAACGTGGTGAACGTCTTTTTCATATATGTAACCCCTCCTGGTAATAATGATAATGATTATCATTCGTATTGTCAATAAAAAATAAGCACTTCATCATGCGATGAGAGTACTTATTTTCTCCGGAGAAAGCCCCGTTTATTTAGCAAAAGTATTACTTCCTTCGTTGATCGGGATGAGATGGGCCTTTTCTTCCACATATACTTTCTCAACAGGCTTTCTCATTTCCTTGTAGATCGCCGGCAGCACCGAGGACATATACGATTGGAACTTGATAAAGGACCTTCCTGTCGTTCTCACGTAGTAAAGAATCGGAATTTCCTTCACCCTGAATCCTTTTCGGACGAGGTTGAGGGTGAGCACCTGGGCATAATTATAATCATGGATGATTTCTGCATGCTCCATTGTCTGCCTTGAGAACGCCCTCATTCCTGACTGACCGTCATAAATCCATTTCATGAGCAGGATGGATTGAAGCGCCGTGAAGCAATAGTTTCCCAGTCTGCGGTGAAGCTTCATGCCGTTGATTGTTCCGAGGAATCTAGATCCCATCGTATAATCCGCTTCCCCGTTAAAGATCGGGAGCAGGAGATCCGGGATTTGTTCAGGTGGGTATTCACCGTCTGCATCAATCATCACACCGATGTGTGCGCCCAATTCAACCGACGCTTTCAATCCCTCTCTTACCGCAGCCCCGAGGCCCTGGTTTCTTTCAAATGTGATGATATGGTCGGCACCGGCATGTCTGGCGACTTCAACCGTCCTGTCCGTTGAGCCGTCATTGATGACGAGCACTTCTACCTCTACCCATGGATGAATCGATCGGGGCACACGCTTGATCACGTCCCCGATTGATTCTTCTTCATTGTGGGCAGGCATAAATACGATGACTTTCTGCTTATTCATGCTGCTTCCAACCCTCTTTCATTGCCTCTTTTAATACAGGGCCCCTGCTGTGGCTCGGATATGGTGCACCGAGCAGGTACGCAATCGTTGGTGCCATGGAGACAAGGCTTCTTTTCTCCTGGACTTTCTCCCCTTGCTTCACACCAGGACCGACCATGAAGAAAGGGACATACCGCTCTCCTTCATCGAGGTGGCCGTGTCCGCCGATCCCGTCTGCCTGGCCATGATCGGCACAGATCATCAAGGTCGTGTTCTCCATCTTCCCAGAAGCTTCGAGCCACTCGACGTATTCCTGTATCAACGCATCTGCTTCTTGAATCTTTTCGATATATTCATCATACAGCACACCTCTGCTGTGGCCGATTTGATCGGTTCCGATCAATTGGACGATGAACAGATCCGGATCTTGTTCTTCCATGATCACTTTCGCTTTGTTGATGATGTTCCGGTCTGCCTTGTCTTTATGCATGACAGCCGTTACCGTCTCCACGTCTTTGCCAAATGAATCGACTAAGTGAGCGATACCGAGCATCTTCCCTTTCTTCCCTACTTTCCGGAGTGAATCAAAGATGCTCTCCACCTTGATCCCGAGCTTCCATACCATATTCGATTTCATGCCGTGCTCCCGTGGATAGGTGCCTGTGAACATGGAAGAGAAACACACAACGGTCCTTGCAGGGTACACCGTCTCCATATTCAAATATTCTGTCCCTCTTTCCATCAGAGAGTCAAGATAAGGTGTGTCCGCTTCATAAAACCGTTCTTTCCTCATTCCATCTATCACAATGACCACGACTTTATCGTTCAGCGCTTCCTCATTTAGAGGTTCATCATCCGTGAATGAATCATATTGTTTCGGTTTCCAGTCAAAGAGATAATAATGAAGGACGAAAGCAAGGATCAGGATTCCCCCATATAAGAAGAAGTAAGTCATAGGAACTGCCTCGCCATTTGACAGGTGGGTCATGATCCCGTTCCACACAGCCAGCAACAATAAGAATTTCGGCAGCTGCTCCTGGGCATTCCCGCTTGTCGAGTCACTGTTCTTCAAGACGAGCTTCCAAAATCTTGTGAAGTTCAGCCAATCCGTTCCGATCCGGAGGTGATAATAAAACGTTCCCCAGAAAAACACGGTAAAAAAGAAATACAATCCGATCCCAAGTCCCCAAAGACTCAGGTCTGGTGTGTCAAATAAAATCAGGAACCCTATGACAGGTATCCATAAATAGTTGCGTAAAAACAACGGGAAATCATAAAAGAAATATACAATGAACAACGGAAGGGTAAACAGTAAACTGATCAGGAAAGGAAGGACCTCTCCGTTTAGCAGTTCCTGAAAATGAAAGATCATCATCGTCCCCACCACAAAAATCGGGGTGAATGGCTTTCCTTCATTGAGCAGGTTCCACCCTCGCGCCGCTACTTTTTCAAATTTTGATGCACTCTTCAAACCCATTCATCCTTTCATCCTGATCCACCGCTTCATTTGTGCGATCGAAACAGGTGCTAATGCAATAACGATTCCTCCAGCGATATACGAAAAGAGGAATTTCAATCCATGACTAAACAATGCCATCGAAAGACCGTCCTTTAACGGGATGCCGATCGAAAGCAGAGCGTAGCTCATGATCGACTCATACGTCCCGATTCCCCCCGGGGCAAATTGGAACATCTGTCCGGCGATCGTGACACTGTTCACCCATATGGCCGCCCACGCAGACAGCGGGTGGTACATGACCGACCCGACGCCGAAAAGGACAGCCCCTTCAAGTATCCAGCTTCCGAGAACGAGACCGGTGATCCCAATGCCCCGCACACCTGACAGCGCGTCTTTCAACATGCTCAGCTGCCGGGCAAGTAACCGGGGGAATACTTTCCACAGAAGAAATCCCCCTCCGGTCACGAGACTTCCCAGTATGATCAATGAATACAAACCCGGCACTTCAAGTGATAATGAAAAAAACGGGAGACCCAATCCAATCAGGAATAGGAGCGACAATGTGTCAATGACCCTGAGGACAAACACTGAGTGGAACGACTTCTCCACAGTAACGTTCTCCCGGTGATGCATCACCATCACACGTAATCCATCGCCTACCTTCAGGGGCAATAAATGATTGAACAGCAGGCTGTAAAACAGGCCGATGAGACAGCTGCTTAATCTCACACTGCCTTTCAGGTACATTTTCCATGCAAGTCCTTTTAAGAGAAATGAAAGGAAATAGATTCCGAGGACGACTGTAATCGTTCCGGGATTGGCGAGCACCCGCCTGCCGGTTTCCATCAGGGATTCTTTATCAAGGTAAACCGAAACCAACAGAATGAATAAACCGAACAGAAGGATACGGACGCCATTAATGGCGAGCTTATAGTACGCTTTGCTCATGTTCTTTCATCCACTCGACCGTCCGCTTGATCCCTTCACTGAATGAAACGGCAGGTGCATAACCGAGAACGTCTTTTGCCTTCCCGATATCCGCCCACGTCGACGTGACATCGCCGACTCTCCTGTCAGTGACCTTCAGTCTGAGCCGTGGAAAATGTACTTTCAATTCATTGATGAGATCCTCCATCGAGACAGGATGGCCGTTTCCGAGATTGAATGTCCCGGTCGCCTCACTTTCAATCGCTTTGCACGTACCGCTGACGATATCATCTATGTATGTATAATCCCTTTTATTTTCAAGGCCGAAGATGGGGATTTCCTCATTCTTCATCAGCTTCTCGATGAATGAATAAATTGCCATGTCCGGTCTTCCCCACGGTCCATATACCGTGAAGAAACGGAGAATCGTCAAGTCCAGGCCGTAGATGGACGCATACGCTTTGCAAAAAGCTTCTGCACCATATTTGGCCGCTGCATAAGGGGACACAACTTCTCCCGTTGCTTCCTCTTCCTTCGAAGGACGCTGATCGATATTCCCATAAACAGATGACGAGGAAGCAAACAGGAATTTCTTCACTCCGCTTTCCCCGGCAAGCTTCAGCGCATTGATGGTCGCTTTGATGTCATAATCCACATATTCATTCGGGACCTCCAGCGAATGGGATACCCCCGGGATTGCTGCAAGATGCACGACACAATCGGCTTGGAAACGCTGAAACACGTCCTGCAACGCTTCTTCATCCACCAGCAGATCCTTCTCTACAAAGGTCACCATTCCCCTTTCTTTCACGTGGGACAGCTGCCTTTTTTTCCTCTCAGGGGAGTAATAAGGGTGAAAACTATCTATTATCAATACTTCATGTTTTTCCTCAAGGAGCTTCCTTGACAGATGGGACCCGATGAAACCTGCGCCCCCGGTAATTATGATCTTCAATTTCTTACACCTCGTACCGTTGCGATTTAACCATCCTATATTGTATCTTACTTTGACGAGAAAGTGAAAAAGGGTTGACCCCTTTATTCGGAAAAAATGCCTGAAATCAAATTCACCGGAACTTGATAACAGACATCCCACCGTTGTACAGGGTCAACCCAAATGACTATTTATTCGCTTTCGCAATCACATCATTCAACATGTTCTCAATGTTCTCTCTGATTGTTTCTGCTTTTTCTTTCTCTTGTGCTTTAACAGCTTCTAAGTAGCTTTGAGCATCTGTTGATAATGTCTGGTACGTTTCTTCTCCAAGCAGGGTCTTGATATCGGAAGAAATCAAATCAATGAACAATGCGCCTTCTAAAGCAGTGATCGTCGATTTATCTTCTCCCCAATTCTCTTCGCTTTCTTCATATTCATGAAGGGCGATTTTCGCGAACCCGCGGATGAACGCGTGGTTGACTGCTTCCGGGTCAAGTGACGCAACGTCTGTTTGCAGGTCGAATTGGCTGTTGATTGCTTCAGCTTCTTCCGGTGCATTTTTCGTCAAGTAGCTCGCAAGCGACTGATAGAATGCCCAGCCCTCTGCCTGCTCTGCTTTGGCAGCCTCAGGGTTTTCCTTCGCTTCTGCCGCTGCTTTCGTAGCATATCCGTTTGGAACCGCACCTGCAGCCAGGTAGAAGGTTTTCATCAACGTTTTATCCACAACTTGTTTTCCAAGCTGGAAGCCAAGCTCATCATCTGCTTCAACCGCTTTTTCGATTTCTTCGAATCCGCCATTGATGGCATCCACCATATTTGTTTCATAAGCCTGATCTCTTTTTTCCACCGTTGATTGAAGGATTTCATAGAATTCTTTCGCTTCTTCGATTTCTTCATTCACTTCTTCTTTATCGCCCCAGTTCTCGGCTACTTCAGTGAATTCATGTTTGATCGTTGTATAGAATACTTTTTGCATTAGTTTATCAAAAATCTGGGCTACGACCACTGAATCAAGGGAGCCGTCTTTGCCTGCAGTCAGGGCAGTTGAAATGTGCTCATCCACTGAATCTTCAAACTCCTGGTCACGCTTTTGCACCAGCTCTTGCAGGTTGTCTGTATAAATCGAGCTGACAAGATCGAAATCGACGTCTTGTCCTTCTTTCGCTTTTGAAAGCTCAGCTTTTGCTTCTTCGAATGAAGCAGCGAAGTCAGCTTCCTCTTCCTTTTCAACCTCATCTGTATCTTGTTGGGAAGAAGTAGTGTCTTTCTCTTCTGTCTTATCGTCTGATCCACAACCAGCCAACACTGTACCTGTCAGAAGGAATGCTGCAAAGATTTTGGTTAACTCTCTCTTTTTCATATGTAAGTACCCCCGAATGTTGTTTAAATGATAATGATTTTCAATTCCATTTCAAATTATAGCGAGAATGATTATCATAGTCAACGCTTTTTGAAAATTTAGTGGACAAAGTTTTTTTCTTTATGAAAGGGCTACCATATTCTGGGGCGAGGCTTGTCTTAGCGGGGCCTGCAGAGCATTCTTTATTGCATAAAAAAACACCGGAATCCCGTGATGGGCCCGGTGTTTCATCCGTAGTGATTATACGTGTTTGTTCAATAATTCAGCAAGAGCTTCCTTAGGTTGGAAACCGATGACTTTGTCTACTACTTCGCCGTCTTTCAGGACAACCAGTGTCGGGATACTCATAACCCCGTATTTACCTGCTGTTTCCTGGTTTTCATCAACGTCGACTTTGACGATTTTCACTTTGTCACCCATATCGCTATCAAGTTCTTCAAGAACTGGAGCGATCATTTTACAAGGTCCACACCAAGGTGCCCAGAAATCCGCAAGTACCAGTCCGGAATTTGTATCAGTTGTGAATGTTTGATCAGTAGAATGTGTAATAGCCATTTATATGCGCCTCCTAAAATCTTTGAATGTAACGTCAGTATACCACCGTTTACAGGGGTATGCCATTAATCTGCTCGTAGCTAATATTCCCTTCCCTATACGGAATATACTACGCCCTAAAAAAATAAGGAGCAGCCAAGGAATCAGCCACACCCTTATTCTTATTATATAGTATGTGTTTACCCAAACACCGCTACTTTAAAACAAGCAGGTGATTATGAAGAAGATACTTTCAGCTTTTTGAATTCTTCTGTCAGCATCGGCACGACCTCGAACAGATCTCCTACGATCCCGTAATCAGCCACGTTAAAGATGTTCGCTTCCGGATCTTTATTGATGGCAACGATGACTTTCGAATTCGACATACCGGCCAAATGCTGGATCGCACCGGAGATACCGCAGGCGATATACAGGTCAGGCGTAACGACTTTACCTGTTTGACCGATCTGTAATGAATAATCACAGTAATCAGCGTCACACGCTCCACGTGATGCTCCGACAGCTCCTCCAAGAACATCTGCAAGCTCTTTAAGAGGGTTGAATCCGTCTTCACTCTTCACGCCGCGTCCTCCGGCGATGATGACCTTCGCTTCAGACAGGTCCACCCCTTCGCTCGCTTTGCGTACAACTTCCTTGATGATTGTGCGTAAATCCTTGATATCGACAGACAGCGCAGAGACTTCACCTGAACGTGATTCGTCCTTCGCCAGTGGCTCAATGTTATTCGGACGGATCGTTGCAAAGATCACACCGTCAGTCACGATCTTCTTCTCAAATGCTTTACCTGAGTAGATCGGTCTTGTAAATACAAGGTTTCCGCCTGCTTCTTCAAGGTCGGTCGCATCGGAAATCAAACCGGTGCTCAGCTTGCTCGCCACTTTCGGTGACAGATCCTTCCCAAGCGCCGTATGTCCGAAAATGATCCCTTCAGGCTTCTCCTGATCAATGACGGAAAGAACCGCTTGTGAATAACCATCCGACGTATATTGCTCCAGCTTGTCGTCTTCTACGACCACGACTTTGTCGGCGCCGTAGTGAATCATTTCTTCACCTAAAGCGCTTACACTTTTGCCAATTAAAACGCCAACTACTTCTCCGCCTTCTGCTACTGTTTTACCTGCCGCAATCGCTTCAAAGGAAACATTACGTAATGAACCGTCCCGAACTTCTCCAAGTACCAATACTTTTCTCGCCATGTTAAATACCCCCTGAATGTTTGTTAATGCTGTGCTCTTGCTTTATATGACTTTCGCTTCATTGCGAAGAAGTGAAACAAGCTCTGATACTTGGGCATCCAAGTCGCCTTCTAATACTTTTCCTGCTTCTTTCTTCGGTGGAAGGTAAATTTCAATCGTTTTTGTTTTCGCTTCTACATCATCTTCATCAAGATCGATGTCATCAAGTTCCAATTCTTCAAGCGGCTTTTTCTTCGCCTTCATGATCCCTGGAAGTGATGGATAGCGTGGTTCGTTCAACCCTTGCTGTGCCGTCACAAGAAGTGGGAGGGATGTTTCGATGACTTCTGAATCCCCTTCTACGTCGCGGGTTACCGTTACGTTTCCGCCATCGATTTCCAACTTCGTGATCGTCGTCACATAAGGGATATCAAGCTGTTCAGCCACACGTGGACCCACTTGTCCTGATCCGCCGTCGATCGCGACATTTCCTGCAAGGATCAAGTCCACTTCCTGCTCTTTCAAATAGTGGGAAAGGATCTTCGCTGTTGTGAATTGATCACCATGATCAAGATCATCTTCCGTATTGATCAGGACCGCTTTATCGGCACCCATTGCCAAAGCCGTTCTGAGCTGCTTTTCGCTTTCTTCTCCGCCAACGGTCACGACCGTCACTTCACCGCCGTGTGCGTCACGGACTTGAATTGCTTCTTCGACTGCATATTCATCGTAAGGATTTATGATAAATTCAGCTCCGTCTTCGGCAATTTGACCGTTTTGGATCGAAATTTTCTCCTCAGTATCAAACGTTCTTTTCAAAAGTACATAGATGTTCATCCTTAAGTCCCTCCTAATAATGTAAACATTCTTTCCCTTAAAAAGATTTCGACAATTTAACCCCTTTGAATGGGCAGCTTGAAAGAATGCTTCTATCAAACTGCCCCTCACTAAGAGTTTACTATATTACTAGAATGTATTCTAGCCTTTAAAGTGCGGTTCTCTCTTTTCTACGAATGCCGAGATTCCTTCTTTGGCATCGGCGGATACGAAGATGTCACCGAAAAGATCCGATTCCCGCTTGACCCCTTCATAGAAGCGGTCATCTTTCGTATAGCTCAATAACTCGATGGCCGCCTTCATGGCACCAGGACTCTTCTTCGCGATCTTATCAGCCATTTCCTTGGCTTTATCAAAAAGCTCATCCTCAGGGTATGCTTTATTTGCAAGACCCCATTGAACCGCTTCTGTACCGGATATCGGTTCGCTCGTCAATAGCATCTCAGCCGCTTTCGCACGGCCTACCAACTTCGGCAAGCGCTGTGAGCCTGCGAATCCGGGAACCAGCCCCAATTGAAGTTCAGGCAGTCCGAGTTTCGCCTTTTCGCTTACAAGACGGATGTGACAGCCCATTGCGAGCTCCAAGCCGCCGCCCAGTGCGGCACCGTGGATGGCTGCGATGATCGGCTTCGGAAAGTTCTCCATCCGTTCGAACACATCCTGACCCTTTTTCGCCAACTGAGAGAATTCCTCTCCCGTTTCAATGGTCGTAAATTCTTTAATATCAGCGCCTGCCGAGAAGAATCGTCCTTCACCTTTCAGCAGGATCACCCTGACTTCCGGGTTATGCTCGAGTTCATCCAGGACGGCATCGATTTCTTTGATCAGGCCGCTCGCCAATGCATTAGCGGGAGGTCTTTGGATTTGGACCGATGCGACGTGCCCTTCTACAACCCATGATAAACTTTCCATCTCTCTTCCCCCTACACGAAATTAGTTCCTGCCTCCACATCCATGAAGCAACAGCTTGTGAATCGCAGGGACTTGAGCCATTAAATCATACTTCTGATCATTCATCACCCATGTCGTCACCATTTCATCCAACGTGCCAAAAATCATCTGCCGTGCAAGACGGACATCCAGGTCCTCCGAAAATTCCCCGGACTCCATCCCGCTGATCAGGATTTTATCGACGAGTTGAAGATACCCCTTTAACACATCATTGATCTTCAGGCGGATCTCTTTATTCGACTGCCTGAGTTCGAGCTGCGTGACAATGGCAAGGTGATGATCATCCGACATAATTCTGCAGTGATTTTCGATCATCACTAATAATTTCTCGGAAACTGTCTGTTTTCCTGCAATAACTTCTTCAATTTTTTCTACAAAGAGAACCATCTTTTCTTGAAATAAAGAAATCAGGATATCTTCTTTATTTTTGAAATAAAGATATATCGTGCCATCGGCCACTCCTGCCTGCTTCGCAATCTTGGACACTTGCGCCTGATGGTAGCCATTTTCTGCGATCACAATCACAGCGGCATCGATGATCTGTTTGTATTTAGGTTTATTTCGTTTCATATGTTCTTGACCTGCCTTAACAAAATATGAATGACCATTCATTCATATTTTTATAATAAAATGTTTCTCAATGATTGTCAAGAATAGAAAGCCTGTCCCATTCCCCCACAAAAAGAAAAACCAATGCGTATCAGTTTAACTTGTTTTCTGTTCATTATCCAGCTTTTGACGCTCTTCTTCCACCAGCGCCCTGCGCAAGATTTTCCCTACGGCCGTTTTCGGCAGTTCTTTTCTAAATTCATATATCCGCGGGACTTTGTAGGCTGCAAGGTATTTGCGGGAATATTCGTTCAGCTCTTCCTCTGTTAAAGACTCCCCTTCTTTCAGGACAACGTATGCCTTTACGGTCTCTCCCCGATACGGATCAGGCACGCCTGCCGCTACAACTTCCTGGATTGCAGGATGTTCATAAAGGACCTCTTCAATCTCCCTTGGATAGATGTTGAAGCCTCCGGCAATGATCATATCCTTCTTACGGTCGACCACATAGAAGTAACCCCTCTCATCCATATAGCCAAGATCCCCTGTAAGGAGCCATCCGTCCTTTAACGTTTGAGCCGTTTCCTCCGGCCGGTTCCAATATCCTTTCATGACCTGAGGACCTTTGACGACGATTTCACCGATTTCATTCGGAGGCAGCGGTTCGCCCGTTTCCATTGAAAAGACTGCGCTCTCAGTACCCGGCCACGGAACCCCGATGCTTCCTTTGATTCTCTCTTTGTCCCAAAGGAAATTGGAATGGGTGACGGGGGATGATTCGGTTAATCCGTATCCTTCTACAAGCTTCCCACCTGTGACGTCTTCGAATTGCTGCTGCACTTCCACCGGCAGCGGTGCACTTCCACTGAGACATGAATCGATCGATGACAGATCATATTTTTTAATATCCGGATGATTCAATAAACCGATATAAATGGTCGGCGCGCCTGGAAACAGGGTCGGCTTTTGTTTCTGAATCGTCTTCAGCGTTGTTTCAGGATCAAACTTTGGAAGCAGGATCATTTTATATCCCTGCATGATCGACAGGATCAGAACGGCAGTCATTCCGTACACATGAAAGAATGGCAGGATCCCAAGCATCCTTTCTTCCCCTTTTTGACACTTATAAAGCCATTGATCACACATGGAAGCATTCGCCACCAGGTTTTTATGCGTCAGCATGACACCTTTCGGGAAACCTGTCGTACCGCCAGTGTATTGTAAAAGAGCTAAATCCTCTTCAAAATCGAATGGTTCTTCCCTGACATCCGTTCCAGCCGTTTTCATGATTTCTGTAAACAGATGGTTCTGTCCGGAATGATTGACTTTCACGACGATGCCATATTGTTTCTTTTGTATAAATGGATAAATGAAGTTCTTTGGAAATGGAAGATAATCTTTGATAGCGGTTACAATAATGTGTTCAAGATCGGTATCCTTCATCACTTTCGATACCCTCGGATATAAAATATCAAGGGTGAGGATCACCTTTGCGCCCGAATCCTTCATTTGGTATTCGATTTCCCTTTCCATATACAATGGATTCGTTTGGACGACGACTCCGCCTGCATAAAGGATCCCGTAATAGGCGATGACCGACTGTGGTGTATTCGGCAGCATGATCGCCACCCGGTCGCCTTTTTGGATACCCAGTGTTTGAAGATAGCTGGCGAACCTGAGGGCAGACCTGTAAAGTTCCTCGTAGCTCATTTCTTTCCCCATGAAATGAATCGCTGCCTTCTCCCCGTAAAGGGTTGCGGCTTCGGATAAATAGGATTGTAACGGCTTTGGTGTTAGATCCACCTCGGCCGGTATCTCCGCCGGATATTCAGCAAGCCATGGTTTGTTCATTGCATTCCCTCCTTACTGATTTTTTAGAAAATTCCTTCTATTCATTATTATAATATAAGGGGACTTCAGTTACAATTTGATTTGAAGATGTGACGTACTTTCTTCCTAGTTGGGAAGGTGAGGGGATAATTGTGGTAAGGTTTGCTTCTTCAAGATCGGCTGTCGTCCCTGCCTTTTAAAGACAACAAAAAAGACTGCCTATAAAACTATATGACAGTCTGTTTGTACACAATTATGATATGGGGGTGATTTATGCAAAGAACAGCATATAGATGATGCCGACCAGGATAAAGACCCCGCACAGGGTGAGTAGTACCTTCGCTAATGTTTCCATATTCCCTCTCCTTACGAAATGCCTGCTCCTATGACATACGACAGGCCGACTGAAATCACCAGTGAAATAAAACCGACAGCCCGGTTATCATTCTCTATTTCTTCATCAATTTTAAACTTTGGCGTGAGGAATTCATAGATGAAATATCCGATCAGCAACAGGACGAAGCCGAACACGCCCCATCCGATCGTGGTCAGGATCGTATCGTTGTGGGAGATGGAATGGCGGAAAATATTCGCGATCCCGAATATTTTCCCGCCAGTTGCCATCGCCACCGCCATATTGCCTTTTTTGATTTCTTCCCAGTTTCTATATTTCGTAACCAGTTCAAAGACGGCGAGGAATAACACCATGCATAAGATGACCACACTGTAGTTCCCTGCCGTTTGAACAAATTCATTCTCCCAAAAGTTCTCCATTGGAAAGCTCCCTTACTCCTGTTATTTAAGCGTAATGGGCGTGGGGTACGTCTAACCCCACAGCTCATGACGTTAAGTTGATCCATAGTACAACCGAACTATTTAAATTGAACGACCGTCACACCGGTTCCGCCTTCTCCGGCGTCGCCGAAGCGGGTGCCTTTTACTGATCGGTGGTTTTTCAAGTATTCCTGAACACCCTGCCTTAAAGCCCCAGTACCTTTACCATGGATGATTGACACTTGCGGGTAGCCGGCAAGCAGTGCATCATCGATATACTTTTCGACTCTTGAAAGGGCATTGTCATATCGTTCACCACGGAGGTCAAGCTCAAGGCTGACGTGGAAGTCCTTTCCTTTCACGGTGGCAAGCGGCTTGGTTTCGACCTTTTGCTGTGACTGGATGAACTCGAGGTCCGATTCCTTGACCTTCATCTTCATGATCCCCATCTGTACCTGCCATTCTTTCGCCGATACCCGTTCAACGAGGTGGCCTTTCTGATCGAAGCTGAGCACTTTGACTTCGTCACCCGGCTTCAGCTCCCGGGTCGCTTGACTGGTCTTTTTCTTCGGCCCTGATGTTTTCAAAGTCGGAATCGCTTCTTCGAGTTGCTTTTTTGCCTGGATTAATTCATGTTCTTTGATCTGGGCAGACTTTTCGTGCTGCATCTTCCGAAGGTCCTTGATCACCTGTTCGGCTTCCGCTCTCGCTTTTTCAACGACTTCGGTCGCTTTTTGCTGGGCTTTCTCATAGAGGGAGTCTTTCTTTTCATAGTACTCCATCATTTGCTTCTGCATATCTTTATGCATCTTTTCAGCCTGTCTTAACAGCTCATGGGCTTCTTCAAGTTCACGTTCCCCCTGGCGTCTGCTGTCTTCTAGTGATGCAATCATATTCTCGACTTCTTTGCTGTCGGTGCCGATATGGGACTTGGCACGCTGAATGACCCTGTCGGTTAATCCGAGCCGCTTTGAAATGTCAAAGGCATTGCTTCGTCCTGGTACACCGAGCAACAGCTTATAGGTGGGACTCAGGGTTTCCACATTGAATTCCACGCTCGCATTCACGACGCCTTCACGGTTATAGCCGTACGCTTTCAGCTCAGGATAGTGGGTGGTCGCAACGACCCTCGCCCCTGTTGCATGCACTTCATCCAGGATGGAAATCGCCAGTGCCGCTCCTTCTTGGGGATCGGTTCCTGCACCAAGCTCATCAAACAGCACCAGGCTTTCGTGATCCACTTTCTTCAGGATGTCGACGATGTTGACCATATGGGATGAAAATGTACTCAAGCTTTGCTCGATGGACTGTTCGTCTCCGATGTCGGCGTAGATCGTCCGGAATATCCCCACTTCCGAGCCGTCCAGTGCCGGGATCGGAAGACCGGATTGTGCCATGAGGCTCGTCAATCCCAGTGTCTTCAGGGTGACCGTCTTCCCCCCTGTATTCGGACCGGTGATGACGATCGATGAAAATTCATCCCCCAGTTCGATGTCATTTGCTACTGCTTCATCGATCGGCAATAGTGGATGACGGGCTTTATTCAGCTTGATCCGCCGCTCATTGTTGATGACCGGCTTCGAGCCTTTGATGGACCTTCCGAACTTTGCTTTCGTGAACATAAAATCGATGTCGGACAGGACGCTTACGATCAAGAGCAGTTCCTCTCCTGATTCCTGCACGCTCAGAGTAAGCTCCTGAAGGATCTTTTCGATTTCTGTCTGTTCTTTCAGGCGCAGCTCACGGAGTTGATTATTCAGCTGGACGATCGCTTCAGGCTCGATGAACAATGTTTGACCGGATGATGATTGATCATGGATAATCCCGCCGTATTGCCCTCTGTACTCCTGCTTGACCGGGATCACGTAGCGGTCGTTCCGTATCGTGATAATCGCGTCAGACAGCATCTTCTGGGCATTCGAGCCTCGGATCATCCGCTCGAGCTTCTCCCGGATCCGGCCTTCGTTCGCACGGAGCTGGGTCCGGATCGAGCGCAGTGTCTCACTTGCTGTATCAAGGATTTCACCGTTCTCATCCACGACTTTCCGGATATCCTGCTCCAGCTGTGGAAGGGGGATGACCGTACCGATTTTCTCCTGAAGAAGGGGAATCTCCACTTCTTCTTCAAGCAATTCGTCTACGAACAGCGTCATCTTCCTGCTTGCCCGTATCGTGCTTGCTACCTGTATGAATTCAGACGGTGAAAGCATACTGCCGATTTGTGCACGCTTCACGTGGGGGCGGATGTCAAAGATCCCGCCAAGTGGCGCATGCCCTTTCAAACGGAGGATCGTCATCGCTTCATCGGTCTCTTCGTGCAGCGCGGTGATTTCCTCATATTCAACCGAAGGAATGAGGGCTGAAACCCGGGCGTGCCCAAGGGCAGAGGCAGCATATTCCTTCAATAATTCTTTTATCTTATCAAACTCCAATGTCTTTAACACTTTTGCATTCACGGGTTGGATTCCACCTTTTATCAGTTTCGCTTAATAAATTTCAGCAGCTCTTGCGTGTCCCATGTGTTGATGACTGTATCCTTCTTGATCCAGCCTTTGCGAGCAGTCCCGATCCCGACCTCCATAAACGGAAGATGATCGGTGCTGTGAGCGTCTGTATTGATGACAAGCTTCACGCCCTGCTCCTGGGCTTTGCGGATATTTTCAGCAGACAGATCCAGTCGGTTTGGGTTTGCATTGAGCTCTAACGCCGTACCGGTCTCTTTCGCCAGTTGAATAAGCAGGTCCATATCCACTGCGTATCCTTCCCTGCGGCCGATGATCCGTCCGGTCGGATGGGCAATAATATCCACGTGGGCACTTTTCAGGGCCGTGGTCAGTCTTTCCATGATTTGATCTTGAGATTGAGAGAAGCTCGAGTGGATCGAGGCAATCACAAGATCCACCTGTTCGAGCACTTCATCGTCATAGTCCAACGTACCGTCAGGAAGAATGTCCATTTCTATGCCTGAAAGCACCTCTATATCGTCATATTTCTGATTGATTTCCTTGATTTCTTCGATCTGTTTCAGCAACCGTTCAGGCGTCAGCCCGTTTGCTACCCGCAAATATTGGGAGTGGTCTGTGATCGCCATATATTGATAGCCTTTCGCACGGCACGCCTCGACCATTTCCTCTATGGAAAACGCCCCGTCTGACCAGGTTGTATGCATATGAAGATCACCTTTAATATCCTCTAATGAAAGAAGCGGGTAATCAGAGCCGAACTCATCCACCTCTTTCCCGTCTTCCCTTAACTCAGGCGGGATGAAAGGCAAATTGAAATGATGGTAAAAATCTTCTTCAGAATCAAATGTCTTGATTTCACCTGTTTCACTATTTTCAACACCATATTCACTGATCTTCTCTCCACGCTCCTTCGCCAGCTGGCGCATGCGGACGTTATGATCCTTCGAACCGGTAAAATGATGAAGGGTCGTAGCGAATTCTTCAGGCTTCACGATCCTGAAATCGATGCTTACGTCCCAATTGTAAGACAGTGTCAACGACACCTTCGTCTCTCCGGCAGCAATCGTTTCAACGATATTCGGAAGCTTCAAGAGATCTTCCTTTACCGCCTGTGGTGAATCGGTTGAAATGATGAAATCCAGATCCTTGATCGTCTCCCTCATCCTTCTCAGGCTTCCTGCCCGGGAAAACGTGCGAACACTGTCGAGTTCAGACAGATAGGACTCGATTTCAGCGGCGATGCCCATCATGAACGCGATTGGAAGGCGGTCCGGTCTCTTTCCGACCTGCTCGATCGCAGCCAGGATCTTTTCCTCAGACTTCTTCCCGAATCCTGCGAGCGCCTGGATTTTATTCGCTTTGCACGCTTCCTCCAGGTCTTTGATGCTTTCAACCCCAAGCTCACTATACAATTTCGCGATTTTCTTCCCGCCGAGACCCGGCAATTGAAGAAGCGGGATGAGACCTTGCGGGACCTCTTCCTTCAATTCTTCCAGAACGGAAGAGGTGCCTTCCTTTATGTATTCTTCGATGACACCTGCCGTCCCTTTCCCGATCCCGGAAATCTTTGTAAAATCACTGATCTCCTGCAGGCTCCGGTCGTCATTCTCAAGTGCAGCCGCAGCTTTCCGGTAAGCTGATATCTTAAAAGAATTCTCACCTTTCAGTTCCATATATATCGCAATGTTCTCTAATAATTTGATAATATCTTTTTTATTCATCGTATCCACCCGCCATCTTATAATTGAAGAGTTTCCTGTGTCCTGCCATGAAGGCGCACATCCGTGCCACAATGGCTGACACTCCCTCTATATAGTAGCAAACTTGATATAAAAAGAAAAAAGACTGACATATAAGTTGAACATTTTCAGTCCTTAACGAACAGATGTTGCATACTTATAGTCAGCCCTTTTTCAGCCTACATATTCAATCCACCAGTCCTTCACCATATCAGAGAAAACCGGGGTATGTTTCACCATCGCCTGCGCAATGAAAGAGTCATTGATGAGTGTCTGAACCGACTCGATCGGCAATAATACAGCAATAAATAATAGAATGAATATCATTAAGTACGATTCGATAAAACCAAGGACCCCACCGCCCAGTACGTTCAACTGCCTTAACAGAGGCAGATGTGCGACAAAATCAAGCATCGATCCGATGATCTGCAAGATGATCCGTGATGCGAAGAAAATCATCGCAAACGCGATCACCCGGTAGTAGGCGTCGTCCAGATTGGTCGATTCAAAAATCATATTTAACGTAGACTGCTCATCCAGCACAGGATAAGGAATCCATAGTGTTAACTTCGGTGCAAGCTGATCATAATATATGTATGCTACAATAAAAGAAACAATAAATCCGAATATGTGGATAACCTGCAAAATAAATCCACGTCTTAGACCTATGAAGAATCCCATAATCAGGATAATCAACAAAGCTAAATCCAGCATCTTTTTTTCAATCCCTTAATCGTTTAATTTCCCGCTCCAGCTCTTCAAACTTCTCTTGCAGTTTGAGATAATCATTTACGGCATTCACCGCTGTCAGCACAGCAAGCCGGCTTGTATCGAGAGACGGATTCATGGAGTTGATCTCTCTCATTTTGTCATCTACTTTAGAACAGACAAATCGAATCTGACTTGTTGATTCAGTGCCAACAATCGTATATTGTTGTCCATATATGTCTACCGTGGTGCGATTTTTTTGTTCTTCAGACAATCTGAAAGCCCCCCATCCTTAAGAATCCTACACATAATCATACCATGAAATCTTTTGATTTTGGAAGGAATTTGTCATATCAGCTCACATTTTTTATAAAACAATAGAACTTTGTCTAAGGAGAGAGAAACGTGGCTAATACCGTCATACAAACAACGAAAGCAACAATCGATAAAATGAAAGACCATTACAAAGGAGTGCTTGTGGACAAACTGCCGCCGGGTGCCCTGTTTGTAGCCAAGCCGTCAGGATGTACCGTCACCGCCTACAAATCAGGAAAGGTGCTGTTCCAGGGGGCAAACGGCGAAGGAGAAGCAAGTCAGTGGGGAACAAGCCAGCCGCCGAAGGTCAAATCCGCTGCGAAAGGATCGACATCATTACCGGAAAACTTCGCCAACTGGTCGGTCATCGGATCTGATGAAGTCGGCACCGGCGATTTCTTCGGCCCCATCACCGTGGTGAGTGCCTACGTCAAAAAAGAGCACATCCCCCTCATGAAGGAACTCGGGGTCAAAGATTCAAAAAACCTGACAGACGCACAGATCGTCACGATCGCCAAAGACTTGATCGCAACCATCCCCTACTCACTGCTGATCCTGCACAACCCGAAATACAACGAACTGCAGGAAAAAGGGATGACACAAGGCAAGATGAAGGCACTCCTTCACAACCAGGCCATCCTGAAGCTGCTGGAAAAAATGGCGCCAGAACAACCAGAGGGCATCCTGATCGACCAATTCGTCGAGAAAAATACATACTTCAAACACATCGCCAACCAAAAGAACATCCAGCGGGACCGGGTGTACTTCAGCACAAAAGGCGAAAGCATCCACCTCGCCGTCGCCGCCGCTTCCATCATCGCCCGCTACGCCTTCCTGAAGGAAATGGACAAGCTGAGTGAAAAAGCAGGCGTCACCATCCCGAAAGGCGCCGGCAATCATGTAGACGTCGCCGCCGCCAAGATCATTAAACGAAAAGGCGTCGAGGAATTAAAGACGATGACGAAATGGCATTTTGCGAATAGTGAGAAGGCGATGAGATTGGCTAGGAAATAGAGAAGAATCCGCATCGGTTGGGCCGGTGCGGGTTTTTTTGTTTGTCAGTTGATTATTTCGTTTGGTTTGCCTGTTAAATTTGGTGGTTTTTTTGTCAGTTGAAGTTTGAGAGGATTTTGACTGTTGAAAATGGGAATATTTTTGTCAGTTGAATTTCTCCTGTGGTTTGCCTGTTAAAAATAACGGGATATTCAACTGACAAAACTCCCCCTTATTTTGCCTGACAAATAGATGCATATAATCAACTGACAAACCATCACCTCACCACACCAAAAGGGAAATATATACAATATCCCACCCGACCCACCCCATAAAAAAAAGACGCCGGACACTCCCCGTGTCCGGCATCTCCTTGATCAGGTTTAGCCTCTCAGCTCTGCTCCTGCTTTTTCTTTTACTGCTGCAAGTACTTTGTCGTGTACTTTTACTACTTCTTCGTCGGTTAGTGTTTTTTCCGGGTCGAAGTATTTTAGTGAGAAGGCAAGGGATTTTTTCCCGGCTTCCATATGTTCGCCTTCGTAAAGGTCGAAGACGGATACTTCTTTCAGGAGTTTGCCTCCTGCTTCTTTGATGATGGTGTTGAGCTGTCCGGCTTTCACTTCTGTGTCCACGACAAGGGCGATGTCTCTTGTGATGGATGGGTGACGCGGGATCGGTGTGTAGCTTAGTGCAGGCTTCTCATAGTGGAAAATAGGTGAAGCCTTCAGTTCGAAAACGTATGTTTCGTTGAGGTCCAGTTCTTTTTCCGCTTCTGGGTGGATGGCGCCTACAAAGCCGATGACTTCGTCGTCGAGAAGGATTTCAGCCGTTCTTCCAGGGTGCATGCCTTCAACAGTTGCCTGGCGGTAAGAGATGGCGTGTGCGACGCCGATTTCTTCGAATAAGCCTTCCAGGATTCCTTTTGCTACGTAGAAGTCTGCCGCTTTTTTCTCTCCCTGCCAAGGGTGTAGATGCCACAGGCCTGTGAGTGCGCCTGCGATGTGTTCTTCTTCTCTAGGAAGTTCTTCGCCTGATTCGCTCAGGAATACGGATCCCACTTCGTAGAAGGCAAGTGAGTCGTTTTGACGTGCTTTGTTATATGAGATGACTTCCAGCAATTGCGGGATGATGCTGAGGCGAAGGTTGCTTCGCTCTTCACTCATCGGCATCAATAGGCGGACCGGTTCTTTTACGTCCAGTGCGTATTGGGTTGCTTTTTTGTCATTTGTCAGTGAGTACGTGATTGCCTGAAGGAGACCGGCTCCTTCCAGGTAGCGGCGTACCGTACGGCGTTTCAGTTGGTGATTGGAAAGTCCACCTGGTGTTGCTTCACCTTCCGGCAGCGTCATTGGAAGGTTGTCGTATCCGTAAAGACGTGCTACTTCTTCAAGCAGGTCTTCAGGGATCGTGATGTCTCCCCTTCTTGTCGGTGCTGTCACGGTGAAAGTATCGCCGTTCACTTCCAGATCGAATTGCAGGCGGCGGAAGATGTCTTCCACGGTTTCTGCAGTGATGGATGTACCGAGTGACGCATTGATTTTATCAAGGGTGATGTCCACTTTGGCAGGCTGGATGTCGATTTCGTTGAATAAAACAGTTCCTTCAAGGACTTCTCCGCCTGCGTATTCAGCCATAAGTTGTGCCGCTCTTTCTCCTGCTTTCAGGACGCGGTCGGGATCGACTCCCTTTTCGTAGCGGGTGCTCGCTTCGCTTCTGAGACCGTGGTCTTTGGATGCACCCCTTACGATCGCGCCTGTGAAGTATGCTGCTTCAAGGAGAACGGTCGTTGTGTCTTGTTGAACCTCTGAGTTCGCTCCACCCATGACGCCGGCAAGGGCAACTGGTTCTGATCCGTTTGTGATGACGAGCTGGCTGCTTGAAAGGGTTCTTTCTGCATCATCAAGCGTCACGATGGTTTCTCCATCTTTCGCACGGCGGACAAGGATTTCTTTTGAGCCGAGGCGGTCGTAGTCGAACGCGTGCAGCGGCTGGCCGTATTCCAACAATACATAGTTGGTGATATCCACGACGTTGTTATGCGGACGGATCCCTGCTGAGATCAGTGCGTTTTGCATCCACAGCGGGGACGGACCGATTTTGACGTTTTTGATGATTTTCGCACCGTATAGCGGGTTATCTTCCTTCGCTTCTACGTTGACGGATACGTAATCAGAAGCCTTTTCGCTGGCTTCAGATACAGCCGTCTGTGGAAGCACCACGTCTCGGTAAAGAATTGCTGCGACTTCATATGCCACACCAAGCATGCTGAGGCAATCGGAACGGTTTGGCGTTAAGCCGAGTTCAAGGATGGCATCATCAAGGTTTAATAATGCAACGGCGTCCTTCCCTACTTCTGCATCCTCTTCGAACACGTAAATGCCTTCTGCGTGCCCTTTCGGTACGAGCTTGCTTTCGACCCCTAGCTCCTGAAGGGAACAGATCATGCCGTGTGATGCTTCTCCGCGAAGCTTGGCTTTTTTGATTTTGAAATTACCTGGAAGCACAGCGCCCACTTTTGCAACGGCCACTTTTTGACCTTTGGCGACGTTTGGTGCACCGCAGATGATTTGGACTGGTTCTTCTTCACCTACGTCCACCAGGCATTTATTCAATTTGTCTGCATCCGGGTGTGGTTCGCATTGTAAAACATGACCGACGACCACATTTTTGATGCCTTCTCCGATTCGTTCGACACCTTCCACCTCGATGCCGCTTCTCGTGATTTTTTCTGCTAATTCTTCTGGTGTTGTACCGGATAAATCTACGTAATTCTCTAACCATTTATATGAAACAAACATGTGTTAGTACCTCCTTCGTTTATTCTTTCGTTCCGAACTGTGTGACAAAGCGCGTATCATTTGTGTAGAAATGACGGATATCATCGATTCCGTATTTCAGCATGGCGATCCGCTCTGGTCCCATTCCGAATGCGAATCCAGTGTATTTCTTAGAATCGAATCCTGCCATTTCAAGTACGTTCGGGTGGACCATCCCTGCACCAAGGATTTCGATCCAGCCGGTTCCTTTACAGACACGGCAGCCTTTTCCACCACAGATTTTACAAGAGATATCCATCTCGACGGAAGGCTCTGTGAATGGGAAGAAGCTCGGGCGAAGGCGGATTTCACGATCTTCACCGAACATTTTCTTGGCAAACACGTTCAGTGTTCCTTTCAGGTCGCTCATGCGGATGTTTTCATCGATCACAAGTCCTTCGATCTGGGTGAATTGATGGGAGTGGGTCGCATCATCCGTATCACGGCGATACACTTTACCCGGGCAGATGATCTTGATCGGACCGTTGCCTTTTGCAAGTTCCATCGTTCTTGCCTGTACAGGTGAAGTATGTGTACGCAGCAGCGTTTCTTCTGTGATATAGAATGAATCCTGCATGTCACGGGCCGGATGTCCTTTCGGAAGGTTCAGCGCTTCGAAGTTATAGTAATCCTTCTCGACTTCCGGACCTTCAGCAACCGAGTAGCCCATGCCGATGAAGAGGTCTTCGATTTCTTCGACAATCATCGTCAGCGGATGATGATTCCCCTTCTTCACCGGACGGCCAGGCAGGGTGACGTCGATTGTTTCAGACGCAAGCTTCTTCTCGACAGCCTCTTTTTCAAGGACAGCCTGCTTCGCTTCGATCGTTTCAGTGATGGCGCCACGGACTTCGTTTGCAAGTGCCCCCATTTTCGGGCGTTCTTCTGCAGACAGTTTCCCCATGCCTTTCAACGCTTCAGTGACAGGACCTTTTTTACCGAGGTATGCAACACGGATCGCGTTCAATTCTTTCAGATCAGCTGCTTCATTTACCTTTTCGATTGCTTCTTGTTGAAGGGATCGTAATTTATCCTCCATTATTCTTCCTCCTTTAATGTATATCGTCCGAAAGGGGTCTGGACAAATAAAAAAACCCCATCCCAAAAAGGGACGAGGTTTATATCGCGGTACCACCCTTATAAGTATATCCACAGGGGGATACACTCACTTCATTCGGATAACGGCTTTGCCGGTGCATCTTTACATTCAGCGAACTGAATGGTCCCGATGCCAACTCGAGAGGTGAAATCTTCGCATCACGGTTTCTTAAGAATGCTTTCAGTCCAGGACATTCTCTCCCTTAAAGAAGTGCATGTGCTACTTTCCTCTTTCAACGTTTTTAAGTTATATGTGCATTATTATAGTGAATTTCAAGGTAAATTTCAAACCTTTTCAGGAAATTCACTGCCCATTTTTAAAATAGTAAAGCAAAACGCCGGCGGCAATCGCCACATTCAACGATTCGCTTTTTCCATAGATGGGGATGTAGAGGTTCTGATCGGTTTCAGTCAACAGTTCCTTCGTCATCCCGTTCCCTTCATTTCCGACGATGAGGGCATATGTGGATCCTGGCTTCACCCCGGTATACTCAATGCCGTTTTCAAGGGCTGTCCCGTAAACCGGAATGCTGCGCTCCTTCATTTCATCAATGACGTCTGAAAGATCACGTCTCACAAGCGGGATATGGAAATGGGCTCCTTGCGCTGAGCGGAGTACTTTAGGGTTATAAGGGTCCACCGTCCCTTTTCCGAGCACAACCATATCAATTCCGGCTGCATCTGCCGTGCGGATGATCGTCCCGATATTCCCGGGATCCTGTAGTCCATCTAGGAGCATGAACGTTTTCGCTTCCTTCGTATCATGCTCATCTTCTTTCTGCTTACAGATCGCAAAGATCCCCTGTGGCGTCTCCGTATCAGACAGCACTTTCCCCACTTCAGCTGAAACCATCGTGACAGGCACCTCATCGACGGTCCACTTTTGCGGCATATCGACTCCTTCCACCACAATCAGTTCAAGGACCGTGCCGCTTTGCTTTAACGCTTCCTCCACGAGATGAAAGCCTTCAATGATATATGTACGAGTAAGATCTCGTTCCTTTTTCGTCAACAGCTTCTTCCACTGCTTCACAACAGGATTTTTCGAGGATTGAATATACTTCAATCGTATCCGCTCCTTTTGATTACTATTCAAGCTCTCATTATACCTTAACTTTCATACATAATAAATTCAATTTGAGACATGATAACAATGAATTCCTCAACCTATCAAAAAGGAGAAATGTGTGATGAACCTTAACTTGCGAGCAGCAATCATACACAACGTATCTGGGAATAACCAGGATGAACTGAGAGACACCATCGTCGATGCCATCCAAGGGGGAGAAGAAAAGACCCTACCGGGACTTGGTGTTCTCCTTGAAGTCTTCTGGCAAAACGCAGATCCCGAGGAACAGCGAATGGTCCTTGAAACGTTGGAGGAATCTCTGCAGCAACAACAATCGCAATAAGGATGAGGGTGACCCGTTTATGGGTTGCCCTTGTTTATTGAAAAAAAAATTTTCTTCACGGCCGTTTGAAGATGCCTCTTTCAGTGGTAATGAACTAATACATATTTTCCGGAAGGGGCCATGCATGCATGAGTGACAAAAAAAGCGCACTGCTGATCATCGATATGATCAACACATTCGATTTCGACGGCGGTGATCAATTGTATGAAAACACATTGAAAATCGTTGGAAACATAGACAGGCTGAAGAAAAAAGCCAAGGAAGCCGGAATCCCGGTCATTTATGTGAACGACAACTACGGGCTCTGGCAGGACAATATGAATGACGTCATCGAGAAATGCAAAAAAGGAAAGGGGAAGAAAGTGATCGAAGCACTCCACCCCGACACCGATGACTACTTCATCATTAAACCGAAGCATTCATGTTTCTTCGGGACCCAGCTTGATATTCTTCTTCATCAGCTGGATGTGAACCACCTCATCCTGACAGGCATCGCCGGGGACATCTGCGTCCTTTATACGGCCAACGATGCCTACATGCGGGAATACGAATTGACGATCCCGAAGGACGGCATGGCTTCTGAAACAGGGGCAGACAACGAAAGTGCGGTCCGCATCATCCAAAAGACGATCGGCGCTGATATGGGGCCGGCGGAGGAGATTGATTTCTGATGAAGGGGGTTTGGTTCGTAAATGAAGACTTGCGCTTAAGATTCTCTGATTTTTTTACTGAAATAGAGGTATTTTATTGAGTTGCCTTCAAGTAAGATGCTCATTCACGTGCTCCGGGGCCTCGAATCAAGTGTTTGCTACCTGGACTCCCGTTATATGAGCCGGTTTCGGACTCTTATGAGCGGGTTTTCGAATTTATGAGCAGGTTTCACGATTTATGAGCCCGGATCCACATATATGAGCCGCTTCCCTTGTTTTATGATCACTTTGTCGAAAATCCTTACCCATACAAAAAGATGCCCGTCACAACACGGGCATCTTTTTTCATCTCTTAGTCAAATGTAATTCCGTCAACCGCAGTACGGTCTAGTTTCTTGATCACTTCTGTAATCAGCTTGACGGTGTTTTCGTAGTCATCACGGTGGAGCATCGCCGCATGTGAGTGGATGTAGCGGGTCGCGATCGTGATGGATAATGCAGGCACGCCGTTTGCGGTGATATGGATCGCACCTGAATCCGTGCCTCCGCCTGGAAGTGCATCGAATTGGTATGGGATGTTCAATTCGTCAGCCGTATCTGTGACGAAGTCCCGCAGGCCTTTGTGGGACACCATGGATGCATCATACAGAATGATCTGCGGGCCGTCTCCCATTTTGCTTGAGGAATCTTTATCCGAAATACCCGGCGTATCCCCTGCGATGCCGACGTCTACTGCGAAGGCGATGTCAGGCTGTATTTTGGCCGCTGCCGTTCTTGCACCGCGGAGGCCGACTTCTTCCTGCACCGTGCCGACGCCGTACACGACGTTCGGATGCTTCTCGTTTTGAAGATGCTTCAAGACGTCGATTGCAATCGCGCAGCCGATCCGGTTATCCCATGCTTTGGCAAGGAGCATCTTTTCGTTATTCATGACCGTGAATTCAAAGTGAGGGACGACCATGTCGCCAGGCTTCACGCCCCACTCCTTCACTTCCTCACGGCTGGATGCACCGATGTCGATGAACATATCCTTGATCTCAACAGCCTTTTTCCGTGCTTCAGGAGATAGGATGTGCGGCGGCTTGGAGCCGATCACACCGGTGACGTCCCCTTTGCTTGTCACGATTGTCACACGCTGGGCAAGCATAACCTGTGACCACCAGCCGCCGACGGTTTGAAAGCGGAGGAATCCTTTGCTGTCGACCTTGGTGACCATGAAGCCGACTTCATCCAGATGGCCCGCAACCATGATTTTCGGTCCCTGCTCATCCCCGACCTTCTTCGCGATCAAGCTTCCAAGATTGTCGGTCAGCATCTCATCTGCGTACGGTTCTATGTATTTTTTCATGACGTTCCGGACTTCCCGCTCATTACCGGGAACCCCTTTGGCATCGGTCAAATCCTTGAGCATCGTCAACGTTTGATCTAATTCTGTCATTATTTCGCCTCCCTAAATGTTGTTGCTTCTTCATTATACTAAAATGTGAGCTTTTCTTCAAAAGCTCCTACCTATTAATATCCTTCTTTTTGGCGATTATAATTCACTTCATTTTTCTTGACATATGCTTCGAACACATCTTCATGTGAGAATCCGAGGAGTTCGCCGAGATAAACGTATTGCCTGAACAACTGCTGGAAGTGTTCCACAGATCGTTCTTCGGCAAAGTGATTCACTTCTTTAAACACTTCCAAGAATTGCTTCGACAGGTCTTCGTTCGTGTAATTGGTATCGCCGAGATCAAATTGCATGATGCCGATTTCAATCCCGAGTGACAGGATGAAGTGGATGCCGTCAACAAACTCCTCAAGAATCACATCATCTGCTGAAGACGCCTTCTTGCTCCAGAACTTAAAGCTGCGGGTTTCATTGGCAAGCTCCCCGATTTCCACAAGCAGCGCAAGCACCTTCTTCTCGACTAAATCTTCCTCTTCCAATCCGTGTTCCTTTTCAATATGCTCATCAAGTTTTTTCTGCATGTCCAACAGCTTTTCAATATTCATTCATTCTCTCCCCTTCGCATGTCTATGGTTGCTCTCCTCTAGTATGACAAAAAACAAAACAAATTTTAAATAAAATGAAACCTATATTCACTTCAATCGTAAATATAGGGGAAGAAATATGCCTACGGAGGTAATGGTTATGCTTTGGCTTATTCGATTAGTGATTTTTTTCCTCATCCTTTATCTTTTATACCGCAGTGTGAAATACATCATGAATCCAAAGCGAAAACTCGAACTTGCACAGGAACAGAAACGTTTCTATTTTCTAGATGATCAGGATAATGTACGGAAGAATTTCCATGTGACGTATAAAGGTGTGTTGTTTGAAGGTGAAAAATATCTCGGCTCAACCGAAACATCCTTTGAGGTCGTATCGATCTTTGTATGGACGAAGAATATTGCTTCTTTAAAAGGGCTCACGAAGGATGACTTTGAATATTTGCAGCAGGAAATCAAAGAGCGCTATCCAAACGCCAAGCTGGACTGGAAGAGCCCGGTTCATGAGTTTTTGAGGGAGCGGCAGTGAGGGTTGTTGGTTTCGCCGTTAAAATCGGGATTTCGCCGTTATTTTCAGGATTTCGCCGTTAAAATGAAAATTTCGCCGTTATATCGAGAATTTCGCCGTTAAATGAATATTTTCGCCGTTATCCCCCTTACAGGACACCTAATCAGGAGTCTGGAAGGGGGTAATTTTTTGTGCAACAAAAAAATGACTGGTTGAACCAGCCATTTTTATGCTACCGCATGATTTTATCAGAAGAAAATCATTCACTTCCCCGGAAAAAACTCCCGCCACTCAATCACCCGTACTTTCTCCCTCAACAGGTAAAAGAGCACGATAAGTCCGAGCAGGATCATGGCAAGGATGGGCGGGGAGAATTGTTTGATGTATTGGCCGAAGACGGTGTAAAAGAACGCCAGGGGGATGTTGGACAGGACAGAGGCGCGGATGAAGGGTTTGAGCTCCTTCTTCCGTTCGAGCAGGCACAGGTTGAGCAGTTGATAGTGGACGAAAGGGATCAGTCTGAGCACCGCAATTTGTCCGGTGGTCAAGGTGGCATTCCGTCCGAACCATCTTTCCTTCAGTCTGAGGAGCTTCTCATAAAAGGCGGTGAAGCTTTTGATGACAAAGTAAAATGTGACAGATAAGAGCGTTAAACCGACCAGGGAATACAGGGTGCCGAGGATACTGCCGAACAGCACCCCTCCCGCCATGCATACAAGGGCGACGGGGATGAACAGGAACTGCCTGAGGATATGAAAGAGGATAAACAGGACCGGAGCCAGGTATCCGCTTGCTTCCATGAAGGCGAATGCAGCAACCAAACGTTCGTCCATGGCTTATCCGACCTCCTTCTGCTTCACTAAGCTGTAAATGTGCGTTCTTTACATAGTATGTAGATAGATCGGGTTAAAGAATGGAAACTTGACTTTCTACAGCTGAGCGTTCAGCCAGATGAAGAACAGGCAATGGAGCATGACGAGGAGCGGGAAACCCAGGGCGAATTGTTTGTGCTTTGTTTTATGTCTGTATACTTTCATGCCGAGATAGGCACCGACACTTCCGCCGAGGATCGCGACCTGCCAGAGCACCCGCTCACTGATCCTGTATTGATGACGTTCTGCTTTTCTTTTGTCACGCCCCATCATGATGAAGGCGATGAAGTTGATGATGATGGCATAAAGATAGAGAATGCCTGTTAGTGAGTCCATGAATGCTACCTTCTTTCCGTTTTGATATGAAGAAAGGACCGGCCAGGGGCCGGTCCTTATTGTCTGCTGACGGGTCAGCAGTTAATTATTTGTTTAGTTGAGCTTTAGCAGCGTCAGCTAATTGGTTGAATGCTTTTTCGTCAGCAATCGCAAGCTCAGCAAGCATTTTGCGGTTTACTTCGATACCAGCAAGCTTTAATCCGTGCATTAAACGGCTGTAAGAAAGACCGTTCATACGTGCAGCCGCATTGATACGTGTGATCCATAGTTTACGGAAATCACGTTTCTTTTGGCGACGATCACGATAAGCATACATGTATGATTTCATGACTTGTTGATTTGCTACTTTATATAAAGTATGTTTTGAACCGAAATAACCTTTGGCTAACTTAAGAACTTTTTTACGACGTCTGCGTGTTACTGTTCCGCCTTTTACGCGTGGCATAATAATTCCCTCCTGTTTCTATTACTTCTTATTTTAGGTTGTCAAGCATATGACGAATGCGTTTGAAATCTCCTTTAGAGACAACAGCCGCTTTACGTAGCTTACGTTTTGCTTTAGTAGATTTGTTTGCGAATAAGTGGCTTGTGTAAGCGTGTGAACGTTTAAGTTTACCAGAACCTGTTTTCTTGAAACGCTTAGCTGAGCCGCGGTGAGTTTTCATTTTTGGCATGTGCTTTTCCTCCTCGGGTCCTCTTATTTTTCGTTAACTGGTGCAAGCACCAAGAACATACTGCGACCATCCATTTTAGGCTTTGATTCAACGGTTGCTACATCTTTGCATTCATCACTGAAGCGATCCAGAACGCGTTGACCAATTTCTTTGTGCGTGATCGCACGGCCTTTAAATCGGATTGACGCTTTAACTTTGTCTCCTTTTTCAAGGAACTTACGAGCGTTGCGAAGCTTGGTGTTGAAATCATGCTCATCGATCGTAGGGCTTAGACGCACCTCTTTAAGATTGATGATCTTCTGATTCTTACGTGCTTCTTTCTCTTTCTTCTGTTGCTCAAACTTAAACTTACCGTAGTCCATGATACGAGCAACAGGTGGTTTTGCAGCTGGTGCAACAAGAACAAGATCAAGGTTTACACGTTCAGCAATTTCAAGAGCTTCGTTCTTGGATTTGATTCCAAGTTGCTCACCGTTTTGATCGATAAGACGTACTTCACGGGCACGAATCGTTTCGTTTAAGATCATGTCTTTGCTAATAATTAGCCACCTCCAAGGTTTATTAAAAGAATACACGGCTTTGGTCGAGCACCCACATGTTTTTTGTACTTAGCGCACAAAAAAAGATGCGAGTGTCGAAACACCCGCACCTGATTATTAAGCATATATATAGGCTTTAATAGTCAATCACATACCTGCCAACAGCATAAATGCGTCATTCAGGTGAGAAGCGGGTAGCTTCTGCTTGTACCAAACTGTATTCAATTCACCTTAGATACTATATCACATGACAAAACCGCTGTCAAATAATCATTTAATATCACAACGTATTTCATAATATCAGACATCTCAGGTAAGTGCAACAGTTTTTTTGAAATTAATATAAGAGGGACGGACCTCAAAGACACGCTCTTTGTTCAGTACAATGGGCATGTGGAGGTCCGTCCCTCTTCTTTTTTAGCGGTTCGCTTCTTTTGTGATGTGGGCGATGAATGCGTCAAGGGAGATTGTTTCTGATTTTTGTTCGCCGTATTTGCGTACGTTTACAGCAGTTTCCTTGATTTCATTGTCACCTACAACAAGCATATAAGGTACTTTGCTCATTTGTGATTCGCGGATCTTATAACCGATCTTTTCATTTCGGTCATCGATCTCAACACGGAGTCCTTCTGCTTGAAGCTTCTCTTTCACTTCTTTCGCATAGTCGAAGTGGACATCCGGTGATACAGGGATCACTTGAACCTGTGTCGGAGCGAGCCATGTCGGGAATGCACCTTTGTATTCTTCGATCAGGAATGCCACGAAGCGTTCCATTGTAGACACGACACCGCGATGGATGACGACCGGACGGTGCTGCTTCCCGTCTTCCCCTACATATGTTAAGTCAAAGCGCTCTGGTAGCAGGAAGTCAAGCTGTACAGTTGACAGTGTTTCTTCCTTGCCAAGTGCCGTTTTCACCTGAACGTCCAGTTTAGGGCCGTAGAATGCCGCTTCCCCTTCTGCTTCGAAGTACTCGACATCAAGCTCGTCCATCGCTTCTTTGATCATGCCTTGGGCACGGTTCCACATGTCATCGTCGTCGAAATATTTCTCCGTATCGGCCGGATCACGGTAAGACAGGCGGAAAGAATAGTCATTCAGGTCAAAGTCTTTGTACACTTCCTGCACAAGACGGACGACGCGCTTGAATTCTTCCTTGATTTGGTCAGGACGGACGAAGATATGTGCATCATTCAACGTCATTCCCCGGACACGCTGCAGTCCGGACAGTGCACCGGACAGCTCGTAACGGTGCATCATGCCAAGCTCGGCGATGCGGATCGGAAGCTCACGGTAGCTGTGGATGCCGTTTTTATAAATCATCATATGATGCGGGCAGTTCATCGGGCGAAGGACAAGGTCTTCATTGTCCATTTCCATGACAGGGAACATATTGTCCTGATAGTGATCCCAGTGACCGCTTGTTTTGTACAGCTCAACGCTTCCCATCACCGGCGTGTAGACGTGGTCATAGCCAAGACGTTCTTCTTTGTCCACGATGTAACGCTCAATGATGCGGCGGATCGTCGCACCTTTAGGAAGCCACATTGGCAGACCTTGTCCAACTTTTTGCGAGTTCATGAACAGGTTCAATTCTTTCCCAATCTTACGGTGATCACGCTCTTTCGCTTCTTCTAAAAGACGAAGATGCTCTTCCAGGTCTTCTTTCTTGAAGAAGGCCGTACCGTAAATCCGTTGAAGCATTTTATTATCGCTGTTTCCGCGCCAGTATGCACCGGCGATGCTTAACAGCTTGAATTCTTTGATCTTATTTGTTGAAGGGATATGAACACCGCGGCAAAGATCGAAGAACTCACCTTGCTCATAGATGGAAACCTGTTCCCCTGCCGGGATCGCTTCAAGCAGCTCAAGCTTGTACTCGTCACCGATCTCCTCGTACATTTTCTGAGCTTCATCACGGCTCACTTCTTTACGGATCACTTCCAGATTTTCACCTGTGATCTTCTTCATTTCCTTCTCGATCAACGGAAGATCTTCCGGTGTGAACGTGTGCTCAGAATCGATATCGTAGTAGAATCCGCCTTCGATGACCGGGCCGATGCCAAGCTTCGTTTCCGGATACAGGCGTTTGATCGCCTGTGCCATCAAGTGGGCAGAGCTGTGGCGAAGGATTTCAAGTGCATCTTCTGAAGGTGGCGTCACGATTTCAATCGCGCCATCTTCCTGGATACCTGTGCGTAAATCGATCAATTCTCCGTTGATTTTTCCTGCAAGGGCCTTCTTCTTCAGCCCCGGACTGATTGATGCAGCAATTTCTTCAGTTGTTGTCCCTTTAGGGAATTCTTTCACATTCCCATCAGGGAACTGCATTTTCACTATTTCTGACATGTGTTTCACTCCTTATATGATCTACATCGTTCCTACGTTCCTCTCAATCATGAGGAGGGCCTCAGGCACAACAAAAAACCCCGCCCCTTCACGATTGAAGGGACGAGGTTAGTACATAATCTCGTGGTTCCACCCAACTTCTCATCGCCCGCTTATGGACAATGACTTCATTGAAAACGAATAACGACATTTAGCCGTCAATCATTACTGTGGATCCTGACCGGAACCGGTTCACGATTGAAGTTCAGAGGTGGTAAATATCACTAACGTATTAGGAAGCTTGCAGCCTTTGGCTCCCCTCTCTGTGAATGGAATAGGAATATTGTTGTCCTCATCATAACCTGTGTGTATTGACTTATTATGTAGGTATTATAATCGGTTATGTGCCGAAAAGCAAGGGCTTCCGCTAAACTGATTTCTTATTCATTTGCCAGGTCCCAAGTGGGGTAAAGAAGGGTGTCAGGAAAATAATGCTGCGGCAACAGATCGATCCGCTCTTCAAAAATATTCTGCATCGTCCTGATCAATGGCTGTTCCAAATTCCCGTAAACAAAGATTTTCTCAGGCGCAAGTGATAACAACGGAGCGATTGTGTATGAATCCACGTACAGAGGGTGGTTCGTCAGCAGCCGCTTATCAATCACCTTCGAAAGCTCCCGCCTCGTCACTTCTTTCATGTCTTCGTCAAAAAAACGGAACCCATCCCCTGTTGCATACAGGTGGATCGCCTTCATCTTCTGTTCCCTCGAAGCGAGATATTCCCTCAGCATATGAATGAACATTTGATATTCCTGCTCCATTTTGTATTCATCGATGGCAAGGTCGACAATCTGGAGAAGCCTTTCCTGAAGCTCCTTCAGCCTGAACTTGCTGAATGAATCAAATGAAATCGGCCCTTTCCCCTCCAGTATCATCTCGAGGCTCGTGCGGACATACCCGTCCTCGTCCCATTCAGACAAGAGCTCCATCAGCTCCGGCCGTTCCCCCATCCTCATTTCTGAAATGATTTCCAGTATATGATTGATTTCATGGGCGTCTTCATAGTAATACTGATCCTGAAGGATGCACGCACACCAGTCCAGGCATTTATCCTGAATGACGAATCGGGAAACGCCTTTGAATAGTTTTTCTTTATCCTGAAAAAAAGGAGAAATGTCGATCGTCAGATGAAAATGCGCTTTATGTTGAAATAGCGTTTCATGAAACCATGATTGGATGAATTCTTTATTGAGGTATTGTTGGAGCTTTAGTGCGTCGCTCTTTTGCTTAAAAATGAATTCAATCAAACTTTCCCGCCTCCTTAAACCCAAATCCCTGATTTATATATATGGGAGGCTTGTATGAATTAGAAGTTTCTGGGGGAAATTTATTGGATGGAAGCCTGGAAATGCAGTTCCGCTTTCTATTTACTAATAGCATGTGGTGATTTCCGCTGCAGGGGCTCGCTTTCCGCGGGGTGGGCGGTGAGCCTCCTCAGCTGCGCTTCCGGGGTCTCACCTGTCCAGCTCCGGCGGCTAGCCCCTCGAGGTCATAAGCTAAATGGTCCAAGAAGGCAAAGACCGCCTTCTTAGGCCCATTCATCTTATGTTTGTCGGGGCTGAACAAGCCGCCTCCGCCTTTCTTTCTGTCCCACTATCCCGCAGGAGTCGAGCCCCTTCCGCTCCAATCTATTAAGCATATTATTCTAAAAACATGAACCCAAAACCATAAAACACACGACCATTGCTTTCATACTGCCCATTCATTTTTTTCATTCTTCTTTCTCCAACCAATGGACCCAAAAAAGAGAGGATCCCCCCTCAGGGATTTCCTCTCTTTTCGCTATTCTCTCCGGTTCCGGCCGTCGATGTGGACGGGTTGGGAGAGGTATTTGATGCGCTCCATGATGCGGGCGGCTTTTAGTTTTTCTTCTTCGCCCCTTTGACTGTATGTCAGGTGATGGGTGAGTTCGTTGAAGTTGAAGTTGGACGTGAAGAAGGTCGGCAAGTTCTCGAGCATGCGGTACTGGAGGATGGTGCCGAGGATTTCATCCCTTCCCCAGCTGGACATCGTTTCTGCGCCGATGTCATCGAGCATGAGGATCGATGCGGTTTTCACCATTTCCAGTTTCTCGTTGATCGAGTTGTCGCCGAGTGATTGCTTGATTTCCCGGAAGAACTCGGGAACGTACACAATCAGGGAAGCGATCTTCTTCTCGGCCAGTTCGTTTGCCATCGCGCCTAATAAGTAGGATTTGCCGACTCCGAACTTGCCGTAAAAGTACAAGCCTTTCATTTTCGTCCCTTCAGAATAGGTTTCTACGAAATTCTTCGCCAGGCGGACCGCTTCCAGCCGGCTCTTAGTATCGAGCTCAAGGGTCTGGAAGGATGCCTGCAGGATATCTTTCGGCACGTACAGGCTTTTGATGAGACGCTGGGAGCTTGTCCGCTCGTCATGTATGACTTTGCGGGGACAGCGGTGATACTCGATGTCGATCGTATCCCCCCTGATGACGAGATGAGGGTCGTAGCCTTCCATCATGTTTTTACATTCCTGCAGAGAAGGACAATACCTGCACTCTTTGCTTTGAGAGATGTATTCATACAGCTTCATGAGGCTGTTGTTGACCATCTCTGCCGTCACCAGGCCTTCGTTCTTTCGGATAAAGTCCTTTACATCATTGTTTTCAAGGATCTCTTTTTTCATTTGTTCATATCTTTGTTGAAACGAACCAGAAGTCGCCAACCGTTTCAGGGTGTTGTTTATGTTCTCCACCGTTCTGTTCACCTACTTCCGAAAATTTTTGAGTTCTTCTTCGAGCTTCTTCTTTTCTGCTTCAAAATCGTAATCTTCTGCCGGGGATTCGGATTCTTTCGCCGTGTCTTCTTCCTTGAACCATTCAGGAAGCTTTTCGGTCCGGATCGGTTTTCGCCGCTTGGTCGATTTCGATTCCTTCTTCCCTTCGGCCCATTCGAGATACTGCTTGTGCTCCTTTTTCGCCAGGTCCATTGCTTCACTTGCAGTCGTCACTTTTTTCCTTGACCAGTGGGATGCGATTTTTTCCATATATCCTTTGGTGAGCTTCATATCGGTCTTCAGCAATACATACTGCACCAGGACATTCATGACCCCGATCGGAAGCTTTTGTGACATGAGCACTTCTTCGACAGCCTGTAGATCCGCCTTCGAAGGGGAACCGCCGTTTGAAATGTCTGAGAGCACATCTTTCGGTGATGTCGTTTCCAGGTATTCGATCAGCTCCTCTTCCTTTGAAAGGGGCTTGTCGGATTTCACCGGTGCCTTCACTTCGGTTCTTGTCGTCAAATCGGGCAATTGATCTCCGGACTTCAATCCGTACCAGTCACGGGCTGTTTTCCTCAGCAATTCTATGTTGATCGTATCATCGGCATCCAGGGAGCTTAAGACGATGTTTTTCATCTGCAGGGGATCGATGCCGTACAAATAACTCAGCTTCAACACCGTATCCTTCACATTTGCCGTGAACGCACGCCTTGGCACCATTGATTCAGACAGTCCTGAAAGTAGCAGCTGAAAATCGAAATCCACTTCATCGAGTGAAAGGCCTTCGTTCCTGCCATATTTCATATATTGTTCACCGGATGCCGCCTGTGAATCCACGTTGGCGTCATGGTGAAGAAAATTGATCGGTTCCGACGTAAAGACATCCTGAAACGATCGGGTGATATTCGTATACGACCCTTTTTCAACCGAGACATCTGTGAAGAATTTCTTCAACCGTAAATAATGGGTCCGTCCGATCTTACGGTACAAATAAACATTCAACATGCCGTCGTGAAAAAACTCCTCCGGTGACAAAGGGGGCTGCAATTCATAAAGGAAGCTCCGGTCGTCACCATCCTTCTTTTCATACACCTTCAAAAGCCCGATGCCTTCAAGCTTCATTCTTGCCTCATATACATCCTGCAGATTCACAGACAGCACATTCATCAAATGATAGTGGGTGGAATCGGTCGACCACAGGCGGTTCTCTTCCACTTCCCCCCATAAACTCATATAGAGGCTGTAGCAAACAGATCCGATCAAAGGCTGGTATAAAAATGTAATGATTTTCCGGTCATATTCCTGAAGCATCCCATTGGTCCCTACCGTGTAGTGATCGATTGGCTGTATTTCATTCCAATGCTTCTTCATCATAGTTAGATTCTACCTTTCATAAAAACTCACGAGGTCAACGCCCCGAAGTACCAGTCAAAGAGAAAAGAGCCAAAGAAATCCATCTTCAGCTCATTCTTCTACTCTTTTTTAATTAATTCCTTTAATTCGTCTATGAACACATTAATATCTTTAAATTGACGATAGACTGATGCAAAACGGACATAAGCCACTTCATCCACTTTCGCAAGGTGATCCATGACCATCTCGCCGATCTTCACAGATTCCACTTCGGATGCACCTTGATTCCGAAGGTCTTTTTCAATATCCGTTGAGATCTTCTCTAATCTCTCAAGGGGAACAGGACGCTTCTCGCACGCCTTGATCAATCCCCTCAATATCTTCTCTCGACTAAACTCTTCTCTTACCCCTTCTTTTTTCACCACAATCAGAGGAAGCTCTTCCACCTTCTCGAAAGTCGTGAAGCGGAACGTGCACACTTCACACTCTCTCCTTCTCCTGATTGAACGTCCTTCATCAGCAGGACGGGAGTCTACAACTCGTGTACCATTATGCTGGCAAGACGGGCATTTCATAATATCAGCTCCGTTATTACATACTATTACCTTCATCATATAAAAAAGCCGGGTCATACACAAGCGTATAAAGGATTTACCGTTATTTCACTTTATTCAGCTCACTGTCGAGCCTCTGATAATAGTGGTTGATTTGTGCCTTCAACACGGTATATGTACCGAAGATCTTCCCTTTATCCGCACTGACCTTGAAGTCGATTGCCGTTTCGAACGGCCGGACGGTGATGACCGTTGCGACGATGAACAGCTGTGGCATCCCGTTTTTCCTCACGGTGATCTCCCCTCTGTCCTTCGACTGGGAAATCACTTCATACTCTGATGAAGAAAACAGTTCTAATACTGCATTAAATGCACCTTGATGCATCGCTTTATAATAGTGGGTTTGTAATTCTTTATCATCATGCGCATCAGACGTCTCGCACTCTGACTGAAATCGTTTCAACAGGGTCTTTAATCCGCTCATATGAAGTTCCTCCCTTTATTTACCCTTATTTTACACGAAAATAGAGGGATTGGAAAATAGGAAAAGAGCGGCGGGCGGGGATGATGGCAGGATTCTTGTGAAAAGTGGCTGGTTTGTTAGGAGTGAGTGCTGGTTGATTTCCGGCATCCAAACCAACAACACAAAAAAAGAGATGCATAATTCACGCATCTCTTTCGGGTTATAATCGATTAAAGGGCTTGAGCCTGAGACTTTTTCACTTGTACTGGACCCATACCACGTGGCAATTCAATTGTTTCGCGAGTGTCCGCACCTAGCGCGTCTGCAATATATTCAGCAGCGATATTAGGATCTAAATCACCGCAAGTATATACATCAATGCTGGCATAACCGTGTTCAGGAAAACTGTGGATGGTTAAGTGTGATTCAGAAATGATCACGACTCCACTTACACCTTGAGGCGCAAATTTGTGGAATGCCACCTCACGCACTTCCGCACCTGACTTAAGCGCAGCATCTACGAATGTTTTCTCAATACCTACTACATCGTTTAATTTTTCAAAATCGCAACCCCATAATTCTGAGATTACATGGCGACCCATTGTTTCCATTTCGTATTTCCCCCTTTGACATGATTTTTTTCGTCAAAATGAACGCATCCTTTGGCAAAATCTTAATTACCACGGGGGAAAGTTAGTCCGAAGAGGTCCTAACCCTTTAAGTAATTAAATCAGTATTCATTTGCTAATAAGAAGTTCACGAAAAATAGTATACTTTGTTTAAATCTCTTTTGCAATAAATTTCTTTAAACTTTTTTAAATGGGCATTCCGGCCGTTGACGAAAGGGGATTCAGCCGCTTTCAGCCATGATTTTCCGAAAAAAAAGAAAAAGGACGCGTCACGGTCGACGCGCCCTAAAAGCATAGCTTATCGTTTATGTTGATTCTTTCAAACGTTCACTTCTTGTTTTGCGCTCATTTTGGATGCCACGAATTTAGCCAGGTCGACGACGCGGCAGGAGTAGCCCCACTCGTTATCGTACCATGCGAGCACTTTCACTTTCCGGCTGCCCATGACCATTGTGGACAGGCCGTCGATGATCGCTGAATGAGGATTCGTATTGAAGTCGATTGATACCAATGGTTCCGTCGTGAATTGAAGGATGCCGTCCAAAGAGCCGATCGATGCCGTGATGAAGGCATCATTGATTTCGTCCACGGTGACGTCCCTTTTCACATCAACAACAAGGTCGACAAGGGATACGTTCGGCGTCGGGACACGGAGTGCCATGCCGTGCAGCTTTCCGCTTAACTGAGGTAGCACCAATGACAGCGCTTTCGCGGCACCCGTCGTTGTCGGGATGATGGACTGTCCGCATGCTCTTGCCCGGCGCAGGTCTTTATGCGGGTTATCGATATTTTTCTGATCATTTGTGTATGCATGGACCGTCGTCATCAGACCGTTCTCGATCCCGAACTGCTCATCGAGGACCTTTGCAACCGGAGCCAGGCAGTTCGTCGTGCATGATGCATTTGAAATAACACTATGTTCTTCTATATTTAATGCGCTTTCATTTACGCCCATCACAATCGTGATATCTTCATTTTTACCAGGGGCCGTCAAAATGACTTTCTTGGCGCCGGCTTCAAGGTGAAGGCTTGCTTTATCCTTTGAATTGAATTTCCCTGTCGCTTCGATCACGATATCAATGTTCAATTCACTCCAAGGCAATGCTTTCGGATCACGGTTGCTCAACAGCATGACACGTTTGCCGTTTACGATGATGGCATTGTCCTCTGCCACTACTTCCGCCTGGAATGTGCCGTGATTTGTGTCATACTTTATTAAATGGGCTAACGTTTCAGCCGGGTAGCTCGCGTTGATGGCTACAACCTCTAAGTTATCATCTGTAATCGCTTTTCTGAAAACCATTCTCCCAATACGCCCAAAACCATTGATTGCAATTTTCGCCTTCATAAATCCGGCTCCCCTCTATATTAATGTTATACTTATATGATTGATTTCTAAAATTAGTATAACATATTGAGAGAATTAGTTAATAAGTATTTTGCTGATATTAAATGTTTTATTATTCTGACAAATGTACTTATTGAATGTATATTGTGTTGCTTTGCATTCATACATGATTTCGCGGTCAAGAGCCTGGTCTATTATGGGTGACTTCATTTTTAAAAACCAACATCATAGATATTGGCGATTTCCGCTGCAGGTGCTCGCTTTCCGCGGGGCGTGAGTTGAGCCTCCTCAGGCTTCGCCTTGTGGGGTCTCAACTTTCACGCGTTTCCCGCAGGAGTCGAGCACCTTCCGCTTCAATCAAATGAGCATGTTTTTCCAAAAAAACATGTAAACCGAGACCTACATCTTCAAATCCCCAACACATATCATTCTCCGAAGTTAAACCATTTTTTTGTGCAAGAATTTCAATCAGACACAAAAAAACCGACAAGGGCTTCCTTGTCGGTCATTTCTCTTGCTAGGGTTTCAAGTCCCATTCTACTATTAGCGCTTCAAGCTGTTCCTTGGTGTCATGCAGTGAGCCGTTGTTGTCGATGACTGCGTCGGCAAGGTTGACTTTTTCTTTCAGCGGGAATTGTGACGCGATGCGTGCTGATGCGTCTTCTTTGCTGAAGTGGTTCCGCTCCATGAGGCGGGCGAGCTGGGTTTCTTCGTTGACGTATACGACGAGGGTCCGCTCGACCATCCATGTGAGTTCACTTTCAAACAGAAGCGGGATGTCCATGAAGATCGTTTGTTTGCCTGCAGCGACGGCTTCGTCTTTGTGCTGGAGCATCATCTGCCTCACTGCGGGGTGGACGATGCCGTTCAGCACTTTTCTTTTTTCTTCTGAGTTGAAAATGATCTGCCCGAGCTTTTCCCGGTTGATCGTGGAATCGTTGGGATGGAGGATGCCGTCGCCGAATTCCTCCACGATTGCCAGATAGGCAGGCTGGTCGACTTCGACCACCATGCGGGCAGCGAGATCAGCGTCGATGATCGTGTATCCTTTTTCATTGAGCATGGCGGAAACGGTGCTCTTGCCGCTTGCGATTCCGCCGGTTAATCCGATGATTCTTGCCATTGTCCCATCCTTTCCGGCACATTAAAATCGCAGGATCCCGATGAGGATGAGCAGGACGCCCGGGAGGAATGATACGCGGTGGATCCACCGCAGATGGGAAAAGAATTCCCCCAGCTTGAGTCCCGAGAATAAGAACGTAAAGCTCATCACCAGGATCGCTGACGTAAGTAATATAGGTGAAAAATGTAAGAGTGCTGCGCCAATTCCTGCCCCGAATGCATCCAGTGATAAGGCGATCCCGAGCATGAATGCCTCGATCCCGGTGATCGTACCTGATTTATCAAAGTCTGCGGTGAGGGGCTTTCTTAATATTTGAATCACTAAACCGATCGATTTAATTTCAAAGTTGATCAACGTTTTTTCATGTGACAGGACAGTTTCCTTTTCCGGTCTGAAAAACTGGTAAAGGACGGCTGCCCCGATCACGACGAGAATCAGGCCGCCGATTCTGCCGGCCCATACCGGATCGATGATGGAGCCGAGGGTCCGGCCGAGCAGCATGGCCAGTAATAGGGAGCTTGCAGAACAAACCGATATGATGCTGATTGATTTTGCATGTATTTTCACTTTACGTAATCCGTAGGTCAATCCGGTGCTGAAACTATCGAGACTAACAGCAAATGCCAGCAGTAATAAGGAGATTGTTTCACTCATCTAATAGCCCTCCCAGAAATCATTACAATACTATATGGTAAGGGCTTATCAGATGTTAAATGTTCTTTCTACCGCTGACAGCGGGGACAGTAATGGGTCCCTCTGCCTGCTGACACCTTCTTCTCAATGATGCTGCCGCAGTTCCTGCACGGCTCACCTTTTCGGCTGTAGACGTAGAGGTTTTGCTGAAACATCCCCATCTGTCCCTGGGAATTGACGTAGGAGCGTATCGTGCTCCCTCCCATTTCCACGGCTTCAGATAATGTTTCAATGATACGTTTATGCAATTCTTCGATCTCTAGTGTAGACAGAGATTTCGACTTTCTGTCCGGATGGATGCCTGCACGGAATAACGCTTCATCCACGTAGATGTTCCCCAATCCGACCAGGACGGTTTGATCGAGCAGCGCCGCTTTCACGATCCGCTCGGTTTTCCCGAGCTTTGCGGCGAGATATTCAGGGATGAATCCCTGCTGAAATGGCTCCGGCCCCAATTGGAGAAGGGGAAGATGAAGCTCTTCCTCCCCCTTCCTGAAAAGGTGCATCGTGCCGAATTTCCTTACGTCCCTGTATCTTAGCTCGGTCCCGTCGGTGAAGTGAAAAATGACGTGGGTATGCTTTTCGACAGGGTCGCCCTGATCGGAAAGATTATATTTCCCTTCCATTCTCAAGTGGGAAACGAGTGCGACATCATTCAGGTAAAAGACAAGGAACTTCCCTCTTCTTCTCATCTCGAGGATTTCCTGTCCCTTCAGGCTGTCGATGAATTGTTCAGGATCCACCGGGTTTTTGATCATCTTTGGCCAGGAGACGGTGACATCCTCTATCTTCTTACCGAGCACAAGGAGCTCAAGCGTTCTTCTGACCGTTTCTACTTCTGGCAATTCAGGCATGATGCCACCTCCTCCAAAAGGGTTTTATTTCGCATCGTACCAGGTTTGGCCGTAGGAGTAATCGACCTTCAATGGCACTTCAAGCTCCATCGCATTCTCCATCACTTCCGGTACGATTTTCTTCAACGTTTCGATTTCATCTTCAGGGGCTTCAAAAATCAATTCATCGTGCACCTGAAGCAGCATGCGGGTTTGAAGATTCTCTTCCTTCAAGCGCTCAGCCATATCAATCATCGCCTTCTTGATGATATCGGCAGCACTTCCCTGAATCGGCGTATTCATCGCGGTACGCTCCGCAAAGCTTCTAAGATTGAAGTTCCGGCTCGTGATTTCAGGCAGGTAGCGGCGGCGGTTCATGAGCGTCGTCACATAGCCTTTTTGCTTCGCATCCTGGACGATGTCTTCCATATAATCCTTCACACCAGGGAAGCTTTCTAAATATTTCTTGATGAATTCCCCTGCTTCCTTACGGGTGATATCAAGACTCTGCGACAGGCCGTAATCACTGATTCCGTAAACGATCCCGAAGTTGACGGCTTTCGCATGCCTTCTCATATTGGATGTCACGGCATCTTTTTCCACACCGAACACGTCCATCGCTGTTTTCGTATGGATGTCCATGTCATTGCGGAACGCTTCGACGAGCTTTTCATCCTTCGCAATATGAGCGAGGACACGGAGCTCGATCTGAGAATAATCGGCAGCGAACATGACCCAGCCTTTTTCAGAAGGAATGAACGCCTGGCGGATCTTGCGGCCTTCTTCCAGACGGATCGGGATGTTCTGCAGATTCGGATCCGTTGAGCTTAGGCGGCCCGTTTGCGTCAGCGCCTGGTTGAAGCGGGTGTGGATCTTGCTTGTATCTTGATGAACAACCTTCAACAATCCTTCCAGGTAGGTGGACTGAAGCTTCCCTAGCTGGCGGTAGTGAAGGATATGATCGATGATTTCGTGCTTCGGCTGAAGTTTTTCCAACACGTCGGCAGAAGTGGAGTAACCCGTCTTCGTCTTCTTCACGACAGGCAGGCCAAGCTTCTCAAAAAGAATCACCCCAAGCTGTTTAGGGGAATTGATGTTAAAGTCCTCCCCGGCCAGTTCGTGGATATTCTTTTCAAGCTCTTCCAAACGGTGTGCGAGCTCATCCTTCATTGTCAGTAAACGGTCCTGATCCACCTTCACCCCGGTGAATTCCATCTCGGCAAGAATCAGGGCAAGCGGCAGCTCAAGCTCCATGAACAGGGTATCCAGTTCGTTTTCTTCCAGCTCTTTCAGGCACGTGTCCTTTAATTCATGCAGGATGTACGCCTTACGTGCAACATGCTCTGCCAAAACATCCTCTGAAGGGACTTTCTGCTTCGCCCCTTTGCCGTACACCGCTTCGTCGGTTTCAATCGACGGCTGGCCATGGCCTTTCGCGATTGATGCGAAGTCGTCACTCGATTCTGACGGGTTGATGATGTAAGACGCCAGCAGCAGGTCAAATTCGATGCCTTTGATGTCGATTCCCTGACGCTTCAACGCCACGACCGTCTCCTTCGAATTGTACACATACTTCGACGCACTTTCTTTCTCCGCCCACTTCTTAAACGCCTCTGACTTCAGCGCCGTTTCAAGGGTGAAGAAAATCGTCCCCTTTTCATTGTGAAGACTCATCCCGATCACTTCTCCGAGATGATAATTTTCTTCGAGCATTTCGATATAAAGGGACGTTTCATTCGTCAGATGTTCCTCTTTGACCTCTTCGACCTTATTAAAATCGATCTTATCAAGCTCTTTCGGTGCCTCTTCAACAGACTCACCCATTTTTTCCAATAATGAATTGAAGCCAAGGTCACGGTAGAAGTCCTTTAACTGGGCTTCCACAATCCCTTCATACTGGAGCTCCTCCACCTTGATCTCGATCGGGGCTTCCCTTAGGATCGTCGCCAATTCTTTACTCATGATCGCCTGATCTTTATTGTCTTCAAGCTTTTCTTTCAATTTCTTCCCGCTCACCTGATCGATCGAATCAAGGAGTTTTTCAAGGGATTCAAATTCCTTCAACAGCTTGATTGCCGTCTTCTCTCCGACGCCGGGCACGCCCGGGATATTATCAGAACTGTCTCCCATCAAACCTTTCATATCAATGATCCGGTCAGGGGTGATTTCCCACTTCTCCTTAATATGCTCAGGCGTATACACCTCAATATCGGTGATCCCTTTTCGGGTAATGCACACAGTCGTATGCTCCGAGCTTAACTGAGTCAAATCCTTATCCCCGGAGTAGACCTTCACTTCGAACCCATCCGCTTCCGCTTGCAGGGAAAGGGTCCCGATAATGTCATCCGCTTCATAATTTTCTTTTTCATAACGCTTGATCCCGTATGCATCCAAAAGCTCCCGGATATATGGGAATTGCTCGGATAATTCAGGCGGCGTCTTTTGTCTCCCGCCTTTATATTCCTTAAATGTCTTATGTCTGAAAGTCGTCTTTCCCGCATCAAACGCTACGAGAATATGAGACGGCTTTTCATCTTCCATGATCTTTTGCAGCATCGTCGTGAAGCCGTACACTGCATTTGTATGTACACCCTTATCATTATTCAGCAACGGCAGGGCAAAAAAAGCACGGTACGCAATGCTGTTTCCGTCAATCAATACTAATTTCTTGGACATGCAAGTCCCTCCTATACAGGCTTGAGTTTCTACTCTTTATTCTATCATGTTGGGGGGTGGAAGGGAAAAGAGGTGGGCTTGGGGGTGGGTAAGAGCGGGGTGCGGGGGGCCGCGATTTTTCGACAAAGAGATTATATATGGAGGAAAGCGGATCATATATCAGGATCTCCGCTCATAAATTCAAAATCGAGCTCATATTATCTGAAAGCAGCTCAAAAGTCTTGAAAACCGGCTCATATATCGGGCTGGGGCATGATTTTCTTTCCCGCACAATCTATTTTCAGATGATGTTGTACGTCATTCTTCATTTCTTATAAAAAAATAGACTGGTTTTGAACAAAAGCCCTTTAAAATTTGTAATTTAAAGATCTTTTCGTATAGTTGTTTTCGTAGTGATTAACGTAATTCAAGTAAATTCCCCTTGATGCCTGCTATGGAATTTTTTCATTCTACAGTCTCAAATTACCGAAGTTGCTCACATGAACGTCTAATAATAACACCAATCTATACAAAAAGAGCCTTTCACAAACCCCCCAGCCATATTCCCCAAAATAAAAACCCCCGCAAAACAGGCAACACCCATTTCACGAGAGTCTTCATATTATTCCGTATAGCCCATCAGCAGTCTTGCGTATGGGGAGTCGGATGGTAAGATGATGACCGTTTCGTCATCGACGGTTTTCTTGTAGGTTTCGAGCGTTTTGTACAGGTCATAGAAGCTTGGGTCTTTGGAGAATGATTTGTTGAAGATCTGTGCTGCTTCTGATTCTCCTTCGGCCCGGATGACGTTGGCGTCGGCTCCCGCTTTGGCGAGCAGTTCTTTTACTTCACGGTCGGTTTCGGCGGTGATCCTCTGCTTTTCGGCGTCCCCTTTGGAGAGGTATTCCTGTGCTTTGGATTCACGTTCTGAGATCATCCGTGTGTAGACGGAGTTTTCATTCGCTTCCGGCAGGTCGGTCCGTTTCATGCGGACGTCGACGACGACGATTCCGTAGCCGTCACGCTCTAGAAGTTCGTTCACTTTTTCCGTGACCCGGTCGTTCAGGCTTCCCCGGGAAGATTTTTCGTCATTGATGATTTCGTCATACTCGAGCTGACCGAGCTCTGAGCGGACGACTGAGTAGATGAATTCTTCCATTTTCGTTTCGGCGTTGATGACAAGTCTTGCGTTTTTGATCATTTTCAGTGGATCCTCGATGCGCCATACTGCGTAGTTGTCGATGAGCATCCGTTTTTTGTCTTTCGTGTTGATTTCCGCTTCGGTTACGTCATAGGTCATCTGGTGCTTCGGCAGGGTTGTGACTGATTGGATGAACGGGATTTTATATTTCAGTCCCGGGTCTTTGTCGATCCGGACGACTTCACCAAATTGACGGACAACCTTGTATTCCCCTTCTTTCACAACGAAGAGGCTTGTGAACAGGATGACCAGGGCAGCAATGAGGATGATGAGGAAGATCCCCAGTTTCGTATATCGCTTCCATTCAACCGGTTCTTTCTTTTTGGAGTTGATGTCAAATACGTTTTGATCACTCATTGCTGTCACTTCCTTCCTGTTTCGCCGGCGGCGTTTGTTCCATTTGACGGATAGGGAAATATTTCAGCGTTTCCCCGGAGTCCTTCATAATGTATATTTCTGCATCCGGCAGCACGTTTTCCAGCGTTTCGAGGACAAGACGCTTACGTGTGATTTCCGGATTGGATTTGTATTCATTGTACAGCTTATCGAATACGGCGACGTCACCACGGGCCTGTTCTATACGGGCGATTTTATCCCCTTTTGCACGGGAGATGATTGCGTCCTTCTCCCCTTGTGCTTCATTAGAGCGCTGATTCCGATATTTCTTTGCTTCGTTGATCTTTGTGTTCATCGTTTCACGGGCATCGGTCACCGCTGTGAAAGCAGATCTAACTTCCGCATTCGGCAGTTCAACATCCTGCAGCTTCACGGCAAGGATCGAAATCCCGATGTCATAGTCGTCGATCAGGCTCGTCAGCAAATCCCTTACCTGGGCTTCGATTTCTGCTTTTCCGCTCGTCAATGCGTCATCGATCAATGAGCTTCCGATGATGCTTCGGAGTGAAGAAGATGTGGCATCGTACAAGATTTCCTTCGGGTCATCTGAGTTGAACAGATAACTTTCAGGATCGGTGATTTTCCACTGAACAACCAGATCGGCAAGGACGATGTATTCATCCCCGGTGATCATTTTTGTTTCTTTAGGGAAATCCTTGATCTTCCCGTCTTTTTCTTCATATCCAAACTGAAGACTGAAGGTTTCTTTAGATAGCACTTCCACTGACTGCATCGGCCACGGCATCTTGAAGTGAAGGCCTGGCTCCACGATCGGTTCACCGGCTTCCCCGAATGTCAAAACAAGGGCCTGTTCCGATTCGTCAACGGTGTACCATGAAGTTAGTAATACAAAGATTAATAGAATGGCCGCCAAAATCATTCCTGCCAACATATAAATGCGTTTTAAACTCATGAGTACCCTCCCTTTTCTACTCTATATCTTATTTTTTACCTACTAAGATATACGGGCTGAGTGGAAAAAGGTTTCAGAAATATTAAGGGAAGATGACAAAAAGGGGTTGTGGGGGCGCTTACAAACAAAAAAAGCGGAAAGACGAGAACGGGGTTAGTTCTCGCCTTTCCTTAACACCTTGGATGAAGGGGTTTCATCTAGTATCGTATCACCGGATTATTAACAGGGATTTAATCTATTGTAAAGAAAATGTAAACAATGGGAAATCCGCTAATTTTTTTCCACATCATCAAGGAGAGAATGAGCAGGCGGACGTTTGTGCAAGGTGACCGTGAAGGTGGTCCCTTCATTCAGCTCGCTTTCCACTTCGATGCTCCCTTCATGGGCCTCGATGATATGTTTGACAATGGCAAGTCCAAGGCCTGTTCCGCCTGAGTTTCTGCTTCTTGCCTTGTCGACCCGGTAAAAGCGTTCAAAGATGCGGGGGATTTCTTCCTGGCTGATGCCCATCCCGTTATCTTTGACGCTCACGTATACATTGTCACTGTCTTCCCCGACGGAAATCAGGACATTCCCGCCTTTAGGCGTGTAGACGATAGCATTGCTGACCAAATTGATGAACACCTGCTTTAAGCGGTACGAATCAACAACAGCGCTTCCCCTTGAAGCAAAGGATGCCTGAAGGGAGATGTCCTTTGATTTCGCTTTCTCTTGGAGGATCGGCATGACGTCTTCGATGAGGCCCGCCACATCTTCCTCATGGAGGGACAGCTCGAAGCCGTGCTTCTCGATCTTCGACAGTTCTAACAGGTCCTGGATCAACGACTGCAGCCTGTCACTTTCCATCAGGATGATATCGAGGAAGGATTTTAAGGCATCAGGGTCATTCATCGCCCCGTCCAGTAACGTTTCAGAGAATCCTTTGATGCTTGTGATCGGCGTTTTCAGCTCATGGGAGACGTTCGCCACGAAATCTTTCCGCATCTGCTCAAGCTTCTTCAGCTCGGTGATATCATGGAATACGACGACAATCCCTTTCCATTCGTCGTTATGGCCGATGATCGGCGCACCGTACACTTCATAATGCTTTCGGTCGATTTTATGAGGAAGGAGGATCTGCTTTCGCAGTCTTTCCTCTGTCATGAAAATTTCCTCCACAAGCTTATTCACTTCCTGATAGTGAATCACCTCATGATAGCGGACTTTCTTCAGCTGACTTTCCTTCAGATCGAAGAAATCCCTGAACGTCCGGTTCGTCAACACGACAAATCCCCGGTGGTCGATCAGGAGCAGAGCGCTCCCCATATTCTCGATCAGCGTCGTCAATCGGTCCTGCTGCAGGCCTTGGGTGTTCACCATTTCCTGCAGATTCCTGGCGAGGATGTTGATTGATGAACTCAGCATGCTCGTTTCATCAAGGCGGTCTTCATAAGTCCGTGCCCGGTAGTTCCCCTTGGCAAGTTCGATCGCCACATTCGTTGCCGATTCAATCGGTTTCGTGTACCTCACCGTGATCCGCGAGCCGAGGATGATGATGAGAACGAGGGCGAGCCCCAGTGAAACGGAGAGGACGAACCAGATTTGCTGCGTCCCCTTTTCAAGGGCCTCCACCTCTGCACTCATGACCAATAAGCCCATCTTTTCACCCTGCTGATTTTTCAGCGGGTACCAATAATAACGATATTCTTTTCCGGATGTGACAAGCTTCTTATGCTTTTGTTTTCCATCCCAGTTGGCATGGATTTCTTTGACGATCTTCTTCTGTTGCGGTCCGATGAGTGAATCAGGCGTTTCCGTGTCATGGATCACGCTGCCTCCCTTATCCAGGATCGTGATCCGGACGTCCAATATGTCACTCAAGCCTTGGATCATATCGGGATCAATCTGTTTCGGTGCGCCGTTTTCCTCTATCGAACCGGCGAGGAGCCTCGCTTCCTTTTCAATCCTCGAATTGAACGTATCCAGGTAAAAATTCTTGAAGATCTGCCCTAACAGTAAACCAAGTCCTATCAATACTGAGATGATTAATGTGATCAGTGCGAATAGGAGCTTTGTCCTGAACTTGGTCATCGGTTTTTAGGCTCCTCCAATTTATAGCCAAGCCCCCGGATCGTTTTGATATAGGTAGGCTTTTTCGTATTGATTTCAATCTTTTCCCGCAGATGGCTGATATGGACGTCAACGATCCGTGTATCGCCTGCGAAATCATAATTCCACACTGCACTGAGCAGCTGATCCCTCGTCAACACCCTGCCTTTGTTGTCAGTCAGGTAAAGGAGCAGTTCGAATTCCTTAGGCGTCAATTCCAGCAGTTCTCCTTTGAAATAAGCTTCATACTGTTCAGGATACACCTTCAACTCGCCCACTTCTTTGTAGTCGGTCGGTTCCTCCACGGCTGCTTCCACTGTTTCCTGGATCGCCTGGCTCCGTCTCAGGATCGCCTTAACCCTCGCCACCACTTCACGGGGACTGAACGGCTTCGTCATATAATCATCCGCTCCAAGCTCGAGTCCAAGCACTTTATCAAACTCATCATCCTTCGCCGTCAGCATCAGGATCGGGATATTGATCTTCCGTTGACGCAGCTCCTTGCACACTTCAATGCCGTCCATCGATGGCAGCATCAGATCAAGTATGATCAAATCCGGAGATTCATCCATCGCCTTGTCTCTTCCCTCTGCTCCGTCATGTGCCGTCGTAACCGAATAACCGGATTGCTCCAGGTTATACTTCAAGAGTGTTGCAATAGATTGTTCATCATCGACTACCAAGATTTTTTTGCTCATTTGTTGTGCCTCCAGAAAAAAAATTAACCCCATCATCCAAACATTTATGTAATTGTACCTTCATTATAATATAAATCTCCCCGCTTACCATCATTTAAGCAGATTTAACCGATTTCTATTAATAGGATGCACGTTTAGCGGCGTGACTATCAGAATGTGAGTAGAGAACCGGCCATTGCTACAAAATAAAAAATCCGAACGGCCCCGAATTTCATCACAGAAATTTTGGGGCCGTTCGGATCGATCATGTTAAAAGTTTTCCAACGCATGGCTGTTCATTTTCTCAAGGCGGTGTGGCGGACATACTTTAATCGTTCCGTTCACAACCTTTTCATTCTCTTCATTGGTGGCCGTCACTTGAATCGTCACCATATGGTTGAGCGCATCGACCTCTGTCACTTCAAAGAGGAACTGCACCGTCGCATAGTGGTAGACCGGTTTCGGAAATTCGATCTGCTGCTCGACCACGTGAGAACCAGGTCCCGGCAAATACTTCGAAACGGCGGAAGTGATGATCCCCGTCAGCATGATCGATGGCACGATCGGCTTTTTAAAAGGCGTTTGTGACGCATAATCGTGCTGGATATATAATGGATTGGCATCATTTGTGAGCCCAAGATACAGAAGCAGTTCGTTGTCTTCAATCTTCTCTGTCAGGGTCAACTTTTCGCCGACCGACATCTCTTCGATTTTTCTTCCCAGTTTTCTCTTTTTCCCCAGTAACATAAGAAGCACCTCCACATTGTAAACGATTACATTTTTAAATAGTAGAAATAATGTTTATTGTCTGTCTATTATTATTTTACCATTGTTAGGTTTTCCAGACAAAGAGTTTTTACGCGTGGGGGAGGAATTTTGTTTGAGTGTCTCTATCAAAAAAATGCCGCTTCACTCCAGTAATAATAGCTCAGCAACACGATGCTGACGACCATGAGGACCGTGTAGTGCTTCTTGTTTTGAATCCGTCTGGTGCCTCCGTAATAGAAATATAATGCGCCAGCGACGAAAATGATGTAGGCTGTCAGTTTCATAAGCATATTCATTGGTCACCTCATTCAGGATTTTTGTTCAACCTGCTATGTTGCAATGCGGAAATGTTTTATGTTGAAGGTAGTGTGGAGTTTGGCGGGTCTGCTTTTATATGTCAGCTCTCAGGCTTGATTTTTTCTGAGCGCCCCTATGATGTTCGTCCCTAACATGGCTAAACTGTTGAAAAATAATAGTACTGCTAAATATGCCGAGCCGAATCCTACACCCTGGTCATGAAGGTGGCTGGCATAAGCGATGCCGATCATCAGAAACAGGACCGGGCTTAGCACCATGATGCCGGATAGGATCCAATTCGAATTTCCTTTTTTCTTATTTCTATAAAACGCATACCAGCCACCTATGATGATGAGGAATGCAAATAGAATGAGCAAAGAAATCACCACCCATTTTTTACCTATTATCCTTTATTTCTTTTCGTTCATCAATCTTTTTATGTAAAAAAACCGGTCTCCCGAAGGAAACCGGTTTTGTTTTACGTTGATTACGCCAATGAAGCCATGACATTCTTCACAGCGTCAGCCGAATTGGACAGGGCTGCTTTTTCTTCTTCTGTGAGTTCGAGCTCGATGATTTGCTCGAGGCCGTTGCCGCCGAGGATCGTCGGGACGCCGAGGTAGATGCCTTCGAAGCCGTATTCTCCTTCAAGATAGGCGATGGCCGGGATGACGCGGCGTTGATCTTTCAGGATCGCTTCCACCATCTGGACAAGTGAAGCCGCCGGGGCATAGTAGGCGCTGCCGTTGCCGAGGAGGCCGACGATTTCTCCGCCGCCTTTGCGGGTGCGCTCTACGATGGCGTCGAGACGGTCTTTCGGGATCAGGGTTTCAAGCGGGATCCCTCCTGCATAGGAGTAGCGGATGAGCGGGACCATGTCGTCCCCGTGCCCGCCGAGGACGAAGCCTGTGATGTCCTTCACCGACAGGTTCAACTCCTGCGCGACGAATGTGCGGAAACGGGCTGTGTCCAAGACGCCTGATTGTCCGATGACCCGTTCTTTAGGGAAGCCGGATTCTTTAAAGACTGTGTACGTCATGGCGTCCACGGGATTCGTCAACACGATGATATAGCAGTCTGGTGAATGTTTCACGATTTGCTGGGTGACTGATTTCATGACTTTCTGATTGGTCTGCACGAGGTCGTCACGGCTCATTCCCGGTTTACGGGCGATGCCGGCCGTGATGACGACGATATCCGAATCCTTCGTATCCTCATAGTTGGAAGTTCCGATGATGTTTGCGTCAAATCCCTGCACCGGGCTTGCTTCAAGCATATCGAGTGCCTTTCCTTTTGTCGGATCTTCGTTTTGCGGGATATCAACCAATACAACATCTCCAAGTTCTTTCTGGGCGAGCATCAGTGCCGTCGTCGCCCCGGTGAAACCTCCACCGATTACAGATACTTTTCTACGTTTAATAGCCATCATTCTTCCCCCTATTCGTGTCAATAGACAAAGGAAGGAGTGCCCCTGAAAGAAGCACCCCGTCCTTATGTCAAATGATTATGCTTCCATGTTTTCGATTAAAGCAGAACCGAATTCAGAGCATTTCACTTCTGTAGCGCCATCCATCAGACGGGCAAAGTCATATGTCACGACTTTAGAAGCGATTGTTTTCTCCATGGATTTTGTGATCAGGTTGGCAGCTTCTGTCCAGCCAAGGTGCTCAAGCATAAGCACACCTGAAAGGATAACAGATGATGGATTTACTTTGTCCATACCTGCATATTTAGGAGCCGTTCCGTGAGTCGCCTCAAAGATTGCATGTCCTGATTCGTAGTTGATGTTCGCTCCTGGAGCGATACCGATTCCACCTACTTGTGCAGCAAGTGCATCAGAGATGTAGTCTCCGTTCAGGTTCATTGTAGCCACGACATCGAACTCAGCCGGACGCGTAAGGATCTGTTGTAAGAAGATATCAGCGATTGAATCTTTTACGATGATCTTGCCAGCAGCTTCAGCGTCAGATTGTGCTTTGTTCGCTTCTTCCAATCCGTCGGCATCTTTGATCTTGTCATATTGAGCCCAAGTGAATACTTTATCCCCGAACTCTTTCTCAGCAAGCTCGTAACCCCAGTTTTTGAAAGCTCCTTCAGTGAACTTCATGATGTTCCCTTTGTGAACAAGCGTTACTGACTTACGGCCTTCAGTGATTGCATAGTTGATCGCTGCGCGCACTAGACGGCTTGTACCTTCTTCAGATACAGGCTTGATTCCGATACCTGATGTTTCAGGGAAACGGATTTTGTTCACGCCCATTTCATTTTGAAGGAAGCTGATCAGTTTCTTCACTTCATCAGAACCTTTTGCATACTCGATACCTGCATAGATATCTTCAGTGTTTTCACGGAAGATGACCATGTCAGTGTCTTCAGGACGCTTAACCGGTGAAGGAACACCTTCGAAGTAGCGTACTGGACGCAGGCAAGTGAATAGGTCCAACTCCTGGCGAAGGGCAACGTTCAATGAACGGATTCCGCCGCCTACTGGTGTTGTAAGAGGTCCTTTGATCGCGATGAAGTATTCACGGATCGCTTCAAGTGTTTCGTTAGGAAGCCATTCGCCCGTTTTGTTGAATGCTTTTTCCCCTGCATATACTTCTTTCCAAGAGATCTTGCGCTCGCCTTTGTATGCTTTTTCAACAGAAGCATCTAGGACGCGTTGAGCTGCTGCCCAAATATCTGGACCTGTTCCGTCACCTTCAATGAAAGGGACGATCGGATTGTTTGGCACGTTAAGCTGGCCGTTCTGGTTTGTAATTTTTTCACCTTGTGTCATTATGTAACCTCCATTTTTTCATTATGAAAGGGAGTGACCATATGCGCTTATGCATTTAAAGTCAGTCCCTTTCTCTTATTCATTACACCAATATTTTAACTATTTGTAAATATTGATGATTAACCTCTTTGGTCAACAGGTACGTAAACTTGCTTGCCTGGTCCTACGTAATCGGCACGCGGACGGATCAGACGGTTGTTTGAATATTGTTCTAAAATGTGTGCCAACCAGCCGGATACACGGCTGACAGCGAAGATCGGCGTGAACAGATCATGATCGATGCCGAGGCTGTGGTAAACGGATGCAGAGTAGAAGTCAACATTTGGCGGAAGGCCTTTGTTGGCTGTAAATACTTCTTCAACCTTCACAGACATTTCGTAGTATTTACTTTCTCCTCTTAATTCAGTTAGCTTTTTGGACATTTCTTTCAGATGCTTGGCACGTGGATCCCCTTGACGGTATACGCGATGACCGAAGCCCATGATCTTCTCTTTCTTGTCCAGTTTATCCAGGATATAAGATTCTGCTTTATCGACAGATCCGATTTCAGTCAGCATCTTCATCACCTGCTCGTTAGCCCCTCCGTGAAGCGGCCCCTTCAATGCGCCGATTGCAGCAGTGACGCCTGAATATACATCAGACAGCGTCGCCACACATACACGTGCAGTGAACGTGGAAGCGTTTAACTCATGGTCCGCATGAAGGACAAGCGCTTTATTGAACGCCTCTACTTCGATCGGCTCAGGGTCGTTGCCAGTCAGCATGTATAAGAAGTTTGCCGCGAATCCAAGATCCTTGCGCGGTGCAACCGGTTCCTTGCCGCTGCGGATGCGTGAGAAGCTTGTCACGATCGTCGGGATCTTCGCCTGAAGACGGATCGCCTTCAAGTAGTTTTCTCTCTCATCCATCTCGTCAGCTTTATCATCATACAGTCCAAGTAACGACACGGCAGAACGCAGAGCCGCCATCGGGTGGACTTCCTTGATATTGTACATCTTGAAATGTTCGATTACTTCCTTAGGCAGTTCAGCGTTATCTGCCAACAGCTCTTTAAATTCTTGAAGTTCTGATGATGTAGGCAGTTTAAGATGCCATAATAAGTAGATAACCTCTTCGAAACTAGCATTGTTTGCCAGATCATCTATGTTGTAGCCAACATATGTAAGAGTATCGTCTATGATCGAACTGATAGATGATGTTGTTGCTACAACCCCTTCTAATCCGCGAGTTGCTGTCATAATAATCTCTCCTTTTGGTAAGTATTTCTCTTTTACCCATTTTCATATGAGCATAAAACCCTACGAAACATTCAGTCTGGTAGGCTTGTTTAAAAAGAACAGAAATAAAAGCGTTGAGCGCCTGCTCAATCCCTATACAAAAAATGATTCCCTGCCCTTCTGAAGCATCACTGCCACAGGACGAGAGCTTGGGATGCGCTTACATTTCCTATTATAAACAATTATCTGACTTTTGTGAATGAAAACGCACCAATTTCTATAAAAATTATTTTTCTAGAAAAATAAACCATGGGAAAATGGGCTTGTTGAGGAGGGAATTTTAAAGACCGCTTTCCCTGATTGGGCAAAAATGCTTTGGAAATAATATTGAATGGTATCACGAATGTGGGAAGAAGGGGGATGGCCCGTCCCCACGCCTTTTCCCCTGCCGGCCAATCATTATCGTGCCATATCAACTCTCCCGTTAATCTTTCATTGACGGCACAAATATATCTTCCTTTCATTTCCTGTCTCCTATAAAATAGAAGTAATAGACCCGGCAGGAGGGAAGCCTTTGAATTTAGAATATGTTTATCGAACGATCCGATTTCTCATTGTTCTCGCCGTCATCGTGCTCTCACTGATTTCACTCTATTACATATGGAAACTCGCTTATCCATTCATCATCGCCGTCGCCATCGCCCTGCTGATCAACCCGATGGTCAACTGGCTCGAGCGGTGGCTACCAAGGGTGTGGGCCGTCACATTATCCCTCATCCTGATCGTGGCCATGTTTGCAGGCCTCATCACATTATTGATCGCAGAAATTGTATCAGGTGCCAATTACCTGGCAGAAGTGCTCCCTGACCATGTGGAAACACTCGTCCAATATGCAGAAGATTTCATTGTCGGGCAGGTGATCCCGTTCTACAATCAGCTGGCCGGGATTTTTAAAAATCTCGAAGCAGGACAGCAGGAAACGATTTTGAAAAACGTCCAGACGGCAGGCACGAAGATCGCCACTTCTGCAGGGGATTTCCTGCAAAACTTCTTCACCAAACTGCCCCAGCTCATTTCCTGGATCCCAAATGCAGCATCGGTCCTGATTTTCGCAGCACTGGCGACCTTTTTCATCAGCAAAGACTGGTACAGTTTATCGGCCAAAGCGGAAAAAATCATTCCCGGTAAAGCCATGAGCAGCGGAAGAAAAGTATTCATCGACTTAAAACGGGCACTGTTCGGATTTATCCGCGCCCAGTTCACGCTCATTTCCATCACAGCGATCATCGTGCTCGTCGGCTTGGTGATCCTGCGTGTCGACTACGCCATCACCATCGCGCTCGTCACCGGGCTCGTCGACATCCTGCCGTACCTTGGAACAGGAGCCGTCTTCGTCCCATGGATCGCCTATGAGTTCATCACCGGCAACATCGGACTCGGCATCGGCCTGTCGGTCCTCTATATGGTCGTCGTCGTCCAGCGCCAGATCATGGAGCCGAAAGTCCTGTCTTCAAGCATCGGACTCGACCCGCTCGCAACACTGATCGCCCTCTTCGTCGGCTTCAAGCTCATCGGCTTCCTCGGCCTGATCGTCGGACCGGTCGTACTGGTCATCCTCTCCACACTAAAGAGAGCCGGCGTGTTCGAAGATACATGGAAATTCATCATGGGTGTAAAATAAAGAAAAGCGAAGACCAATTGTCGGTCTTCGCTTTATTTTATACGGGAGTACTATCTGTAAATGATCACATTCCCATTATTGATCCAGCGCTTAAATAATCTGTAGATGAAAGGCTTGAACATGCTGCGCGTCGTCGGCAACAGTAAAAGGAAACCGATCGCATCGGTGATAAAGCCCGGCGTCAACAGCACAACCCCGCCGACCAGGATGCATAACCCATCCATAATCGCATCTCCCGGCAGCTGACCATATTGCGCCTCCCTTTGTGCCCTTCTCAGCGTCTCAATCCCCTGCTTCTTCGCCAAATACGCACCAAGAATCCCCGTCGAAATAATCAACAGAACAGTCGGAATCAATCCAAACGCCTGCCCGGACAAAACGAGAAGCCCGATTTCCAGTGCAGGAACAATAATCAACAATAGTAACATATATCTCATGAAGGATGCCTCCAATCGTTAGAGTGCTTGCTTGGATACATTATAACATATTGGTGGGAGGGGTGTGCTGCTTGTGTTTTTGGGGTGAGGTGGTCAGGTTTTGGTTATTTTTAGCGTGGTTTTGGGCTGGGACAACTGGTTTTAGTCGTAGATCGGACTAGTAATGGGCAGAAATTGATGAAGTGAGTGTTTTTTTTGGTGAATAGATAGTGGCAGAGTGAGGGGGTGGAGGCTAATTGCGTGAGATTGGCTAGGTATTGCGTGAGAATCGGGGTTGATTGCGTGAGAATCAGACTTTATTGCGGGACTTTTGGACTTTATTGCGTAATTGAAGGTGCGGCGTGAATGCAGTCAACATTTGTAACGAAATTTAACTGTCGCGCCTCATTTTTCGTCGTTCATAAGGTTAAAGTTGTGACGTAATTGGGAAAATCGCTGTTTTCAAAGGGTGATCACTATTGTGGACCATGCTCCCAGAAGCTAATTGCGTCACTTTCGCCATTTATTGCGTGAGAATCCGAGTTTATTGCGTGAGAACCAGACTTTATTGCGCGACTTTCGTACTTTATTGCGTAATTGAAGGTTCGGCGTGAATGCAGTCATCTTTCGTACCGGAATTTAACTGTCACGCATCATTTTTCATCATGAATCGAAATAAAGTAATCCCGTTATTGAAAAAACACCTGTTTTTACAGGTCAATCACTACTACAACCCATGCTCCCAGAAGCTAATTGCGTAACTTTCACCACTTATTGCGTGAGAATCCCAGTTAATTGCGTGAAAACCACACTCTATTGCGCGACTTTCCAACTTTATTGCGTAATTGGGGTGTGGCGTGAATGCAGCACTTTCCAACCCTCGCCCACTCCTATCACCTCTCCAACTAACCCACCACTCCCGCACCACCTTCCTCCCCAAAAACAGACAAACAAAAAAACCAGTGCCCCTAAAGACACTGGTTTCATTCTAAAAATATTACAATACGCTAGCGTGACCGTTGTAGATAACACCGCGGGTAGCGTCTACTGTGATTTCCTGGCCGTTTGTGAATAGGTTAGTGGCATTGTCCACGCCTACTACGACTGGGATTCCAAGGTTGATGCCGACTACTGCGGCGTGGCTTGTAAGTCCGCCTTCTTCGACGATGAGTGCAGAGCATTTTTCAAGTGCAGGCATCATGTCTTTGTCTGTACCGATTGTGATCAGGACAGATCCTGGTTGTGTGTTGTTCACTGCTTCTTCAGCGTTCATGGCAACAACGGCTTTACCGTATGCAGATTTGCGGCCGATTCCTTGGCCTTTTGCTACGACGTCGCCGACTACATGGATTTTCATCAGGTTGGTTGTGCCTGATTCGCCGATTGGTACACCAGCAGTGATGACGATGCGGTCGCCGTGCTTGGTCATGCCTGAGTTCACGCTTTCTTCTACTGCCATGTCAAGCATTTCGTCCGTTGTTGTCACTTGGCGTCCTACTGTTGGGTATACGCCCCATACAAGTGCAAGACGGCGTGATACTGAGTCTGTGCCAGTAACAGCGACGATTGGTGCTTTTGGACGGTATTTAGAGATCATGCGTGCAGTGTGGCCACTTTCAGTCGGTGCCACGATGGCATTGACGTCAAGGTTAAGAGCCGTGTATGCAACAGATTGACCGATTGCATCTGTCATGTTGTGCTCGCTGTCTTTGCTGCGCTTAGCAAGGATCGCATTGTAATCAAGGGCAGTTTCTGCTCTTGAAGCGATGTTGTGCATCGTTTGAACAGCTTCAACAGGGTAAGTTCCGGCAGCTGTTTCACCTGATAGCATGATCGCATCTGTTCCGTCGAAGATCGCATTGGCAACGTCACTTGCTTCTGCTCTTGTCGGGCGTGGGTTACGCTGCATGGAATCAAGCATTTGTGTAGCTGTGATAACAGGCTTACCTTGTGAGTTACATTTTTTGATCAGCTGTTTTTGCACCAATGGTACTTCTTCAGCAGGGATTTCTACACCAAGATCTCCACGTGCAACCATCAGACCGTCAGACACTTCAAGGATTTCGTCGATGTTGTCGACACCTTCCTGGTTCTCGATCTTAGGGATGATTTGGATGTGAGATGCATTGTGCTCTTCCAATAATTGACGGATTTCAAGGACATCAGATGCACGACGTACGAATGATGCAGCGATGAAGTCAACACCTTGCTGGATACCGAAGATGATGTCATTTGCATCTTTATCTGTGATTCCTGGAAGGTTGACAGATACGCCTGGCACGTTTACACCTTTTTTGTTCTTAAGAACGCCGCTGTTTTGTACAAGCGTGTGGATTTCGCCGTTCGCCTGGTCGATTTCAGTTACTTCAAGACCGATTAGTCCGTCGTCAAGAAGGATTTTTGAACCAACGTGAACATCTTCGATCAATCCTTCGTATGTAACGGAGAATTTCTCTGTCGTTCCAAGTACTTCTTTCATGGATACGATGATGTTGGATCCTTGCGTCAATTCGATTGCACCGTTTTCCATATTGTTCGTACGGATTTCCGGTCCTTTCGTATCAAGAAGGATTCCTACGTTTTTACCAGCTTTTTCAGCTGCTTCTCTGATGTTTGTAATTCGTTGTCCGTGCTCGTCGTGATCACCGTGTGAAAAGTTCAGGCGGGAAACGTTCATCCCGGCTTCGATTAGTTGTGATAACTTTTCTACGCTTTCACTTGCTGGACCGATCGTACATACAATTTTCGTTTTTCTCATTTTTCTTTACCTCCTGAAATCTTACAACAATTTAGATTGAAAGCTCTTTGGAAAGTCTGTACATGTTCATGTCGATTTGATGCGGCTTTGCCAATGCTTCAATGATATCGTAGTCAACTAGCTGATTCTTCTCGATTCCTACTGCTCTGCCGCCTTTTCCTTGTGACAGAAGTTCAACAGCATGTGCGCCAAGACGGCTGGCAAGCACACGGTCGGATGCAGTTGGTGTCCCGCCGCGCTGGATGTGACCGAGGACAGAGACACGTGTATCCATTCCCGTTGCTTCCGTGAAGCGGTTCGCGAATTCATTCCCTGACATGACACCCTCAGCTACGATGATGACGCTGTGCTTCTTCCCGCGTTCTTGACCTTTTTTCAAACGGTTGACAATGTCATCCATATCGAATGTTTCTTCAGGGATGACGATCGTTTCGGCACCGCCGGCAAGACCTGCCCACAGGGCGATATCGCCTGCGTTGCGCCCCATTACTTCAATGATGAATGTTCTTTCATGAGACGTCGCCGTGTCGCGGATCTTATCGATCGCATCGATGACTGTGTTCAGGGCCGTATCGAAGCCGATTGTATATTCGGTTCCCGGGATATCGTTATCGATCGTACCAGGTACGCCTACACAAGGATAGCCCCATTCCGTCAATGCCTTCGCACCCTGATAAGAACCGTCCCCACCGATGACGACAAGGCCTTCGATACCGTGCTTCTCAAGCTGCTCGATCCCTTTTTTCTGACCTTCTTTTGTCTTGAATTCTTCGCAACGTGCAGTATACAGCATCGTACCGCCGCGGTGGATGATGTCACCAACGGAACCAAGCTCAAGCTTTTGGATGTTTCCGTTAATTAAACCATTATACCCTTGAAAAATCCCGTACACTTCCATATCCATGAAGATGGCTTTACGCACAACTGCACGGACCGCTGCATTCATACCTGGTGAATCTCCACCACTTGTTAATACACCAATCTTCTTCACTGCGATCACCTCATTAAGAATATTCCTTTATATGTAAATGAATGAAACAACTTGTACCTCGTTCAATAAAACATAGAGTAAGCAATTTTACCATATATCCTGTTATATTCATTACATTAGTATGAACCAATAGACTTTGGATTATTTCTAAAATAACACGAAGGTGCAAGGTTCTCAACTAGATACACGAAGTAAACGTAAAAGACGAAATAATCTTTTAAATGAAAGCGTTTCAATTGTTAATATGTTCAAAATATCACCACAAATAGGAGATTTCTCCCCCTTAAATGAAAAAGACTGACAAACGGTCATACCCTTTTGTCAGTCTGTCATTTATTGTATTTCTACCCCGATTAAATCATTTAAAACCGAATAATCGCCCATCGCCTTGAATTTATCATAGCGATGCTGAATCAGCTCGTCCTTATTCATCGGGATCAGCTCTTTCAGGGATTGCTTCAGTACGGCTTCAATGTAGCCCGCCTGCTCTTTGACATCCTTGTGTGCGCCGCCCTTGACTTCGGTGATGATTTCATCGACGATGCCGAGCTCTTTCAAGTCCGGTGCCGTGATTTTCATCGATTCGGCTGCACGTTTCGCCTGGGTTGAATCTTTCCAGAGGATCGCTGCTGCGCCTTCAGGAGAGATGACCGAGTACGTGGAGTTTTCAAGCATGTGAATATGGTTTCCGACACCGAGTGCCAGGGCACCGCCGCTTCCGCCTTCCCCGATGACGATGCAGATGACAGGGACGGTCAGGCCGGCCATTTCAACGAGATTCCTCGCGATGGCTTCACTTTGTCCTCTTTCCTCTGCCGCTTTGCCAGGGTAAGCCCCTTTCGTATCGATGAAGCAGATGATCGGACGGTTGAACTTATCCGCCTGTTTCATCAGACGTAGCGCCTTTCTGTACCCTTCTGGATGAGGCATCCCGAAGTTGCGGCGGATATTTTCCTTCGTGTCCTTCCCTCGCTGGTGGCCGATGATTGTGACTGGTACGCCGTGGAATTTCCCGACGCCCGAAACGATCGCTTCATCGTCACCGTACAGGCGGTCGCCGTGCATTTCAATGAAATCGGTGAAGATCTGGCCGATATAATCAAGCGTCGTCGGACGGTTCGGGTGGCGTGCAACCTGCACCCTTTCCCACGGTCTCATGTTTTCATAAATGTCATTTTGAAGCTTGGCAAGACGCGCTTCGAGCTTCTCGATTTCCTTTGATAAATCCACGTCTGAATTCTGAGTGAACTCTTTCAGCTCAGCGATTTTTTTCTTCAGCTCATATACAGGCTTTTCAAATTCCATCTCATTTACCATGGCAGATCACCGTCCCACTGATGTATATCAAGTATTGTTCCGATTTTCTCTTTCATCTCGAGTCTTGAGATGACGCCGTCAAGCTGGCCGTGCTTCAACAGGAATTCAGCCGTCTGGAAGTCTTCCGGCAGATCTTCCCGGATCGTCTGCTCGATGATCCTTCTGCCTGCGAATCCGATCAGTGCGCCAGGCTCTGCGAAATTATAATCCCCGACAGACGCAAAGCTTGCCGATACCCCGCCGGTCGTAGGATGGGTCATGATTGAAATGAAGAGGCCGCCATTTTCACTGAGGCGCTTCAAGGCGACACTCGTCTTCGCCATCTGCATCAGGGACAGCACGCCTTCCTGCATCCGGGCCCCGCCAGATGCGGTGAAGATGATGAATGGGACTTTCCGTTTGTCGGCTTCTTCGATCGCCCTTGTGATCTTCTCACCAACGACTGATCCCATGCTTCCCATACGGAAACGGGAATCCATGATCGCCGTCACGACCTCGATGCCATTCACTTTTCCGGTCCCGGTCAGGACTGCTTCATTCATCCCTGTTTTCTTCCGGTCCTTTTCAACCTTGCTCTCATAATCGGGAAAGCCGAGTGGATTTCCTGATACGAGGTCACGATCAAGCTCCTGGAACGTTCCTTCGTCTATAAAACTATTGACTCTCTCCGGTGAACTCATCCCATGATGGAACCCGCAGTGAATGCATACTTTTAAATTCTTTTGAAGTTCTTTCGTGTACATGATTTTTTTGCAATCAGGACACTTGGTCATGATCCCTTCCGGAACGTCCTGTTTCGACGCTTCAGATGGAATTGTCGCATACTTTTTCTTTTTCGATTTATTAAAAAGTTCCTTAAGCAAGGTGAAACCTCCTTACCGAATGACAGTAGCCCATTCGCTTCTAGTAGTTAATGCATGATATAAAACTGCTTGACTATCAGTTTAATGGAAAGGTTTAGAAAAAGATGTTGGAAATTGTCACATCTTTATCGACAATTTTCCTCACCCTTTTGTATGTCTCTTGCACAGTCTCTTTCTCTTGTTTCTCGATTCCTTCGAGCATCGTTTTAAGCTCTTCCCTCATGACGCCGGTGAGTGCTTTTCCCCCGCAGATCAGGGTTTCGAAGTCATTCAAAATATTCCAGATCCGGTGGGAGAGGTGGTTCGGGTGCATCATGACAATTTCCCTGAACACTTCGTCCAGGGTCCCGCTTTCAGCCACCTTCCCCATCAGGGAATCTACGTTCTTTTTCTCAAGGAAAAGGACTTTCAATGCTTCCTTCTCGATCATCATCTTCGTATCGAGGATATCTCCCTGCGCCTTGTCGTCCTGAAGAATGAACATTCCCAGAAGGTCGATCAGATGATGATCCCGGAAGTCCCTTAAAAAGGTCCCTTCTCCCCGTCTTGTTTCAATCAGGCCCAGCAGCTCCAATGCCCGGAGCGCTTCCCGCACCGAAGAACGGCCTACGTTCAGCCGGTCGGTCAGCTCCCTTTCAGACGGGATTTTATCACCGGGCTGCAGGCCGTCCTTTGTGATCATGTCTCGTAACTGGTGAACAATTCCAATATAGACCTTCGCGTGAGAATGGAGAGAGTTCACTTCTTTCATCATTCACTCTTCCCGATTACCGCTAGATCTTCCGTTTTCTGACGGATTTCTTCAGGGTCCACCTTCAAGCGGGCAACACCCGTCTCCATCGCCGTCTTCGCAACCGCCGCAGCCACGGCAGGAGCAACGCGTTTATCGAACGGAGCCGGGATGACGTAGTCTGCATGGAGCTCGTCCTCTGTGATGAGAGCTGCGATTGCTTCAACTGCCGCCTGCTTCATCTTTTCATTGATGTGCGTCGCACGGACATCGAGGGCACCGCGGAAGATACCAGGGAAAGCAAGGACATTGTTCACCTGATTAGGAAAATCAGAACGTCCGGTGCCGACTACTTTCGCGCCAGCCGCTTTCGCAAGCTCAGGCATGATCTCAGGGACAGGGTTTGCCATCGCGAAGATGATCGGATCTTCCTTCATCGAAGACACCATTTCTTCCGTCAGCGCGCCTGCAACAGACACACCGATGAATACGTCGGCATCCTTCAATACTTCTGCAAGTCCGCCTTTGATGTGGTCACGGTTCGTAAACTTCGCCACTTCGTCTTTCGTACTGTTCATTCCTTCAGGACGGCCTTCGTAGATCGCGCCTTTGGAATCACACATGATGATATCCCTTACACCGTAACGGTAAAGAAGCTTGATGATCGCCATACCGGCTGCACCGGCACCGTTTGCCACCACTTTGATTTCGGACATTTTCTTGCCGACAATCTTCAGGGCGTTCACAAGACCTGCAACAGTAACAATCGCCGTGCCGTGCTGATCATCGTGGAAGACAGGGATATTCGTTTCTTTCTTTAGTCGTTCTTCGATTTCGAAACAGTTCGGAGCTGCGATATCTTCCAGATTCACGCCGCCAAACGTCGGCTCAAGGAGCTTGACCGTCTCGACGATCTTGTCCACATCCGTCGTGTTCAGACAGATCGGGAATGCATCGACGCCTGCGAAACTCTTGAACAAAACCGCTTTTCCTTCCATAACAGGAAGAGCCGCTTCCGGTCCGATATTCCCAAGGCCCAATACTGCTGTCCCGTCTGATACAACGGCAACCATATTCCCTTTCATCGTGTAATCATAGACCGTTTCCGGCTTGTCATAGATGACTTTACAAGGCTCTGCCACTCCTGGTGAGTATGCAAGGCTCAGGTCGTCAGCGTTGCGGACCTCCACCTTGGATTTAGATTCTAATTTTCCTTTATTTACTCGATGCATATGCAGCGCTTCTTCACGTAATGACAATATGTCCCACTCCTTCTGTTTCTGTCGGTTCTATCGATTCCCAAAGACTGCGGGAATCTACTGAGATTTATATTTTCGAAAGGAAAATGATAAAGGTCACAGGTGGTCAGACCACCTTTTTCTATTAAACAATAATATAAATATTGGTTTTAGTAAAGTATGTTATTTTAAGATGACATTTGCCTGGCCAAGAATGTGATGAAATTCATTCAGCGCCTCTTCAGACGGGTTCACCCGCAGATGCCCCGGCAGCCGGACGCTTTTTTTGTCCCGTTCATGGTAGACGATCACACCCGTCTCTCCCTTGAACCGTTTGATTGCCTGCGTGATCTTCTTCATGGCTTCTTCCCCGTCTATGCTGTTTTCGATTTTCACATACAGGATCTGATTCCGTTCCTTCACCCTTGCCTGCACGCTTTCCATCGTTTCGACGGTGTTCACGATCACCTGCTGCTTATCATTGCGGTTCTCCACATTCCCGCCGAAAAGAAGGATGTTCCCTTCCTTCAGCTGGATCATGTTGTTTTTATACACATTCGGGAATACGACCGCTTCGATTTCACCGGTTTCATCACCGATTTCAAGAAAAGCCATCACTTCCCCTTTTTTCGTCCGGATCGTTTTCACTGCCGTAATATAGCCCCCGAATGAAATCTTCGAGCCCTGCTGCAAATCGGCAATCTGCGGCAAACCGAGCTCCACGAACAGGGGACGGTGGGAAGCGAGGGGATGATCTGACAGATAAAGTCCGAGCACCTGCTTCTCATACTGAAGCTTATGATCGATCGTCATGTCGTCGACCTCTACATATTTCGGCTTCAGGACGAAAGCTTCTTCTTCATCAAACAGATCCGGTTCCCCGTCAGGATTGACGAGCTCTGCGTGCTGAGAGGCCACATCAAGGCTCGCAAGCAGCGTGGCCCGGTCTATCTGACATTCATCAAACGCACCTGCCAACACCAGGTTCTCAAGGATCTTCCGGTTGATCGTCTTCGTCGACACCCTCATACAGAAATCAAACAGATCCTGAAACGGCTTCTCCTGTCTTGCCCGGATGATCTCCTTCAGGGCCGCCGCCCCGATTCCCTTGATCGCACCGAGGCTGTAGCGGATCCGGTTCTTACCATCCACGGTAAAAACAAACTGACTGCCGTTGATCGACGGGGGCAGGATCTCAATGTCGTAGAGCTTCGCCTCCCGGATATACTGGGCGACCTTCGTCTCATTCCCCACGACCGAGGTCAGGAGGGATGACAGGAAAAAAGCCGGATAATGTGCTTTTAAATACGCAAGCTGATAGGCGATCTTACTGTAGGCAACCGCATGGGAACGGTTGAAGCCGTAGTCTGCGAACCTGACGATCAAGTCGTACGTCGAATTGGCGACCTCTTCACTGTAGCCTTTCTGGGTCGCACCTGTCACAAAGTGGGCCCGCTCCTGATCGAGGACGTCCTTCTTCTTCTTCGACACGGCCCTTCTCAATAAATCTGCCTCGCCAAGTGAAAAGCCCGCCATTTTCGAAGCAATCTGCATGATCTGCTCCTGATACACAATTACCCCGTAGGTCATCTCAAGGATCGGCTTCAGATCCGGCAGCGGATACTCGACCCGCTCTCCGCCGTGCTTCCGTTTGATGTACGTCGGGATGTTCTCCATCGGACCGGGACGATACAGGGCGTTCACCGCCACGATGTCTTCAAAGGCATTCGGCTTCAGCCGCTTCAGCACATTCCGCATCCCCTCTGACTCCAGCTGGAAAATCCCATTCGTCTGCCCGCTGCTCAACAGCTCAAACGTCTTGCTGTCATCTATCGGAATTCTGTCGAGGGAAAAAGATTTATCCGCCCCCATCTGAACGTTCTTCACGATCCGCTCAAGTATGCTGAGATTTCGGAGCCCGAGGAAATCCATCTTCAATAAGCCGATTTCTTCAAGAATGTCCATGGAGAATTGGGTCAGATGGATGCCTGACGAGCTCCCCTGGATCGGCACCCACTGGACGAGGGGCGCTTCACTGATCACAACACCGGCCGCATGGGTGGACGTATGCCGCGGCAGTCCCTCAAGCGTACATGCGGTCTGGAATAATTTTTTATAATGATCAGAACTCCCTACAAATTCACGGAGTCCCTTCGACTGGTCATACGCTTCGTTCAGCGTGATGCCGAGCTGATTCGGAATCAGCTTCGACAGCTGCTCCTGCTCTTTCATATTCAGCCCGAACACACGGGCCGTGTCACGTAGCGCCGCTTTCGCAGCGAATGTCCCGAACGTGATGATCTGGGCAACATGGAGACTCCCGTATTTCCGCTCGACATATTCGATCACTTCATCCCGCCTGTGGTCCGGGAAGTCGATATCAATATCCGGCATCGTCACCCGTTCAGGGTTCAGGAACCGCTCAAACAGCAGCTGATGCTCGATCGGATCCACATCGGTGATATTAAGGGCGTAGGACACCAAGGACCCTGCCGCCGATCCCCTTCCAGGACCAGTCAGGATTCTTTGTTCCTTCGCATACTTCATGAAGTCCCAGACGATCAGGAAGTAATCGCTGAACCCCATCTTCCCGATGATCTCAAGCTCGTAATCCAGTCGCTCGATGTATTCATCGGTAATCGTGCCGACCTTCTCGCTCAGTCCCTTTTCACTGAGATGGGTCAGCATCTCGAGGGCCGTCTCCCCTTCAGCAAGCGGATACTTCGGCAGCAGCTGCTGATGGAACCGGATGTCGAGATGACACCGGTCGGCGATCACCATCGTATTCTCAAGCTCGGTCACGTGATCCGCGAACAGCTCGACCATCTCTTCCTTCGATTTGAAGTAATACTCCTCACACTCAAGGACGTCACGGTCATCATCCGACAGCTTCACACCATCCCGGATCGCCCCCATGCATTCATGGGCAAAAGAATCATCCTGTTCGAGATACTGCACATCATTCGTCGCAACCAGCCCGGCACCGGTTTCAGCGGACACTGATTTCAGGAGGGGAATCAGCTCTTCTTCCTCGGGAAGCCCGTGCTTTTGCACACTCAAATAAAAGGAACCCTTGCCGAACATCTTCTGGAAAGTTTCGATGCCCGCCTTCGCCTGCTCGGTTTTCCCCTTCAGCAAAAGCTTCTCGATCTCGCCCCTGATCCCCGGGGTGATGGCGATCAGCCCTTCACTGTAGGAAGCAAGCCACTTCAACGGAAGCCCGTCCTTCGCCTTCGCCCCGATCGCACTCGAGATTTTTAATAGATTCTGATACCCCGTCTGATTTTCCACCAGAAGGACGAGAGGGTGTGACTCTCCCTCGGTGTCTGATGCTATATCTGCGGTCAACCCGATAATCGGCTTGATACCTTCCTTTAAACATGCCTTATAAAAAGGTATGGCGGCATACATCATATTTTTATCGGTTAAAGCAAGTGCTTTATACCCTGATTTCTTCGCTTTATGTACAAGTCCATTTATCGGAATCGTGCTGGACAAGAGACTGTAGGCACTCGCAACTTGTAAATGAACAAATGACATGTTATGCACAACCTTTTTCTCAATATACTTTTATTATAGGAAAGAAACCGCAAAAAAGAAAATATGTTCTCCCTCATATCTTGTCCCCGATCCCCATATAGTTATCGTAAAGACACGTAATAGATGGAGATGATGAAATGGCAGAAGCTTTCTTTCCGGAACTCTTCAAAAGCTTCTTTATCGCTATGGGCGTTCTGCTCGGGGGCTCGCTCCTCGGCGGGCTTGCGTCTTTCGCCATGGGGCAGCCCCTGTTCATTGAAATGAGACGACTATCCGACTTCCTCCGCATCTGGGCCATCATCGCGGCGATCGGCGGCACATTCGACACCGTCTACAGCTTCGAAAAAGGCTTCCTGAACGGAGAAACAAAAGAACTGTTCAAACAGTTCCTCTGGATCCTGTCCGCACTCGGCGGCGCCAACACCGCCGCCATGATCATCACCTGGCTCACCCAGGAGCATATGCCGTCATGAGGATCCCGCCCTTCTACCGGCTCCCCTCCTGGCAGCGCTTCTTCGCAGGCATGGTCATCGGCGGCATCGTCAGCTGGATGATCTTCCTCTTCATGTTCGGCACCATGCACGAAAAACAGGCCCAAAAAATCGCCGAACAAAAAAACGACATCAGCAAACTGAAAAACACCCTCTCCTACCTCCAGGAAGAATACAAACAACTCAACAGCGAAAACGAAAATGAACTCACCATCCAGGAAGTCAAAGTCAAAATCATCAACACCACCAAAACCAAAGTCGAACTCCTCAGCATTCACGAAACCGAAGACCGGCTCAGCGAAGATCTCCGCAGCCTCCTCACCAAAGACCTGGAATCGGTTTACGGGAATAAGGAGCTGATTAAGAAGATCATTGAGAATAAAACCGTCAAGCTGAATGATAAGAACTTCCGGCTGAAGGTCAGGGAGATGTACTTTTATACGACGACGGAGATTACACTGGAGTTGAAGTATGGGGAGGATTAGGTGGGACCTGCTGGGAGGTGGGTCTTTTTTTGGTTGGGGATGGGTGGGTGAGGGGATGTGGCTGGTTGGGGGCGTGGTGCTGGTGCTGGTGGGGTGGCGCTGGGGGCGTGGGCGTAGCGATTTTTCGACAAAGAGATCATATATCTGGAGAAGAGGATCATATTTTAAAAATCCAGCTCATATAAAAAAATTCGAGCTCATATATTTGGAAAGCTGCTCATAAGTTCGGGAAAGTGGCTCATATATGGATGGGGGGGTGGGAAGATTCGTGGTTTACGGGTTCAGATGAGCTTGTAGCGGTTGTGGGTTTGATGGTTTTTATTAAAACAGGGGTAATTTTGGGTTGGTTTTTGGTTGAAATGGGGGTTTGGAGTTGATTTAAAGAGAAGAGCTGGTTGGGGATCGGTGTGTGGAGCGTGGCGCTGGGGCGTAGCGATTTTTCGACAAAGAGATCATATATCTGGAGAAGAGGATCATATTTTAAAAATCCAGCTCATATAAAAAAATTCGAGATCATATATTTGGAAAGCTGCTCATAAGTTCGGGAAACCGGCTCATATATGGCTTGGGGCTGGGAAGATTCGTGGTTTACGGGTTCAGCTGAGCTGGTAGCGGTTGTGGGTTTGATGGTTTTTATTAAAACAGGGGTAATTTTGGGTTGGTTTTTAATAAAAATAGAGTCTTACAATTGATTTGAGGGAAGAAACTGCTTGGTAGATAGACCGTTGTGAGATACCGGGAGCATTTATTTATAGAAATAGGCAGATTTTGATCGATAAACGTGGCTTGTGAGAGGTTCTTTAACAGTTCAATAGAGAGATTAAATATTACATAAGATCTTGGTTAAAGTGGACCACCGGTATTTTTTATGATTGCGTCGTTTTTCAAGGTAATTGCGTCATTATTTTATTTATTGCGTCGTTTTGGAGGCGAATTGCGTCTCAAGTGGCGGTCATTGCGTCTGTTCGATTAGTTATTGCGTATTATCCCATTATTATCCACTCCCGTATGACCTCTCCCACCTGCTCCGGACAATCCCAATGCACATTATGTTGCGTGTTCTCAATCCCGACTATTTTCACACCCTTCACTTCCTCCTGCAGTTTCTCAATCCCTTTCTGACGTGAAGGGTCATCATGCGGAATGGTAGCATGAAAGAGCAAAGCGGGACATTCAATGGATGGGTACGTCGTGGAACATGGTTCAAGGTAAAATGCTTTGATGGTTGCAAGGAGGCTGTCCCTGTCCGCTTTCAATTGATAAAAGCCATCCACCTTTACAAAATTAGATGAAATCATCTTCTCGAGCAGATGATCCCACTGCCGTGTGGTGTACGCTTTGTATGTGTCCACTACTTTTTCCCAGGAACTATATCTGCCTCCATCAAAATACTCTGCCCAATCGGAAAGGGCCTGCTCTTCCGAATACCCCACAACCATTTCAGGGAAAACATACCCTCCGTCTATTAATGTAAGCCCCTTGATTCTGTCAGGGAATGTCGCTCCGATATGCAATGACAGGTCGGCACCCCAGGAGTGGCCCAACACATAGACTGCTTCAGACGTCACCTGCTGATGACTGCCATGATCCGTTTTGCTAATGAGGAAAAATGATAGTCTTCCTCCCTATCAAGTGGAGCGGTTGTTCCATGACCGGGAAGATCCACCAGCAGGATATGAAAATCGTTCCGCAGATACCCGGCAAGTTCTAGGAAGCTGTTGGCTTCGGCGGTCATGCCGTGCAGGCATATGAGTGTCGGGAGTTGTCGGTCACCGGTTTCATAAACAAAGAAGGTATGGTTGTCCATCTTGATTGCGTGTTGTTTCATGTCATTCACCCCTCCCCTGCTATTCATACATCAAGTAAAAAAACGAGACATCCAAGCAATATAATACGCCCCCGGAATAAAAATAACCTGAGCAAGCACTGTCCCGCAAAGCCGCGAAATGACCATCATAATGGAAAGCCCTTTTAACTCTTGATAATTCCCCTTCCCATTGGCCACATCATCTGCCAGGACGGAAATTTTCGGGTCAATAAACAGCGTCAATAAAATCGTTGCGATACCATTGATCAATCCAGAAGCCATGGTGGCACTGGCCTGTCGATCCGGCACGAGAAGAGCAGCATAGAGCGCTGCAAGAACGCCAATCGTATACACCGCTGTAATCACCATATTGATGAAAAACAGCCTCTTTGGAATGCTCCTGAAACTGATTCCTTGCAAATATCTTCGACCGGGCCTGGATATATGGTGGATCCCCCTTTTATACAGGTGATGCTGAAACCCGAACTTGATTAGCCGGGGCACTGAACCTCCCTGCTCCGAGAGATAAATAATCCCCCTCGAAAACAAAGCCACGAAGGTGGGCAGCAGCACGATCCCAAGGATGGTCCCTAAAGTCGAGGCACCGATCAGCACCCTGAACTGCTCCTCGACCACCTCTAATTTATGGCCCTTCGGCGCATTATCCGTGAGGCCGCCGGTAAAAGGCTGCTGCATCATATTCGCCATCCTTGACACAATGACCATCATGTTAAAAAGGGAAAGACCTGACGCGATCAGCTTCACCCTTGCCCCGGATAATCTGACTGCATATGCGAGCGTCTCGATGCTGTGTATGATGAGGATGAAGAGGGCAATCGATAGGACGGGTAGTGATAGATAATCCATGGTGACAACTCCTTGGGTTTCTTGGTAAAAAGTTCGGTACCTCTTTGACTACTCTTTAATCACTTTGGTCACGGAGCAAAACATCCCTGATCTCCCCTATAGAAGACACAATCGCAAGCGGAGTATGATCCGTCGGTTTTTCTATTCCTCTGAAATTGACCCATATGGCATCCATTCCTGCATCCATGGGTCCTATGACATCATGGGTCCACGAATCCCCTATGAAAATCGTTTCTTCCGGTTCTTTATTAAAAGCTTCTAAAGCAATACGATAAATCCTGGAATCCGGCTTTCTCATACCCAATGGTTCTGAATGAAAGATTTTATCCTGGATAAATATCTCCCCTAACCCCATGTTGATTACCTTCTGACGAGGATCATAAAGGCCATTGGTAACAATAGCTACCTCATAACGCTTCGTCAGTTCATCCATTAAATTTAATACATGTTCGTTCATCTTGATGAATGTCATGCTTGTGATATGAAATAGAGATTCGAATTGTTCAATTGCTTCATTGTTCATCTTCACGCCAAAGGAATCAAACGCTTCCTTCCAACGCTCTATCTTAAATTCGTATGTACTGATTTCCCCGTGAACAAGTTTATCAATTAGAAATCGTGGAGGCTGTTTTATTTTCTTCAAAAACTGCTCTCCATCCATCCCCTTTGTATCCGGGTGCTCTGCAAGCGCCTGAATCACGCCATCGTCAAACCATGACGAATTTTCCAGCAGGGTGTCATCGAGATCAAATAAAAGCAGTCTGTACTTATTCATTTATTTATCAATCCCTTCCTTTTTCATTATCCATTAATTTCTAATTCTGAACAATATCAATTTCGTTATATTCAGGATTTTTCGACAAACAGATCATATATCCTGACAACTGGATCATATTTTAAAATTCCAGCTCATAAAAAAAAATTCCGGCTCATAAATTTGAAAAGCCGCTCATAAGTTCGGGAAACCGGCTCATATATGGATGGGGGCAGGGTTATCTCGCCGATTATGGGTTCAACTGAGCTTGTAATGGTTCCCGTTTTGATGGTTTTCATAAAAATAAGGGTAATATGGGTTTGGTTTTCATTAAAATAGAGTATTTTGTCTTTAAAACTTAAAAGCCTGATCCCCTATCAACTCAAGGGTCGGACCAAACGGAGGACTCATTTTAGTTATATACACTCCTCCATATTTAACCGAAAAAACTTTTTCTTTTACATAAAGTAACTCCCCCAAGAAGATAGTAAGAACAAAGACCTAAAGGAGACCCCACCATGAAAAAAGCCATCCTTCTCACCATCATCCTAACCCTACTATTCCCGTCAGCCCCTTCCGCCGCCATCCAAAACCACATCCAGGCAGCATTTATCCGGGAGGGGAATGTGTGGACGTTCATCGATGGGGAGGAGTCCCAAATCACCACTTCCGGCAATGTCCACCAGATGCCGAAATGGTCTGGAGACGGCACGATCTTCGCCTATCAGGTCGGTTCGGATGGGAACTCAGAGCTGTGGACTTATCACCTCTCCACCCGTAAAAAGAAGCGGATTTCTGATAACGGCCGCTCACCTCGGTGGGCGCCCCGGCGAAACCATATCGCCTATACGAACAGGGGGATCCTCGATATTTCAGACTTGAACCGGTTTTACAACATCGCAACCGGAGTGAGCGATTTCACGTGGCTTCCGGACGGCAGCGGGTTCCTGCTTTCTTCGTCGGGCACGCTCAATCCGGATGGCTGGTCGAGCGCTTCGCTTTTCACCAAAAAAGTTGGGGAGAAATATGAAGATATTGTCTTATTTGGAGGGGTGGAGCCTTTCTTCACACTCCCCCGGGAAATCGGTACGACGGAGCAGAATCAGCTGATTGCGGTCTCTGCCGAACAGCTGACGTATTCGCCGAGCGGCAAGTGGATTTCCTTTGTTGTGTCTCCGACCGCTTCCTGGTCGATGGACAGCAATATGGTGTGTGTGATTGATCAGGACGGAGGGAATTTCGAGGTATTGGATGAGATAATTCTGCAGGTGGGAGAGCCGAAGTGGGCGCCATCCACAGATATCCTGGCATACATCGCCGGCGGCGGCAGGATCGTGTATGGTTTTAAAAACAAGGATCTTAAAGTGAAGGAAATGCCTGTTGGAGGTGCCCTCACCCCCGCCCATTTCGCTGACCTCGACTTCGACTGGATGAGCGACAAATCTCTTGTCGTCTCGAGGGTCAGGGGACGGGCGTGGAGCAATGACTTCAGTAAACATCCGCTTCCTGCTTTGTACACCGTGGATATTGAGTCAGTGAAGCAAGAGAAGATCACGAGTCCTCCGAACGGATTCGGCGACTACGCCCCGCAGTTCCTCCCTTCGATTGACAAGCTCGTTTGGTTGAGGGGGACGTCCATCACCGATTCGAAGAGGGATTTGTGGATCGGGAATGTGGATGGCAGTGATGCGGAGGAGTGGATTCGGGATGTTGAGGGGATTGTTTTTTATTGAGGTGATCGTGCTGGTGGCAGCGTTACGTCGGCCGCGATTTTTCGACAAAGAGATCATATATAGAGGATGGCGGCTCATATATCAGGATTCGCGCTCATATTTTGCTGAAACGGCTTATAAATCCGGAAAGGGGATCATAAGTTGGGGAAACCGGCTCATAAGTGCGACCTGGAGAGGTTTTTTCGGTGATTTGAAGTTCTCTTGAGCTTGAAAGAGGTTGGGATTTGCCCGTTCCTTCAAAAAAATGACTAAAAAGGGGCTGATTCAAGACCAATACCTGATTTGTCCAACCCCTTTTTATACAAAAGTCACTTCTCAATCTTCAACACAATCACGTCAAACAATTCTCCGTCTGCATAAATGACGAACGCCCAGTCTCCGGGTTCTGAAATGGTGACGGACGACGGGGCATGCACATCTGCGCCGTTGTTTTCGCCTCCGAGAGGGATCGTCCAGCTTTCACCGTTGTGGAGGATTGGGTGCACGGTCCCGGATTCCCTGTGGTAGGCTGCCACTGTCAGCTCTGAAGCATCGGTATGCCACAGGTGCCACATCCATTTTTGGCCGGACAGGCTTGGCATGTCGGCGCCGATGATGCCTGATTTGTTTTCATTGCCGATTAGGTTTCGTCCGAACTCGGTCGCTTTTCGGTCCCAATTGATTTGGAGGAAATCACTTTCTTTGATATAGGCTGGGATGTCTGCCGGTAAAATTCCATCCTCCACTTTCAGGTCGGCATCCCCGTAGAGTTTGCCGTCGAGGTAGACTTCCATTCTCCATTTCCCGCTGTATGGAATTGCAAAGCTTGTGGTGTAGCGCTGCAAGCTTGAGTACCCGGGGGATGGATCGGTAATTTTTTTTGGAGGCTGCACCTCGATGCGCTGCCCTGATTTTTCATGAACTGCGATAATCGATAGTGCTTTCCCTTTGAAGGTGTCAAAAGGTTCTTCGAAATGAAAAATATATCCAGACGTGGCCCCTGCGTGAAGACCAGGATCCGGAGAGATGCTGAATTCAACTTCATTCTTTTTCAATGCTCCCTGCCGTTCGTTCATGAGCCATTCGGTTGATACAAAGAAGGCTATTAAACAGATGGCGGCGGTCGTCATGATGAAGATGAGGAATGGCCCGGGGCTCTTTAGTGTCACCGGATGATGAGCGGCCTGCCGAATCCTGGATCTTTGGATGTGTGTAAAATGCCTGCCCTTATGCGTCGTGGTGTCCATCGCACGCTTTAATTCACTCAGCTTATCTTCCATCATGCCCCCTCCTTTCCATCCTCTTTTTCAGTCTGCTTCTGCCCCTGTTCAGCCTCGTTTTAATCGTGTTCCGGTTCAATCCTAACAACCCCTCGATTTCTTCAATCGAACATTCTTCATAATAATAAAGGATCATCACTTCACGGTACTTCACCGGTAAATCGAGAACGCTCCTTGAGAGGATCTCTTCCTCGCTTCTCCTCAACAATTCGTTTTCAGGCAGGAGATCTTTTGAAGTAAACAGAGATAACAGGCTCCCATTCCTCACTACTCGCCTAAACGCCGAACTCTTCAAAACATCCTTCGCCCGGTTAATGGCCAGCCGATAAATCCATGCTTTGAAGGACATAATCTCACCGACTTTTTCATAATGTCTGAAGCAGGTGACAAATACATCCTGCACGATGTCTTCAGCAAGGCCCCAGTCCTTCACATAGTTGTATGCAAGCTTCGTCAGCCGTTCGCCGTACTCATTCATGATCCGTTCCAGCCATGCATCACGGTCTTCTGCATGATTCTCCGCTTCCCTCACACGTCCCTCACCTCATTCCTATATATTGCTAAGACGAATCAATGTCGGGGTGGTTTCATTTTTTACGAAAAAAAAATGTTTATGAATGGGGGTTCTATATTTGTTAGGAGGAATCCTTTGATTGTTCTAGAAAATTACATATTAGTAGGAAAGACTTCAATTTATTTAATAAAAGGAGGAAACCCCCTTGTTAAAAATAAAAACCCTTGAAAATAAAGACTATGAATTGATCAAGCAGGCTGAAGAGGTAATAGAAAAGAATTATCGGTATGGAAGGCACCACATCGGATCAGCAGTGAGGTCGACTAGCGGCAAGGTTTATTCAGCTGTTCATGTAGAAGCGAACGTGGGGCGGATCACGGTGTGCGGGGAAGCGATGGCGATCGGGAAGTCGATTTCAGAAGGGGATCACGCATTCGAGACGATCGTGGCCGTCGCCCATCCCCACCCGCATGAAGACATCGACAAGTGCTGGGTAGTCGCTCCCTGCGGCATGTGCCGGGAGTTGATCAGTGATTATGGAAGTCATACAGATGTGATCATTTCTTATGGGGGCAGTTTGGTGAAGTGCAATGTGATGGAATTGCTGCCGGAGAAGTATGGGAGTGAGATGGGGTGAAATTCATGTGGGAGACGCTTCCCAGTTGGTTTTGGGTATTCTATTATTTGTTTTTACTCGTCACATTCGGTACTGCAATTTCAAGGTTGCTACAAAATAAGCAAAAACAAACGGCAATGGTCGTCATCACAATAACCTTCCTGCTGCCGATCATCAGCCTGACAAACAGTATTGGCAGAGCTGACGGAATGAATGAGTTTGAGCATTTATTTTCACAGCTCCAGCTCGGCGCAGCTTGGTCCATCTTCACAGTTGCCGGTTATATTTTTCTATTCTCATGGTGGGCATTCATTGTGGTGACAAAAGTTCATAGACGCAAAGCAGTGTAGGGACCTCGGCATCAGGGTCCCTACATTTCTCTTTATCTACTTTTCACATCATTCACAAGCGTCAAATACTGCCTATCCCCTAACCCGTACTCTGTAAATTTCTCAATCAGACGCGGCACCAGCTCCTCTGCGGGCACATCCTGATGCTCCACGATATACCGCATAAGGTCACTGTCTTTGCCCAGGTAATTCAAGTAGAGTTGGATCCCTTTTTGTAATGGCTTTGGCGTAACGTTCTCAGGCATCGTCTTATGAATCATCACCTGTTTGTATATGGCGGCATACCCTCCAGCGTTCAGCTTGTTTTTCGATACAGGCTGGTGCTGATGATCAACGAGATGAAGGTCGATTGTCCCTCTATAATCTTGTTGGTCCAGCCACGCAAGCACGGTCAGCACATTGATCTGACAGAACATGTCTTCATCGAACCATAACGCGATGTGGCTGAAGTCTCCTTCAAAAAGCGGCTGCAAGGGCTGGAGCGTGATGTCATCATATTGAGCCTGAGTCACACCATGAACCTTTGCCCTCGTCTCGTTAAATTCATCAGAAAATATGTGTTCGCAGGTTTCTCCGTGACACATGGCCTCGTTGAATGGGACCATCGTGGCTTGGGGAAGAAACTTTTTCTCTTTGAAGTTGTGATACATTTCGGTCCCATTTAAGATATGTAGGGTTGATGTTTGAGTCATTGTGATTCCTTCCTTTCATAGGGGACGGACCTCGTTTTCAAGGGTTCATCCCTTTCATTGCAGGAAAACGTGAGGTCCGTCCCTCTGCATGTCTCCTCTTGATGCTGCGCAAAAGCACCGTTCGCCGATAAAATTCGAATAACGCCGTTATATTTTAAATTTCGCCGTTAAAATAATATTTTCGCCGTTATATCCAGGATTTCGCCGTTAAATTAAATATTTCGCCGATAACCCCTATCCCGCCTCTAAAAACCACAGCCACACAACCCCTCCCAACCCCCATATACCATTCTTTCATCCCCTAAACTCTTTTTCTTTCAAATCGAACTTATACTTTTTGTTTATCTTCGTAGCGATTCCCTCTAAAAAAGCCTGTACGGTCATTTTTTCGATTTTATTTGTGTACCATGCTAATCTTGCTCCTTTATGGACACCATCGTGGTACACTTCCATCGGCATATAACTTTCATTCACATAAGTGTAGTCAAACTTGATGAGCAGGATGCTGCCGTCCGGGCATTCGACCTTCACTTTGTACACAGGATTTTTATATTCAGCTAGTAATTTAACGCCTTTGATCTTCCCTAACATATGAATAAACCTCCAACATCTTCAATATATAAAAATGATATCAGAAGGCGTCATTTATTTCTATATTTTTCCTCCTAGGGACGGACCTCGTTTTTCAAGGTACATCCCTTTCATTACGGGAAAAAGCGAGGTCCGTCCCCCAAACCTAAGTCTCTAGACCTAGGCACATATTAGCCTGGAGGACGCTGTGCGCCTGCGGGTTATGGAGTATGTTTATTAGGAAGGTTTGTTTAGTTATTTTGTATTGGAGGGAAAGGTATGCAAGCTTTGACAAATTGGGTTTTTCGCAATAAGGCGGCCATGGGGTTGTTTATCATCATGACGTTGTTTATCGGCATTATTAGTTATTTCCGGTTGCCTATGGAGTTTTTGCCTGAGGCGGATAATCCGCAGGTGACGGTGGTGACGCTTGGGCAGGGGTATGATGCCGGTTCGATGACGTCTGAAATCACGGAGCCTGTGGAGCAGGCGGTGGCGTCGATTTCGGGGAAGACGTCGATTCTTTCGACGACCGGGGAGGGATTTTCCCAGGTTTCGATCAACTTTGATTCGAAGACGGATATGAAGGAAGCGAAGTTGAAGGTTGAGGATGCGATCAAGGGGATCCAGCTTCCTGAGGGAGTCGGGGAGCCGTTGATTTCACAGTTGAATACGTCGATGATTCCGATCGGTCAGGTGTCGGTGACATTTGAGGACGGATTGACGAAGAAGAATCTGGATGTTGTGAATGAGGAGTTCAAGCCACTTTTTGAGAATCAGTCGGGGTTGTCTCAGGCAAGCATCGCCGGGGAAAACAGTGCCCGGGTGCAGATTAATCTGGATCATGAGAAATTGGAAGCTCTACATATACCGGTCAATGCGGTGATGGGGGTGCTGCAGGGTCAGCATGTGTCGGCTTCTGCGGGTAGTACGACGATTGATGGGCAGAAGAGTACGATCAACGTGAGTGATAATTTGACGTCGATCGAGGCGTTGGAGAATTTGCCTGTTCCGCTGCAGGTGCCTGACGCACCAACCGTCAAGCTGAAGGACATTGCGACCGTTGAGAAGGTGAAGGCGGAAGACACGATCACCCGTGTCAACGGAAAGGAAGCGCTCGCCATCATCCTGTTCAAGGAAAATGATGCAAGTGCCGTGACTGCAGGGGAAGAAGTGCAGGATACGGTAGATAAAATCAATAAGGACTATGAAGGCGTTGAAGCGACGACGCTGTTTACGACGGGGGAAATGGTGAAGAACTCGGTGGACAGCATGGTCCGAGAAGTCGGATTGGGTGCCCTGTTCGCGACGCTTGTCATTCTTTTATTCTTAAGAAAATTCAAGCCGACGCTGATTACGGTTGTGTCGATTCCATTGTCACTCTGTATCACGCTATTCCTGCTCTGGTTGTCGGGAGTCACGCTGAACATCCTCACGCTCGGCGGGGTTGCGGTGGCTGTCGGACGGCTGGTGGATGACAGTATCGTCGTTGTAGAGAACATTTTCAGGCGGAGCCAGAATGAGAAGCTGTCGAAGAAGACGGTGCTTGATGCGACCATGGAGGTGTCACGTGCGATCACGTCGTCCACGCTCATCACGGTAGCCGTGTTCCTGCCGATGGGTCTCGTGAACGGATCACTGAAGGCGTTCCTGCTTCCATTCGGACTGACGGTCACTTACTCATTGCTCGCTTCACTGCTCGTGGCGCTGACAGTCGTGCCTTTACTCAGCCGCGGGATGTTGAAAAATACGACACTGCCGGCACACAGCACGCCTCACCGCTATGTGAACGTGCTCCGCTGGTCACTGAATCATAAATGGGTGCCGATCCTGCTTGCGGTCCTTGTGTTCGGGGGATCGATCGCCCTTTACATGACATTGCCGAAAGCGGCGACCAATGCGAATGATGCATCATTTGTCGCTGTCTCGATGAATTTCCCTAGTGATACACCTAAGGAAACGATTCAAGAACGCATGACCAATTTTGAAAATAAACTGGCAGGGTTTGACGGCTATGATCATTTGATCACCCAGTATGGGTCCAGCAGGGAAGCGGCCCAGTACGGGGAAGTCGGGGATCCGGATACGGTGTCCTATACGGTCATCATGAAGGAAGGCGCTGATGCGGAAGCCTTCATCGAAGACGTGAATGAAGTGAAGAAATCGGAAAAAGACGTGATCATCACCGCGTCACCTGCATCGATCTTCGGCGGGTCTTCAAACTCGAGCATCACGTATGACGTAGTTGGAAATGACGCCGACGAACTGCTGGCGACAACCAACACTTTGATGGAAAAAATTGAGGATGTCGACGGCGTGAAGAAGGTGTCCAGTAATCAGGAAAAAACGTCACCTGTCTTCACAGTGAAAGTCGATACCGAGAAAGCGAACGCGGGGCAAACAGCGATGCAGATCCGCTCCTTGCTGAATCCGCAGCCGATCGGAGCCGTCAATCTGGATAATGAATCGATCCCAGTATTCCTTGATGCAGGCGTCACACCAGAGACAGCGTCCGAATTGAAAGGACTGACGATTGCCACAAATGCAGGCATGAAGCCGCTGGCGGAAGTGGCCACGATCGAGGAGGAAGAGAAACCGAGTACGGTCCTCCATAAAGACGGTGACTTATACGTCCGGATCACGGCAGAGGTAGAGCCTGAAGAGCTTTCAATCATTTCTGCAAACATTGATGAAAAAATCAAGGAACTCACCCTTCCGAAAGGGGTATCCATCGATACAGGCGGAGCAGCCGCACAGCAGGCTGACGACTTCAAAGATCTTGGAATGACGATGCTTGCGTCGATTCTGATCGTCTACCTGATCATGGTGCTCACATTCAAGACGTTGAAAGCGCCGCTTGCGATTCTGATCACGCTGCCGCTTGCCTCGATCGGAGCCGTCCTCGGTCTCCTCATCGCGAGGGTTCCGGCAGATGCGACCGCTCTGATTGGTGCATTGATGCTGATCGGGATCGTCGTCACGAACGCGATCGTCCTGATCGACCGGGTCAAGCAGAATGAAGAAACGATGATCATCCGGGATTCCATCCTGGAAGCGTGCGGCACCCGCCTCCGCCCTGTCGTCATGACCGCGATTGCGACCATCTGTGCCATGCTTCCCCTTCTCTTCGGCCACACCGAAGACGGAAGCCTCGTATCCAAATCGCTCGCAGTCGTCGTCATCGGCGGGCTTGCAGGGGCCACCGTGCTGACGCTCGTCGTCGTGCCTGTGTTCTATGAATTGCTTTATTACAGAAAATCAAGAAAACAGCGTGCTGAAAGATTGAGTACGGATGAAAGAGCAGCACAATAACATCATATAAAAAATCCAGGCCGTCAAGTGAAGGCCTGGATTTTTGTATTTATTGGCCCAATGTGTCCAGTGCATCCAGCACTTCATTCTGGGCTTTTTCATTTTCAGTTACATAGAACACCAATACATTTTGTTTGCTATAAGCTCTATAATTCACCAAATCATGATTAGCTGTCATTTCTTCAAATTGTTTCATGCCCTCTTCCCTGTCAGAAGCCGAGGAAAACACATACACCGATACGAGATCCCCGTCCAGTTCATACAACTCTGGCGTCACTCCGTTCAAGTCTTGAATAAAGACATTGTCCTCCTCCACATCCGAAGTTTCCTCAATATGAAGCCCATCTTCTGTCAGGGCGTCTGTCACCTGTTCCACCGTGATCTCGTCAGAATCCGGTGTATCTTTCACTTCCTCAGAGCTGCATGCACTAAGAAAAAAGACCACGAACCCCGTCAACAACAGCCTTCCTATCATCGTTCCGCTTCCTCTCTCTTTCACTGGATTTCCTCACACATACCAATAGTGGTAGCCGATAAAAACAGCCGCCAGCATGACCACCATCTCCATCAACGTCAACAGCGCTTCCTTTGGGTAGTCGCTCTGCTTCCATTCAAAAAATACCCTTACAACGTAGTCCGCTGACAATAAAGTGATAAATCCAGTCCAGTATATAAAAAACATCTCTTTACTATAAATGACAGTAACCGCCAACGTCATAATCGTCATGCCATTCACTCGTCTCAACCACTTGTCAACATTCCTATGTGATTGATTAACATACGAATCTCTAAAGAAGTTCCACTTCTCATTTTTTAATCCTAACCACTTCCTTAATACAGGCTTTACGGCTCTCATCACAGCCAATACCAATAGAAGCGTCATCATATATTTCAACCAATACATCCATCCCTCTCCATCCTTAAAAAATCATAGACACCTCTGAAAAGAAGGATCTTTGCCCATCGGCATCAAATTTCAGCGTTCCCTCACACATACCAATAGGAATAACCGATAAAAACAGCCGCCAGCAGGACTACCATCTCCATCAACGTCAACAGCGCTTCCTTTGGGTAGTCGCTCTGCTTCCATTCGAAAAACGCCCTTACAACGTAGTCCACTGCCAATAATGGGAGAAATACAATCAAAAATAGATGGATCGTATCTCCCTTATCTATCGTAATGAACGTAAAAGTGATGAGCGTGATGCCATTCAGTCGCATCATCCACTTCTCAACTTTATGTTGGGATTCATTTAGGAGAGAATGAGAAACAATATTCTCCTTCTTCTTTTTAATCCCTAAAAATTTCCTTAGCATAATCTTTACGACTGACATAAAAGCCAATACCAATAGAAGCATCACAGTAAATTTCAACCAGGTCATCAATACACCACCATCCCTTAAAAATCAAAGGAACCTCCTTACTAGAGGTTCCTTTTCCCATCACACCATATAAATCGATTCCCTCACCATCCCGCAGAACTTCTCTCTTTCCTCGATGTGCGGTGCATGGCTGCTGTTTTCAAAGATGTACAATGTGGAATTCGGTACGAGGTGGAAGATTTCTTCGGAAAAGACAAATGGGCACTGAGAATCGTATTTGCCGCAGAATATCATGGTCGGTGTTTTGATTCTGGTCAGTTCTCTTCTAATATCATAAGTCGGCAGTTCAGAATATGAATAGTAATCCAATCGCTTCTGTACCACCTTGCCGCTGCTCGGTTTGGAAAAGTATTCATCGAATCTGTCCGGATGATTCAGAGATAGCTCGGTCCATTCCCGGGCAGCCTGCTGTCGTTCTATTTTCGGTGAATGTGGTGAAGATAAGATTGAGAAAATCTCTTTCATTCTTTTGTTAGCCGGATTTTTTTCACTATAAATACTGTTGCAGTCTTCCATATACCCCTTCGTCGCAGAAGCCCCGCCAACAATCAGCCGCTTCAACGAATCCGGATGATTCGCGGCATACACGAGTCCCAGCATCCCGCCTGTAGAGTGGCCGGCATAGTTCCAGTCAGCGAAACCGAGTGCCGTCCGGATTGCTTCAAGGTCATTGCTCGTTTCGCTCATGCTCATTTCATAGGCGTCTTTCACGCCGGTTGACTTTCCCGCTTCTTTTAAGTTGATGAGGTGAACGGTGAAGTCTTCCACAAATCTGTCGGCAAAATAATAACCCCGTTCGTCAAACTCGCTATATAGATGGGTGACGCACAGCGGCTCCCCGCTGCCGGCTGTGAATATTTCAAAGTCTCCCCGTTCAGTGCTGATCAGTTTTTGTTTCCACATGAAATTTCCCCCATTCTCTTTTTCTAAATAATAGATGATATAGTTGGATAAACCGTTAGCATTATATAGACGGATACGGAAGTGTGAAAGTTTCGATTTTTTAATAATTATTTTAAAAAAGAAAAGAACATCAGCTAATCTGATGTCCTTCAAGCATTCACTTACCCTTTTCACCAAGCAATGAAGTCACGACTGCACTCAATATCTCGCCTATGATTGAAAATATTGCTTCCATCGTGATCCTTCCTTCTGTTAGATTTCAAAAAAAGCATCTCTTTCCACTTTACATACTCTCAGTGCAAAGCGTTTATACCATTCTTTCTTCCCTCGCTGCTGTGCGACTTGATGGGCGGCGTGGTCTTTCCATTGCTGGATGGCCTCGGGGGATGTCCAGTAGGAAACGGTGATGCCGACTCCTTCGTCCCGGGCGCTTTCGATTCCGAGGAAGCCGTCCTGCAGGGATGCGAGTTCTACCATTTTGTCGGCCATTTTGCCGTAGTCTGTGTCGTCTTCGGTGCGCTCAGAGACAAAGATGACGGCGTAGTAGGGTGGTTGTGGGGTTTGGGCGATTGGGTTCATGGTTTGGTGCTCCTTTTGTTTGAAGAACAAAGATTTAATCTTTTACAATCGATGCGCCTTTATAACAGGTATATCCTCTAAATTGTTGAAGGAAAACCCTGAGGTTATCAAGTACTTCCTGTTCTTCTCCATAAATATTTTGATGTGCTAAATAATAGCCATCCGATAAAAAATGTATTTCCGACTCGATTTCATCATCATTCGATGGCAGATACTTCAGTAACTGTTCCAGGCTTTTTATCACTCTGCCTGTATTTTCTTTGTCATGTAAATAGTCGTTCATTAATCCCATTATGATTTTAGGAAGCAGTTCAGTATCGTATTCCCCTTTTATCTCGGACAATTTTCTCTCCACTGTACATATGTCGTCTTTTGAAGATAGTGATAACATTATGATTTCATATGGCGGCTTATCCAATTGTTCGATTAAGGTGTCGGCCCAGATGATCACTTCCTGTATCGAAAAGAATCCGATCAACAACCCGAGTCTGTAGACTTCAGCATTTAATTTCATTCGGCTTTCAGTTTGGCTACTCACGGCCCGGTCCCACAGCTAACCTCATACCCTTCATCATCCCCACCATTCGCATAGCATAAGGTCGCCGTGTCTCCGGTCGGGCTGTTGAAGTTGTACCAGTAGACGTTGTAGAGCTGGCCGTATGTTTCGTCTATGTAGTCGCTTTTTTGGATGAAGGCGGTGAAGCTTTGGTAGGGGTGGCCGTTTTTGTAGAGGGCTTCCCTTAGTGCGGACCTGGGTGAGTCGTGGTCGTGGATGACCGGTGCGAGCAGCGGCGGCAGTACGAGCAGGGCTGCTACTGTGATCAGGCTGGTGATGAGGACCTTTTTTCTTCTGGTCATGTGTCTCCTCTTTTCCTTTTGCTCTTTCTTTATACCAATTATTCCAAAAATTGTTTGTTCCGGCAATGTTAATTTTTTATGCCGCATATTTATTGGAAAATAGAAGAGGATAGAGGGTAAGAGTAATCAGGAAAGGCAGGATTGTGCAATGAATAAGAATCCCCTCAGTTCGTCCGAAATTGGGTCGCTTTGGCTGACGTATCAGGAGAAAACACTCATTTTAAGGATGTTGGAGTATTTCATCGAGAAGTCGGATGATCAGGAAGCGCGGAATATCCTCGGTGGGCTCTGGCAGGAGCTCGACAATTATGTGCTGTTGCTGGAGAAGATTTTTGAAAATGAAGGGGTTCCGATCCCTGTGGGCTTCAAGGAGGATGATGTGTTCCTTGATGCGCCTAAGTTGTATGATCATGGGTTTGATATTATGTTTGTCCGGGTGCTGAAAGAAGTGAGCATGGGCATGTACACGATGAGCATCAATATGGCTTACCGGTCAGATGTGATGACGCTGTTTGAAGGGCTCACGTCGGTTACGCAGAAGATCTATAAGTTAGCGACCCTCTATCTGTTGAAAAGGGGGATCCTGACGCTGCCGCCGAACGTGACGAGAGCGAAAGCGAATCAGTTCGTGAAGGAAAAGGATTATTTGAGCGGATTCCATCTTTTCAGTGAAGAAAGGCCGTTGAATGATATCGAGTTAGGGTATTTGCATCACGCGATTGAGGCGAATAATATCGGGTTCCAATTGATCACCGGGTTCGCTCAATGTGCAACCAATAAGGACGTCCAGAAATATTTTGTTAAAGGCCAGGAGCTTGCCAAGAAGCAAATCAAGCTGTTCGAATCGATCCTGCTTGAAAGTGATATTCAGTTTTCCGCTACGTCAGGGAGCACGGTGACGAATTCGCAAGTGCCGCCATTCAGTGACAAGCTCATGATGTATTGCGTGTATCTACTGAACGGGTTCGGGATTGTCGGGAACAGCTTCGGCTCGATTTTCAGCTTACGGAACGATATTTCCATGAAAACGGCGATGGTCACCTCGGATATCTTCACTTACGGCAAGGAAGGGGTCAAGCTGATGGTGAAGAACGGCTGGCTTGAGCAGCCTCCGCAGATGGTGGATAAGAATAAGTTGATTGGAAAATAATGAAAAAAACACCTTCAAATCGAAGGTGTTTTTTTCTCCAATTCCTACGCTTCCCCAGCCCGAACAATCCCGATCCTGTCATTCGTAGTAGCAACCATTGCCGCTGTGTTAGTTAGAATAGGCGATCTGACAACTTGTTTTTCAGACGTACCATCCATCAACACATCATTATCAATCCTGATCGAGAATGCGGCGTCTGCATCTAATGTCTTCATCTCAAATCCTGGAATAATCATTAATTGAGGTCCAGGGATTGACCCCTCCAGGAATCGGGTAGCCCCACCGACGATCGTCCATTTACTGGTGACCCCTAAATCTGCAAAGACGCCCGTTCCACTTAGTGTATAGATCATTCCTCTTTCGGTTGGTTGGACAATGGCGGTGTTAACCTCTCTTACTTCCAACGTGGCCACTCCACTATTTTTTAAAAGGTGAATTTTAAAATCTTCAAATTCAATAGAGGATGCTGATAGACATCCACCTCTTTTTTTACAATCCATTGGATATCCAACAAAGTCATCCATCCCGACACGTACGATCCCCTGTACAGACTTCTTGTCAATCACGGAAAAGTAGTTTTCTTGATCGCTTATATTAAATTGATGATAGCCGGTAAAATCATTATTGTTAAATTCAAAATTAAAGTTAAGTTTAGGGTTGCATTTCTTTTTTCCCATCTCTTGTCTCTCCTTTAGTCATAGAATGAGAAAGGTCCATGAAACAAAACCTTTCAACATATACTATGCAGATTGATAGAATCCGGATACTATCAATTCTGTTGGAGTAAATGAATAGACGCAATAGCGTGCCTTGCCGGAGTCACTGTTAGCGGGATTGGGCACCACTGTTGATGGTATAAAAAAAGCCGGCATCCGCCGGCTCTTTCACTTATTGATGGTTTCTGCACACTTCCCGTAAATCTTTCATCACTTCTTCTTTTTCTTCCCAAGAATAGATCGACGCACCTGCTGCGAGCGGGTGGCCGCCGCCGTTGTATTTCTTGGCGATGGTGTTGATGACCGGGCCTTTCGAGCGGAGGCGGACCCTGATCTGGTCGTCTTCTTCGATGAAGAACACCCACGCCTTCATGCCTTTGACGTCGCCGAGTGTGCTGACGAGGAGGGATGCTTCTGAAGGGACGACGCCGAACTGATCCAGTATGTCCTTCGTCATGACCATCATGCCGCAGCCGTCGCTGTCGATTTCGAAGTTTTGCAGGACGTAGCCGTGAAGCTTCGTGACGGTGGCGTCGACTTCGTACATGCGGTTGAACAGCTCGTTCCGGTCGAAGTCGAAGCGGATCAGTTCGCCTGCGATATCAAAGGTTTTCTGGGTTGTGCTCGGATACAGGAATCTGCCTGTGTCTCCGACGATGCCTGCGAACAGGAGACGTGCCCCGCTGTCCGGAAGCGTCAAGCCTTTATCTTTTCCAAACTGATAGAATTCATAGATCATTTCACTGACGGAGCTTGCCGACGTATCGATCCACAGATGATCGCCGTATGCATCCTCATTCGGGTGGTGGTCGATTTTCACGAGCTTGTCCCCGAGCTTGTAGCGGCTGTCGCAGATACGCTCTTCGTTCGCCGTATCGCAGACGATGATCAGTGCCCCTTCGAATACGTGATCTTCAATGTCATCCAGGCGGTTCAGGTAATGAAGCGTCTCTTCTTCTTTCCCGACGGCGTAAATATTCTTCTCAGGGAAGGAAGCTTTCAGCATTTCAACAAGTCCCCCCTGGGAGCCGTATGCGTCCGGATCCGGGCGGACGTGGCGGTGGACGATGATTGTTTCATATTGTTTGATAAGGTTCAGGATTTGTTCTTTCATAAGAATCTCCTTTGTAATGGATTTATATTTGGCAATTTGGCCTGATATCTGTAAAATAGTAGCGAGAGATGTCAACGATGGAGGACTAATATTATGTATTTTCTCGCATTACTGATTGTCGTCACATTCACTTTTTATGTCTTTTATAAAATCAGACAGGTAAGAACAAGGCGACCGATGGAAAAGAAATGGCTGTCAGCTAAAGCAAGCATCGCCCTTGGATTGTTCGTGGCGCTGTTTGGGATCAACCAGCTGTTCTTATTCCCATCCAACCTGACTTACTTTATCGGCGGACTGTTCATCCTGATCGGACTCGGCAGCTGCTGGGCCGGATTTAAAATGTACAAGCATGTGCTTCCATTCGCCGAACGTGAAGCGAAGGAACTTGACGGCCAAAAATAAGCTTTTTTGAAAGACCGGATGCCGATCCGGTCTTTTTTTATGGATTTTGCTTCTCGGGAAGCACTCTCCGTCCGATATAAGAGCGGGTCTGGTGCCGCTTACCGGATTTATGAGCGGGTCTGGTGATATATGAGCCGGTTTCACGATTTATGAGCTGGATTCGAGATTTATGAGCCCGTATCAGAAATTATGAGCCGGATTTTTAAAATATGAGCCGCTGCCCCCAATATATGATCTTCTTGTCGAATTCAAGCGGCCCCAATCCAGCTTAATGCCTGTCGATCAACTGGCAAATCATCAGGGATTTCCCCATCAGGACGCCTTCGCTGTAAACCTCTACGTCCACTTTACCAAATTTCCGGCCGACGTCGAGCACTTTCGGGTGAATTTCGAGCATGCTTTCCATCTGGACGGGCTTGATGAAGTAGATGGTCATGTTTTCGATGACGAGGTCACCTTTTTTGTACGGCTTGAGGGCCCGGTTGGCGGCTTCGGTCATGAGTGTGGTGAAGACGCCGTATGAGATCGTCCCGATGCCGGTTGTCATCTGCGGCGTGACGGCGAAAAGGTAGACTTCTTTGTCGCCCTTTTTCTCGGCTGACACTTCGACGCCGTTACTGATGAGGTCATCGATCGTCTCGCCGACCTGTGGCTGGCGCTGGATCATTTGCAGCGCCTTCAGGACGTCCTGGCGGCTGATAATCCCCTGCAGACGGTGCTGCTCATTGACGACCGGGAGCAGCTCTATCCCTTCCCAGATCATGATATGGGCGGCTGATGCGACGCTCGTATTCGGGCTGACCGTGATCGGCTGCTTCGTCATGACCTTGTCGATGCCGATTCCCTTGTCCTGCCCCATGATATCCTTCGACGTCACCATGCCGAGCACCTTCAGATTATGATCGACAACCGGGAAACGGCTGTGGAACGTGTACTGATTCTTTTCGTACCATTCCTCAAGGGTGTCATTGATATGAAGATAAGCCGTATCATCGGCTTTCGTTAAAATGTCTTCCACCAATACAATCTCTTTCTTGATCAGCTGATCATAAATCGCACGGTTGATCATCGTCGCAACGGTGAACGTATCGTAAGAAGTCGAAATGATCGGAAGCTCCAGCTCGTCTGCAAGCTTCTTCACGTGATCATCGGCATCGAATCCACCGGTGATCAGGACCGCTGCCCCCGCCCGCAGTGCATGCTCCTGGGCCTGGGTCCGGTTCCCGATGATCAGCAGGTTCCCTGCTTCCGTATACCTCATCATCGCTTCAAGCTTCATGGCCCCAATGACAAACTTATTGAGCATCTTATGTAAGCCCGACCGGCCTCCCAATACTTGTCCGTCGACGATATTGACGACCTCGGCGTAAGTGAGCTTCTCGATGTTCTCTTTCTTCTTCTGTTCGATCCGGATCGTCCCGACGCGCTCGATCGTGCTGACGTACCCTTTCGTTTCGGCGTCCTTGATCGCTCTGTACGCGGTCCCTTCACTCACGGTCAACGCCTTCGCAATTTGACGGACGGAGATCTTCTCACCGACAGGTAACGTATCTATGTACTCCAGTATTTGTTCATGTTTAGTAGCCAAGCTTTTCACCCTTCTTTGTAACGTCCTACTTTATAAGTTCATTATAATGGGAAAAGGCTGGTGATTCAATTTAATCGGGGCTTTCAGTGATGAAAGCCCCGGGGGTTGAGTGCATATTGCTGCTTTTTGAGAAGCGACTGCTGGTTGATTTTCGCTGCAGGGGCTCGCTTTCCGCGGGGTGGGCGGTGAGCCTCCTCAGCTGCGCTTCCGGGGTCTCACCTGTCCCACTATCCCGCAGGAGTCGAGCCCCTTCCGCTTCAATCAACATTGGCGGTTCGTTCCTTAAAAATCTTGCAGAAAGTTTGGTCGTTTCTATCAAAAGGTACAACTCACCATTTTCTGACATGAAGGTGGCCCTTTTTTCGCAATCGACGCCTCATTCTTGATACACTATTAAAAAGATCCTTTTTAAGGAAGATGTGGATCAATTTTTTGGGAGAAGGAGAGATACATATGACGAAGCATTTATTTGATTTAGCGGGAAAGGTAGCCGCCATCAGCGGGGGAACCCGTGGCATCGGACGGTCGATGGCATTGGCTCTGGCAGAAGCAGGAGCGGATATTGCCTTGCTACAACGGAATGTGGAACATACTGAAGTGAAGGATGAGATTGAACAACTCTGCAGAAAGTGCTCCATTATCCAATGCGACCTTGAAAAAGAAGAAGAAGTGAAATCGGCCATCCCCAGTGTGGTTTCGACGTTTGGGAAGGTTGATATTTTAGTAAACAATGCAGGGATTCAACGCCGGTCGCCTTCCGTTGACTTTCCTGAATCGGATTGGGATGATGTGTTGAACATTAATTTAAAAGTGGTCTGGTTGTTGTGTCAGGAAGCTGGCCGTCATATGGTGGCAAGAGGCGGAGGCAAAATCATCAACACCGCTTCCCTCCTTTCTTTCCAAGGAGGAGTGACCGTCCCCGCTTATGCAGCAGCAAAAGGCGGGGTGGCACAGCTCACGAAAGCGCTCTCCAATGAATGGGCAAAAGAAGGCGTTAATGTGAATGCGATCGTCCCAGGGTATATTGCTACAGACATGAATACCGCCCTCATGGATGACCCAATCAGAAATAAACAAATTCTTGATAGAATTCCAGCGGGGCGCTGGGGAGAACCGGATGACTTCAAGGGGACCGTCGTCTATTTAGCTTCAGGCGCTTCCAATTATGTTCATGGTCATTTATTAGCTGTTGATGGGGGATGGCTCGGAAGATAGAATGAAACAAATCCGATAGAAAGGTCACTGAATAAGTGAGCTTTCTATCGGATTCTTTTGTGAATGGGAGATGATATCCCCACTTTAAATTAGAGACTGCTGGTTGATTTTCGCTGCAGGGGCTCGCTTTCCGCGGGGCGTGAGTCGAGCCCCTTCCGCTTCAATCAACAATGGGTTGGGATCCTATCACAAATGAAATCCCACTTCCATAAGTCGTTCATCCAAACGACCTTGATTTCACTTTCCGCACGTGTTTCGATTTCAGCTTTTTGCCTTTGCCTGTTCCCTTCGGTGTGTACAGGAGGGCTGCAAGGTTGCCGGCTATGACGCATGTAGCGAGGATGAGCCAGCTGATGGCGAAGGTGCCTTCTGGGCCAGGTGCAAAGATGGACATGCGGGGAGCTCCGTAGTAAATGAGGGCTCCGGTTATGAGTAAGCATAGAATGTATCGTTGTTTCAAGCGTTCTTCCTCCTCTCTGGGCTTGTATCATGTATATGCGGGTGGTGGGAGGATGTTGTGTAAAGGTGAGAAAAAGGTGGGGGAATTGGAGTTGGGTCGGTCGTTTTTTTGGAGAATCATGTATAGGGCATGTGAAAAGCTTACTTAATAGCTCATTAAATTAAAGTGGTTTGTTGATCAAGGATTCATTACATTATGTGGTAAAATTAGCGTTAGAATGATAATTGTTTAGATGTTCAATTAGCAGGTCAGCTAAATTGAAAAAGGAACTATTGGTTTGTATTCTTCAGGATTATTGAGACACTTTTGTAGAGAGGAATTTTTATGAATAGAAAACCTTATGGAGAACAGTGGAATGGAGAAAAAGGTTACAGAGTTATTGAGGGTAACGATAATTATAATCACTTTTTTGGTACTCTTGAATGTGAAGTTCCGATTTGTAAGTTATGTAGAAAAGAAATGCACCTAATCTTTACTTTTGACTTAAACGATGAGAGACTCTCCGATTTAAAAACTAAAGATATCGACATATTACCTCTAGCTTCGTGCTTAAACTGTTCGATGGTGTGGCAGCCACAGTATTTTAAAATATGTAATAGGGGGAAGACTTTAAAAATCATTAAGCAGGAAAATCTTGAGGAATGGATTTCAGATGATGAAGACAAGCTACCTGTCCCACTTCCCAAAACCAATATTAAACTTCTTTCTATGAAGTTAGAAGATATTCCTACTACTGAAGACAATTATAATCTTGCTTTTGACTCTTTTGGTTCAGAGTATCTATGCAGGATTTTAGGTGCTCCGTTATACGATGATTTCCCTGAAGACTCTTCTTGTCCCTTTTGTAAGAGTAAAATGAAATACATCGCTACAATAACCCAGGACTACGGAGAACAAGAACTCATCTCTGTGGTGGATTTTCAGTTAGGAGAGTTTAATATCCTCTACTATTTATGTAAGAGTTGCCTTATTTTAAAAACTGAAGCGCAAGTATCATAACCCTCTTTATTCAAGTAAAGAACAGGTTTATGGAACAAACAAAGTAACAGGGGGAGAGATAGTTGAAAAAAGAAATAATACTTGTAGGAACTTATCATTTTGTACAGGACGAGGAACTAATAGAAAAAAAAGAAAAGGAAGTAATAGAGTTAGTTGATTATTTAGCTCATTACAAGCCAACCAAAGTCGCTGTGGAATGGGAAAAGTCAAAAGATAAAGAACTAAATATAGAGTACAAAAAATCAAAGGGAGATTATTCAATCGATGAAATTCAACAAATTGGATTTAGGTTAGCCCAAAAGTTAAATCACGAAAAAGTATATGCAGTGAATTGGTCAGGGGGCATAACTGAAGAAGATATGACGGAACTTAATGGCTCAATTCAAAGTTCATATCCTGAATTACTAAATACAATGAAGGTTATTAGTGAAAATGCTCCTAATATTAGTCTTAACACGCCATTGGTTGACTCCTTTAGAAAATTAAATGACAAGGAAGCTACTAAAGAACTGGAGGAAATGTACTTATCTTTTGTTACTGTAACTGATAACAAAGAAAAAATGATTGGTTTTGATTTTTTAAATAAATGGTTGGAAAGAGAATTGATGATTTTTAAAACTGTTATTGATACGAGTAATTCTAATGATAGCATTCTGCTCATAATTGGAAGTGACCATCTTTGGATGCTAAGAAAATTATTTGAAGGAAATGGGTGGAAGGTAATCAATCCTTTTGCAAGTAAATAACTTTTTTTCATATTCAACAAACGGAGGCTTTAAAAGAATAACAACATAAACAAAAAGCTCGGGATTATATCCCAAGCTTTTTGTCATGTTAACAGGTAATAGAAAACGCACACTATCTCAACGATTCAATCTACAACATCATCAAGCTATTAATATTCAATCACATCCCCAGCCTTCATAACCTCTCCTTCAGAATCCTCAAGCATCTCAACAAACTTATGCGGATCCTGCTTGATCGGCGGGAATGTATCATAGTGAATCGGCACGACTTTCTTCGCTTTTAAGAAGCTTGCTGCGGTTGCCGCATCCTCAGGTCCCATCGTGAAGTTATCTCCGATTGGCAGGAAGGCGAGGTCGATTGGATGACGTTCCCCGATCAGCTTCATGTCGGAGAATAATCCCGTATCCCCTGCATGGAAGATCGTCTTCCCTTCGATCATTAACAGGATTCCGGCCGGCATACCCATGTAGATGATTTCGTTGCCGTCTGTAATGAGGCCCGATCCGTGGAATGCCTGGGTGAACTTGACTTTACCGAAGTCGAATTCATAGGCACCGCCGATGTGCATCGGGTGAGTATTGACGAGCTGCCAGCTTAGGTAGGTGGCGAGTTCGTGATTGGCGATGACGAGTGAGTCGTTTTTCTTGGCGAGTTCGATTGTGTCGCCGACGTGGTCGTTATGTCCGTGGGTGAGGATGATGACGTCGGGTTTTTCTTCTTCTACTTTAAGATCTGTCAGTTCGTTCCCGTTGATGAATGGGTCGATCAGGATTGTTTTTCCGTTCGTTTCAATTTTGACTACTGAATGGCCATGGTAAGAAATCTTCATTTTGTATCTCCTCCAAATAAACTTATCTTAGGGTTCTCTACTTTTATGGTATACCCGATTTTCATAAATTTAAGCGAGTTGGGTGACTGCTGGTTGATTTTCGCTGCAGGGGCTCGCTTTCCGCGGGGCTGGCGGTGAGCCTCCTCGGGCTGCGCCCTGTGGGGTCTCACCAGCACAGCTTTTTTCCGTCGGAGTCGAGCCCCTTCCGCTACAATCAACTAAAGGCGTATCCTTCCGTACTTCAGGATCACGACGCTTTTTGTGCAATACAAAAATCAACCAATCCCATCCTATTTCAATGCCTTTTAAACAAACAAAAAGCCAACTGAACATTCCCATCCAGTCGGCTTCTTGTTGTTGTTATTGTTGCTCTAATTGAGTTCTTGTGTCTGAGTAGTCTACAGCGTGAGCTTCGGCTACTGCTTGGTATGTTACGTATCCGTTCAGTGTGTTGATACCTTTTAATAGTGCTTCGTTGTCCAGGCATGCTTTTTTGTAGCCTTTGTTTGCGATTTGCACTGCATAAGGTACTGTCACGTTTGTGAGTGCAATGGTGGACGTACGTGGTACGGCACCAGGCATGTTGGCAACGGCGTAGTGTACGACGCCGTGCTTGACGTATGTTGGGTCGTCATGTGTTGTGATGCGGTCTGTTGTTTCGAAGATTCCACCTTGGTCGATGGCGATATCGACAACAACTGAACCAGGTGTCATCGCTTTGATCATGTCTTCTGTTACTAATTTAGGTGCTTTCGCTCCTGGAATCAGTACAGCTCCGATGACTAGGTCTGCTTCTTTGACAGCTTGTTCGATATTTAGCGGGTTGGACATAAGCGTTGTTACGTCGCTGCCGAAGATATCATCAAGCTGACGAAGGCGATCCGGGTTAAGGTCAAGGATCGTTACGTTGGCACCAAGTCCGACAGCCATTTTCGCGGCATTCGTACCGGCAACTCCTCCACCGATGATCGTTACTTTACTGCGGCGAACACCAGGGACACCTGAAAGCAGGACACCTTTACCACCGTGGATCTTCTCTAGGAACTGGGCACCGATTTGAGTCGCCATACGTCCGGCTACTTCACTCATCGGCGTCAGCAATGGAAGGGCACGATTCAGTTCAACCGTTTCGTACGCGATTCCGATCACTTTGTTGTCGATCAACGCTTTCGTTAATTCAGGCTCTGGAGCAAGATGTAAATATGTAAATAAGATAAGCCCCTCGCGGAAATAAGAGTACTCACTTGGAAGTGGCTCTTTTACCTTCATGACCATGTCCATGGACCATGCTTCCGCTGCAGAATCGACGATGTGTCCGCCTGCTGCTTTGTAATCTTCGTCTGTGAAACCTGAACCCATTCCTGCTCCTGCCTCAATGTAAACCTCATGTCCGAATTGAACAAGATTCACAACACCAGCCGGGGTCATAGCCACACGATTTTCGTTGTTTTTAATTTCCGTTGGTACACCAATACGCATACTAAGCCAACCTCCTAATTGCTCTATTGCTCCTTGGAGCATTTACTTCATAAATATACCATTATTCATATATAATAGCGAAGGGCAAATACTCACCCTGTAAGCACTTACATTCTAACAAATTCATAAGGAAATATCTCTACTTTTCTACAAAAAATAAAATGATTATTTCTTCGCTTTTTTGCAAAAATTCTATAAAATAGAAACCGTGCATCAAAGTAGGAACAAAGGAGAATCATCCCATGAAACAGCCAGCCATCGAACGACTCGGATTAGAGAAAGTCCCGTCACAATTAAAGACCACCACCTGGATCGAATACTTCATCATCCAGCTCGCCTTCTCCGTCAACGCAGGCAACTTCCTCATCCCGGCACTCGCCGTCCTAGAAGGAGGACTATCCTTCCAGGCAGCCTTCACAGCCACCGTACTCGGAGCAAGCATCGCCTTCCTCTTCGTCTCATTCCTCTCACTCCCGGGCTCCCGCTACGGCCTGCCCGCCCAATACGTCCTCAGGACCATCATCGGAACCCGGCTCTCGATGCTCATCGCATCCCCCATCCGGTCGCTGACGTCCCTCTACTGGTTCAGTGTGCAGACCATCGGAGGAACCTTCGTCATCATCTCCATGGTGGAAAAAGTAACACCGTACACCATACCATTCATACCGGTCGCCATCGGACTCGCCATCATCATGACCCTCCTGGCCCTCATCGGCTTCGAAGCCGTCAAAAAAGCGACCAAACTATTCATCCCGATCCTCGTGATCGGCCAGGGAATCATTCTGTACCTGTTCCTGACTGAAGGAGCCGGTGCGCTTGCGACGCTAAACCAAGGGCAGGAACCCTTCTCGATTGGAACGTTCCTATTCTACTCAAGCCTTGTATTCGTCCAATACATCTCCGGCGTGAGCGCTTCATCTGACATCACACGGTACAGTAAGAGTGACCGCCATGGATTCTGGGGGTTATATGCAGGGAACGTTGTCGGATTCATGATGACCGCGCTCCTTGGAGGATTGAGTGCAAGTTTGTTCAAGGATCTGAACCCATTCGTGGCAGCGGGGCAATTGACCGACTCCAGCCTGCTTCTGTTGGTGATCACGGCTTGTGCAATGGTGTCGATGATTTCTATTAATTTGAGTAATGCTTATACAGGGGGATATAGTTTGCTGAATGCATTGCCTTCCCTATCGCGGATTCAGAGTGCCCTGTTGTTTAGTGCTGCCGGGATTGTTTTAAGTTCGTTTCCGCAGCTGGTTTATAATGCGCAGGCGTATGTTTCTTATTTGGGGATCTTGATTATACCGATATCGGCGATTGTGGTGGCGGATTATTTGGTTGTTAGGAGGGGGAGGATTTCTGAGGGTGCGCTTGTGGGGCTGGCTTGTGGGGAGTCGAATTTTAATCGAGAGGCTTTGGTTGTTTTGGTGATTGGGATGGTGGTTTATTTGGGAATTCCTGATTCGGTTTCGCCGGGGTTTAGTTGTTTTATTGTTACTTGTGTTGTTTATGTGTTTAGTAAAACACGAGGGGGAATGGAATGACAAGATTCTGTTAAGATATTTGGATAAAAATAGAGAGTGAACCAGTATAGTAGGTTCGCTCTCTACTAGTAAGAAACGCTTCAATTTGTGCAAAGTTTAACTTAGCAACCTCTATAGAAAAAATTAGAATTTAGAAGTCTCTTTATTATAAAAAAAATCGTTCAATTATTTAAATCACTCTAAAATTTTCTATTGATTTTAGGAGATCAACAAGATCTTTTGGTAGTTCCTCTCTTTTGAATTCATCAATTATTCTAAAATCAGTAAGGCTTACTCTATAAATCTTTTGTACCTCTTCCCTTATTAATTTGAGTAACTCTTTTCCTGGTACAATTTCCATTCTTGAATTAAGATCTGACCACTTATTATTGAAATTATTAATTGTTTCAGTGGTAATTGTTGCAGGGTCTTTATTTGTTTTTTTAGTTAGATATTGATTTCTTTTTGCAATATATTGTGCCTGGGTGGAGCTAGAAAGTTTAGATGACATACGGTCCAATATATGATAAATTGACTCTTGCTCTTCAATAACAATTCCTGTTCTAATTTCCCTATCTTTAATTGCCTTTTTCAATGCCCTATCCAATACTATTGGATTAAGTAAATAGTTTTCAATTTCTTTTCTCTTATGAATATGTGTAAATACTAATGCAGTATCAAGTTCGGATTTTATTTCTGATAGTTCCTCTTGACAATAATAATCTCTATCAAATATTGCACCAACGTTAATATGACTATTTAATGTAGTTTTAAATCCCCAAGAAAATTCTTTTATTTTCTTCCACGATGAGAATCCTTCAGATTCAAGGGGAGTGATATCATTTCCAGAGGCCAATTCAATTAAACCTAACCTTCTTGCAAATCTTCTAATTAATTTAAAATCATGGTTTCCTTCAACAAAAATAATTCTTCCGTTTCTAGCAAGTTGGGTTAAAGTAATATTTTGGATCGAACCAACCTCATTTAATGCATTCTGTACTCCCTCTATATCTTTTAATCTTTCGGCGGATTTTTTTTGTTTATTAATTAATAATATTTCAGCCGGGTCAGCTTCACCCATAATTTCTGTCGAGTGGGTCGCAATTAGGATGTCGGGACCAGCATCTCGAAGTATACTTAAAAGTTGTCTTTGAACATCGGGATGCAAATAAACTTCAGGTTCATCTACTATTAGTAATGTGGATTCTTTACATCTATAGATATGTGATAATAATTGACACCATATCTGGAATCCAAAACCTGCCCAAAATATTTCTCTTGTTATTCTATTCTCCCTACAGAACATTGTAATCTCTTGGGACAACATATCACTTCTTCTTGGTAACTCAATCTCCATCCCCGGCCACGTATCTGCTACTAAATTTGAAAATTCTTCAAAACCATCTGGATTTTTCAACCAGTAATTTCTGAAATGGCGTGAAGCCCTATGAGTGGCAAGACCATGTTTAATAGTTTCCTCAGTTAATATCTTTTCATGTTGTTCTAATGGCCCTAATACAGGGATTATTTCTAATCTGATTGGAAAATGTTTTTTAAATATTGTTGGTGAACCAACTTTTACACCAGCATCGGGAATGAAGTTACACCCACCTTTACTAGGAAAAAATAAGATTAACTTATTTCCATTTGACAATCTAAATGTAATAATTGAATCTACTTCTTCATAATCGGTGTGTACATTATCTATAGATACAGGAATTGATTCAACAGTTAGTGCATGTCCTAGCTGATTGCCGTTTGGCCCTTCTACTAAATAGGCTTTTTTATGTAGAGCTTGTTTAATTCCTATTCCTAAAATCCTAAAGGCACTCAATATAGTAGATTTCCCACAATTATTTGGCCCCACGAGGATGTTCATGTTATTCGTTTTTATTGAATATTCTCTTAATGCTTTATAATTTTTGAATTTTATTGATGTAATAGTTACTTTTTCCTCCATAATTTAGCACTCCCTGTTTATAAAGAGACTTTTGATTACTCAGTCTAAGTATCTGCTCCAAGTTTCAAATGAATTATGTTCATACCTAATACATTTCCCTAATGCATTACCCCTATTGTACCTTTCATACAATTACATTCATCATCCTATTACTTTATCCTTTAAACCCCAAAAATTTTCATGCAAGTTTTCACAAAATATGTATATCAAGGACATTAATTCTGATCTCTCTCACCAAACCGGCACTAGAAACTACAATTTATATATAGAATTATGTAGTAATAGAAAAGTCAACATACTGTACGGACTTTGACCCTATAACGAATAATTACAAAACACCTAATCGTTTTTCTATTAATTCTAGCAACATATTCTCATTAATATCATTAAGATTAATGAACTGATTTAGTTCACTAGAAAATTTTTCTTCCCCAACTGACTTTTCTATTATTTTCGCACCAAAATGATCTACAATATAATAATTTTCATGTTTTTGATTATATATATCCTTGTAGGAAACAAAAAAATAAGTTTTAAATATAGGAGCACTTATACTAAAAGCTCTATTTGAATCGTTTCTCCTTAGTTCAGAGTAAGTTTCTGCTTTTTCTAAAAAGTTATTAATAACTTCAAACCGTCTTTTATTGTTCCCATTCTCAGATGTAAGATTATCATATGTAATTATCTTCTTTTGTAAAGAGCCCGTAGCAAATGCTGAGTCATAATAGTCATTCACTGGGATTTCAATGATTATTTGTTCCTTATTTTTACTATAATCTAATACTTGTATTTCTATAGATGTAATTTCTTCTGAAAAAAAATCTTTTAAAATACCACCCTCATTGTGAATGGTTATTATTTCTCCATATGCAAAACCACTTCGATCCTCCTTGTAAGATCCCTCAAAATTAATAATTGGTAGCTTGTCTGCTTTTTCTACTTCAATTTGTGTTTCCATAATTTTATTTGTAGTAACCATTATTTCATTAGTTGATTTCATAATAAAAATTGTTACTATACTTAATGTCAGTGAAGTGAGTGATACCATTAAATCTTTATTTGACTTAATCCAAATTAATATTAACTTTAATTTTATAAGAATCCATTTAAATATTTTTAAAAGGTGTTTTTGAATACTCATATATTCTCCCCAATAAGCTAAAACTAATAATTAGCATTTCCGTCTCATTTAGAACACTTAATGCCTATATTCCTTCGAATGCCACTTCATCGTTTCTTGTAAATATAGCTTGACTCTCTGAATATTTTAATACAAATTCTATCGTATTTAGACCTTATGTAAGGACATTATTGAAGGCAGTTCCTATTCTCTTCGGCCTTATACGTTCCAAGCCTTTATCCTTCTCCTTAGAAAGGTCAAAAAAGTCTACTATGTACTAAAACCCAGTTTCTTGGTATTCACCTTAACCATTAAATAATCTCCTTACATCAGGAGTATTAAATTTTGTCATTCTAAGACAAAAGTAAAAAAGATCGTTCCTATACGATCCTTTTTACTTATTCATTCTTTTTAACAGACCCCTCAACGATGTCATTACTAAAGATTAGAAAACTCGCACAAAAAGTAATTGCTTGCAAAACGACTTGAAGTCCTCTAAGGCTTGTAAACAGTTGTTTCATAACGACCACCCCTTTATCTTTTATTGTTGAGGGATGCTCAGTTGAGCACAAATCATGTGCCGTCTGTTCAGGCGGCGGAGCCTGTTAAAAAGAATGATTAATATCATTATACCATTTTTTCCTATTTTTATGTAAATCATATTAATTTATCATTCAAATTGATAAAGTTCCAGACCTTTCCCGCGCCACCACACGAAAGAGCACCCATCACAATTAACCTGAAAATTCTCCAATATTATCCTCCACCATCAACATCAACGTCACCGGAATTTTCTTCACAACTTTTCCCTGACAACACATAATGAACCAAACTCCAAATCGCCTGCAGTGCTTTCAACACCATTTCATCCTTAACAGCAAACAAAGCTTCTACCTTAAACCATGTTCTTAATTGGATTCAATCCTCCAACACTGTCGAAATTCGCACGCTGCTATGCCACGACATTAAGCTTTTCATCTACTATATTGTGGGACCAGATGCTCTCTCATGATTGGCGAATGCTTCAGTGACACCTTCAAGTATTTCTCCTTCACCACACTTCTCCACGAGGTATTCGCCGCCTTTTTCTCTGTCAGGGCTGCCGAGTGTGGCGAGGTCACCTTTTGCCGCTGAGCGATTAAGAGGGACGACTGGCACCCAAACGCCCAAGCTGATGACTGATTGAACGGCTTTAGAGATGGCCACTGGGTCTGCCACGTTGATCAACAGGCCGTCTCACCCTTCTGGATGAGGTCTTCAACGTCAGTGATATGTTAGGTGGCGTTCCGGCCATCGAAGACGACTTACATGCCTGTCTTTCCGTCTTCGTCAACAACTAAGTTAAAGTTGCTTTCTTATGAGTATAACAATATTATTTCAAATACTAATATCAAATTTTGGAGTAGATTTAAGAAATAATAATTAGAACGAATATGGAAAAAATAGTAATTTATCCAAAAATATATTCAGACCAAAATTAAATAATCATCAATAGGAAACAGGGTCAATCTCAAATATTATTTCTTTACTCCACAAAGGGTTTGACCCCTCACTACCCAACCGGCACAAAAACCCCCAACACCCCTACAAACCTCATATCCCTCCCCATAAACTCCGTCCTATGAACACTAAAAAACACATAATCCCGATACTCTGAATGACTTTTAATCATCCTCTCCCCTAATCCCTTCAACGTTTTATTCTCTAAAGGCTGATTGATTCCCATCCTTTCACCCATCACACCTAACAGCCACTCAGCATACATATCCTCTGTAGGCTTTGTCATGTACATGCTACTCAATAAAGCCACCGTGACGGCAGCGCTGACGATCCACTTTTTCAACACAATCCCTCCCCTATAGAAACAGGCAGAATGCTTATCCTGCCTGTTCGTTAATACATATATGATGAAAGAAATCGGGAGATGTATTTATCTTGCCAACATCCCCATTTAATTTAGCTTTGTATCTAATTCATGTTTATGACAACCTTCTCCATTTCCCTACTGCACTGTACAGAACGGGTATGAAGACAAGGGTGAGCAGGGTGCTGGTGGCAAGTCCGCCAATGACTGTGATGGCGAGCCCTTTTGATATCACACCTGATGAGGATGTGGATAAAGCGGGGGTTAATGAGGACGGATTCAATTTGACTTTATGCATTACTCTGGAAAAACCCACTTTCAAACTAAAGATAACTGACCGTTATCTGTTTCTGTTTTTCTATTCACTTTTGCAATTACAAAGAATGGGTCCATCCCCCAGCTCATTAACGCTTCACCGTACCTAGGGTCTGATACCAATATCAAGGTGCCCAAAAACCACTAAAAAGGACAAGGCCGCCGCCTTGTCCCTTTTTAACACTATTCGCAGTGAACCTAACACACTCTCTCACCTTATATGTGCCAGTTCCCCCGCTTTTCTTATCTATGCACGCAATAACGCTCCATTTGGCTCTTTTAACTCCTGCTCTACTATTTGATTCATCTTAGAGAAGTGGTCCAGAAATTGTTGTGCCAACTCTTGTTCTTCCGTGTCACTTTTCAATGAAACGATGTCGCGCAGAATCTGAGCCATCCAGGAATTATCAAAATAACGATACTTACCTGTATTCCAAGTGGTTTGCTGAGGGGATTTCTCATTGACATAGTACTTCCAGAAAGGCATCTGTTTCGATTCCTCGTCTGTCAGTTGGAGTCTGTAATGGGAATGGGCCGGAATATTTCCATCTTCACAAAGTTTACCGATGAAATGATCCTTCACCATATAGACACCTAAAATACGTCTGTCTTTTTCAGGACTGCCGGGATCGAGTGCTGTCAGCAGGACCGCACTGTTTTGGTGTAAGCGACTGGGCTTGTTTGGTTTACCCTTATTTTTACCACTTTTTATTTCACCAGAGGAAACCGTCCAATCTGAAAAGGAGCTGCTCTGTTCTTCTGGATCGCACTTGTAAACCATCTGCGATTCGGGATGTAGTTTATGATTTTTCATAAGTTTTTCATGACCCACTCGAAGCTCCTGGTTTTTTCTTTGGCGTGCCTTTTCCTCTTCCTTCTGCATTTCTTCCTCTTTGCGTTCCATTTCCTGCTCGTGTAAAATTTTTTCAAGTGAATTGGCAGCATTTTTATCATGTAGTTTCAAGTGCTGTCCAAATACATCCGGGTAAACAAATTTTTTATTTTCCGAGGCGAAATGTATTTCAACTACCGTATCATTATGTTTAACGATACTTCCCATACCAAACCGCTCATGTGTAACTTTCTTATTGATTAAATTCAATATATTAGTCCTCCTTGTATAATCACTCGGGTACTATTGCCTGAAAAGCTCACAAAACTGTTTGAATTTCCCTTCGGAATAAATAAGATATATAACTAAACGTTCTATATAAAAAATCACCAGGAAATAATTATAACATTTTTTTGATAAAAATACAACTTTAGTGTTGACAACCTATTTTATTGCAAGGTAAAATGAAATTTTGTTCAAATCTTGATGATTGGTACAGCTCATAGTTTTTTCGTTTTTCTCGTCAAAATCCCCGATTAAATGTGGACGGATCCAATTTGACTCTTTTTGAATTAATCTGGAAAACCGCACATTCCAAGCGAATGATAGGTGATCCTTAACAGCCATTGATTTTAGTAGTAACTATGCTGCTACGTTGCTTTCTTTCGGTCGATGCGTCAAGGAATTGGGACTGAACGCTATAACTTTCATTCTTACCCCTCTACCTCTCCAAAACCGGCACAAAAACCCCCAACACCCCAACAAACCTCATATCCCTCCCCATAAACTCCGTCCTATGAACACTAAAAAACACATAATCCCGATACTCTGAATGACTTTTAATCATCTTCTTCCCTAACCCCTTCAACATTCTATTCTCTAAAGGCTGGTTAACCCCCATCCTTTCACTCATCACCTCTAACAGCCACTCAGCATACATATCCTCTGTAGGCTTTGTCATATACATGCTACTCAATAAAGCCACCATGACGGCAGCGCTGACGATCCACTTTTTCAATACAATCCCTCCCCTATAGAAACAGGCAGAATGCTTATCCTGCCTGTTCGTTAATACATATATGATGAAAGAAATCGGGAGATGTATTTAATTTTGCCAACATCTCCACTTTATTTAGCTTTGTATCTACCTCATGTTTATGACAACCTTCTCCATTTTCCCACTGCACTGTACAGAACGGGTATGAAGACAAGGGTGAGCAGTGTGCTGGTGGTCAGTCCGCCAATGACGGTGATGGCGAGCCCTTTCGATATCACACCTGACGAGGATGTGGACAACGCCAGTGGGACGAGTGCCAGGATGGTAGCGAGTGCCGTCATGAGGATGGGACGGCAGCGTGTGGTACAGGCTTCGACCACTGCAGGCTCTAAGGTCATTCCGCTGATGAGATTGGCTTCTACCCGGTCCACCATGACTACTGCATTGGTGACGACGATTCCGATGAGCATCAGCATCCCGATCATGCCGCTCATGGATAGGGTTTCTCCTGTGATCAGGAGCGCGCCCAGAGAGCCGATTGGGACAAAGATCAATGATGACAGGATCACAGATGGGGTAATGATTCCTCCGTATGTGATGGTGAGCGTTAAGAACACGAGTCCTACGGCAATCATCATGGCCTGCCGAGATGATTAGACTATAAATTTGCCCTTCAGATATTCATGTGTAAAATAAAAAAACAACCATTCCAACTGGGAACGGCTGCTCTTGGATTTCGTTATATTTTCGTCGTTTCAAGATTTTTCAATATAAACTGTTCTAGTATTTTTGTATAAATCTCTGGCTGTTCAGCATGTACCAGGTGAGAAGCGAACGGAATAACCGAGACGTGTACCCGTTTATTCATTTTAGGATAAATTTGAGCGCCGGCTGTTTCATATTCATTTCCTTCTCCGACCATTAAAAGTGTAGGGGCGGATAGATCCCTTATATCCGTCGTTTCATGAAATGGATACCAATCTGCGTCCTCACCCATAGAGATAAACTGCCTCCAATCAGATGAATGCAAATGATCAAAATATTGTACTGCTTGTTCATCTTTCAGGAACGCTCTGAGTTGTTCTGCCTGTAAGTTATTCATTTCATCCCAATTACCAGGCTTTTCGGAAATAACACCAGATAACGTGAGCGTTAAAGTCTTCTCCGGGAACATCTTAGCAAATTTCAAACCAACCAAAGCCCCTAATGAACAACCAACAATGTGTACCTTTTTAAGGTCAAAATCATTTAAGGTCTCGGCTAAATCAGAAGCACAATCCTCAAAGTAATTAGAAAAATCGTTCTCACTGGATTTCCCGTGACCTCTTAGATCTGGAACAAGTACTTTAAAATCCTTCTTGAAATGATCTCTCTGGTATTCAAAATCCGTTAAACCACTTTGTAAACCGGTATGAAGAAATACAATGGGTTCTCCTTCGCCAAATGTTTCTGTATGTAAAATCAATTCATACTCTCCTTTGTTGGAATATTTATAATTTTACAATACCATAAAAAGTAAGTGATAACTTGGCTTTTTTGAAAGTAATAAGCTTTCATTAAAGTTGTCTGTTATGAACTAACCAATGACTTAGTCCTTAATAAATCCACATTCATTTCCCTCATAAGTAAAATATTTTGAGTTTGAATTTGTTATTCTTCCAATTCATTGGGTTCTCAAAAAACGGATATTCCATCGTTTCATTCGAATGAATTGATATTAATGTTAATATTGGCGTGGAAGATGGCCATTCCCCCCTTAGACAACTAAGAAAAAGTGACCACAATTATATTTATCTAAATCTAAAATATGATTATATTTTTCATTCCAATTTCCATTCTCTAAATCAAAACTTAATCTTTCAAGGCATTCAATCACTTCCTTGTTATTCTCTTTAGCGAGTGGAGAAGTACCTTTTTGAAATTCACTATTTAGATAGATTTCAGGTTTTCTCCATCCAGCGAAAAAAAATTGATCCATCAAATTATGGGGTAATGGATATGGAATGATTTTTGGAGTTCGTCCTACCTGTTCCTCAAGTAATTGTGAAAGATTTTTTAGAGGTGGATGAATATTATACGCATCTTCTAATATTGATCCGAAATAATCCAATAGCCAACAATTCGCGTCACATAACCTGGGATCAAGAGTGAAAAGTGTGATTTTCCCATTTTCTTTTAATACTCTTTTCATCTCTCTAAAACAAAGTGCCAAGTCACGAAAATGATGTGAGGCTAGGGTGCAAATAACCCCATCCACCGAGTTGTCTTCTAATGGTATTTGCTCTGCAATACCTTCTTTCCATAGAATATTCCTATGGTGTTTAGCTTGAGCTCTCATTACTTTAGAAGGCTCCAAAGCAATGACGTGGTACCCCATTTCAGCTAATTCGTAGCTATAGTTTCCTGTTCCTGCACCTATATCTAATATAGTTGCAGAAGGTTTTATTTTAAGCTCTCTAACCAATATATTTGTAATTCGATGATCAGCCTTTCTAGTAGTGTTATATGTCTTCCCGATACTATTATAAACTGGCATGTCTCTACTCACTCCCATCTCCAATAAATATCCATTAAAAAAAGCTTCTGAATTAACCATACCATAATTACATTTAATTCCATATTATACAATAATAAAGGTCTTTTCTTATTCTGTTAAAATCCCTTAAACGGAACAAAGAAAAAACGCTGAAGATCATCTACCCGATCGATCTTCAGCAAAAGCATTAATCCCTCTTTAAGCACCGCCCCCGTTTATTGAATAAGAGATGCTAATCTTTAATCCCTAAAAGTTTTTTACTCAGAGTCTCTGAATCTTCTTTGTTTAATCCATCTTTGGATAACCTAAATGGGCTATCTTGTCGATTGTAAAACTCATCACCTTCACGCCAGTTTTCTAACCAAGGAAGAGACTCATTCTCTACAAATAACAAGATTTGATTTGCACATCTATTAATCGAAGCATCATCCTTGTGGTAACTGAAGTCATAATTTATCGGATATTCATTTTTATGACCACTTGCTTCGATTCCATTTAATTCTATAAATTCTTGATTATCTTTTAGAAAGCGTATCCCAGTATGAACTCTAAATGCAGGACCATATGAGAATTTATGTAAATGTATAAATTCAATTCTATCTTCAAACAGTCTGGTAAAAAAAGTAGGCTTAGTTTTAATAAATCCATATACCGATAATAATTCACTTAATTTCTTTTTCACTAACTCAGCGTTCTTCTTTTCTAACCTTTTATCTTTCAAAACATTTACACCGTCCCTTCTTCTAAGAGGTTGAATGTAGGCAACATTGTTTTAATACGTATTGTTCTTCTTCAATTAACCTGTCCGTTAGTTGGAGAACAAAATTTCATAATCTTCAAGTTTACTTTACCACATAATGTAATAAATCCTTGGGGGGCTGTCCCCTCGTGCATTCATTATCGCCTCTCCGTTCCAAGGCTAAGACACCAGGATTCAGTGCCAGCAAAATGTCCACTCACCATCTCCACCCTATCTACATCCTTAGCGTCGCTATGTTGGTGGTGTTCTCTAATATCTATTCTTTCTCTAAGTTCTTAAGTCTGTTTGCAGGTTATTTCTACACCCGATTCACATGCTTTTCGCCGCACGAAGATAATCCGGAATCAGCTTTATTATCAAACTGATCAATCCCAGAATCATCATAACTCTTTTTTACAGACATACCGATTCAATAGAAATTATCCCCACAAGCTAAATCATTCATCGGCTTTAACGTATAGACTCCCCCATACTCATACTTCTCCGACTCCCACCTCTTACAAAAAGGCCTCATTCTCACTTTAAAAAACAGGTCCTCTCGAATCTTCCCAACCGACTGAATATACTGCCTTTCACCGAACAACACCACACACCCTAACTGAACTCCGCCCTTATACATGACATTCAACAGAATCCACACATACAGGTGAAGGCCCTCCAGGTGATAAAATGTATCCAAGTCGAACACCCATTGGTTTAAATTTCTCCATCTTTCCATTTGATCACTCCTGATTCAATATGTATTCAACCCTTATATAGTGAGATTGGCTGGGAAAGGATACCCATTAGATTAATTTTTTTTAAAAATATGTTGTTATAAAGTAGAGGAAGGCTAAATGCTAGAAGTGGAGGAGAAAATGAAGAGCAGGTTTGTTATCTTAAAGATAATTATTACTTTTGTATGAATCATTTGTTAAACAGGTTCATACCCGCAACTCATTTAGGGCAAACACATGAAAAGCTCAATTCTTTTCTCCACTACTTTTATCACCAATTAAAAAAACCTCATCCGTACAATTGCACGAATGAGGTTTCCCACCACAATTTATTCTTCAGAGTCTTCTATATTTTCCTCAGTTACGAGCTTCAACGGCACCGGAATATTCTCCTCCACCTTCTTACCCGACAACACATCAGCCCCAGCCTGCACGGCCAACGAACCGATCTTCTCAGGCTGCTGCGCAACAGTCGCAGACAGATTGCCATTCCGGATGCTGGTCATCGCATCTTCATTTCCATCAAATCCAACGACTAACACGTCACGACCGGAGCTCTGAATCGCCTGCAGTGCGCCGAGTGCCATTTCATCGTTATGGGCGAATACTGCTTTGATATCTGGATTCCCCTGAATCAGGTTTTCCATCGTATTTAATCCTTCAGTACGATCAAAGTTAGCAGTCTGCTTGGCCACGACATCCAGCTTTTCGTCCGCGATGTTGTGGAATCCGGCTCCACGCTCACGGGTGGCGGATGCTCCTGGAACACCTTCAAGTTCTGCAACTTTGGCTCCTTCACCAAGCTGTTCGACGAGGTACTCCCCTGCCATTTCTCCGCCCTTTTCGTTATCGGAGCTGACGAGTGTGGCGACATCTCCTTTTTCCGCTGAGCGGTCAAGGGTGACGACCGGGATGCCCAGGCTGTTGGCGGATTGAACGGCTGTTGAGATAGCCGCTGAGTCCGTCGGGTTGATGAGTAAGACGTTGACACCCTGTTGGATGAGGTCTTCTACGTCATTGATCTGCTTGGCTGCGTCGTTCTGGGCATCGACGACGACGACTTCCATGCCTTGTTTTTTGGCTTCGTCTTTTACGCCGTTTTTCATGGAGACGAAGAAGGGGTTATTTAGGGTTGAAACGGATAGTCCGATTTTGATGTCTTCAGGGTTGGTGCTTGTGTTTGGCTTTGCCCATTCCGGCGGCTGCAGGGAGCAGGCGCCCAGGAATAGGATTGAGAAACTGATCAGTAGTAGCCATGCTTTTTTCATCGTATCCCTCCTACGCTGCTTTCTTTCGGTCGATGAGCACTGCGATGATGATGACGACACCCTTGACGACCATTTGGAAGAAGGATGAGACGCCGAGCAGGTTCAGACCGTTGTTTAGTGTTCCGATGATCAGTGCGCCGATCAATGTGCCGACGATCAGTCCACGTCCGCCTGACAGGCTTGTCCCGCCGAGGACGACGGCTGCGATGGCATCGAGTTCATAGGATGTACCGGCTGTCGGCTGGGCTGAATTCAGGCGTGATGTGAGGATCGCGCCTGCGAGTGCTGCGAGTAGACCTGCCAGTGAGTAGATCATCACTTTGATGCGCGGTACTTTGATCCCTGAGATCAGGGCTGCTTTTTCATTTCCCCCGATGGCATACGTTTTGCGGCCGAACGGCGTTTTGTGCAGGATTACCCACAGGATCGCGAACGTCAGGATCATCGTGACGGCGGGAACAGGGATGCCAAGGAAGTATCCTCTTCCGAACAGTTGGAATGCATAGCTGTCGCCGAGTCCTGTGATCGGGTTACCGTCTGTGTAGACGAGCGTCAAGCCACGGAACATGGTCATCGTTGCGAGTGTCGCGATAAATGGTGCCATTTTTCCTTTTGTGATCAGTAGTCCGTTGACCATTCCCATCACGGCACCGAGGATACAGCCGATCAGGATGGCAAGAATCGGGTCGATGCCTGATACCATCATCCCTGCCATGAGGGCACTGGATAGGGCGAGGATCGAGCCGACGGATAAGTCGATTCCACCTGTCAGAATGACGAAGGTCATCCCGTAGGCAATCAGGGCGTTGATCGCGACCTGTCGTAGTAGATTCAATAAGTTCAAGGGTTCTAGAAAACTAGGGTTGATGATGGATACGGTCGCAACCAGTACAAACAGTCCGAGTAGCGGACCGAGCTTTTGCATCAGATTGCCGACGTGATTCGTTTTGAGTGCGTTATTCATGTGCGAGACCTCCTGTCGCCAATGTCATGATTTTTTCCTGTGTGGCTTCTTCCTTCGTAAGCTCTCCTGCGATGGTCCCTTCATGGACGACGAGGATGCGGTCGCTCATCCCGAGCACTTCCGGCAGCTCGGACGATACCATCACGATCGCGACGCCCCGGTCGGTGAGCTCGTTCATCAGCTGATAGATTTCCCGTTTCGCTCCGACATCGACTCCCCGGGTTGGTTCATCGAGGATGAGCACTTTCGGTCCGATGCCGATCCATTTGGCGATGACGACTTTCTGCTGATTCCCACCTGACAGATTCCGTGCGTGGGTCCTGGCTGATTCAGTCTTGATCGTCAGCCGCTTGATGAGCATCTCCACAAAGTCCACTTCGCTTTTATCGTTGATCAAGCCTTTCTTTGTGAAGCTGTACAGGCTTGGCAGGGCGATATTGTCCTTCAGGGAAAAGTCGAGGACGAGTCCTTCGTCTTTCCGGTCCTCAGTGATGAAACCGAGACCGAGCTTCACTGCCTGATCAGGTGTTTTGATGGTGACCGGATTCCCGTTCACGAGGATCTCCCCTTCATACCGGCCGTCGAGTCCGAAGATAGTGCGCATGATTTCCGTTCGGCCTGCCCCCATCAATCCTGACATGCCGACGATTTCTCCTGAACGGACTTCGAAGCTTACGTTTTCAAAGAGTCCCTTTTTCGTCAGGTTCCGTACTTCGAGCATCGTTTCGCCTGGCTTCGGGTTTCGTGCCGGGAAGCGGTCGGTTAATTCACGTCCGACCATTTTCTTCACGACGTCATCGAAGTTCGTCTCGGGGATCGGCGTCGTATCCACTGTGCGCCCGTCCCGCATGACCGTGATCGTGTCACAAATCGTGAAGATCTCTTCCATCCGGTGGGAGATGTAGACGATCGACACGCCGGCTTTCTTCAGGGAACGGATGACGGTGAAGAGCGTCTGAATTTCCCGGTCCGTCAATGCCGCCGTCGGCTCGTCCATGATGATGACTTTTGCATCCGTCATGAGGGCTTTGGCGATTTCGATCATCTGCTGCTGGCCGACTGAGCACTGTCCCGCTTCTTTGGTGAGAGGGATGGAAATGTTCAGCTTTTGGAACTGCTCATTCGCAACCGCTTTCATTTTTCTCGTATTGATGAGACCGAATTGTGTAACCGGTTCCTTATTGATGAAAAGATTCTCAAGGACCGTCATCTCCGGCCAGACGTTCAGCTCCTGATGGATGAAGGCAACGCCGTATTCCTCGGCCTGTTTCGGATTATCGAACGTCATGTCCTTCCCGTCGATGGTGATCGTTCCTTGATCCTTCTTGTGAAGGCCGGTCAGGATGTTCATCAGCGTCGACTTTCCGGCGCCGTTTTCCCCCATCAGGGCATGGACTTCACCTTCCCCGATCTCGATGTCCACGCCTTCGAGGACAGAATTCGTTCCAAATGCTTTATGGATATTCTTCATGCTGATCTGCATGCAACTCACCCCTTTTTGTTAAAAAATAACACCCGCGTGAAGGATACAGTTCGCATACGGTGTCACTTCACCGGTGCGGATCACGGCCTTCGCTTTATGGGTTTCTTTCTTGAAATCTTCATGGGATACATATTGGATTCGGTCAAACCATGATGTCATCTGTTCATGAACCCCTGCATTGGTTTCTGCTTCATGTGCAAGCGTCACACTTTCGACGACCATTTCTTCTTTTAACAGTTTAACCACGTCCAGGAAAGACGGGTCACCCTGCTTCAATGCCAGGTCGATTTTCACGGCGTCTGACGGAATCGGGAGACCGGCATCGGCCACGACGATTGTATCTGTGTGTCCGAGATCGGCTAGTATTTTTGCAATGTGACTGTTCAAGATGCCATGTCGTTTCATTCTGCCAGCTTCCTTTCCACTTCGTCTCTTGTCGGCATGCCGCCCTGTGCCCCGAATCCTGTCACGGAAAGGGATGCGGCCCGGTTTGCGAACTTGAGGCTTTCTTCTATCGTTTGACCTTCGGCGATAGCCGTTCCGAATGCGGCATTGAACGTGTCCCCGGCCCCAGTCGTGTCGACGACTTCTACCTTGAAGGAAGGAACGAGGATTTCCTCTGTCCCGCTATGGTAGCGGACGCCCGCGGCACCTTCTGTGATGATGACTTTTTCAGGGTATTTCTCCAGCGCTTCTGACGGCTTCGCTCCGTTGAAAAGCACATCCGCTTCATGTTCATTCGGTGTCAGGTAGCTCGCACCATCGATGACTGCCTGTGAAATCTTTCGGGCTGGAGCCGGGTTCAGCAGCAATGGCACTTCGATGTCGAGACACAGATTTGCTACGTACTCAACCGTTTCCTCCGGGATTTCCTGCTGAATCATGATCAGGTCGCATGTTTTAAGGAAGTCGGCTGTTTTCTCTACGTATTCAGGTGTCACCAGATCATTCGCCCCTTTTACGACGACGATGCTGTTGTCCCCTTCAGCGAGGATGATATGGGCCGTGCCCGATTTTTGACCTGTAACCGGTTCCACATACGTTGTATGTACACCGTTCCTTTTAAAATTTTCTAGAATCTCCACGCCGTACGGGTCGTCCCCGACACAGCCGATCATGTACACGTCAGCCCCAAGCCGCGCTGCTGCAACGGCCTGGTTGGCCCCTTTCCCGCCTGGGACCGTGTCAAAGCTGTCGCCGAGTACGGTTTCTCCTGCGCCGGGACGTTTTGCTGATGTGACCACGAGATCCATCGATGAACTGCCAATCACGGCAATCTTCGCTTTCTTCATTGTTCCTCATCCCTTTCTTGTTGTGTTCCGCTCGATCAGTTCCACTGGAAGCTGAACGGATGAATCGATATCTTTTTCTTTTTTTATCAGTTTAATCAGAAGTGCCGCGGCCTGCCTGCCCATTTCGTATGCGGGCTGGCGGATCGTTGAGAGCGCCGGATACGACAGGCTGCTCTGTGGGATGTCATCGTAGCCGATGATCTGCACGTCTTCAGGGATTCTCTTCCCAAGGCGGAGCGCCTCATGGAGAATCGCAATCCCGACGATGTCATTGCTCGCGATGATCCCGTCCGTATCTGGATAAGTGGCAAACAGCTCCTCCGCCCATCCCTTCGCGTCTTCAAAGGAGAAGGACGTCGTCGACATCACCGTGAAATCCACATCGGCCCCGCTTAAATACTCGACGGCGCCACGGAACCGATCCTGTGCAGGCTTGATGTGAGCCGGCCCCTTCATGACCGTGATCCGCTTCGACCCTTTACCTACGAGCGTCTCGGCAGCAAGCCGCCCCCCTTTGCGCCCGTCGGCATAGACAGCCGGATAGTTGTCCGTCGTCCGGTCAAGGAGCACGAGCGGGAGATTCAGCTCGCTGTATAGCTGATCATGTGCCACATGATTCGTCGCAGAGATCATGCCCACCACATTGTTCTGAACGAAGGTCTGGATATAATCCAGCTCCTTCTGAATGTTCTCGTCGCTGTTTCCAAGAAGAAGCCTGAACCCTGCCTCACTCACTTCATCCTCCACCCCTCTCGCCAGCTGCGGGAAGTAAGGATTCGTGATATCGGGAAGCAGCAGTCCGATCAGTCTCGACTCCCGTTTAAAGAGAGAGCGTGCCACCTCATTCGGGCTGTAATTCAGCTTCTCGATCGCCGTCATCACTTTCTTTCTCGTCTCGGCCCCTACATAGCCGTTATCATTCAGCACCCGGGAGACCGTCGCCACCGACACCCCCGCTTCACTCGCCACATCCTTTATCGTTACCACATGTGTCACTTCCTGTTCGTTTGTTGGTTATTGTGTAACCGGTTACAGATAAGGTAACATATTGTTGTAATCGTTTGCAATAGTTTACTTCTAAAAGTTAGGCTGTTTTCGCTTAGATTGTTGCTAAAAGTGAGCATCTTCGGTAATTTGAGACTGTAGAATAAAAAAATTGCCATAGTAATGAATCAACTGCAATGTACTTGAATAACGTTAATCACTATTATTCAGAAGATGAATAAGTAGTTAATTCAGTGACTTTTGGTTTTTACCTTCGATGGTTGATTGGAGCGGAAGATGCTCGACTCCTGCGGGAACTGATGGACAGGTGAGACCCCGCAGGACAAAGTCCGAGGAGGCTCACCGCCATCCCCGCGGAAAGCGAGCATCTGGAGCGGAAATCAACCGCACCTCGCTTATTTAAAAGCCACAATGTTTACGAAAACAGCCTAAATTTAAGAGACTCTTTATTTCCAGAAGCAAGGTAAATGTACAAGCAAATTCTATCAACTCAAATATATTAATAGAGACCGTTTAATATTTTTGAAAAGGAGTGTTGTATATGCATCATTGTGGTGATGGACTCGCCAAAATTTTAAAATGTCAAATCAACCAAGCAGTCGCACTGCTTCTTGGAAGTGGAGACATTCAAAACCTTGTTGTGAAAAAAGTTGAGAATGGCGTCGTTTCAGGTATTGATTTGAACAATCCCCAGGCTGTTTATTCCGTGGCAATTGATAAGATTGAACGTATTATCACATATTCAAATTAAGGTGCTGTCCGGCATGATAGAAAAGAGATCACTTCATGATGATAAGTGATCTCTTTTTCTGTTCTAGCGGTTATTTTTCCCCTCTACCATGCCTATCAGAAAGCCACGGGGACTGTCCCCATGGCTTCTCTCGTTTCTCCTTAAGATGTTTCGCGCTCTAACCCACGTAACCAAGCTGTTAATAATACTGCTCCGAGTACCATAAAGGCGCCAATCCAAGGCGTATGAATGATACCAATTCCATCTACGATCATTCCTCCTAAAAAGGAACCGATCGCAATCCCTACATTAAATGCAGCAATGTTCAGTGCTGATGCAACATTTACTGCCGAGGGTACATATTTTTCAGCTAAGTTCACAACTAAAATTTGTAATCCCGGCACATTCATGAAGGCGAATAATCCCATTAAGAAAATGGCGATCACCCCTGCAACCTTGAATGGTGCCGCGAATGTCAAAGCAACCAAAATGATGGATTGAAGCAGGAACATCCAGAATAAAGCCTTTAGAGGATTCTTATCCGACGCTTTCCCTCCAATTACATTTCCGATCGCTACCGCAATCCCATAGACAAGAAGAATGATACTGACCCATTTTGAACTAAAGCCCGTGACATCTTCCAGCAGTGGTGTTAAATAGGTGAACGCAACAAATGTTCCACCGTACCCAAGTGCTGTGATCGCAAAGGCCAATAATAATTTGCCGTTTCTTAAGATCTTAAGTTGTTCACTAAATTTCGCTGGCGGTGCTTCTTTCAGGTTTTTTGGAACAAGAATGGCACTGGCGATAATGCCAATAACCCCCAGTAATGCCACTCCCCAGAATGTCGCTCTCCATCCAAATGCTTGTCCTATAAATGTTCCTAGTGGGACTCCAGTTACGGTGGCTACAGTTAAACCAGTGAACATAAATGCAATGGCACTGGCCCGTTTATGAACAGGTACTAAATCCGCCGCGATCGTTGACCCGATGGAAAAGAAAATACCATGTGAAAAGGCTGTAATAAAGCGTGCTGCCAGTAATAAACCAAAACTGGATGAGAGGGCTGCAACCGAGTTACCGACGATAAAAATGATCATTAAAGACATAAGCAAAGATTTCCTGCTCATCTTACTCGTTAGTGCTGTTAATACCGGTGCACCAATGGCAACCCCGATGGCGTATCCGGATATTAATAAACCGGCAAGTGTAATTGAAATCGATAGATCATCTGCAATCGACGATAATAATCCGACTGGAACAAACTCTGTCGTCCCAATTCCAAAAGCACTGATTGCAAGTGCCAATAAGGCCGGCGTGCCTCCTTTTGATGTTGAGTGATCTATGGTTGTTGCATGGGAACTCATTTAGAAAATCCTCCTTAGATGAAAATAGGTTTAGTTTCAGGTACAGTTGGCGCCAACCGCAATCCCTTGTACAGATCATTATGAAATGTATATTGAATAAATGGAATAACGCACTTTAAAGTATCGTAGTTACTTCAAAGTCCTATAGGCACCTTAAAGTACCTATTACATTCTTTCATTGCAAGACACGTTTTCGTCTGTACAATGAAACGGGAATACGCTTGATTATGAGCCTATTAATCATCTTTGAAAAGTACGCACTTTCAAGTGGTATAGGCACTCTAAAGTACCCTAAGCTTCGATTTTTTTTAGTCATTGCTTTCTGACATTGAAAAATCTGTATTTTAGGAATGGCGAGAGAGATATGTTATATTCAAAAATATACTTTGAGTAGATCGCTGCCGTATTGTAGCTTAATAAAATACAGGATTCTGGAGGTTAAAGGAATGAAAAAATATAATATTCCAGTAGAAGCAGCTTTGGAAGTGATAGGAGGCAAATGGAAGGTTGTCATACTATGCCACTTAATCAAGAGCAAGTATCGCACGAGTGAATTAAAACGCTTAATGCCCAATATTACACAGAAAATGTTAACCCAACAACTAAGGGAGCTGGAGCAAGACGGCGTTGTAAATAGAGTCATCTATAACCAGGTTCCGCCGAAAGTAGAATATGAACTGACCGAATATGGCTGGTCCCTGAAGCCTGCTCTTGATATGTTATGTGCTTGGGGAGAAAAACATATAGAAAATATTGATAAAGACGAAGGTTCCTTAATGGACGTTTAGAATAAACGAGGCTGGGACAAAACCCTCCTTTGATATGAAAAAGCCGGTGAAATTTTAGTCGTAAAATTTCACCGGCTTTGTTTATGTGTAAATGAATATATGGACCTCTTCTTAGAGTTACCACACAAAATTTCATATATAGATTCTTTCAAGCTAAACGTTACTTTTAAGTGCCTATAGAACAATAAAGTACCTACTATTCTTTTTTTTACGTTTGATTTACTATAGTTCAACAAGACATAGTGTGGCCATCTATTCTTGATCAACTAAAATGTTTGCAAAGGAGTTTTCACATATGGGAGTTCATAATATTCGTTTAAATAATGGAATTGAAATGCCTCAAATTGGTTATGGGGTCTTTAGGGTAGAAGAAGGGAAAGATTTAGAAGAAGCTGTTGTGACGGCAATTCGCTCCGGTTATCGCAGCATTGATACTGCAGCAATCTACGGAAACGAGCAGAGCGTAGGAAATGGGATCCGTCAAGCGATTGAGAAAGGAATTGTAACGAGGAAGGAACTGTTTATCACATCAAAACTGTGGAATAACCATGGTTCATATGATGAAACAATTACGGCATACGAAGAGTCTCTTGAGAGAATGGGCCTTGAATATCTTGACCTTTACCTCATTCACTGGCCAGGGAATGATAAATATATAGAACCTTGGAAAGCACTGGAACACCTTTATAAAGAAGATAAAGTGAAGTCTATCGGGGTAAGTAATTTTCAAGTCTATCATCTCGATAATCTCTTAAAACATGCCAAGGTTACACCTGTCATCAATCAAATTGAATTTCATCCAAAATTAACTCAAACAGAGGTTAGAGAATATTGCCTTCGTCACAACATTCAGGTGGAGGCTTGGTCTCCTCTTATGAATGCGGAATTATTGAACCATGACTTAGTAATAGAAATCGCTGAGAAATATAATAAATCAGCTGCACAAGTGATTCTTCGTTGGGATATCCAGCACGGAATCATCACTATTCCTAAATCTATGACCCCTTCACGCATGAAAGAAAATATCAACCTTGATGATTTTTCATTAAGTGAAAAAGAAATGAAGCAACTGGACGCTCTAAATGAAAATCTTCGCAGTGGACCTCATCCTGACGAATTTGATTTCTAATAAGGCTGAAGAAAAAGGCACGTTAAAACGTGTCTTTTTTTCTTTGGGACAAATCTGAGTAACGGGAGCAGACAGTGAATTACACACAACGAGCCGTACATTTTAAAGTGGAAGTTCAGGAACACCCTTTCTTGCCAACGATACAAAAAGACAGCCCTGATCCTAACGGGTTAGGTTTTGGAGTGCAAAATGTCAAATAACAGCACTATTCGCTACACGATTAGCTATAAAATTCCCACTAAATTCACACTTATAAACGCACAGTGATTGGTTATCTGTGCGTTTTTTATTCATAATAGAGGATTTTTCAAAGGTTTTATGGGATTTTATGTTAATATATTGATAAAGGGATTGTTCAATTAAAGGAGCAGTTTAATAGAATAAATCAAAACTTAACTAATATGTATTTCGTCTAAATACTAAGGTGTTGTCAATAGAAAGTATAGTAAGTTAAAAATTAAAAGGCTATCTGGAAAAAGAGTTAAAGAACTTGAAAATAAATAAACAATTTAATATTTGTACATATAAGTAACAGAGGTGTTTGTTGAACAAGCAGCCGCCAACTGTTCAAGTAAAAGTGCAGGATAATGCAATAAGTTGATATGTTAAAAATAATTAAAATAAGGAGGTAGTTTGTATGAACCTATCTGAACATAATATATAAAAACTTTTTAATTACTGCCGGGGTCCTCCCTAATTGTTTGAATATCAAAAAATTAAATCTCGGGAGGAAATTATGATTAAAGATAGCCAATTTTTAAATTTAATTAAAGATGTAGATAGAAGTTTTAAAGGGTGGGATTTTTCATTTATATCAGGCACCGGACGTATGAGTAGTGGCCTACTTTCTTGGTCATATGGTAGCCAAGCAATTCCGTTAATCCAAAGCACAAATACTATGCTGGACATGGGCACTGGTGGGGGAGAGTTTTTATCGATGCTTAGACCCTTTCCTCAAAATGTTTTTGCAACTGAAGGATACAAACCGAATATATTAATTGCAAAGGAACGACTTGAACCAATGGGTGTGACTGTTGTTCCTATTGATGAGGATACCAAACTTCCCTTTAAAAACGAACAATTTGACTTAATCTTAAACCAACACGAGTCTTATTCCCCTAAAGAATTAAGAAGAATAATAAAAGAAAATGGTTTATTTTTAACACAGCAGGTAGGTGGCTTAGATTGTGTTGGAATTAATGAAGCCCTTGGTGTTTCATTGAATAATGAATTTATAAATTGGAACCTAAAATCTGCTAAAAATGAACTTGAAAAAAATTCTTTTCAGGTTCTGCAATGCCAAGAGGAATTCCCTTTTCAACGTTTTTATGATGTGGGAGCATTAGTTTATTATCTAAAAGCCATACCTTGGCAAGTACCCGATTTTAGTGTAAAAAGATTTGAAAATAAATTGTATGATATTCATAAAACTATTCAAGAAAATGGATTTTTTGAAGTGAAACAGCATCGCTTTATGATTAAGGCTAAGGCAATATAATTTAACTGAGGTCTTTTATTAGACCTCAGTAACTGTTAACGGGGGCAATAACCGAAGATCAGCTAGATGATCCGGCTATTGCCCTTATTCAATTATTGGGCAGGTTAATTGAAGAAGGATTCCATACTCTAACTAATGCAATCCTTCAAAATGAATCCCAAATATAGGATTTTATTTTCGATCGGAATAAGATTTAGTTTGCTTAAACGCAAAGTGAATATTTATTTAAGGACAATCATAAACCTCTTATGATAAGAGGTGATTAGAATGCAAAAGCAACATACGATATTTATTATTTTATTTTTGTTTTATCTATTTGTATTGTTGGTAGTGAGCTTTGTAGGATTGGGATTTGGAATGAACCACTTGAGGACGATTAATTACGAAGAAGTAAATAATAATTTTGTTCCCTTGAAAACTATGATTGGATACGTTTTTAATATTGACCATTATAACTTTGATACTTGGTTCTACAATACTTTTGGAATAGTTATCTTATTTATGCCATTAGGTTTCCTACTTCCAAAAGTTTTCTCTAACTTAAATACATTAAAAAATGTTTTATTTTTTACACTAGTGCTGAGTTTGTGTATTGAAGTTTTTCAGTATCTAACTAAATTAGGAGTATTAGATGTAGATGATGTTATATTAAACCTAATTGGAGCTGCCTTAGGATACCTGATCTTCAAGATTCAGATAAAAAGTAAAATTTAGGTTATTGAATATTAGGGACAATATCAGAAGATCAGCTGCTGAGATCAAGTTTATTGCCCGTAATCAATTATCGGGCAGATTAATTGAAGAATTGAACTTGAATAATGTAGTTCAAGACAACTAAAGCAGTTATGCTTTAAGGAATGAGCCGCACTGTTAATAAGAAATTGCATTGGAAGGAGGATAATTGGTATGAAGAAAATATTATTATCTTTATTGTTTATTACTTGTTGTTTTGCTTTAATTGCTTGTCAAACCCAAGTTAAAGAAATGAAACCAAAAGATAATATAACTGATATATCAATATCTATATCTAATGGATATGGGGGTTTGAACGAGGATTATATACTCTTAATGGACCAAGAGAATTCTATCTCAGGCTTTGAAAATGTTTTGCAAAATGCTAAAAAACGATCTAGAGATATGGATGTAGCTAATGAAAAACCTGACTACGACTTGTTAATACGCTATGACAACGGGGAGACGCAAGGTCTACATCTCCTGCTTGGAAATACGGGGGAAGAAAGCGTAATTATGTACATAGGACACGAAAGACAAGGTTATATAGTTTCTCCCAATGAGACGAAAGAAATAAGAAAGTTATTAGATGTGTAGTTCCACATCAAGTTGATTTTTATAAAGAAGTTATAAAAAAAATACAAGCACAGGTTGTGTAAATAAAATTGTTGCTACATTTTATGATTAGTAAATGGTGTTAAAGTGCTTTTTTTGAATGAGTATGTTAGATAGGAAGTGGAATTTATAGGGTTATCAATAATTATTTTACTTGTATTAATTACAACTGTCACTATAATTGCTAAGCCCGTGATGTCTATAAAAAGAAGTGAAAAAGGGAGCTCACCTAGAAAAGTCGCTTATGTAGTTATAGGGATTTTGGTTGTGCATTGGATATTTTTTTTAGGAGGCGGTTATGCTTCATTGCCAAGGAATATTGCAGATGCAATATTTATGCCTATGTGGTTGGTGTTATGCCTTGCGGGGTTAGGTATAGTTATTTTTGAATTCAAAAACAGCCAAGTTTTTTCCATTTTAGTTGCAGGCTTCGTAACCATTAGTTTGTTATTCAGTGTTTTTATTAATGGAATATCTAATATGTAAAGGTCGCTTTTCTTATTCCATTATAGGGGGCTTTAATGGAATAAGGCAGTATAGAAATGAACAGACCGATTAAGCAATCGGTCTTTTTCTTCGTTCTACTACTTATAAATCATTCAGTTCATAGCATATAGCTATTTAGTAATACCGAGAAGCTGAGAAGGCGTTTTTGAATCCTTTCTCACACAAGTATTGGTATATGTTTTAACACACCAATTCGCAGGAGTATGTTAGCCATCAAACTGCTGTAAATTAGGGTACGAAATTACCATAAACCCTTTAATAACAACAAAAACAAGAGATCCAATTCATATGGAATTGGACCTCCATTTATATTACTTTTTTAATGTTTGTACTCCAAAACCGAATCCGTTACCCTGATCCGGCTGTCTCTTCGTCTTTACCAAACTCTTCCCAAATCACCGCCAAAAGCTGCTTATCCGTCAGCAGTTCATACCCCGTCAGGGCAAGGGCCTTGGCCCCGGTCACAAGGGCACGGTCACCTTCGGGGGATTTCGCTGCTTCCCTGAATTCGTTCGTGTGGACGACGAGGGATTCGGGGCCGATCTTGATGTAGGGGTGGATCGTCGGGACGACCCGGCTGACGTTTCCGGCGTCGGATGAGCCGAGGCCTTTACGTTCTGTTTGGTCAAAGGGCTCGCCGAGTGACTCGATGGCACGCTGGAATACTTGATCGAAACGGCGGTTGAGCTGAAAGTGATCCACTTCATTCTGGATTTTGATCACATTCAGTTCCGTTCCGGTGGCAAGTGCCGCCCCTTCCGCGATCGCTTTCACTTTCTTCGTGACTTCATTGCACGCTTCCCTGGTGGCAGCCCGGATATAGAAGCGGGCTTTCGCATAGTCAGGGACGATGTTGGGGGCGTCCCCGCCGTGGGTGATGATGCCGTGAATCCGCACGTCTTCTGTGACGTGCTGCCGAAGGGCGTTGATGCCGTTGAACAGCTGGATCACGCCGTCGAGGGCATTGATGCCGTCTTCAGGGGAAGCCGCCGCATGGGCAGACCTTCCTTTGAATGCGAAATCAAGCGGGTCGACGGCAAGGGTTTTCCCTGTCTGGGTCGTCCTGTTGAACGGATGGACCATCATGCAGGCATCCACGCCTTCGAACAAGCCGGCCTTGACGAAGCTGCCCTTCGCACTTCCGTTGGGGCCGCCTTCTTCGGCAGGCGTACCGAACACCACCACTTCCCCTCCTGTTTCATTCAGTACGGAAGAGAGGGCGATCGCCGCCCCGCAGCTTGCCGTTCCGATGATATTGTGACCGCAGGCGTGGCCGAGTCCGGGCAGGGCGTCATATTCAGCCAGATAGCCGATGACCGGCCCTTCTTTCCCGGAGGATTTCCGTGCCACAAAGGAAGTCTCATGACCGGCCACTCCCCTTTCCACTGAGAACCCGTGGGCTTCGAGGAGGGTGGTCAAAGTTTCTGAAGCAAAGAATTCTTCGTTCCCGATTTCAGGTTTGTCGTGGATCTGATGGCTGATCGACACGAGTTTTACGCCCAATTGATCAACTGCTGAGACGAGGTTGTGTGTACGGTCGGCAAGCGCTGTTCGTTGACTCATTTCTTTTCCCTCCTAATGCAATTCACTGACTGGCACGAATGTCGGGATCAGCGAATCTTTGTATGTTTTCTTGATATGTTCCGCTACGTCATCTTGCTGATAGATCTCCACGATTTTTTTGTAAGTTTGATTGTCTTTGTCTTTTTCCTGTGCCGCGATGATATTGATGAATGGCTTCGATTCTGCCCCTTCGATATAGATGCTGTCATCAACCGGGACGAACCCTGCTTCAACCGCGACACCATTATTGATGATTGATGCAGCCACATCCGGCAGGACCCTCGGTGTTTGGGCAGCGACAACGGTTGTGAATTCAAGGTTTTTCGGATTTTCTTTGATCGCTTCAAGACCTTGTGACTGATCAAATCCTTCTTTCAGCTCGATCAATCCTGCTTCCTCCAGTAAGAGAAGGGCACGGCCAAGGTTCGTCGCCTCTTGAGGCAGGGCGACTGTACTTCCTTTCGGCAAATCTTCTACCGATTCGTATTGTTCCGAATAGATGCCCATTGGCGCGATAAGCGTCGAGCCGATCGGTACTAAATCCAGATTATGTTCTTCCACGAAAGAATCGAAATACGAGATTGTCTGGAAGGCGTTCAGGTCGATATCCCCATCGGCGAGCGCCTGGTTCGGTCTCACGTAATCGGCGAACTCGACGATCTCGATGTCAATCCCTTCCTTTGCTGCTTTCTCTTTTATATACTCCCAGATCGGTGCCCCTGAGCCGTTCACGCCGACTTTCACGACTTCTTTTTCACCTGATCCCGATGCACTGTTTCCCGAGCACCCGCTCAATAGCAGGGTAAATAATAGAATGGCGATGCTTGCTAGACTGATTGATTTTTTCATGATTCCCTCTCCTATCGTCTTCTGATGATTTTTGATAATGTATTTCCTGCTGTCTGCAGTCCCTGTACCATCACGATTAAAATGATGACCGTCACGATCATGACGGATGTTTCAAATCGCTGATATCCGTACGCAATGGCGAGATCCCCGAGGCCTCCGCCTCCGACTGCCCCGGCCATGGCCGATGCCCCGACAAGGCCGATTGTTGCGATTGTGATATTCAGGACCAGCGTACTCAATGCTTCCGGAATGAGGATCCCGAAGATGATCTGCCACGGCCCGGCCCCCATGGACTCGGCCGCTTCGATGACACCCGGTTCCACTTCAAGGAGCGAACTTTCTACGAGTCTTGCAATATACGGCGCCGCAAACACGACAAGCGGCACTACGGCGGCTGCCGTTCCGATCGATGTGCCGACGACCAACCGGGTAAACGGGATGATCGCGACCATCAGGATGATGAACGGGATTGACCGGAACACGTTGATGATGCTGCTCAATACGGAAAAGACGGCTTTGTTTTCAAGCAAGTGTCCCTTTCTCGTCACCACGACGATGATGCCGAGGGGAAGGCCGATGAGTGTGGCGAACAGAAGGGAAAATGACACCATCGCCACCGTATCCCATGTCGCTTCAATAATCTTTGGCCAAAACAATTCCCAATTAACTTGCACGCTTCTCCACCTCGCTTACGAATAATCTGTTTCTCCAATAATCCAGGATTTCTTCCGTTTCGCTCCTGCTGCCGATGATCTGGACGATGAGATTCCCGAACGGCTGACCCTGGAGTTCTGTGATCTGCCCGAATAATACATTGATGTGGGCGTTGAATGCTTTTGCCGTCTCAGAAAGGATCGGCAGGCCCGTTGAATCTCCTTTGAAAATGAGGCGGCAGATGCGCCCTTCCTTGCTGTCATTCAATTTGTCGAGAACCGATGCCGGCAGCTGATCATTCATGACACTTTTCACAAAGTTTTTCGTCGTCGAGGTCTGCGGGTTGGAAAAGATATCGAACACGCTTCCCTCTTCCACGATTTCTCCATTTTCCATCACCGCGACCTTATCACAGATTTCCCGGATGACCCCCATTTCGTGGGTGATCATCACGATTGTAATCCCATACTCCCCGTTGATTCTTTTTAATAGATTCAAAATTGATTCGGTCGTCTGGGGATCCAGTGCGGATGTGGCTTCATCGCAGAGGAGAATCGATGGCGAGGTCGCGAGGGCCCTTGCAATCCCCACCCTCTGCTTCTGACCGCCTGACAGCTCGTCGGGATAATGCTTCGCTTTATCTTCAAGTCCGACAAACGCGAGCAGCTCCTTGACCCTTTCACTGATTCTTTCTTTCGGCCACTTTGCAAGTTTCAGAGGATAGGCGATATTCCCTGCCACCGTCCGGGACTGAAACAGATTGAAATGCTGAAAAATCATCCCGATCCGGTGCCGCTCCTTCCTCAGATCAATCGCCGACTGATCCTTCAGGCTGCGCCCCTCTATGAAAATATCACCCGATGAAGGTTTCTCTAAAAAATTGAGACAGCGGACAAGCGTGCTCTTACCCGCCCCGCTGAACCCGATCACGCCATAAATCTCTCCCTTTTTCACCTCGAAGGAAACATTCTTCAAAGCATTGAACGGGCCATCCTTCGTCTCGAATACTTTCGTAACATTCTGAACTCTGATCATACAGGACCTTCTCCTTTCGCTATGTATCCCTCTTACTTGTGCTTCCGGCCAAATAAAAAGTGCCCCCCTTCATAAGAAGAGAGGCACAAATATGTAGATGTCCCGCTCTTCTCATCTTTCAAGTCACATGACTTGATGGAATTGGCACGGTATTCATAAGAACCCGTTGCCGAGGTATCACAGGGCCAGTCCCTCCACCTCTCTGGATAAGAAGATATCGCTTTATTTAATTAATGTTATGATGCGTTTAAGCATTAGGGTAATGGTATAGAATTTCCATTGTTTTGTCAACAATGTTTTTTGAATATTTCATAAAAAACTAAAAAAACTGACCTCAGTCCCAGGTCAGTTTTGCCGCAATACAGAGTGGAGAGAACAGGCCTCGAGCCTACTCCTCATCCTTCTCTTCCTCTTTTTTCTTCCCCATCTTCGGCAGCCGCACGGTCGTCATTTCCCGGCCTTCGAAAATGTTCCCGATCCTCGTTGTGATGAACGTGATCAGGGTCGCGAAGATGACGATCCCGTAAAAGCCTGCCCCAATCCCGATGCCGACTCCACCTACGTAGAAAATCATCGCAGCGGAAGTGAGTCCTTTTACCCGCAGGCCGTCTTTCAGGATCACACCTGCACCTAAGAAACCGAGCCCTGAAACAATTTGAGCCGCAAGCCGGAAAGGATCCATCATCTTCCCGCTGTCCGGCTGACTGAGCATTTCCGCCCCTTCAATCGAAACGATCGTGATCAACGTACAGGCCACCGCCACATACGTATACGTCTTTAACCCGGCAGGCTTATTTTTCGACGTCCGGTCCCATCCGATCACGAACCCCAGGACCGCACTCACCACAATCCGGAAATAAATATCATGCTGCCAGAAGAAATCCGCTGCTGCATTGATGATATGTGACATGGTGAAATCCTCCTCCTGTGCAAGATTGCTATTTGTAGAATATTTTTTTATCGTACACTAAATTATTTGGTATAGAAAGGGTATGTCCAATCAAAGTTTCCCTTCTCTCATCCACTTGGCAATCCTTATACTGCCAAATACCGCTACTGCAAATATCAATATAGTAAGAACGACATATATGTTCAATGCGTTGATTTCTTTCAAACCATTATCATTTCCGGTTATAAAAAATAGTAAAAAGATAAAAGCAATGTAAAGCAGCACATTGGGTATAATCCAGGCTATTCTCAATTTATTCATACACAACACCTTTATTATAAGTTATTCCCCATGTATCGGCAGCACCGTCGAATCCTTGATCTCCCGGAGCGCCAGGCTCGTCTGGATCTTCGTGATCCCCATTTCATTCAGCCGCCTGATAAAGAGCTCGAGCCCCTTCCGATCCTTGCAGGCAACCTTCAGGAGATAATCGTATTCGCCGGTCAGACAGTGACATTCCAGCACCTCTTTCATCGCTTCCAATGTCTCCTCCAACGCTTCCAGCTTCTCCGTCCGGTGCTCATTCGTACTCATGAACACAAAGCACAACAAATCAAATCCAAGCTTCTCATGATTCAGTATCGCTACCTGCTTCTTGATATACCCTTCCGTCTCCAGCCGCTTGATCCGAGCATGCACGGCCGGTGCGGACAAATTGACCCGCTTCGATAATTGGAGATTGCTCAAATTCCCGTCCTTTTGCAGCAAATCCAACAGCTGCAGATCCATCTGATCAAGGACCCTGCTTACGATTGATTCCATGGTTGGTGTCTCCTTTGTGAATTGATGGTTAGTGGGGGGATGTGGTGAAGATTTGTAAGCTATTACTCTTAGATACTTTTATTTGTTTTGGTTTTTCTTATTATACTATACAACAAAGAAGCACAAGCACGGGGACGGTTCCCGTGCTTCCATACACTTTGACGTAATGCAGGCGTGCAAAATCATGGTTCATCCATTTTTGCGTGTTTACCTGCTTCATTTTACGAAAGGTTCAACTACTTACCATACAAAAAAGACGCCTGTCCTCATAAGGATCAGGCACACATAAACTATAGAATATAATTGGCTTGAAACATTTGTTTTAATCTTTTTAAATCTTCTTTTACATCTTTGGTTCCTTCAAGATTCATATCTCTTTCAAGGTTAATCGTATGTACAGGGGCATTCTCCAGAATATATTCCAGTAATCTCCAGACTTCTTCATGAACAGGCTCAGCATGTGAATCGATGAGAATACCATCCATTTCTGTGAAACCGGCAATATGCAAGTGGTTAATCTTTTCCTTTGGTAGAGCATCAAAGAATTGATAAGGATCATAATCGTGATTGACTGAATTTACATAGAGATTAGAAACATCCAACAACATACCTATCTCTGTTTCGTTTAATAATCTGACCCAGAACTCACATTCACTATAAACATTATTGGGCCAGTTGAATTGGTATGTGATATTTTCCAGATAAAGTTGCCTGCCAACATGGTGGTGAAAGTGACGCGCTTTGTCTTTAAGTAAATGGATGGATTCGTCTATAAAGAAGGATGGAATAAAGTCAGTCAAAGAATATTCCCCCACACTGCTAACGGCAAGGTGATCCGTAATAAAGGGGGCATTGATCTCGTTACTCAGCTCTATCAGCCTATCCAATTTCCTTTCATTGATATCTTCGAATGTAGCCATAGATAAAGACAAACTATGAGCCACCAGGGTAAAGTCCCTTTTCAGCCTGGAAAGTTCTTCATTCGTACTTGGATGATAAAACAATTCAGGTGATATTTCTAAGAAATCCACCATTTCCTTTAAATCGTCCAGTTGATCTGCAAATTCATTTCGGTAGCTTATTCCTACCCCCCTTAAACTATGCAATGGAGTCACCTTCTTCACGAATCGTTTTCTCATTTGATAAGAGAATTTTAAATGAATAGTTCACCCGGAAAAGGGAGAGTATGGTAAAGATGATCAAGAAAGATACAACTCCGAATTCATCTATGATCAAGTAAGAAATCGGTATAAAGATTAGTTTACTAAGGTCGCTTAGAGCAATGGTAATGGATTTGTATTTGGCTTTCATATGGTTAGGGGCTTTAATGAATATTTCAGCCCGTAACAGATTATTGATGATCGGGGTCCCGAATGTAAATAATGAAAAGCCGATCAAATAAAAGATTGGAACGGGCGATGCAGTCATCATGATTAATCCCCCGACAATGAGGGCGTTTGAAGTGATGAGGAGCTGTAACTTTGACCACTTGTAAACATCCACTTTTGATAAAAGCATGTTGGCAAGGATCGATCCGATGCCTCCAATGATCCAGAACCCTGAGAATACGGCTGTACTTGCATCGTACCTTAAATCTAACACGAATACAGAAACGCTTATAATAATCGGGGTAATCATACCATTGATCGTCTCTAATATACTTAACTCGGATAATGTTTTACTCTTCCAGACACTGATAAAAGATTCCTTCAGATTATGCAATATTTTAGTTGGATTTCTATCGCTCACTGTATCGATCGTTTCATCTTTCACGTAAGATTTCTGAATAAAAAGGACGATTCCCAAACTAATAACATATGTAGCTAAATCGAAAAGCAATGCATTGGCCGCAAAGAGTTTGAAAAATACCGGCCCAAGACCAAACCCAAGTGTTTTTGCAGACAAGAACCAAGAATTTCTGGCACTAATGTGCTTGACTAAGTTATCCCCTTCAATTAACTTATTCATCCAGATGTTCTGTGCTAAAGCATTGGCTGAGCCAAATAACCCATTGAGTACCATAAGGGGAACAAGTAGATAGAACAGTTCTTGCTGAATGGCCAGGAAAAGGAAGGAAAAGGTAAAGATTGATCCAATGATGCACAGGATCATAATCGTGATTTTCTTGTATTTGTCTACGTAATATCCACCAAAGAAGGTTGTGACGATCCTTGCTATGGAGCTGGTGATAAATAAGAAACTGGTAAATAAAGGGGAACCTGTCAGGTAAAAGGCCAGGATCGGAAGGCCGGTCCATGTCAATGCGGATCCAAAGCTATTAATCGTACTTAGCGCAACGAGGAGATTCACAATTTTAGTGTGTTTCATATGATTCTGCCTTTCTAATAAGAAGATTAGGTATGTTCATCTGGATGATAAGTTCAGCGTTCTCTATATATTCAATCTTTCTGGACTCTTCTTTCGGAGAATAAATCAAATAGTCTACGGAAGGGTCATTTGTATCTGCAATCTCTTTTAGCCATTGGTAAATGTCACTTGTGATTTCATATATTTTTGTACTCTCTAAATAATGAGGCTGTACAAATAAAAAGTAAGTAGAATCAAACTCATCCTGAAACATTTCTGCTTCATACGGAAAAGAATAATCCATTTTAAGAACACTGGAAGATTTTGGGGTACTGGCTACTTTGTATTTTTCAATTTCATAATGGGTATATTGAATTAATTTCTCATCTAGTTGAGAAGATGTAAGATATGTATAAAATGCGCTCAGATCAGCTTCTACAGATTGCCCTTTAAATTCGTTTGCTGAAAAATAACCGGTCATGAGTTCTGTGAATCTTGAAGCCCCTAAATATTCTAGCGTTTTAGGCAGTACAGTTACAAATCTTCTTGTCCTGCTGTTTATGGTAAAGGATCTGAACCTATTAAACCCCTCAATATGTAAACCATAGAACAGGGAACGATGATCTGCTTCTCGAACTTCCTTAAAATCTCTTTCATTCACTGTTGCCTTCATAAGCTTTAACTGTGCTTCACGTAAATCCGTTCTATTCATCTTATCCCCCTTAACAAACGAAAGAGGCAGGAATCTGCCTCTTTAGCCTTTTTGCTAGTATGCATGTCATTATTTAATTGGAGCAGCTCCATCGTCCATGCAGATCTCTTGAATCTTTTTCACTTGCTCTTCTTTAACTAATTTCATCATGAATGACCTCCCTTATGTAAAATATTAGACTAATTACCGCGGATAAAAGTCCTATACAATGTAACATTATGTAAATCTATGAACAATTTGGATTTTTATGTATGTACACTTGTCAGGGCGGACTATTAAGCAGGATACTCCAATATATTTGTATATTCGACATTTTTTATAACTCTAGTTATATTTTATAGATGTTACCAGATTTTACAAAGTGGATTAGCCGGAATAATATGTTCAAAAATGTGGCTTAAACTATCATGTAAGATAGTTTGGACAGATTGTAAAAGCATCCTTAACCCTCCTGTACTTTACTTCAAAATCAACCCTCTAATATATATAATAAGCAGTAAACGTTAATCCGTTTTGAACTATGAGAATCAGGATCTGGTCGATTATTTGAAAAAAATCCTCCTGTCTCACGTTAAATATAGCCAACATAAAAATAAAGAGTATGATGATGGAAGAATAATATATTCTTTTATATGTAAAGCCCTTTTTTGAAAAATAGCCAAAAAGGTGAGCACGGGGACGGTTCTTGTGCTTCTTGTCATTCAACAGAATGAACCAATGTGAACAAGGGGGAACACCTTTCATAGAGAAGCAACAGAACCGTCCCCATGCTCTCAAAAACCAAGCCACGGTACCTGTCCCCGTGGCTTCAATAATTCTTCAACACCATATCAATATGCGGAATCCCATCATCCAGATAGGTTTCCGTTACCGCCCTGAATCCAAACGATTCATAGAACGCCCGCAAATATTCCTGCGCCTGGATCTTCACCGTTTGTTCCCCCCACTCATCATGGATGAAAGCCAATCCTCTTGTCATTAACTCGCTTGCGAAACCTTTTCCACGATAGGCTTCCTTCACGAGGACTCTTCCTATGGACGGTTCTGTGTATGAAACGCCTGCAGGTAGAAGCCGGGCATATGCAACCACCTCACCGTTCTCTTCTTTATAAAGGTGATGGGCGTGCAGATCTTTTCCGTCGACTTCAAGGTAGGGACAATTTTGTTCCACTACAAAGACCTGGGTTCTTACTTGTAGCATTTCGTATAGTTCGTAATTTGATAGCTCATTAAAGCTCTTCACCTTCCAGCTCATATATAGAACACCCCTACTATATTATTTTTTGAGTAACAACCGGACACCTTGATCTGTTTACCTCAGCTTCCTGGAACGATGATATTCATCAATGGAGTTATTATAGCAGTTTCTTTAGGACAATGGAGACCGTGTATCCTGGCTACTTTGATTGGAAAGTCGCGCTTCTCCCCCACTAAAAAAAGCCTCACTCCATATAATGAAGTGAAGCTCTGTCTACTCTATCCCTGCAGCAGATCCTTTCGAATCGGGGAAAACATATCCAATATCACACATTCTTCTAGTACTTTCACTCTGTGCTTAATGCTCGATGGGATATATTGCGTATCCCCTTGCTTCAGGACTCTCTTGTTTCCATTCACTTCAAATTCAACCTGTCCTTTTTCTATGAAACTTAATTGTTCTTCCGGATGCTGATCTATCTCACCGACAAATCCCTCTGCCAGTTCAACTTTTACTAGCATCATCGAGCCTTCACTGCTCAATACTTTTCTTTTTACCATTGCTGCCCACTCTCCTTTTTATTTCTGTTACCCAAGAAAAAACGATCAGAATAAGCTTGGGTTTATTAATTTAGGAAGATAGAATGCGACTTCCGGTAAGAATGCGACAAATAATAAAACGACGAGAACAATCAATATATACGGCATGACTGCAGAGAGCGACTTCTCGATGCTGAGTTTTCCTATTTTAGCTGCCAACAGGAGGCATAACCCATATGGAGGTGTGACGAGTCCAATAGCGAGCGTCATCACCACAATTAGACCAAGATGCACTGGCTCCATTCCGAATAGGTTTGCTGTTGGCAAGATGACCGGAACGAATAAGATCATAGCTGGAATCGCGTCCATGAACGTACCGACGAAAAGGAAGAATGCAATAATGATCAGGATGAATACCCATTCTGCCCCGACATTGTTCACGAAGAAATCTTGTGCCTTAACTGCTAATTGATAATAGCTCATCAGTTCACCCAGCGCGCTTGCAGCTGCAAGGGCAAACAATGAAAGCGAACTCAATGCCAGTGTGTCTTTGATGATCTTTGGAAGATCCGATAGTTTCAATGTTTTATAGAAAAACATACAAATCAGTAACGTATACAGGCAAGCAACGGCTGCAGCTTCCGTTGGGGTGAAGAATCCTGAAATGATCCCCCCAATAATGATGATCGGTGTGATCAAAGCAGGCACTGTTTCGTACACCAGCTTAAAGAATTGACCGAATGTAGCCCTTTTCGACCTCGGATAGCCCTTTTTTAACGCCATGATATAAATGAAGAGCATCATGCCTAGACCGATCAGTACGCCGGGAACGATTCCCCCGAGGAATAGTGCACCCACCGATGCATTAGTCAAACCGGCGAAGATGATCATCGGGATACTAGGCGGGATGATGACGCCGATCGTTGAAGAAGCTGCCGTCACGCCGACAGCGGTTTCCGTATCATACCCCTGCTTCTTCATGTTCGGTATCAGGATTTTCCCGACTCCGGCTGTATCAGCCTGGGCAGCACCTGATACCCCTGCAAAAATCATGGAAACCAAGATGTTTGCGTGGGCGAGGCCCCCTCTGATATGACCGACCATCGTCAATGAAAGGTCAATTAGCTTTTGAGAAATCTTCCCGTGGTTCATTAAGTTGGCGGCCAGGATAAATAGAGGCACGGCAAGCAAGACAAACGAATCTATTCCATTCAGCATTTTCATCGGGACCGTCACCTCAGGAATATATGGAACGGTAAATATACCAAGAAGGGCAATGATGCCGATGACAAAGGCAATTGGTACGCCGATCAGCATCAGAATAAGGAATAATACAACCAAGCCTATACCAATCATGCCTGTGCCCCCCTTCCCTTAAGTGATTTAATAGTAGCCCACAATTGACTAGCCGAGTAAATCATCATGGTCGCCCCCATGATTGGGATGGAAATCCATACATACCCCATTTTCATTTCCGGGATGGACGTCCAGTTATAATGCCAGAAATTCTGCACTGTCTCGATTCCGTAGTAGAACAGCGCAAATGAAAATAAGAATATGACAGCATCAATGACAATCAGCAACAATTGTTTGGACATCCCTTCCAGTTTCCCTAGAAGGAAATCAAAACTGAAATGTTCCCTTTTGCTCACCATGACGGAAGCCCCCATAAAGACTGACCAAATGAATGAGTAATTGGCAACTTCTTCTGTCCATATGACCGATATGCCAAGATGTCTTGTAGTGATTTGAACGATGATGGCAATAAAAAATATCACTAAGAAAATAGCACCGATGGTCATCTGAATTTTTTCAAGAGCTTTAATCATGATTGTCTTCCCCCTTTCAATATTAAAGGGAAGAACAAATCAACTCTTCCCTTTAACCATCCTCTTTACTTAAGCTCCCTTACCCTCTCCAGCAGATCTTCTGCTCCCATGTCCTTCGCTGCTTTCTCTTGAAGAGGTTCAGCCAATTCAATAAATGGATTTCGGTCGATTTCGTTTACTTCCGCTCCTTCATCAATTGCTTTTTGTTTGAACTCTTCTTCCTGTGCATACACTGCTTCTCTTTCTGCTTCAACAGAAGCCTTGGCTGCCTCGAGGATTGTTTCCTGTTGCTCTTTTGAGTATGAATCAAATTTCTTACCGTTCACCAAAAGGAAACGTGTAGTGTAATCATGCGCTGTTTCAGTGATATATTTTCCGTTTTTCGTTTTATGGTGATTTTGCTGAACGAAGTAAGGATACGAGTTTTCAGCTGAATCAACGACATTTTGTTGAAGTGCCTGATAAAGCTCTCCCCATGCAATCGATGTTGGGATTGCTCCGACTTTCTTCCAATAATCCGCCAAGACACCTGAAGTCTGTGTTCTAAACGTCATTCCCTTTAAATCTTCCATTTTGTTAATCGGCTCTTTCCCGTAATAGTGCCTGACTCCCGCCGACCAATAACCAATCAATTTAAAATCATTATTAGATTTTTCGTTTATTAATTTTGCCATTTCTTCTCCGACTTCGCCGTCAACCGTCTTTTCCCAGTGATCATAACTGTCAAAAAGATAAGGCAGAGCCAGCAGGTCTATTTCCTTGATTCCCGTCTGAGTCATGAAACCCGGTGAAACAAGAACCACATCTGCTGCGCCAAGCTTCAGCTTCTCAACAAGTTCAGATTCTTCCGTTCCGATCGTCCCTGCATGTACTTCTACTTCAATATCACCGTCAGACTTGCTTTCAGCTACTTCCTTGAATTTCAAAAGACCCGTTTGATATGGATTATCCGGAGATGTTTGATTGTGCGCTGCCACGATCTTGATTTTCTTACCAGCTTCTCCCCCTGCTGCTTCGTCACTTCCACACCCGGCTAAAATACCTGAAAGACCCAACAATAAAACCAGTGAAATTGATAAAAATTTCTTCATCCCTATTTCCCCCTTATTTGAATTATGTTGCTTGAACAGCCTTTACCTTCTGAACGATTCGCGCGTATTCACGTGCTTTCTGCGTCAAGCGCTGATAATCTTCAGCGTGTTGCAATTGCTTCGAATTGACCAGATTTCCCCCTAGCCCCACTGCCAGTGCGCCTGCCTCTAGATATTCAGCAAGATTATCCATATTAATTCCCCCTGTCACCATTAATGGGATCGATGGGAAAGGACCGTGAATACTTTTCACAAATCCCGGTCCAAAAGTATTTGCCGGGAATACTTTGATCATATCTGCCCCGTGCTCAAACGCAGTTAGAATTTCTGTCGGTGTCAAGGCCCCCGGTATACTTGGGATCCCGTAACGCTTAGTCATCTTCACTGTGTCCAGGTTGAGTGAGGGTGAAACGATGAATTCACTTCCTGCCATGATGGCAGCCCTTGCCGTTTCCGGATCCAGGACCGTCCCTGCACCGGTCAGGACTCTTCCATCCATTTCATCTCTTACAATTTCTATCAACCTTGTAAACTTAGGTGTTTCGGCCGTGATTTCAAGCACCTTAACCCCACCTTCATACAATGCTTCTGCTATCGGCAGAATGGTGTGAGGATTAGCTTCACGAATGACGGCGACAAGTATTTCATCTTTTATAAACTCTACTAGATTCATGTTTCTACCGCTCCCTTCACTCTATATTTGCATGGCGTTCAGCCATGACTTCGTTCGTTTCTCCCTGCTCCAAGGTCCCAATGATGATTGCATCAAGCAGAAGGTGAACTGATTGATCGAACTGGTTTCCGAGAGGCTGTATCGACGCAGGTTCATGAGCTCTCCTGTACTTCGTCGCCGCCGGAATACAAATGACCCCATCGCTTATGCCCGCAAGCTTTGATTCGATATTTGTAGTCACGAGGAATACTTTTGCGCCTATTTCTTTCGCCTTTGAGGCAAATTGGACAATCGAACCGGTTGACCCCGATCCTGAAATAGCGGCAAGTAAATCCCCTTCTGCCATGCTCGGCGTGATGGTTTCCCCGATGACGTAAACCGGGAAGCCTCCATGCATTAAACGCATCGCAAATGCTTTCCCCATCAAACCTGAACGTCCTTCACCATAAACGAAGATTCGCTTGGCTCTTTTCAGCTGTTCTGAAAGGTGGATGGCCTCTTCTGCTTTCACCTTCGATAAAACCTCGGATATTTCATCGGCTACTGTCGTAATGATTGATTTCATTCCCTGATCAGTCCTTTCATCGCCCTAACCGCTTCTTCCGGATCGGCCGCTTTCGTGATAGCGCTGCCAACAATGACCGTATGAGGTCTTTTTTCAATAATGGCTGGCAGTGTCTCTAAGGTGATGCCGCCGGCAACGGCCGTCTCAAGTCCACTGATTCCTTGTGAAAGATCGAATAGATTGCCGATGTTTTCACCTGCTTCCTGCATGTCCTTCCCAATATGCAGGCTGACAAGGGTAACACCAAGTTTTTGTAACTCTTTTACTCTCTTACTCTCTGAGACTCCTAATAAATCAACCATGACTCTCTTGCCACGCGTCTCCGCCACTTCGAGAGTATCAGTGATCGTTTTGTCCGCAGAAAACGCCATGACGGTCGTGATATCAGCCCCAGCATCAAATGCCTGGATAGCCTCGTGTTTACCGGCATCACATGTCTTCATGTCAGCAACGAGGGTTTGATTTGGATACTTTTCACGGATTTCACGGATAATCGTCATCCCGTATTCCTTAATGACCCCGGTTCCTACCTCGATCCAGTCCACATAAGGACCGGTCTTCTCCAAAATATGAAAGCATTCTTCCCTGGTCAGGCGGTCAAGCGCCACTTGTATATTCATCCCATCCCCCTATCTTTCCACTCGTTCTTTTTCGCCCATATGGACAAGGACATCTTCTAAGTAAGGCAGTCCTTCATTATCACCCGTCACACTGACGACCATCGATCCGATGATATTTGCGAAGTGAAGAGTTTTCTCAAGTGGCCACTTCTGCAGAACCCCGTAGATGAACCCTGCATCGAATCCGTCGCCTGCGCCTACCGTATCCACCACTTTCTTCGCCTTTACGGCAGGGGCTTCCACATACTCACCTTCTACATATCCCACCGAGCCTTCCTCGCCTTTCTTGATCGCAAGATGCGTGATGCCGAATTGCTTGCAATGCTCGATAATTTCATGGGTGTCTGTTGTTCCAAACAACAGCTCCGCTTCCTCGACTCCCGTCAGAAGGATATCGACATACGGGAGGAAACTCCTCAATACATCCCTTGCTTCATCCTCATTCCACAGTTTCAAGCGGATATTCGGATCACATGAAACCATGACTCCATGCTTTTTAGCTTCGGCGATTGCATGTCGGACAAGCTCGATGTTTTTCTTTTTATCGACGGCTGGGAATACCCCTGTAATATGTAGAACCTTTGTGTTGTTCAGATAGCTGATATTCAAGCTTTCCTTTGTTAATACCGTTGTTGGAGAACGGTCTCTGTAATAAAAGGTACGGACACTGCCATCCCCGGCGATTTCCTTAAAGTTCAATGAAGTTGGATATCCTGCCGCAAATTCTACTTCGGAAACATCCACCCCTTCACCACGAACCGTATTAAAGATGTGCCTGCCAAATTCATCATGTCCTAGCCGGCTGATCCAACCAGTCTTTAACCCCAGCCTTGCACAGCCAATCGCAAAGTTCAGCTCTGCTCCGCCTATCTTCCTGTCGAAAGAAGAAACAAACCGCATCGGGCCTGTTGAAGAAGGATCAAGAGTAATCATCGCATCTCCAATCGTCACTACATCATTCATGAATAACATCCTTTCTCTTACATGATTCCCGTATGATTAACTTCGGATCAAAACGGACTACCAAGCCCTTTTCCTGATCCTCTTTCTTCTGGATTGTATTTAATAAAAATTCCGCCGCTTTCTTCCCAATCTCAAAAGTCGGTTGAGCAACAATCGTTAAGCCCGGTTCATAAAAACTGGCAAAGGACACATCGTCGATCCCGATGATCGCTATGTCTTCAGGAATTTTCATATGGTTTTCTTTTACATATTTCAAAATCTCAATGAGCGTCAAATCATTGCCTGCGAGGATGGCTTCCGGAGGATCATTCAAGGATAATAGCTCATGAACCCCTTCTTTGATCCTGTTTACTTCCCGGCTCTTAATATAGTCATCCCGGACATCAAGTCCATTGGCAGTCATCGTGTTCTTATAACCGTTGATTCTCTCCATCCGCGGTGTAACATTCCGAATCACATTCGTGATGATACCGATCTTCTTGTACCCCATGTCAATGAGATGCTGCACGCCGATCCCAGATGCCTTCTCGTTATCAAGGAGCATCGATGGAATCTCTACGTCCGGCACAGTTCGGTCAACAAACACAATTGGGTAGCCCTCCTTTAGCATCTCATTGTATAAGTTGACGTTATCGCCGGTGGGTAGCAGGATGATGCCATCCACCTGTTTTGCACGGAGCATTTCAATATACTTCCGTTCTTTCTCTGGATTATCATCCGCGTTACAGACAATCGTATGAAAATCAGCATCCTGACAGGTGTCCTCAATCGCCCGGATTACTTGCGTCGAAAACGTGTGAAGAATATTGGCCACAATCACCCCGATCGTCGTTGTCGACTTCTGCTTGAGGCTCCTCGCGACAATATTTGGTCTGTACTCTAACGTCTTAATGGATTCTTCAATCCTGTTTTTCGTTTCTTCCCTCATATATTCGTAACGATGATTCAAATATTGTGAAACAGTACTTTTAGATACACCTGCATGCTGAGCAACATCAGCAATCGTTACCTTTTTCATGTATACTCTCCAACTTTCATTATCTAAACCGTTTTACTAAACCGGTTTATTAAACCGATTTATTGAAATTATATGATAATTGAAAGCGCTTTACAATAAGTTTTTGGAAAATTGGTGAATTTAATTTTTAGGTATCATAAAAAAACGCGGAGGGACGCGTTTTTTGGTTACGATTTGACCAATGGGGACTCTGTTCGAAAAAGCTTGATTGTAAAATGGATCAAGGTTCCTAAATAATGGATGCTTATCCTATGTTTCTAGGTCTGCTGGTTCTCTGGGGTTCATTTGATAGAAGAAGAAATCACTATCAACGTTTGTTGGGGTTATTTGATAGGATGTGCACTCATATTAACAATGGAGATTCACGGCTTACCCACGCAGGAAAAAAAGGATAAGACGACGACTACACCGAATATATCCTTTAATCGATTGCCACATCATTTAATATAGAAGGGTGTCCCGAATGAAAATTAAATATAGTAAGTTCATTATCATTGCCGTCTTATTCATAAGCACGGCTTTCATCTATCTCTTCTCATTCAAAGAATCCAAAGAATTCACCGGGTTCCCTGTTCCGAAGGGCGCTGAACTGACGGAGAAAGAGAGCAAGTTAGAGAAATACAACTGGGCATCCGCCTCTGAAGAATACGGCTTTCCATTGCGATATCAACTGATCATCAAACTGTGGGGATGGGACAAAAGAGAGCAAATGGGTGCCCTGACCATTTACGAAAAGAATGGGGAACAGGTTGGGGTTGTATCATTGGAGGAGTATTTTTCTGTTGGTGTGGATTGAATTTGGGTGGAGGGTTAATTGAAGGAGTAAAGAACACTGCGATGGCAGTGTTCTTTACTAGGTGATTCTAAATAGCCGGTTAAGATTTTGATGTCTTATCGTATTTATGTCTAAAATGAATACCTTCTTTCATTTTTCTCATATACTTGTCCAATCCAACCCTCTTTTCATTCATATAATAGAATAGTAAATTTTTTATCATTCTATTATGTTAGGAGGGATTCAAAGTGCCAAACGCACCTGAACTTTCACCACCATGGGTGATTTATTTTAATCAATTGAAATACTCAATTGGGGCTGATCCCCTCGTGGAGGTGGGACCATTGATCCCGGTTCAAGACCAGTACCTTGCATTGGTGATAGTGAACGATTATGACAAAGCACAGGCTCTGGCTACGCTTCTTACCCCATCACAAAATTTTGGAAATGTTACTTTATCTGTTGTCGTTATTTATAATCAAGACATTGTGACTCCTACACCTTGCCCATTGGATGCTTTTGAAGTCGCACACCTTGTAAAAGCTGCCTTGGAAGGAAACACCTATTTTCAAAATATAGTCGTGCAGCCGCAATTTCCTGGGAGTATGGATGCTGTATATCCTATTTTTGCAGCGGAGGTTATACAATTCTATGCTGATGACATCTCCAATTACTGTAATACATTCGCTGGAGTTGCATCCCAAGTATTCCAAGAGGTCATGATCGACGCGCTATGCAGAGTACAAATATTATATTCAACGAGTTGCAGTGAAGAAAATAGCGATCAATGACGCGAAGTACCGTTCGATTTTGTGAGATTCTTGTTTTTGTATAGATATAGGAGACAACTTTTTGAAGAACACTCTTATGATGAGGAGTGTTCTTCTGTTTTCGTGACGAGCATAATCTACTTCACCTTATTGTTTATTCATCCCCCTCCGGAATCTCAACCGTAAACGGTTTTAAATCCTCAGAAGAGACAAACGATGAGAATTTAAACTGTAAAATCGTATCTTCCAGTTTAAAGTCCTCTATTTTTTCTTCCCCGTTTAAATCGAATGTTGATTGGTAATGTGCAGTTGCTTTATCAATCATTTTCACTTTATTGAGTGTAATACCATGATTTTTAGGAGGAAATGGATTGTCCGGGTCAATTTCGGATACATAATTCTTATCGATCAGCCAGAATGCATATCCCAGGTTATGATTGATGATTTCCTGTTTATGTTCACTACTATTCTCCGGTAGTCCTGTAAGGTTATAATCCAAGATTAATTGATCGCCTTCTTGCTTTACATCATTCATCTTTAGCCCTAAACCAAGACGCTCGCTCTCTAGCGTAAACCTCTTCTTATTGAGCAATCTCATTTCCTTTGGAGCTGACACACTGATCTGTGGATTAAAAGTAAGAGAAGTGACGCCGGCCTTCAACTTGGTCATTTCCGACCGCACAATACTGTGATAGCCATCTTCCTGTTTCGACTCCTTCAGTATCGTCCGGTTTCCTAGCCGATATATATTCCCTTTCTCATCGATAATTTTTGAAATTCGCAAGTCATCATTCTTGTATTTCTGAGAGACTTCATACACAAGAGAAGATGATTCTTTTGCGGTAATAATTTCTTTAATACGAATGCTGCCATTCTTGTCCGGGTATTCCTTCCCTTGATCAATCACAATGGTCCGATTCGTATCCTGCTCTATCGGTATATTAAAGTTCCATTCTCCTTGAATGCCGTTAATGTTATGAATCGTTATTGGAAGTGTGAAATTTTCATTGAAGTCTTCATAGGGATAGTACATTTTCCATTGAAAGTTATAGCCATTGTCTACTTTTCTTAGGTCAGTAGATTTTCCGTCCAACCATGGATCATGATCTCCCTTATTGTTTTCAAAGTTCACATCAAAGCTAACTTCGCCTTCTTCATTCCTTCCATTTTCTACACCATCATCTACAAACCCTGTAATGGACACGACGCTTCCATCAAAGTAGGCGCTTGTCAGTTTGACGGTTACCCCATTTTTCGTAACCGATTCATTTAATTGGGTTACGGCATTCTGACTGGCAAGATTCAACCCTCTTTGATCGTTAAATTCCTGAAAGATCCCTCCGATTAATGGCGCGTTTGCCAAGACATTATTCATCACTGGACTGACAAACCCAGAGGCAATGGTAAGGACAATCACGGCTGCTGCAGATGCTGCACCTGCAAATATTTTCTTTTTCTTTCCACGACCACTATTTTCGTTCCTATCTATCCCCTTGGAAATCGCGTTCAACACTTTTTCTTTCGGCACCGGTATTTGTTCAAATGCGTCATGAATTTTCTTATTATCCATGGGATCTTGCCTCCTCTGTTTCATAAACCTTCTTTAACTCAGCTTTCCCTCTGCTTAAGTATGTCTTGACGGTATTCTCCGGTATATCCATCACGCGGCTGATCGTCTTGATTGAATAATCGTGATAGTAGAATAGAATAATGGCGGTACGATGAGTCACTTTCAGCTGCTGAATAGCATGCAAAAGCTGTGAAGACCCTTCTATCTCTAAAGTTGTTTCATCTGGCACATTGGACAAATATTCATCGTTCATCGGAACCACTTTGCCCCGTTTCCTGATGACATCCACCGAACAGTGAATTACAATCCTTGTCAGCCAGGTCAAAAAATATTTCGGATTTTTTAACGAATGGATTGATTTATACGCCTGATAGGCAGCTTCCTGAACGACATCCAATGCATCTTCCTCATTGTGCACATACATATAAGCTGTCCTAAAGATTCTTTCATAATGACTTTCAAGTAATTTTTCAAAAGAGTTCTTACTTCCTTTTATCGCTTGTTTCACTAGTCGTTGACTTTCATTTTGCAACTGTTTTGCCCCCCTTCATGTATTAGTGGGATTTAGCATTAAGAAAAGTTTCAATTTATTGGATTCTTTTTATAAATTTACATGAACAGAAATTAGTTTAAGTTCCTATTACGTTTCAATATTACACATATTGTAACGCTGTTAAATCCTTCAATAACAGGTCTCTTGTATGTAAGAATATTAAATTCCACTCCCACTGTCTTATGTTAGTCTTCTAATTTTTAAAAATTGACAACGATATGAAGAAAGAAACATTTATTGAAATACAAAAGAGAACCCTGTAAAGAAGGTTCCCTTTTAAAATCCCCTTACATTTAGATAGAGGTTCGGAGTAGTCAACTAAAAGGAAGTTCACTCTTTTATATACTCCATAACCTTATCAACGTAGCTTTCTAGAGGTTTACTTGTATCTACTAACAAGCATTTTATATTAGTCGGTTTTTTACTATTTCTAATTGTATGCCTAAATGCATCTTCTGAAGTGATTTCCTTTATTTGACTCGCCATCCTTTTTCTATTTTTCAACCGGAAATTAATCTCCTTAGGATCTTCGAGATAACATTCAACATATTTGTACTTAGCATTAAATTTATTACACAAGTCCGTGCCCTTAAGAACTAATTCCTCATATAAGCAAGGACTATCAAAAATAACATTGTGGCCTTGGGATAAGTGAAATTCAATTAAAGACCAATCAATATTGTAAGAAATTTTCCCAGCTAATCTGTTATCGATATCGTCTTCAATAGATTCTAATAAAGCTGATTTAACAATATCGTGATCAATGAGCACAGCTCCCGTTTGCTTTGCTATTTGTCTAGATAGCGTAGACTTTCCTGAGCCTGGGAAACCGGACATCTGAATAAAAAACATACATGAATACCTCGCTGAAGTTTTGATTTTTATTGGATCTTCCCCAGTGCAATGCCCTTTTTAATAAATAGGACTACCTTATTGGATACACCAACTCAATATCTTTTTCCGCCTTTAGCGATTGATAATACCAGTAATTATGGTCAGCTCCGTGGATGCAAAGAATCCTTTTATCCGGGTACTTTTTAGCAGCGTTTTTCACCCGCGCAGCCATTATGTAATGTCGGGCATTCCATACAATATTTTGAACGTCAGGATTCATTGAATACAGCCAGCTATACATTTCATTTGTAATAGCATCATATTCAAATGAGTTAAATGGGATATTTCCTTTATTCCATGCGGATAGTTTTTTCACATTCCAACTCTCTAACTCTTTCTCTAACTTACTCTTCGTTTCTGCATCATACTGATCAAAAGGACCTTCTTCAAATACATCCTCTTCAAACCAATTCACCGGTACAAACTCAATCCCCTTTTCCTGACATATGGGGAATATCAAGTGAGGATACTCATTCTGTGTCTCTCCCAGTATCCCGGATGGTTCACCTGTATTTAAATAAAGATCCCAGCTTGAAGGGTGAACTTCACCGCAAATGACATCAGGGTTAAATTCTTCTATTAACTCTTCCAATAGAGACAACGGAAAATGATACTTTCTTTGCATTTCTTCATCATGGGTCATTCCTAAAATGCCTACAACTGCCATGTTTACACATCCTCTATAATAGTAGTGCTTGGTTGGTTTCGGGATCCTGCCAATAGTGAATGAAGCAAGTGCAATTCTTATGCTATTCCCCCGATACATTAAGAACATCACGACAAAATGTTTCGATTTTTCCTTTTAAACACTTTATTTCGTTCTATCACCTTACATCCGTTATGTCTGAATGTTTTAAGCATCGGTAAGTTTTTGTGACCAGTAGAGCCTATGTAATAAGAAGCTTTAAAATCTTTTTTTAGTATCTCCAGAGCTTGTTGGTGGAGAAGTTTACTTTTTCCTTTCCCTCTCTCACTTGGAATGATCCCAAAATAAAAGATCCTTCCCTCATCTGAAGTCCCTGGTTCAATATGAGGCATCAAGACTCCGATTGGCGCTTCATTTTCATAAGCAACCATACAAGATTTCTTATAGGTCGGACCTAGTTCCACCTCTACGCTTCGCATTTGTTCATCAATATTTAGCGAAGATAATGCATTTAATGATTCTTTCATGGAAGCTTCCCAAATCTTTTTAAACTCTGGTATCGAAAGATCGTATAAATTCTTTAACGAGAAACCATATTCAATAGTTGATGCTTCATCAAGATCCTTGCGAACAGTGACGTTTTCATCATGTAATATAAACTCATACTCTGTTAAAAGAGATTCCACCTCTTGGTTAATTTCACTATCCACAAGGATGTTTACGTTTTTACAAGATTTTATAAATGGTTTCTCCATTATGCAGGGTATAAGTTCAATTAGTTCTGGATTTGTCAGACTTGTTGTATTTTCGATCGTGATAAAGTTTTCACCTTTTACCATTTTCAATCTTGCCATTAAATCAGTTATGCTAAGTGACTCTTTTCTCTCCATACAACACACCTCTCTTAGATCACAGATTTTGAATGATGGGACTGCAGTAATAATAACCATCCTACTCTACCAATTATTTCAAATAAATATATTTTTAACAATCGTTTATTCCTTCGGGGTGTCTTGGCCTTTCAATAAAATGATGAATCGCATTATGATCAAACTGTACATTGATCATTATCTTGCTAAAGTCATCGAAGCCCTTGCACCCCCCTTTTCAATTGTTCCAAAAACGCCTTCCACCCCCTCCTATTACTGAACTTTTTTCATCTAAAACTAAAATCCACTTTCCATTATTCCGAATAATCCCATCCAAACAATATCTTCTTTCGTATTTACAGGAAAATGTTAGAATTATTCTTATAGAAAATGTCATTGTGCACAGTGGCTCTTGGAAAAGGAGCTAAATGACGTGAAATATTATTATCTGCTGTTACTGACGAGTCTTCTGTGGGGAGGCAATTTCATTGTGGGGAAAACGCTCGTGGAGCACGCCTCCCCTGGAACGCTGACGATATTGAGGTGGGGTATTGCGGTTCTTTGCCTGTTGCCGATGGTCTGGTGGAAGGAAAGGAAGCTCATTCTACCGGTTCGGTCGATCCTGCCCCTCGCATTGATGGGGGTGACAGGGGTGGCCCTCTTTCAGGCGCTCCAGTTCATGGCACTTGAGAAGACGTCTGCGACAAACGTCGGGTTGATTTCAACCCTGAACATGTTCTCGATTGCGGGAATCTCTTTTATTTTCTTAAAGGAAAAGATGAACGCCTATCAATTCCTATCCATGCTCATCTCCCTCTTTGGCGTGATGCTTGTGCTGTCCAAAGGAAATCCGGAGATGGTCTACTCCCTTCAGTTCAATGAAGGGGACCTATATATGCTCGCTGCGGTGGTCATGTGGGGATTCTATTCCGTGTGCAGTAAATGGGCGATGAAGACCGTCACACCGATGATGTCGATTCTTTACTCCGGCATATTCGGCCTTCTCTTCCTGCTTCCATTCAACCTGCAGGATTTCCGGGTGACGGATGTGGACGCATCCTTCATCCAGTCCATCCTCTATACAGGCGTGATCTCAACCGTTGTCTGCATGGTACTGTGGAATGTCGGGGTGAACAAACTTGGACCGAGCACATCAGGATTGTTCCTGAACTTCAACCCGGTCTTCACCGCATTGCTTGCTTTCATCTTTTTGGGAGAAAACATGACCGTACTGCAGGCAGTCGGGAGTGTCGTGGTACTGGCAGGATGTGTGCTGTTCTCACTGTTCAGGAAGAAGCCCCGCATGTTCAGGGAGGTTCCTTCCATGATGCCTGTAAAGACTCCTTCATAACGATCCCTATCACAAGAAACGCTCAGAGAGAGATCTCTGAGCGTTTCTTGTATCCACATCTATTGATCGTATCTTCTGCTGAATTTCGAATTTCATAGTTTATTCATCTAAGCAAATATGTGGTTTATAGCATATACATACTAGAGACATGACAAACAAAGAGGTGATGAAATCAAATGTCAGAGTTAACATCAATAGAAAAGCTACTGCTGAACACAACCCCAGGAACCTTGATGAACCGTCTCATCATAAACGGAAGTGCAGTCGAAATCAGGAATTTCATATCTTTTAATTCAACAGATCGTGTAGCCATCTTCACCCCAACGACCGCTCCTGAATACCTGGTCGTGAATTCCCAATCCATCGAAGCCATTATCTATTGTCAGCCAGAACCGAATCAGGATCATGGGTGATGGTGGAGGTATAGTGAATAAGACCGCTTCTCTTTGGTGGGAAGGGGTTTTGTTTTTGATATGTGGTCTAGTGATTGGTAGTTTTGGAGATTGGTGATCTGTCACGCTGACTTTTTCAAGGAAATAAGGTAATCTACTTACTTTAACAAAGGGCAGCTGCTTGTTCAGCAGACACCCTCTATAATTTAATATCATTTTCTTTATTCTTTTTTATAGAAGTGGCTACAACAACGTTCACCAATACTCCCAATCCAAGGAAACCTGAAAAATAAATACTTTGTATCCCTGCTCCAAAGCCTCGTTCTATTACATCAAGCCTAGCGAGTAAAAAGGGCAAGAAGAAGGCTATAATGGCTAAGCACATTAGTGTAAATGTTGGAATAAATCTTTTTGAGTAGGTCATTCTTATCGTCCAATAAACTGAAATGATCACTATTGACAACGGCAGTACAAACCCCACAAAAAAATTCAGGACTGACGTACTCAAATAATCCCTCCTAGAAACGGTGTATTTCAAAGGACACTTCATAAATTCAATTGAGTGCCCTACCCTATTGAAATCAGACAAAAATCTGTATACCCGATAACAAGTCTACACCCCTGTCATCCATTATTATCGATTCTTTTTATAGTATCCCAATGATACATATTATTATTGCGATTACTGCAATACTTTCCCCTTTTTGATGTACTCCCTCGTTGATCCTGCTGTTCTTAATTTCCCTAAGTGCGATGAAAGAACCAACCAACCCTGCCATACCAAGAAATATGCCGATATAGGGTGTAAAGGTTGATAATATTCCAAGTAAAATTGAAGAAACTGCTTTTCCGTTGGTCTTTTCCTCCATAACTCCATCCCTTCTTACATAACAGCTGATATTTGATTCACGTCTCCCTCACTGACAGGACGGAGGTATACTTCCTAGATTGCTGTCCCAATGATTATCGAAATCTCCTTTTTCCCTTCAAAGTAAATACATAATGGATGACAAACAGAATGGATACAGTTGCGGCAAAGACATACCACATACTTGATGATACTCGGATAAAAAACCCATTCGTATCGGCATGTGCCATAAAGAAATCAAACACACTGATTGTTTGTTTTGTAAAAAACGCCATCCCTGTCACACTGAACAAAGCGAGCATCAGGGAAGCTGAACAGATGGAGATAGAAGTCTTTAAGGATTGAATGATATCCCCCTTCATTGTAAACACCCCTTATATAGTTTCATGGCAGCATGACGATGTTTTTCCATTTTCAGGATACAATTAAATTCATCATAGCATGATTTGAAGGTTCTACCAATCATAAAATGGGGTGAGGTTCCTTCTCAGATAAGGGCTTTAACATCACGCGTAAATTGGTTAACAACAAAAAGAACATCGGGCAATCCAATCCACCCCAATGTTCCTTATCTTTAATATTAAAAAATAATAGGAAAAGTTAAAATGACGAAAGCTGCCCAAAGTCCGTAGACCGGCAAATACTTCGTAACGGAATCTTGGATCGCCGACGGTCCGGTTTTGTTTTGCAGAAAGCGCTTATAGGCAAACATGATCCAAATGAGATTTGCCCAAATTAGTATGTTCACACCTAGAACAGCAAGTCTGTTTGGCGTAATGCCATAAGAAGAAAGCCTGAACACAATGGCTGACAATGCGACACTGTCGATGATCAAGGCCAGGACAATGAGGGCAAAATTGATATAGTCTGAAATGTTTTTTTCCTTGTCCGAATCGCTTTCGGTAATCGAAAAGATCGTAACCGCCAATACACCAAGGAGGATGCCGTTGAAAGCGATCAAGAACTGACGGTCCAAAAATGGATTTTTCCCGAGCCATATCACCGCAACTAGGAAAGTCACCAATGTGACCAGAACAAGCGGGCTGAAAATTTTGGCTATATAGGGTGTGATGTTTTTAGCAAGTTTAAGATTCATGGATACGAGATATGCAGACACAATCGCAAGACCGGCTGCACCAAATAACACGATATTGCTAAAATAAAATTCCTCAATATTCAAGCCGATGATGCTGAATAACTGCATCGTGACGGCTGCCAGTACCATTCCGCTCACAGCCATGCCGGCGTAAAGAATGCTAAATTCCAAATTGAATTTGATGTAAGCTAACCTGTTACTGCCTCTTCCATACTCATTGCCGGTAAAAGCAAGGCCTAACAACATCCATAAGAATATGGGAAAGTGCAAGTAAGCAAGGATCGTGCTGTCATGATCATTCATAGGCAGCAGATTCAGATAACCCCCGGAAATCAGAAGCAGGCCTGCAAAGGTATACACCACACTTTTTCCCGGTGCATTTTTGTACATAAAATAGGCCGCCATAAAAGGAATGATGCCAAACGCCAGGTTAATCGGAGCAATCGCTTCCTGTTCGACAAAATGGAAAAGAATCCTCGTAAGCACCCCTGCCATCATGGCTAACATGCCCATGACTATAAAATCTTTCTGGCTCTTAGACTTTTCTTTATACGCAGTCTCCTTGAAATGCAATCTTTCATACCAAACGCGAAGCACCGGAGAATCCGGATTCTGCTCCCACGCCTGTAGAAATGAATGTTTAAAAGCTTTTGGGTCTTTTCTATACATTCTCTCCAGCTCATGTGGATCAGCGATGTTTTCAATAATCGGATTGTTCCCTTCCATGGGCGTACCTCCCTTAATCGTCTTCTGATGTTGATTTTAATATAAAATTTATTGTTTTACAATAAATATTTATTAATTATTATAATGGTTTTGTTGTGAAAAGGGGAACTCCCGTTTAAGAAGTTCCCCTTTTGCGATACCTTTTATTAACCTGACCTTTTCTACCCTATCTACTCAAACCTCACCCTCCTCAATCCCACAATCAAAAACACAACTGCAAATCCAAGCAGGATCCCGACCGGTGCTATGATATCAGTGAACCCGCCGCCTCGTACGGTCAACTCGGTGAATCCTTCCATTCCCCAATACTGTGGCAGGAATGTGGCGACGTCCTGGAAAAAGTCCGGCATGATTTCAACCGGCCAGTAGACGCCTGCGAGCATGCAGGTGGAGATGATGACCAGGTTCCCGAAGATCGACTGCTGTTCTGCCGTCTTGACGAAGCCTGCGATGAAGAGCCCGAAGCCAATCGTGCAGAGAAGCAGGCTTGATACGAGGATGATGTTGGCGAAGGTGTTGCCCCATTCGATGTGGAAAATCACCTTTGACAGCATCATCAACATGCCGAATTGGATCCAGCCGATGAGGAAAAATGCCAGCATGTAGCCGCATAGCAATTCCACTTTCGATGCCGGTGTGGACATCATCCGGTACCAGACACCGGTTTGCCTCGCATCGAGGAGGACACCGGTGCTTGATAGCATCGCGATCATGACGAACATAATCGTGAAGCCTGCCGAGCGGCCGGTCAGATTGTTCATCGTTTGAAGTTGTTTGTTTTTCGTGACAGTAATGGTTTCTATCGCTGGAGGTGCGGCCTTCAGTTGTGTAGTGATGTCCTCCTGGATGGTGGATGGATCTTCTCCGGTTGTCTCTTGATAGAACCGGCCGGCAGCTGACGTGATATTGATTTGTAAGAGGCTGTCATCGATGAGCTGCTTTACAAGGTCCGTCCCTTCAAAGGAAGGAGAGGACACGAAGACGACTTCCGGGGTTTTCTGCTCGTGGATCTTTTTTTCGAATCCTTTTTCCACCCGTATATAGCCAGTGATGTCCTGGTTCTCGAACTGACCCGTGACTGACTTCGTGTCTGTAAGTTGAAATGAGTAGTGTTGATTTGCTTGCAGTTGGGTGATCAGTTGCTGGGATAAAACCGACTGATCCTCGTCGACGATCGTGATCTCCGGTTTGTTATCTCCTGATTCCGTGAAAGCCCCGCCGAAGATGAAGGTGAATAGCATGGGCATCCCAAACAGAAGCAGGAATGTCTGGCGTTTTTGAAAAAGCCGTTTGATTTCAAAGCGGGCGATGCTGATGATTTTCCTCATTCTATTTCTCTCCTTATCTATGCTTTAATTTCAATGAACCGATCATACATGCAGTAAGGCCGCTCAGGATGAGGATGGTGATGGGCAGAATCAGTGTCCCCCACTGAGTTCCATTCATGATGTCGAGAAAACCGCCGAGTGCCCATTTATTCGGGGCGATGACGGCGAGCTGCTGTAAGGCCTCCGGGAATAAAGCCAGCGGAATCATAGAACCACCGAGCAGCGCGAGCACCTGGACACCGATGCCCCCGATTGAATCCACCGTCTTTTCCTCCGAGATGAAACCGGCAAGCATCATCGCAAGTCCGGATACCGCAACCCCGTAAGCCATCCCCATCAGCATGAGCTGGGCTCCGTTACTGCCCCAATCCACCCCGAATAAATAGTGGGTGGCGCTCACGAACACCGTGAACTGAAGGAGAGTGAAGGCGAGGGTGCCGAGGAACTTCCCTCCCATGATCGAGGAGTGGCGGACGGGACTGATCATGAGCCTTGCCAATGTATCGGTATTCCGCTCCTGAAGGATTGTTTTGGCGCCCATTGTCGTGTTGAAGAGAATGAACATGACCCCCATGGCGGCAGCGTAGTATTGCATGCCTGTAAGAGGTTTCTTTCCATTTTCTTCAGAAAGGACACCGCTTTCCTTTGAACCGGCAATTCCATTTAGCTTTCCTGAAAGATCCTCCATGGTTCCGGCAAGGTCCGCATTCTGATTGGCCACCGGCACGGCCAGTTCCTTCCCTACGGTCCTTGTTGCCGCAGAAACGGTAGCCACCCGATTGGTGAATGATTCGGTGATGGTCGAGAGGATCGAGAACTGAATCTCTTTCCCTGGATCCTTGAACATTTTGACCGGCTCATGGTTCCCCTGCAGCAGCCCTTCTCCCCAGCCTTCAGGAAGTACAAGGCCAGCATCCACCTGCCCCTCCTGGATCGCCTTCCGTAAGTCGGCTTCATTGCTGTATTTCTTTATGGTGATGCTTTCCTTCAACGCCTCCCCTTGAAGGGTGTCCTGAAGGAATCGTTGGGTCAGTTCATCTTGGGACGCCGTGACGACTCCCGCAGTCAGATCGGGGAGCGTTGCGCTTTCGCTGAATGTCCCCCTCAAGGCAGTCCCAAGGATGGCGGTCAGGATAATCGGCATGAGTAAAAGTGTGATGAACGATTTGCGGTCTTTGAGGCGGATTTTGATATCTTTCCATGCAATCGTGAACATGTTCATTTCATTCTCCCCCTAATCCCGTAACGTTCGACCTGTGAGTTGCAGGAAGAGCGTCTCAAGATTCGATTCTTTGATTTCAACGGATTGGATCTTTAACCCGGCATGGACGGCCGTCGTGATGACCGATGCCACGGCTTCCTGGGGGTTCGGCGCGAATACTTCAATGGTGCATTCTTCTTGCTGAAACACCATATGCACACTTTCAGCTGTATTTTTTAAGGCTTCCATCGCCTCATCAGGCAAACGGTCGACTTTCATTTCAATAAAGCTGCTTCCCGTCAGGCGGCTGCACAGCTCCCGTTTCGTCCCAAGGGCGATGACTTCTCCGTGGTCGATGATGCCTACCCGGTTACAAAGGAACTCAACTTCTTCCATGTAGTGACTCGTGTAGATAATCGTCATGCCCTTTTCATTCAGGGCTTTGACCGTTTCCAGAATATGATTCCGTGACTGTGGATCGATGCCGACCGTCGGCTCATCCATGATCAACAGCTCCGGCTCGTGCATCAGGGCCGCTCCGATGTTGATCCTCCGCTTCATTCCCCCGGAGAAGGTTTCGATGCGATCTCTCCCCCTGTCTTTCAGCCCGACGATTTCAAGCACTTCCTCCACTCGCTTTTTTGCCTGCGTGCCGGTCAAACCGTACATCTTCCCCCAGAAAATCAGATTATCCCTCGCCGACATCGTTGGATAAAGGGCGATTTCCTGCGGCACGACCCCGATCTTCTTCTTGATTGCCAAGGGGAATTGTTTCACTGATTGGCTTTCGACCAGCACTTCTCCATGGTCGCAGGGCACAAGCCCGCAAATCATTGAAATCGTCGTCGACTTTCCCGCTCCGTTCGGTCCAAGAAGTCCGAACGCTTCACCCTTTTCGATCGTAAAGGAAACGTTCTTGACGACCTCTTTTTTTCCATAGCTTTTCTTCAGTTCTTTCACCTCTAACATATCTCCACACCCTTTTTTATTTGGCTATACATCTAGTATAGTGGGATTCCTCTCTTTCCAAATCCCTCCAGCGATAGAAATTGAACATAAAAAAATACAGCTGTGATAGCTGTATTTCATAAGCGTAATATGCCAAAAGTCATGGTTCAGTAATGTGTGATATGATAGCGGACAGCAAAGATCGCCGCCTGGGTCCGGTCCCTCAGCTCCAGCTTGCTGATGAGGTTCGAGACATGATTCTTCACGGTCCCTTCCGATATAAACAGTTGCCCCGCAATCTCTTTATTGTTCAGCCCGAGGCCGAGTTGATTCAGCACTTCGAGTTCCCGTTCCGTCAAGTCCTGCAAGACGTCCGGGACGGTGGTGGAAGATGGATCAGACGACTGGTTCCTTTTCATTTCCCTGACGATATCGGCGGTCAGTTCTTTCGGGAGGACCATGCCCCCTGATTGCACCGTCATGATTGCCTGGACGATGGCGTCTGTCGGCATATCCTTCAATAAATAGCCACTGGCACCTTCTTCGAGGGCTTTAAAGATGAGCTCACTGTCATTGAATGTCGTCAGCATGAGCACCTTGATGTCCGGATAAGCGGAAGTGATCAACCTCGTCCCTTCCACCCCGTCCGCGACCGGCATGCGGATATCCATGAGGACGAGGTCAGGTTGGAGTTCCTCCGCTTTCTCGAGCGCTTCCTTTCCATTGGACGCGACCCCTACGACATCGATCTCACTTCTGAGATCAAGGATCGTTGCAAGTCCGTCCCTCATTAATTCTTGATCGTCGACGATTAAGATGTTGACCATTTATGCTCCCCCCATTTGCCATTTCATCTCTTTCAGCGGTACCGCTGCTTTCACAAGGAAGCCCTCTTCTGTGCTCTGAAATACGGTCGTACCCCCATGTTCATGGATCCGGTCCCTCATATGCTTCAAGCCAAATCCAGGGTGGATGTCTCCTGCCCCCACTCCGTCGTCGTGAATACCGACCGTCACGTCGGACACTGAGACTTCAAGCGTGACGCTGCAAGTCTTCGCACGACCGTGACGGACTGCATTGGTGATCGATTCCTGAATGACCCGGGTCAAGTCCATCTGAAGCGAAACCGGGATCGTCATCGCATCTCCTTTGACGGTGAAGGTGGAGACGAGTCCGGTCATTTCCTGATAATCCTCCAACAGTTTCCGGATTGTCGTGATGAAGGACTGTGGCTGATTGTCATCCTTCAGCGTCCTGACAGACAGGCGGATTTCCTGGAGCGTCTCCCGGGCAAGCCCTTCACAAAGCCCGATCTTCTGCCGGCTCACATCTGGACGTGTCTCCATCAGCTCTTTCGCCACTTGAAGCTGAACGAGGAGCGCCGTCATCTTATGGCCGACCGTATCGTGGATTTCCCCTGAGATCCGGTTCCGTTCCCGAACGAGCGTCAACTCCTCCACCTGCTTCGCATACTGATGCAGCTGCTCATGGGCGGACGCCAATTCATCATGTGCAGACTGAAGCTCCCCGTACTGGGTTTCGATCTTCGTCCGGGCACGGAGAAGTTTGTGAATGAGCCTTCCGACAACAGCCTGAAACAGGATAAAACTGAAGTTGATGACATTTTCCAACGGGGAAAACACGCCTGTCACTTCATAGATGTAGTACATTGCCCCAAACCACGTGATGAAAAAGGCAATGGAAAACATGTAAAGGACCCTTCTGTTTTCAGCAGTCAAGAAAAGACTGACAGCGTTCACCCCGAACAGGATTAAATACAGGGAGGAATTCGGCTGAAACAGCACGAACCCTGTAATCAATATGAAATCCAGGACGAGCGGCAGCGGATAATACCTGTCTCCCCGTTCGCTGACAAAAAGGAGATGATTGAGCGTAAACCCAATCCCAGCTGAAATCACAAAAATCAGTTGTAAGGCTGTAGGCGTCCCGACTGAACCATAGTAGATATAACTGATCATAAGCAGCATGACGAGACGAAGCCCGGTCAAAAACGTCAACTTCACGGAATCACCCTTCATATGTAGAATATATTACCATTATAAGCTTCATTCCGATGTTTTGTAAGGTCATATCTGCCCTCAGTCCTGCTATACTTAAATAACAACCACCCCATAGAAAGAAGGTCATGCCATGAAAGATGTCCTCATCCAATACATGAAACGCTTCTCAGATCTCAGCGAAGAGGAGCTCCGAAAGCTGACGGCGGACGTACCTGTTGCTTCTTATAAAAAAGGAACCGTCCTCCTGCATCAAGGAGAGGTCCCTCATAAATGTTATTTTGTTTTAAAAGGATGTATTCGTCAGTTTGCCGTTGACCAAGATGGAGATGAGCATACCTTCAATTTTTTCACAGAGGAACAGAGTGTCACCATTTTCAGCATGGATCAGCCCTCAAAGTACGCTCTGTCCTGCCTGGAAGACTGCACGCTCATTGTCGGTGATTTGGCGACCGAGCAGGAGAATTATGATGCCCATCCCATCCTTGAAGCGATGACCCGCAAGATGATGGAAGCAGACATGGGCACGATGCGGGATGAGTTTGCGTCGTTCATGTCTTCTTCACCGGAGCAACGCTATGGGCTGCTACTCGAAAATAGGCCCGACCTGATTGAAAGGGTGCCCCAATATCAGCTCGCAAGCTATTTAGGCATCACGCCCGAGTCCCTCAGCCGCATCAAGAAACGGGCCGCGGGCAACCTGCGGATCGTCGACTAATCCATCGTCAGCTTCCGTCCCCTGACGAGGAGCCAGATCCCAAACCCGATTTCCCCGACAAACATCGGCGCCATCAAGATCAGCTCAAGAAGATGGGTTACGCTTTCAAGGGACGGCATGAACGTATAAATCCCGTGAATCAGCGTATAACCGAAGCCTGCCAGGATTAAGAGAATGCTGACCGGCTTCGGAATATACCCCGTCCTCACCGCCACATAACCAACGACCATGAGATGGAAGCCGAACAGAATCAACCCCAATGACCAAACATCTTCAAATGCCGCAATCGACCCCATCACCTCCACCGCCGTCCCGTCCGGATTCCCTGCAGCCCGGCCCGCAACCGCAAGATGGGACACAGCTATCGCCAGCACCACCGTGTAAACGAGCCGCAGCCCTCCGCCTATCCATGCCCCCACCCGGTCAAACGGCTTCAAAAACAGAACCAAACACCACGCCACCACCAAATCGGTGATGACAATCACCACCCACCCCACTATCTCCATCCCAAACCACACCGAACCCGCCTGAATATTCCTCAGCGTCGCCTCCCCGTCCCCCGCCACAACAAGTGAACTGTGCACAAACCCATAAGAAAAAAATGCCGCAACCGTCATGATCAACAGAGAAACCCCGGCAACGGCCGCCGATTTATGTTGAATTGTTTTCATAAAATGACCTCCTGATATGTTGGTACTTATGATTGTAGAGGGATTTGGAGGGAGGGGCATTGACTTAAGTTAAGAACCTGGGAAAAATGATGCTGACTCTTATTGGTTTATCCCTGCATCCTCACAGGCGGAAACAATTATGTGGTAAAATATAGTAATCATGACTGAAATATATTGATTCATAGGGGGAATTTGATGAATGTTCTCAGAATTGGTTTGAATATACTGATCCCATTTTTCATTGGATTCCTGGCTTTTGCTACCTGGATGGGGTATATAGCAGAACATATCAGGGATGATTACAACTTTAAATGGATTGCCCTTTTACTGATGATAGCAGGATACATTATTCAATTTTATAAGAGAACGGTTGGGTATGTGCTTGTTGGTTTAAGCGTGTGGTGGTGGTTTGTGTTGTGAATCGGGCTTTGGGAATGACATGTGTTCCGGCGAATCTACACAAGACGACTCACCCCAAAAAAACTCTTTTCACGAGGTGAAAATATGATCATAGCGGCACTCATCGCCCTTAATGCAATTGTCGGTTATCAATTTGTTTCAAACCTGATTGAAGCAATCAAAGTGGAGGATTTTGAGGAAGAAAAGAAGAAAAAGATGAATGCAGGCATACATTTTGTTCTGTGGACGTGGTCAGTCATCTTTATGATGATGTTGTTTATTGGCGGGTGAGTTGAGAGGTGTTGTTTTCACTAATGTAGGCATGGCTTAGACAGCTTTACCAGCAAATGAATGGGCAATAGATTTAATAATGTTGGAGGTTAAGACAATGAGCCAAATCATACATATTACATCCTTGAAGTATCCTGATTCCTTACATTACGAGTGGGAAGGCGAACTGGTTTGGAAGACATCCAATTATGTAATGGTACTGTGCAAGGCAGGAAGGAAGTTAATACACCACACAAAAAACACTACGTTTACAATTGATGTTACATCATTGGAATTCTTCTCACTCAAAGAAGGATTTACAGCCGCGATGGAAATAAGAGATGGCAGTATTGTTTCATATTATTGCAATGTTGCTTCGCCGGCGGTATTAAGAGGCAATGAACTGTCTTATGTTGATTTGGATTTAGACCTCATCAAAAGGGAAAATGAGCATTGGCAAGTGATTGATGAAGAAGAGTTTGAAATCAACAGCTTGAAATACAACTACCCTCTTGAATTAAAAGAAGGTGCGATCCGATCGTTGGAGAAACTGCTAAGCAAGGTTCGGAAAAAGGAATTTCCATTTAGTGAGGATGTGTTGGAAAGTTTAAGACCGAAACATAGTAACCTTCTTTCACACGAACCACTCGGTAAATAGCCAACCGCCTTTCAAAGAATAAAGAAATAAAACCGTTCAACAAGGAGTGTAACGATGTCCAACACAAATTCAAACACCAGCAAAGAACTGTCGGTAACCGGAACTATCACGCCTAAGGAATATAAAAAATTTCATTCTTATCACAGCGGTAAACTGATCAAATGGGTGGTGATCGGTACTTATATCCTCTTCTTCTCTCTGCTCACTTATCTTCTCTATCAGCCAGGTGACATATGGGATTATGAAGAGATGGCATCCCTCCTTTTGGTGAATTCTTTCCTGTCTGTTTGCCTTTCATTCCTATTTTTCCTTTACGGAAAAGGGATTCTGTTCATTAAAGCATCACGGGAATATAAGAGTGACCAATTGATCAAGCAAGACATCTCATATACATTCAGCGGAGACGGCATCACTCAAAAAAGAGGAAGGTCCGTCAGTTATATTCAATGGAAGGAAATCGTTTCTGTACGTGAGCAACCTTCCATGTTTCTTATCTATTTGTCAAAAAGTAAAGCCATTGTCCTGCCGAAGAGATTCTTTGATTCCCGAGAAGAATTAGAGGCTTTTAAGGAATTGATTGAAGGGAATGTTTTGGCGAAAAAAAGAAACGTTTAGTTTGAACAGAAAGGGGTCCCTATGGCCAGAAGATATAATGTATGGTCTTTTTATTTAACTTTATTGATACTCTTGTCCCTGGCGAACCTTGTTTTTTCAGAATGGAAGGTATCGCCCCCTTCATACATTCTTTGGGGAATGTCAATCCTCACACTGATACTGGGAATAAGGGGATTTAAGGATCGAACGGGCAGACTGTCCAGGTTTCGAAGCTGGTTTACAGTCATCCTCTCGCCGATATTATCCATCTTTCTTTTTCTCGGTGTGATACGGTTCCTGTTCATTTCAGAAGACCTCATCAAAACTTCTGTTTCCCCAGATGAACAGTACCAGGTTGAATTTTACCTGTTAAATGGTGGGGCCACTACATCATTCGGGGTGATTGGTAAGTTGGATGGCCCATTATGGTTCGAGAAAACCATATACAATCAATATCCAATGGATCACGCCAATGTTAAATGGCTTGATGATCATACTGTATCAATAAATAATCGCATTCTTAATTTAAAAGAGGGCGAAACATATCTTGATTGAGCGGGACAAAACCGCTGTTGATTTCCGCGCAGGGCTTCGCTTTCCTCGGGCGGCGGTGCGCGTTCGTCGCTACGCTCCTGCGGGGTCACACCTACCCCGCTTTTCCCGAAGGAGTCTTCGCCCTGCACTCCAATCAACAGCTGGAACCTGCTCCATACATAAATGAATCATAAGCAAAAAATCCGAGCGATATAGATTTTCAACAAATCATTCGCTCGGATTTTTATGTGGCAGGCACTCTTTTGAATCAGCCTTTTCCTACCTCTTCAAACTCACTTTCAGACCCTATTTCCCCACAACTTCCCCCTCAACCACTTCATTGATCCGTTTAAACAATCCCCGATCCAGCTCCCATGCCAATGAATCAAGGTTCTTCTCCAGGTGCTCGATTTTCGTCGCACCCGCAATGACCGGGCCGACCTGGTGCTGGGCGATCAGCCAGTTGAGCGCGATTTCATGCAGGGGTTTGCCGACTTCAGCCTGGATGGCTTTAGCTTTCTGGATGTTGGCGGTCAGTCCTTCACCGTGAAGCTTGGGGTTATGTACCGTCACACCGGTATCGAATGACGTCTGTCCAGCCAGCAGCCCTTGCATGAGCGGACTGTATGGCAGGAAGAACTGGTCATGCTCCCCGAGGAATGAAAGGAGGCTGTCCTTCACCTGATACTCCAGAGGAATGCCGTGATACGACTCCGGATTGTGCTCAAGCATATTGTATAAGCCCTGATGGGAGACGATATCGGTCACGTCCATCGCCTGCTTCATCAATTCGATCGAGAAGTTGGACACTCCGATATGGCGGATCTTCCCTTGCATTTTCAGTTCTGCCAGCGCCTCCATCGATTCACGGATATCCGTGTTCGGTTCAGGCCAGTGAATTTGATACAAATCTACGTAATCCACCTGCAGCCTTCTTAAACTGTCATCAATCTCTTTGAAAATATTTTCCCTCGTCAAATCATTTTTCACTTCATCGTTCCCATCCCACGGAAGTCCCACTTTGGTTGCCAGGAACACTTTATCCCGCTTGCCTTTTATCGCTTCCCCGACTACGGTTTCTGCATGGCCCAGGCCATACACAGGAGCCGTGTCGATAAAGTTCACGCCCCTGTCGATGGCGTGATGAACGATGTTGATCGCTTCATTTTTATTGAATTGATCCCAGTCCTTCGTGCCTGAAAATTGCCACGTGCCTAATCCGATCACTGATAGTTCGTCTACTGAATTGAATTTTTTAAATTTCATCTTCTGCCTCCGGTATGTTTGATAGATTTATCTGCTTTTATAAGAAACCCTCACGTTGAAATTGCTCGTATCCCCGCGGTAACGGGCGATGGAGTATTCAAAGAGCCGGTCATCGTCCAGGTACCCTGTTGTCGTAATCAGCTGAACGGCCTGCATCGGCTCAATTCCTAAATGGACCGCATCCTCTTCAGCTGCATTCACCGCTTCAATCACCCTGTCGGCATAGCCGATCGTCAGCCCGTGCTTTTCTTCAAGGGTTTGATACAGTGACTGCTTCTCAAAGTCTTCCTCCAATAATCCGTCTGCGATATCAACCGGCACATATGTCGTCACAAGCACATACGGTTCAGCCTTCACAATCCGCAGCCGGTCGAACCGGTAACAGCGCTTACATTTTTCTCCGAATACATCGACCAGCGTTGAGTCCGCACTGACCACCGTTTTCCCCAGCACCTTCGTACTGTAATCCAGCCCCTTTTTCACCATCTCCTCTGAAAAAGAAGTCAGGTTCTCCAAGAACCACTGACTGATCTTCGGCTTGGCCACATACGTCCCCTTGCCGTGCTCTTTCCGGAGCAGCCCTTCTGCCACCAGTTCATTGATCGCCTGCCTGACCGTCGGCCGACTGATCTCATACTGCTCCACAAGCTCCCGCTCAGAAGGAATCAACTCCCCCGTCTCGAGATCACCCGCTGTCATCCGCTCCTTCAATATCTCCTTCAGCTGATAATACAAAGGAATCGGAATATCTTTCTTGATTCTCTGCATCCACTTCATCCACCTTACTCATTGAATACTCCATCCGTTGTTAAGAGGTCATGTTGTCATTACCAGTTAGAATGTTAACTTTACTTAACCATAGGCGGGAGGGGGTGTCAATTATTTGTTTTAATTTTGAAAAAACGGTCAAAATATCGTCAAGATTGAGACCAAAGAACCTAGCCTTCACATGGTAATATTTAACTAACAAAGTGAGGCTGGTGGTTTTTATGAAAGAATGGTTTGGTGCTGCAGGGGTATGTTTCAATGAAAAAGCTGAAGTCCTTATGGTGAGAAGCAAGAATTCAGCCGCATGGGCTGTCCCTTCCGGCGGAATAGAAAATGGAGAATCACCTGAAGCATGCTGCATAAGAGAAGTGAAAGAAGAAACAGGGTATGACGTTCGCATTATTCAAAAACTGTTCCTCAAAGAGACCGAAATTCAAGGAATCAAAGTAACAACCCACTATTTCAATGTAGAGAAAACAGGAGAAAGCGCAGGCATAGCCGACCCGGATCAAACCATTGCCGAAGCTGCATGGAAGTCTTTAGCAGTGCTGGATCATCTTGAGCATATGTATCCGGAAGACCTGAAAACAATCCAGCAAGCATATGAAAGGCCCGGTCTGAAGACACGTACTTGAATCAACATCGAAGGGACCACTCACATTGAATGGTCCCTGTTGTCGATACAGCTAGCGCACCTCTCCATCAAACGCCTTCCACTCCCCCTCCTCAAGCACCTCGATCACTTCCCCCTGACCTGATATAAACGTTACATTCTGTTTACCGTCCTCATAGGTCGTGACCGGCAGCTCCAATTTTATCGCTGTGATTTTCTCATGCTCCCGCAGAAAAATCACGTGCTTCGACGCTTCATCAGCACCCCGCCTGATTTCATCGCCTATCAGCGAATAAACGAAGGAATCCTCTAATTGCTCCGCCAAATTTCTTTGCTCATGCAACGTACCGAACAGCTCTTCGAATGTCAGCTCTTTCGTTTCAATCGTCACAATTTTAGCCTGTTCGAAGGAATACAGCTTAGCATAGGCGACGAGTGTCCGCACATTTGCCAGCAGGACAACCAGAACAATGACACCAAGGATGATCCCGATTTTCCTCATAGATCCACCTCCTAGAAATAAAGTATGAGCTGCACCATATACAAATTCCAAAGTGCATGTGCCACAATCCCCGGCAGGATGGATTTAGTTTTATATGCGGTCAGTGTGAGAAGGAACCCTCCTGCGATCGTAAACATCCATGCAGAAGACGGATGGATCAGCCCGAACAGCATCGAAGTAATCGTAATCGCCCACAACGGTTTCACCCGTTTCAACAACATGGACAAGATGATCCCCCTGACCATGATTTCCTCCGTCACCGGCGTAAGCACCGCCGCATCAATCGTCTGCCACAGGTTGCCCGCGGGCAGCATATTATATTTCACTTGATATATAAAATATTCGTTCAGGAACACTTCATAATATAAACAAAGGTGGAGTATCCCGTAAGGAATGAAAAAAGAGACAAACATCCACACATAGGTTTCCTTTTCCCGGAAGACCCTCACGTTCAATAACGATGCAATGAATCTCCTGATCTCTTTGTAGCCAAACGTCACCATCATAAAATATGCGAACCATACGTAACCCTTCATCCCCTCAAAAGCCGTCCCCTCCAGTGAGAGTTGGTTGATGAAATAACCAGGCACAATGATGAGAATCAGATAGATGGATAGAGTTTTGACAGTGATGGTGGCTGCTCTTTCTTTTATGGATATTGGTTGATTGGTAGATAGGGTGGGTTGCATGGCGGGTTCCTCCCTGTGCTTATTTTGCTTACTACCAATTATTTCAAAATCTTGGGTGATTCTCAATATGAAATTTATTTTTGGGTGGGGGTGGGTTGCTTTATTTGGTCCCCTTTATTTTGTCAGTTGAATTTAACGGATATTTTGACAGAGGAAGATTGCTTTGATTTTGTCTGTTGAATTCATCGGTTTTTTCGTCAGGCAAACACCTCTCCTTTTTTACCTGTTAAATTCAAAGGTTAGTTTGACAGACAAATATTCCGTTATTTTTACCTGTTAAAACCAACCGTTATTTTGTCAGTCAAACTCCCCCTTATTTTCACCTGTCAAAACCAACCGTTTCATTGTCAGGCAAACTTCCTCTCTTTTTTACCTGACAAACCGAACCGTTATTTCAACTGACAAACCACACACAAAAAAAGGGCCTACCCCCAACCCCGGTAAGCCCCCATACAATCACACCCCTACAAATATCCCAACACTCTCCCCATCCAAATCAACTCGCTTCATATCATCCCTCTCCTCAAATTTCATCCCCTTGATCAACAAGCTGCCCTCAAGCAGTTCCTTGAATTGATCCACCACTTCCTTCATCTCATCATCCACATCCAACACCAGCTCCACCCGCTGTTCCACCGGGAGGTTCAGTTCTTTTCGGTACTGTTGGACGGCCCGGATGAGTTCGCGGGCTTTTCCTTCTTTCCGTAAATCCTCGGTGAGAGTGGTGTCGAGGAAGACGCTGAAGGTGGCGTTTGAAGCCATTTCCAGTCCTTTTGGTGTTTTTTGCTGGATGAGGAGATCCTCTTTTTCCACTGTGACTGTATCCCCGGATGGAGAGACGAAGTGAAAGGTTCCTTGCTCCGCCACCTTTTTTGCTTGTTCATGGGTGAGGCTTTGCAGCTGTTTCTGCACTGCCCCTACGAGCTTGCCCAGTTTGGGTCCTGCTGTCGGGAAGTTGAGTTTCACTTCGTACTGCACCGAATCCCCTGCCTGGTCCTGCAGTTGGACATCCTTGACGTTGATTTCATCTTTGATGATGTAGTCATACTTCCGGAGCGATTCGGTGTCTGCCTGTGCACCGACCACGGTCAGGCGGGACAGCGGCTGCTTCGTTTTGATATTGGTTGTATTCCGGGCGGAGCGGGCGAGTTCGACCACCTGGAGGACACGGTCCATTTCCGCCTCTAGCACCGGATTGATATCGGCTTCATTCGCTTTCGGGAAGTCGGCCAGATGGACGCTTTCATTGGTCAGATTCCGGTGGATATCTTCAGCGATGAACGGCGTGAATGGTGCGAGCAGTCTGCTGACAGAAACCAATACGTGGTGCAGAGTATGGTACGCTGCCAGTTTATCGTCATTCAGTCCCTCGCTCCAGAACCGTTCACGGGATCGGCGGATATACCAGTTGCTGACCTCGTCAACGAGGACATTCAGCTCTCTCGCCCCTGCTGTAAAATCATATTGATCCAGATGGACCGTTACATTCTTGATGACCGAATTCAAGCGCGATGAGACCCATTGATCAAGCAGGGACGGACTTCCTTTTCCGTGTGTGCCTGGATCGAATCCATCGATCACCGCATACAGGGTGTAGAAAGAATGAACGTTATTCAACGTGTCGACCATCTTTGATTTTGCCTGGCTGACGACGTTTTCCGAAAATCTTTTGTTATTCCACGGCGCGCTGTCTGCAAGCAGTGCCCATCTGAGGGCATCTGCCCCGAACTTCTCGACGAGCTCCATCGGATTCATGACATTTCCTTTGCTTTTGCTCATCTTCCGGCCGTCTTCATCGAGTATGTGACCGAGGGACAGTACCCGCTTATACGGGGCTTTCCCGGTGAAGAGGGACGACACGGTTAACAGGCTGTAGAACCAGCCCCGGGTCTGGTCGACTCCTTCTGCGATCACGTCTGCCGGGAACTGCTGCTGAAACAGCTCTTGGTTTTCAAATGGATAATGATACTGGGCAAACGGCATCGAACCGCTGTCAAACCATACGTCGATCACTTCCTTCGTCCGCTTCATTTCTTGTGAGCATGACGGGCATGCGACGGTGACTTCGTCGACATACGGTTTATGAAGCTCAAGACCGTCCCGCCAGCCGTTCAGTGCGTGTTCCTTCAGCTCCTGAACGCTTCCCGGGACGAACTGATGATCACATCCCCCGCAAACCCAGACGTTCAGCGGCGTTCCCCAGTAGCGGTTCCGGCCGAGGTTCCAATCGACCATGTTTTCAAGGAACTTTCCGAACCGCCCATCTTTCATATGATCCGGATACCACTCGACGGATTGATTGTTCTTGATGATCGTTTCCTTGATGGCCGTCGTTTTGATGAACCAGCCTTCCATCGCATAATACAGGAGCGGCGAATCACAGCGCCAGCAGTGCGGATAGCTGTGTTCGTATTTTTCCTTTGAAAAGAGGAGACCGCCCTCTGCCAGCATCTTGATGATTTTCACATCGCTGTCCTTTGTGAATTCCCCTTCAAGCGGCGGGAAGCCCTCTGTATAGCAGCCCTTTTCATCGACGATGTTCACAAAATCCAATCCGCTTTCTTTGATCGCATTGTAATCATCCTCACCGTGAGCAGGCGCCAGGTGAACGATCCCTGTTCCGCTGTCGTCGGTCACGAATGATGCGGCGATCACTTCGTGGCCCCGGTCAAGGGTGAGATGGTTGAAAGGCGGGTCATAGTGTACCCCTACAAATTCACGCCCTTTATGCTCACTCTCTACCTCGGAGTCTTCCCCGAGCACATCGTTCACAAGGTTCTTCGCGAGGATAAACGTCTCTTCCCCGCACTTCGCCTTCACGTAATCCACCTCTTCATGGACGGCCAGCGCCACATTTGCCGGAAGCGTCCACGGTGTCGTCGTCCAGCCGAGGAAGTATTCATCCTCTTTCCCACTTACCTTGAATTTCGCTGTAGCGGAAAGGTCCTTCACATCCTTATAGCCTTGCGCTACCTCATGGGAACTGAGGGACGTCTGGCAGCTCGGGCAATAGGGCGCGACCCGGTGCCCCTTGTATAGCAGGCCTTTTTCATGGATTTTCGAAAGGATGTGCCACACGCTTTCGATATAATCATTTTCAAGCGTCACATACGGGTCATCCATATCGACCCAGTATCCGATCGCCTCTGTGAACGACCGCCACTGTCTTTCATAATCGAACACGCTCTTTTTACACTCATCGATGAATTTCTCGACGCCGTATGCCTCGATTTCCTGTTTGCCGGAGATGCCGATCTTCTTCTCGACGCCAAGCTCCACCGGAAGGCCGTGTGTATCCCAGCCTGCTTTCCGCTTGACCTGATACCCCCGCATCGTCTGATACCGTGCGACGAAATCTTTGATCACACGTCCGAGCACATGCCCGGCATGTGGTAGCCCGTTCGCAGTCGGCGGCCCTTCGTAGAACACGAATGTCTTCTTTCCTTCACGGTTTGCCACCGACTGTTCAAATATAGCGTTTGCTTCCCAGAAAGCCTGGATCCGCTTCTCCCTCTCAACCGACTTTTCCTGTACATTTACCTTCTCCATGTCCTCACACCTTCTTTTATAAAAATAAAAAAACCCGCCCCTAACCAATGTTAGGGACGAGTCATTACCCGCGATACCACCCTGATTCTGCCACTAAAACCCAATGCGGTTCAGCCGGCAGCACTCATTCAACGTACAATCATACGCGTTCCTTGTAACGGCGGAAACCCGTCAAAGCTTAAAGTACCTTCAGCTTTGCTTCTCGGAGAGGATATTCAATATGATCTGAACGTTGACTTCCACCAAACCGCCAACTCTCTGTAGAACAGACACCATACCTACTCGTTCTCGTCATGGAATGTGAATATGTGATCCAATATATGTTAGAAATACTTTATATGATACAGGTTAAATTTGTCAATGGTTTATTTTTGACGGGATAGGAATCTTTTATACGTAAAAAAGAAACGGTACGTCACCTCTTACTCCTCCGCTCTAAAAAAATCGGTGCGATATTCAGCAAGACAGACACACTGGTCAACAACCACAGCGCCCTTTCCATACCAGGGACCACATCCTCCAAAGCTGCCCAATCCCCCACTTCCACCCAATCAGAAACCAGGCTGTACTCTGCACAAAGGGTGAAGGCTGTAAACGCTAACCCCAACGACATCCAAAGCGTATAATCCTTTCCGGATGCATACATCAACAGATTAACAGATGTAAAGATAATGGCAATTACGCCCAATATCACCCACATCACGATCCCTCCCCTCTATCAGTTAAAATCTACCTAAACGATTCCGCCATTTTCATTAACTGACCTCTACTAACCTCTCCTGGCGAAAATTTATAACTATAAGCTAATTCATAAAAAAGGTCTTCGTTTTGCCATGAAATGATCCTGTTACCGGCGTAATCCGGGATATACTGACCATGACCATCACTTCCGATTGTCATTTCCTTCTTCTTTATTTCTTCCGGATACTCCATCTCTTCCTTCACTGCCCTCACGGTTAAAAACTCTTTATCTGCATTGAATAGCGTAAACTCGATTTCCTCACTACTATATTTATGCTTATAAAGTTCCATATCTTCGAAAGGCACCTTAGTTGGCACTTTCACTTGAAAAGGTGCCCCTTCCATTTTCTTCGCTAATTCTGATTCATTGAAATCAAACATTTTCCCTCTCGAAACTGACCAACCCACCATGAGTACCGTGATCGCACCTAGTAGAAGGGTGATGATGATGAATTTTTTATTCATGTTTATCTCGCCTTTCTTTTTTCTAGAATTGCCGCCTGAATGGGGTGATGCTTGTTCATTTTTTTATCACTGGCTTTATCTAACCGTATCTAACAACTCCACCTGAAGGTTGTCCTGGTCTTCCCACGACTGAAAGATCTCGAGGTGCCAGGTATTTTTCAGCCTTACATAACTGTTGTCTTCAGCCCATTGGTGCAGTTCATCATACGCTTGAAATATCTGTTGGTTTGACCCTTTAAATTCTGCAGCAGCATACTTTTGACGAGGGATTGTAATCATCACCATATCTATTGGAATATCTTCAAACTCCTCCACTTCCACACAGACCCAATATCCATCGGCTTCTTCTTTATCCGAGTCTACGAAAAAAGCGCCAATCTGAGTATCTTTGTTCTGCAGGTGTTTAATCTCTCCCAACCGATTGTCCAACGATTTTGATGCTTTAGGAATCTCGTTCTTGTATTCGTCGTTTTCACATAAAACTCTAAATCCAACAAGCTTGCGTGCTCTAACTTCTTTTACGGATATGTTATGTATCAGCTGACGGTTCAAATACTTGTCCTCATCACTTCATACTCTAGTAGAAAACCCTTCAAACAAAAAGCCGCCAAGTGGCTTGTATACCTTATTTACAAAGTCCACAAATGGTTGTTTATTGTCGGCTAGATAGAAATCGTTTAAAGAACTGAAAAATTCATTGTATATCTTTTCATCAAAAGACCGTAAAGCCCTCGTCAATCCTTTCCCTCTCCCAGACCATTGATTGTTTAATCTTAAAATAAAATCTGGAATTTCCAATGAAAGGTTATTTACCGTGATCAAAGCTTCTTCTCTGCTTTTCGCATCTATAAAATCATCTAACAAATCACCAATGAAGTACCTTGAGGCTCTTATATATTCTTCTGTTAAAGGAAGGGGTCCACTTTGTACGTGTTGAAGGGCATTGTCTTTTACTTGTAAGAATTCTTCATGATCTTTCAGCATGATACCTTCTGAAATCATGTTACCTAAAATAGGCCTTCCTTTTTGTTTTTCACGATCGAACTCCAGCAGATACGATTGATGGTTATGAATAAACGCTTCAATTCTCCAATCATATAAAACTAGACTTTTTCTGTAACTGACCGAATTTGCATCAAATATAACGATATCTAAATCAGAAGATGGCGTTTCTTCGCCTCTTGAAGCACTCCCGGCCAATATCGCAAAATCACAATTTGGAAACTCTTCATTAACAAAGCATCTTGCAGCTTCAACAGCTGATTTTCGCATATCTCATTCCCCCTTACTCTCATCTCCACTCTCCCCACTACCAATTATTTCAAAAAACCTCCCCCCACACAACAATTTCCCCACACCAAAAAAGCACGATATCCCATACCGCGCCCAAAACACTCCTTAAATCCCACTCCTCACAAAAAATACCAGATAGCTAAACCACCACACACACCTGCCAAAATAAAAAACAGAATAGAGAGTCGAAGATTTCGTCTCATCTTTATGCCATATGCACCAAAAAAGATGGCAGCCGCAATTTTAGAAAACCCTTGAAAGCCGTCATGACCGGCAAATAATGAACTGCTGAAAATGATTGAACAAAGTAACGTGGTGATAATCAAAGCCTTAAACCACAAAGGCTCACTTAGGAACTGGTTGATCATACATTTGATTCGCTGCACGAGGGAATACTCCTTCCCGAAAACGTTGCGTCTCACTAAGCATATGGCGTTTCCGATAAAAACTTTACTCGTCATTCCTTTTTTGAAAGCAAAAAAGACCCGGCAGAGATCACCAATCTCTCCCAGGTCCATATTCATCCAAACATTACTTAAATAAATCCATCAACAGCTCCCAGAAGCCTTTCTCTTTTTCCGGGACTGCTTTTTTTGCTTCCTTCTCTTCCTTTTCGATGCTTTCCGTCTTGATGACAAATTGGACGGAAGTCACTTTTTCGTTTTTCGGGGAAACGAAGGATACGGGCTGGAAGTCGGATTTATCGTATTCGGCCATCATTTTGTTGATTTCTTCCTGCATTTTGTCAGGGAGGTTTTTCGTTTCTTTGTACAGTTTGCTTGTGCCGTTGTGGAGCTCGCCGACACCGTCTTCAAGGCCGCTTGTGCCGCCTGCGAGTTCGGTGATGCCGGCGTGAAGCTGACCGTAGTTCGCAGACAGTTGACTTACGCCTTCTGTATAGCCCACAAGTCCGGAATGGAATTGTCCGTAGTTGCCGGACAGTTCACTCAGTCCCTGTTGAAGCTGGGCAAGGCCGCTCATGTCTGTTTCCTTTAAGGAGGCGGACAGATTCGCCGAGATTGATGACAGCTGGCCGCTCATGGTATTGACGGAACCGCTGACCTCATTCAGCGTCGGTCCGACTGCCGCGAAGGCTTTCTTGACGTTGGCATACGTTCCTTTGACCTTCTGGGCCGCTTTGTGTGAGGCAACCAGCTGATCGACTACCTTTGGATCGGCACCGCTCGTGTAGAGGGCGGCAATGTCTTCTTCGGTCAGGTTGTTGGCAGGGATCTCAGCCATCGCCCCGTCCAGGGCATTGTATGCCTGAACATAATTTTCCTGCAGCGCCTGAAGTCCATTCGCTGCCTGGGTCAGGCCGTCCGCGAGCTGGTTGAGTCCGGCCGGCAGTTCATTCAGTGCCGACAGATCCATGTCAGCAGGATTGGCCGACAGCGACTGGTTGATCGACCGCAGTGCTTCTCCGATTGAATTGGACGCACCGACGATCTGAGACGAAGAACCGTTCAGTTCGCTGATGCCGTTTTGATATTGAGCAGAACCTGAACGTAATGAAGCCGCTCCGTCGTTCAGCTGGGAGACACCGCTTTTCAGCTCGGCGACTCCGTTGTTCAGTTTCCCGATTGCCTTCGACAGTTCTGACATATCATCGGTCATATTCTCCGTACCCGATGCATCGATCGGAAGCGTGGACGGGACGGCTGCGATTTGGACTCCCTTGAATTCGAAGTCCTCTACGTCCGCCTCCACACTCAGCTTCTTCTCTTTTCCTGGGAGCACGGTGAAGGTGATTTGTTTATCCTTCCCGGCACTTGCCACCATCCCGTCTGCCGCTTCGATGTTTTCATACGTGTTCGGCAGGTTGAGGGAAACCTGGAGAAGATAATTTTCATAAAATACTGACTCAGCGTCTTTATTTTCAAGCGTTTCGATGTCAATTTCCAGGTGACCGGTCTTTCCTGCAAGCTTTGACGGGTGGATGTCTTTCCCGTCGAGCTTATAGGACACGTTCACATTCCAAGGGAGTTCTGTGTCTTTCGCCATGTTGCCCTGATAGGTAAACTTCCCTTCCGGTGCGTCCATCTCGATCTTCTGTCCATCTTGATCAAGCTTCTTCAAATCGGTCAGGTTCTTGACCGTGCTGAAATCCCCGTAATCGTGGATTTGACCGGCTGTGGTGACTTCGAACGTGTTCACCACGTACACGTTGCTCACGTCACCGCCGGCATTCAACGTCGCATACACGACTTCATCCTTTGACGCTATCTTCCCTTCCGTTGCCGCGAGGGCAGAAGCAGGAAGAAATGAAGGCAGAAACAGCATGAATGCAAGCGCACCGAGGGTCAGTTGTTTTTTTCTCATCATCATTTCTCCTCATAGTAGTTTGATTTATACGTTGTTTTCTTAATCACTTTATCGAATACCAACAGCATCGCCGGCAGGACGAACAGGACCATGATGAAGGCAAGGAGCGCCCCTCTTCCCATCAGCAGTCCGATCGATCCGACGACCGGGTTGGTGGAGGTGATCCACAGAATGAATCCGACACTTGAAAGGATCGCGGCAGAAATGGAAATCGAGAACGTCTTTTCTTCCAGTGTCCTCACCATCGCTTCTTTCGCCGGCATTTCCTTCCGGTAGTGGGTATAGGCTTCTGTGAACAGGATGCCGTAATCGACCGTCGCCGCAAGCTGGACGGTGCTGATGATCAAATAGCCGACGAACACGAGTGAGGTGTTCGTGAAGTACGGAATCGACAGATTGATCCACACCGCTGCCTCGATCGTGATGAGGAGCACTACAGGGATCGAGATCGATTTGAAGCTGAACAGAAGCACGAGTGCAATCGTGACGACCGTCAGCACATTCACGACGACATTATCCTTGTTGACCGTATTTTTAATATCATAAAGGGTCACGCTCTCCCCGAGGGCAAGCGCATCATCACCATACAGATCTGATCCCGCTTTTTCCACCCCTTCCACGATGGAAAAGGGAACGTCCCCTTCCGTACCCTGGTTCGTGTTAATGACGAACCGGCTGTAATTTTCAGAGTAAAATTGATCGGTGACCGATTTGTCCAGATAATCAGGCGGAATTTCTGCACCGACCTGTTTCACATACGCCATGACGCCTGTCACATAATCAAGGGACTCAAGCTCCTCGACAAGCTTCTCTTCCTTCGCCATATCCCCTTTAGGGACAAGCAGGACGATCGGCGTCGTTTCACCGAAGAATTCCTCCACTTTCTTGAAGTCACTTCCGACACGGGTATCTTCAGGCTGGCTTCCCATCCCGTAGATGAATGACGTGTTCGTCTGTGCAAGGAACGCCGGCACAAGGATGGCCAGAACCAGGATCAGACTCGGAAACTTCAGCTTCAGCACTTTATTCCCGATCCCCTTGAAGCTCGGCACAAAGCTTTTATGTTTCGTCTTATCCATCCATTTATAGAACATAAGCGTCAGCGCAGGCAGGAATACCATCACGCTGATAAAGCTCAGGACGATCCCCTTCACGAGGTTCAAGCCGAGATCCGACCCGATTTCAAACTTCATGAATGTCAGGGCGATGAATCCGAAGAACGTCGTCGCCGCACTCGCCGTGATCGCAGGGAAAGATTTCTTCATCGCAAGCTTCATCGCTTCTTCCGGATCATCCGTTTCTTTCCGGTAATCGGAGAAGCTGTGAAGCAGGAACACCGCATAATCAAGGGATACCGCCAGCTGCAGGATCGGCGCCACCGACTGGGTGACGAACGACACTTCGCCAAGGAAAATATTCGTCCCTAAATTGATCAGCACCGACACCCCGATCGCCGTCAGGAAAAACACCGGCTCGATCCAGGAAGTCGTCGAGATGACGAGGATCAGGATGATGAGGGGCACAAGCAGCATCCCTGCATACATCGACTCATTGCCGGCCATCTTCTGGGAGCTTGCCGTATTCGCCGCTTCCCCTGCAATCGCGCCGCTTTCCCCGATCAATTCATAAATTTCATCGGTGATCCTGACCTCATCCCCGGTACGGACACTGATCGAGAACAGGGCATTTTTCTCCTTATAATAATTCTCGACCGTCTCTTTATCCGCCACTTCAAGCGGGGTCTTCAGATCAATTACATCATCAAGCCATAACACGTCCGATACACCATCGATCGCTTCAAGCTTACGTTTATAACCCAGTGCTTCCTGCAAGGTCACATCTCTCACCATGACCCGCGTATCCGGAACCGCACCGGTGAACTCTTCCTCCATGATGTCCATCGCCTGCGTAGACTGGGCATCATCAGGCAGATAATCGACCATATTATAATTCACTTTCACAAAGAACTGCGCCACTGTCGACAGAATCGTCACCAGCATAAATACGATCAGCACCGCTTTCTTATGCTTGATGATCCAAGATGCACTTTTGATGATTTTTCATCCTCTCTTGTTTCCAATACATTTTACCTCTATCATTATAATAAACACCGTGTTGGATATTCAACAAACAGTTGAACAGGGAATGTTCAATACTCAACACATCATCCGCTTGTGTTGGATAACGAAGAAAAAGAGAAAGGAACGTGGAGAATTGAACACGAAAATGGACCGCCGGAAGAAATACACCCGCATGGTTTTAAAAGAAAGCTTATTATCGCTTCTCAAAAATAAATCGATCTCAAGCATCACCATCAAAGAAATCTGCGAAAGGGCAGACATCAACCGTTCCACCTATTATGCCCACTACGCCAACCAGTACGAACTGCTCGAGGCGATCGAAGAAGACTTCATCGAAGACCTCACCGACACACTCAGTCAATACAACTTTTCCAAAGAAGACGAAGCCCTTCAAATGACGGAAAAATTATTCGAATACCTCGCAGCCAACAGCAACATGTGCGACACCCTGCTCAGCGAGAACACCGATATGTACTTCCTCAAAAAAGGGATGAACATCACCCGTGAATTCATTTTCAAAAACCTGATCGACGAAAGCACCATCGACCAGGAAGCCTACGACTACATCAACATGTTCATCGTCGGCGGCAGCATCCACGTCATCCAGAACTGGATGCAAAACGGGATGGATAAGAGCCCGGGGGAGATGGCCGGGATATTGAATGCGTTTATTAATCGGGGGTTGGCGGGGATGAGGGGATAAATCTGACATAACCAAGAAGTCCCCTGAGACGTGTAGTCATGGGGGACACCCCAATAATCAACTTTCTTCAAATAAGCCCCTGACTTCCAAGCAGAATATCCACAGCAAATTACAAAGAACCCCTATTTATTCCTTAATATGGTATTATTGAAATATCTTTTAATATCGAGGTGAAACAATGGTGGGTTTCAAACATACAAAGGAAATTTTCCATAATGGTCAGACATATCATGTAGATCGATCACACCTTCATGAAATTTGGCTTGATCATATTTTAAATGATCACCCTCACACCCAACATTCTAAAAGAGCAATATTGTTAGGTGGTGGAGCTGGTGTGGGGAAGTCTCAGGCAATCATAAAAGCTTTGCCTGTTGATGAATTTGTGAAGATTAATCCAGACACGTTTAAAGAAATGATGCCAGAATACCAAGCGTTGATTTCTCAAATAAATCCGGTTGCTGCAGGTTTTGTACATACCGAAAGTAGAGAAATCGCCCATCAATTGTTTGTTGCAGCCATCACTAATAAGCTATCTATTGTGTACGATTCTACCCTCAGTTACCTTCCTCATGCCAAAGAAATCATCACAACCCTCAGAAACAACTCCTACGAAATAAACCTGATCATGGTAGACGCGGACACAGATGTGGCTCTTGAGCGAGCAAAAGCTAGATGGGAAGAAGAATATCGGTTTGTTCCTGAAGAAATTGTTAGAAATACGAATAAAGAAGCTGCTGAATCTTTTTTCAAACTGAAGGATGAAGTTGATATGTATACAGTTCTTCGCAATAATTCCCGGAACTTTGAAGACCCGTATCCAATAATAGTTAAGCCACATGTGCATTCTCCTGAGAAAATCCTTGTTCCCGATGAATATGACGCGTATTATCTGAAAGCCCATGCAGGTGATAAATAATCCACAAAGGGGTATAATAAATATATATACTGTTTGGAGGTGTGTTCTATGGGTTACATGGACTCCTTATTAAATAGTCTTCAGAAAAGTTCTCCTGCCAATATGGATGAACTCAAAAAAGAAAAAGAGAAGTATGCACACATAACCAATCCTCTGAAATATGAGGAGGCTAATAAAATTGTAAGAGAGTTTTATTCCACAGATTCAGAAAAAGCCACGATCATTGTTCGTACCGAAGTCGTGAAAGCCTTCTCGAAACGAAACCCAAATGTCAGATTACGTAGAAATAAAGAAAATTTAAAATCTCAAGTTTAAAACAAGCATAAATCCCTTCATGCTTGTTTTATTTTATTAGAAACTGTTTGATTCGCAAAAAAACCTGCAAAAAGAGTTCTCCTCTCCCTGCAGGCTGCCTTACCTCTTAATCTTCATACTGCTCGTTCTCAACCGTCCCGTACTGACCGGTGTCTGTTCCCATGACGCCGCTCGTGTACGAATCCATGATCTGCTGGCTCACCTGCTGGTTTGCACTTTCATCATAGGAGAACTGCTCTTTCGGATCCTTCTTCTTCATGCATGACTCCCCCTCGCCATAATTAGTTGATTTCCCTACTATTGTTCGAAAATTCGCTACAGATATGCGTGGAAAAATATAGTATGATAAATATAGGGAGGGGATAACAATGAGTTTAAAATATCAGAACATATTGGTAGCTGTTGATGGATCTAAAGAAGCCGAATGGGCTTTCAAAAAAGGGATTGCCATCGCAAAGCGGAACGATGCCATCCTTTCATTGATTCATGTCATCGATACTCGTTCCTTTGCGGCAATCGAATCCTATGACCGCACAGTGGGAGAAAGAGCGATCAAGTATGCTGAAGAATTGTTAAACGAGTACAAAGCCGAAGCGGCAGAAGCGGGCTTGAGCAAAGTCAAAACCTATGTTGAATACGGCTCCCCGAAAGTCATCATCCCAAGAGAAGCAACGAAGAACGTCAAAGCAGACCTCGTCATCTGCGGTGCAACTGGCCTCAACGCCGTCGAACGGTTCCTGATCGGAAGCGTATCAGAACATATCACGAGGGCTGCACACTGCGACGTGCTTGTTGTGAGAACAGAAGAAGCTGAATAAAAAAGAGCGGCTGACACCAGATTGATTCTGGCTTCAGCCGCTCTTCCTTTTCATCTATCAAACAGACGGAACCGTCACCGATCCGAGCTGTTCCTTACCTTTTTCAATCTGCTCTTTCACCTGAGCAAAACCGGTGCCGCCATACGACTTTCTTCTCTCAACAGCCGAGTAAGGCGTCAGGATGCTGTAAATATCCTCCTCGATCAGTGAAGAGAATTCACCGTACTCCTCAAGTGAAACGTCCTTCAGATAGCAACCTTTTTCAATGCAATAAAGCACCAGCTTCCCAACGATTTCATGGGCCTGTCTAAATGGGATCCCCTTCGTCGCCAGATAATCGGCAAGCTCGGTCGCATTGGAAAAGTCATTTCCGACCGCTTCTTCCATCTGACCCTTGTTCACCTTCATCGTCGAAATCATCCCCGTGAAGATCTTCAAGGAACCGACCACGGTTTTCACCGTATCGAACATGCCTTCCTTGTCTTCCTGCATATCCTTGTTATACGCAAGCGGCAGGCCTTTCAGGACGGTCAGGAGGGAGATGAGATTCCCATTCACCCTTCCAGTCTTCCCTCTCACAAGCTCGGCCATATCCGGATTCTTCTTCTGGGGCATGATGCTGCTTCCTGTCGTGAAAGAGTCATCAAGCTCGATGAAGCGGAATTCCTCCGTTGACCACAGGATCATCTCTTCAGCAAGACGTGACAGATGGGTCATCAGAATCGAGCTGTTGCTCAGGAATTCCAGGATGAAATCACGGTCACTTACGGCGTCCAGGCTGTTTTCATAATAAGCACCGAAGCCGAGCAGATCGGCTGAGTAGGCACGGTCGATCGGGAAAGTCGTCCCGGCAAGGGCCCCTGCACCGAGTGGCGAAATGTCGATTCTTTTCAGGGAATCAACAAGACGCTCCTTATCACGGTTGATCATCCAGAAATAACACATCAGATGATGGGCAAAAGAGATCGGCTGGGCACGCTGAAGATGGGTATACCCGGGAATGATCGTTTCCACGTTCGCTTCAGCCTGGGCAATGATCGCTTCTTGAAGATCCTCGGCAAGCGCCACGATCTCCTTCACACGTCGCTTTAAAAACAGGTGCATATCGGTCGCAATCTGGTCATTCCGGCTTCTGCCCGTATGGAGCTTTCCGCCGACTTCGCCGATCAAATCGATCAGCTGCTTCTCAAGATTCAAGTGGATATCTTCATACTCGACGGAAAACTCAAGCTCATTGTTCTCGGCTTTCCCGTAAAGCACTTTCAGCCCTTCAAGAATTTGATCCGCTTCACTCCCTGTCAGGATCTCACATTTTTTCAACATGGTCACATGGGCGATGCTGCCTTCAATGTCTTCTAATACAAGCTCCTGGTCGAAAGAGATGGATGCGTTGAACTCATCCACCCATTCCTCCGGCTTCTTCGTGAAGCGCCCTCCCCAGAGCTTGCTCATTGAGAGATCTTCTCTTTCTTATCCGCATTGACCATCGCAGATACTTTCGTCGGCAGACCCCATAATTGGATGAATCCTACGGCAGCATCGTGATCGAACTCATCGTCTTTCGTGTACGTCGCCAATTTCTCATCATATAGTGAATTCGGAGATTTTCTTCCTTCCACGATCGCATGACCTTTGAACAATTTCACGCGCGCCACACCGTTGACATACACCTGCGTCTGATCAAGGAATGCTTTCAGCGCTTTGTTCAGTGGAGAGAACCATAATCCTTCATAAATCAGTTCAGTCATTTTCTTCTCGATGACCGGCTTGTAGTGGGCAAGTTCTTTTACAAGCGTCAAATCTTCAAGCTCTTTATGTGCTTTCAACAGCGTAACGGCAGCCGGGCACTCATACACTTCACGAGATTTGATTCCAACAAGGCGGTTTTCCACGTGATCGATACGTCCGACACCGTGCTTCCCTGCAAGAACGTTCAGTTTCGCAATGATTTCATCCAGCGGATATTCAACACCATCCAAGCCGACAGGCACACCGTTTTTGAACGTGATTTCCACAACATCCGCTTCATCCGGCGTATTTTCAAGGCTCACCGTTAAATCGTATGCATCTTCCGGCGGAGCCGCCCAAGGATCTTCGAGCACACCGCACTCGTTGCTTCTTCCCCACAGATTCTGGTCGATGCTGTACGGGGAATCAAGGTTGATCGGAATCGGGATGCCCTTGTCCTTCGCATACTCAATCTCTTCCTCACGGGACCATTTCCATTCACGCACCGGCGCAATCACTTCAAGAGATGGATTCAATGCCGCAATCGACACTTCGAATCGCACCTGATCATTTCCTTTTCCAGTACAGCCATGGGCAACCGCCGTCGCATTTTCCTGTTCAGCGACTTCAACAAGCTTCTTCGCAATCAACGGTCTTGACAGCGCAGAAACGAGCGGGTACTTCCCTTCATATAATGCATGACTTTGCAGTGCAAGCAGTGCATATTCGTTCGCGAATTCTTCCTTCGCATCGATCACGTAACTTTTCGAAGCCCCTACCGTCAACGCCTTTTCCTGAACGAAATCAAGGTCCTTCCCTTCACCCACGTCCAGACAGCATGCAATGACTTCATATCCCTTTTCCTTTAACCACTGAACCGCAACCGACGTATCCAAACCACCTGAATAAGCTAATACCACTTTTTTATTCATACGTATCTCCTCCTGTTGATTTTCTATATAAAAATGAATATTTATTCTTTAAGATGAATTTATATTAGCAGTTAATCAGAAATACATCAATACTTATTCATCAATTTGTATAAATATTTTTCAGGTTTTATGAACATACCGCTTTGTACTGGGCTTGCCAGGGGATTTATTGTAGGATGAAAGAAGGCCGGAACATAAGGAGCATGCAAAGAAATGAACACGGAATACTTCATATATAATGAAAGACTCGGAATCTTCCTCCCACGGCTGACGAAGGAATGGCCGGCATACAAGGGGTCCGAACAGGAAGCAATCCTGCTTGCATGGGAGCAGGTGCGGGGGACGATCCCCGACCGCATCCAGGAAATCGACCGTGAAATCGAAGTGCTGCAGGGAAAATTGTCTGAGGAAGAGGATTTCGAAACATCCTGCAGCATCAACCGGGAGATATCAGAACGGGCATCCGAGATCAATGACTTGTGGATCTGGTACCGCACCACCCCGGAAAAAATAGAAGGGGAATGATGTCTGTGCATCATTCCCCTTCTGCTTTATTCACTCTTCTTTTCACGCAAGTACCGGTACTGATAATATTTCTCCGCAAAATCCGTGATCTTCCGGGAAAGCTGATAATTGGACCCGGCCCCGATCGCAATGCTGACAAGGGGCAGCCCCGACCACTTCTTCCCCTTGAACATCGTGATCGCCATCGCCTTCAGCGCCTGCTTCATCGACCCTTCCAGCCACGTATAATCCGTCAGCTGCTCAGACCCGTCATAAAAATAATTCGAATCCTTCTTATTCAAATCCTCCATCAAATCATCCCACGCAAGCGCCCGCAGCCTCGCCGGCAGCGTCGCCGCATGAAACACCTTCAACGACGTCATCATCTCAAACGGCGTCTGCACATCATACCCGTACGTAATCGCAATCAGCTGAATCGAACGGAGATTAATCACAAGCATCGCCGGCAGATCCGACCCGAGCGCCACCAAACCGCCCGTACCCGTCACCCCTCCCTGAAGAAGAGAATAAATCCGGTGCCGCCCCGCATGCTGCTCCGCAATATAATGAAGCTGATCAATCGTCAAATAATGCAGATCTTCAACCTTCTGAATATCCTCATTAAACGCCCGCGCCGTCACAAGAATCCGCTCCCGGGCATCATTTTGCATCTGCGACCCCTGAATCAGGGAATGCATATGAAACAACCAGCCATCCAGCCGCTGAAAAAACTGCTCCTGCACATCCTCAGGAATCGACTCAAACGCATAATCCAGCCACTTCACATATGTATGCTCCAAATCATTCGCTTCATAATCATACAACTCTTCCCTCCAAGCCTTGATCGACTGCCACACCTGCTTATCACGTTCCGACCAGTTCACTGCACCCCAACTCCTTACATTCCTTAAATTAGATATAGTATATCATATGTGAGGCGCGTAAACCCTGTGTCGGGGGAGAGACTTTTGAATAGTCAGTTAATTTTTGGGTGGGAATGTGGCATGTAGTGGGCTGGACGCTATTTAAATATTGCTATTGGACGGCGATTTCATGCGAAAAAGCATCATTTGGGAGGGGAAATGAGAGGTTTTTTATAAAAATGGGCGGGGGTTGCCCGACAATCATACTCTGTCCTCTATGTGAATTCCTTTCAACGGCCAAATATGAGCCGGCCTCCACAGTTTATGATCTCTTTGTCGAATAATCTTTGCACGCTACGTGGCGGCAGCCAACCTGTTGATCGCACAGCCCCATCCAGCAGCCACTCTTAAAAACCCCTTCAGACCAGCAATTCCATACAAAAAAATCACCATTCATGCCCAAAAATAAGCCATTTTTCATAAAAACGGGCGGTTTTTGCCCGCCAATCATACCCTACCCCCTATGTAAAATCCTCTCCACGGCCATATATGAGCCGGTTTCAAACATTTATGAGCCACATTTTAAATTTATGAGCTGGAATTTTTTTATATGAGCTGCAATCCTGATATATGAGCTCTTTGTCGAAAAATCTCAGCGCGCTCCGAACAGCGTGCAACCCACCAGATCGCACACCCCAATCCAGCAGCCACTCTTAAAAACCCCTTCAAACCAACAATTCCATACAAAAAACCACCATCCATGACCAAAAATAAGCCATTTTTCATAAAAACGGGCGGTTTTTGCCGGCCAATCATACCCTAACCCCTATGTAAAATCCGGTCCACGGCCATATATGAGCCGGTTTCAAACATTTATGAGCCACATTTTAAATTTATGAGCTGGAATTTTTTTATATGAGCTGCAATCCTGATATATGAGCCCACTCCCCCAATTTATGATCTCTCTGTCGAAAAATCTCGGCGCGACACGTCACAAGACGCGAACCACCAACCAAAAAAAGAGCCGCCCCAAAGGCGACTCCATTCCAAACCAATTAAATATTTCCTTTTTCCACTACATCACGTGCAATCATGACTTCCTCGTTCGTCGGGATGACCATGACTTTAACAGGTGAATGCGGGTAGTTGACGAATGCTTCTTTTCCGCGGACCTGGTTGCGTGCAGGATCCCAGTAAACGCCCATGAATTCTAATCCTTGAAGGACTTTTTCACGGATGAGTGTACTGTTTTCACCGATACCGGCTGTGAATACGATCGCGTCCACTCCGTACATGCGGGATGCATATGAACCGATGTATTTGTGGATACGGTTGGCGAATACTTCTAATGCCAATTCCGCACGCTCATTTCCTTCTGCAGCCTGCTGCTCGATGTCGCGAAGGTCACTTGAGAATCCGGATACGCCAAGCATACCTGATTTTTTGTTCAGGATATCCAATACTTCGTCAGCCGTTGATCCTGTTTTCTCCATGATGAACGGGATAAGGGCCGGGTCGATGTTACCTGAACGTGTTCCCATTGCTACACCTGCAAGTGGTGTGAAGCCCATTGACGTATCGATCGACTTGCCGCCTTCGATTGCTGCGATACTTGCACCGTTTCCTAAGTGACAAGAAATCAGGCGGACTTGCTCTTTCGGACGGCCAAGCATTTCTGCCGCGCGCTCGGATACGTACTTGTGGGAGGTACCGTGGAAACCGTACTTACGGATGCCGTAATCCTTGTAGTAATCGTATGGAAGGCTGTATAAGAATGAGCTTTCAGGCATGGATTGGTGGAAAGCTGTATCGAATACTGCTACCGCAGGAACGTTTGGCAATACGCTGTGGAATGCTTTGATTCCTGTTAAGTTCGCCGGGTTGTGAAGCGGAGCAAGATCAGATAGTTCTTCGATCTTCGCAACGACTTCGTCTGTGATCAGAATGGACTCGTTGAATACTTCACCGCCGTGCACGACACGGTGTCCGATTCCTTCGATTTCGTCAAGAGAATCGATGATGCCATAGCCTGTCAGCTTTTCAAGCAGCATTTTAACCGCTACTTCGTGATTCGGGATGTCTGTTACTTCTTCACGCTTTTCGTCGTTCACTGTTATATTAAATACCGCATCGTTCAATCCGATACGTTCAATCAGACCTTTTGTAATAACCGTTTCTTCAGGCATATCAAATAGCTGAAACTTTAAAGAAGAGCTTCCAGCATTAATTGCAATCACTTTTTTTGCCACGATGTATCGCTCCTTTTGTTTTCGATCTATAGACTACTATTTATTCTGTTCATTGAATCATAATTTATCTCTCAATTCCCCATTAAATCACTGACTCCCCCCTATTTCAAGATAAAGCTTGAAATGACATCGTTTTCATGTTAAATTAAATATTTTCACAAAAATTAGAAAATGACTCCTTTGCCATGATTCCGGACACGGATACCTCTCCTCTACCCCATACCCCATCCCAACGCAAAAAAACAGGACCATCCGAAGACAGTCCTGTTGATCACGTTATTTATTCTGGGCAAGCCACTGGTCGATTTTTCCTAAGATGTCCTGCAGTGCCCTTTGGTTTGAAAGGTTTGGCAGCTGTGCAAGCAGTACCTCTTTCGGAGGCTTGATGCCTTCTTTTTTCTTCTGAAGGATCAGGATGCTTTTCGCTGAGTTCTTGTTTTTGAACAGTGAAAGGGGCAGCTGAAGGAATCCTTGAATGTCTGCCTTATCTTTCAGGTATTGCTGCAGTTGTGACCCGAGTGGTGATTCGAACAGTCCGTTCGGGACGATGAAGAAGAGGTAGCCGCCGTCTTTCGTGTGCTTCATGCTTTGTTCGATGAACAGGTGATGGGCATACGAATGGCCTTCTTCCGCTTTCAGTTCGTAATCCTGTGCACGGAGGTCGTTCGGATAATAGCCGATCGGCAGGTCACAGAGTACGAGGTCGACCGGGTCGATGAACAGCGGTTCAAGGGAGTCCTGGTTGAACAGCTGCAGCGGATGCTTCTGCAGATCCGCGCCGACATAGGCAAGCTTGATCAGCACTTCGTCGATTTCAACGCCGATCGATTGTGTTTCTTTTCCGGGCATTTGATTCAATACGGTCGTGAGCAGGTTCCCTGTCCCGATCGCTGGGTCGAGGATCGTGAGCTTGTCCATGTCACCGGTGAATTTATTCACCAAGTAGCTGATGAACAGTCCGAGTGAGTCCGGCGTCATTTGATGGTTCGGCTGCACGTTTTCCTTCATTCCTTTCAGGATCGCGAATTGAAAGGCTTTGCGGATATGTTCATTGTCGAACTGAGAGAGCTGCGCTTCATCATACTTCTTGTTCAGGCGCTTCTTCGTCAGTTCGCTGACTTCCTCCTGGAGGACGTCTCCCTGAAACAGGTTCTCCCCCGTTTCTGCAACGGCTTCAAGATAGCTGCATGCGAGTTCTTCCTGAAGCAGCGTAGCCGTTTCGTCGATTATTCCAAATAATGATTCGACTGGCGAATTGATCATCGGCATTCATTCCTTTATCTCAATTTCATTCATCTATTGTACCTTTGTCCCCAGAGTTTGTAAAAAAAACAATGCTGACCCGGCAAAAGTCAGGTCAGCATGAAGTCGTATGCTCGTTGGGATTGGATTATTTCGCGTTTTTCACTGCTTCGACTGCAGCATCGTAATCCGGGTGGTCAGTCGCTTCGCTTACATATTCCACATATGTCACTTCATCGTTGCTGTTGATCACGAATACGGCACGTGCCAATAGACGAAGCTCCTGGATGTGAACGCCGTATGCTTCACCGAAAGAAAGGTCGCGGTGATCGGAAAGCGTTTGGACATTCTCGATGCCGTTCGCTCCGCACCAGCGCTTTTGCGCGAATGGAAGATCCACAGAAACCGTCAATACTTCCACGTTGTCAAACTTCGTAGCTTCTTCGTTGAATTTGCGTGTTTGTGCATCACACACGCCTGTATCGATGGAAGGAACGACACTCACCAAACGCACCTTGCCCTTGGAATCATTCAGCGTGACTTCCGACAGATCATTAGCTAACACGGTAAAGTCAGGAGCTTTGTCCCCTACTTTCACTTCATTACCTAATAGTGTGACAGGGTTGTTCTTAAACGTAATATTTGCCATTATTTGTTCCTCCTCTATATTGTTATGTACAAGTTCATAGTACAGAAAAACGATGGGATAAAGCAAATCATAGGGGTCACTTTTCAAAAAAAGATGAGCTCACCCCTTAGAGTAAGCTCTCCGTTTCTTACAGGTCCAGTTTATGGTCATGAGCATGATTGTCGTGGTTATGGTCATCCTTTTTCATCATGCCCTGGATCTTCTCGATCGCACCAGGCGCAAGATCCAGCAGGCGGTCGATCAGGTGGGTGCTTTCATCTAAATGAAGCATCTTGATGCCCCGGGAGCTGACGATCAGGAACGCGATCGGCGTAATCGAGACACCGCCCCCGCTACCTCCGCCGAACGGCTGTTTCTTGGTCGAGGAATTGTCGTTGCTGTCATTCCCGCCTTTTCCGCCTTCGTCCTTGCCTTTGCCGTCGATGATGAACTCACTTCCCCCTGCAGCGAACCCGAAGCCTACCTTCGATACCGTCAGGATCACACTGCCATCGGGTGTTTCAACGGGATCACCGATGATTGTATTCACATCGATCATTTCTTTTAAATTTTCCATCGCCGTGGTCATCAGACCTTCAATCGGATGTTCGGACATATAAAAACCTCCTAGTTATACTGAATGTTTTTCTCCAGAAAGTGAGGAAAGGGGCTTCGTCTTGAACTTGGCCATGCCGCCTCTCCAGTACCGAAGTATCTTGAAACCTACTAGGATAGCATTCCCTATCCGAAACTGGATAATACATGAAAATTGCGTCTGGACGACCGCATGCTGAAATGTCGGCGTCACCTCAATGACCGGCATCGACTGCAGGCGCATATAACCGCTCACGATCCCGATGATGCTCCCCTTCATCCCCCAGATCATCCCGGTCAGTGTCCCCGTCGACGCCGCATCCCCGCTCCCGAACAGCGTCTTCCAATGAACCTGATCGACCTTCACCTTTTTCAAAAATCCCCTGATGATCCGGTGCATGGAGTGAACGTGGATGACGACCTCCTTCGTATCATTCAAACTATCAATGAAATTCTTCGGCGTGATTTTCTTCCGGGACTTCTTCTCCTTGGAAGGATTGCTTTCATCCCCCTTCTTCGTCTCCTCCTCGAGGACCACATTCGGCCCGTCATCATCCAGCTTCACGAGGGGAATATCAATTGTATACTTGATCAACCCGAACCAGGCCCTCAGCTTCACCTTGAAATGATCATTATCATTCCCGTGATACAACAAAATCGTGATCGTCAGCTTCGTGATGATCAACATGAATAATAGAAAAATAATAAGTGCACCAACAATGATTAACGTCCACATCCACCAGCTCATAGATTCACACCCTTCAACCTCTTATTATGGCCGTTGCGGCGGAATTTAAACGAGGGACGGTCGATTTCATGAGCTTTTGAAGGAGAGTCAAGGGATTTTTTAATGGGAGGGAGGGGTTATGCGTCGGTTTTTGGGTTTTATGCTTCGGAAGCCGGTGTTTATGCGTCACCGGCCCTTGATCCTGCAGTGATGCGTGAACCGGGCATCCCCCCCTCAGAGGTGATTGCGTCATTTTCCCTCTTAATTGCGTCGTTTTTTCATTTATTGCGTCTATTCACCCCGTAATTGCGTCATTCCCTAATCCAATTGCGTCTCCATCCCCCACAATTGCGTCTTTTTCCAAATCCTCACAAAAAAAAAGCAAACCCGCTACAGCAGGTTTGCTCCTTTCTTATACAGCCGGAGTAAATTCCAGCTTCTTCTTTTCCTGAACGACCGTTGTATCTGCAAACAGGTCGTGGATGCCTTGCTTTTTGTTTGTGAAGGCGACGACGACGTAGAGGATGAAGACGGTCGTCGAGATGAAGCGGCCGATGAGTTCCCTGAACAGGATGGTCCCCCATGACGGCTCCGTTCCTTTTAAATCGATGACCCTGATGCCGAACACCATTTTGCCGATGGTCTGGCTGAAGAATTTCGTCATCAGGACAAAGTAGCCGTAGAAGACGATGCTTGTCAGGATCGAGATCGGTGCGAACATCGAGCCGTCCGACAAGGAAATGTCCAGGATTTTAAAAATCGGATTCACCACGAGACGGGTGATGCTGCCGATCACAACCAGATCCAGCAAGTACGCCCAGAACCTGATCCAGAAGCCGGCTAAATAGAATCCCCTTTGAGGGACGGACCTTGCATGCTCTGGGGAAGGCGAACGGACTTCGATGTGTTCCCGTGTTTCTTCGTTTTGTACAGAACGATCTTGTGTGTCACTCACTTCTTTCACCTTCCTTATTCAGAGTATAGATACATCAAGCGTGGAGAGTTCGGGTGAGACAGCAGCTTCATCAATGCGGCTGTTTCCATGTCCTGCCCCATCATTTTCTTTGCACCCATACTGAAGAATTCTGTGAACGGATCACCCGCCGTGTATTCGAACACCTGGGCACCTTTTAGTTTATGATCCTTTTTCATTGCTTCGATGACATCTTCCACGTAGCCGAATTCATCAATCAGGTTGATTTCCTTCGCCTGGATGCCGTCGTACACCCGTCCGTCGGCGATCTTCTTCACTTCCGCTTCAGACATATTTCGTCCGCTTGCGATGACATCGACGAAGCCTTCATAGGAATTATCGATCATCGACTGGATGATTTTCCTTTCATCTTCCGTCATTTTGCGTGTCGGGCTCATGATATCTTTGTACGGGCCGCTCTTGATTGTGACGAAGTCGACGCCGTATTTCTCGGCAAGCTCAGAGTAGTTGATTCCTTGCATGATGACACCGAGTGATCCTGTCAGCGTTTCTTTGCTGGCGAAGATCTTTGTTGCCGGTGCCGATATGTAGTAACCTCCGGAAGCAGCCGTTCCTCCCATTGACACATAGATCGGCTTCTTCGTTTTTTCCTTGATCTCCTCAAGCTTCGAATGGATTTGCGCGCTTTCCACAACGCCTCCGCCCGGTGAGTTCACTTTCAGGATGATGCCTTTGACCGTATCGTCTTTTTCCACCACATCAAGCTTCTCCATGAAAAGCTCGTGGTTATATCCGGAACTTTCGAATAGGGAGCTTGCACCGCCCGTATCCTGGATGACCCCTTCCACTTCAAGGACGGCAATCCGCTTCATCGCATTTCCTTCATCAATCACTTCTTCAGAAAAAGGATGATCCGTACCACCGATCATGTCCTCGAGCGCCTGGTTGAAATCCCCTGTCACAGCGCTTGTCGCAAAGTTGACCACCACTGAAACAAAGAATAATCCGGCTGCAATCGCAAGTGCAGTCCATCTTTTTGCATTCATCTGTATATTCCTCCCTTGTTTACCCTATCTTATGTAAGGATATGAATATCATTCTCACACGAAAACATGATAGAATATTCACTAAGTTAGATTCTAGCAAAATTTTAAGTAAATGGGAAAAATTATCTTAATCTCACTCTCAGGGAGGTACATACGATGAACAACCGACGTAATATTTTTTTCTATGCTTTACACGAAGAAGGCATGCAGGCAAAGCTTGACCATTTATATGAACTTGCAAAGCGTTATGATTTCAATATTGTCGAAACTCCCAAAACCGCCAACATCATTGTCAGTATCGGAGGCGACGGAACGTTCCTTCAAGCCGTCCGCCAGACCGGATTCAGACAGGACTGCCTGTATGCAGGGGTATCGACCGGCGGCACACTGAGTATGTATTGTGACTTCCACATCGATGACACATCCAAGATGATCGAAGCGATGACAACCGAGCAGATCGAAGTCCGGAAATACCCGACGATCGAGATCACCGTCGACAACCAGACATCCTTCCTCTGCCTGAATGAATTCAGCATCCGCTCAGGCATCATCAAAACCTTCGTCATGGACGTCTTCATCGACGATAAACATTTCGAAACGTTCCGGGGAGACGGCATGATCTTCGCCACACCGACCGGCAGCACCGCCTACAATAAATCAGTCAACGGTGCCGTCGTCGATCCGATGCTCCCATGCATCCAGGTGAGCGAAATGGCCTCCCTGAACAATAACCGCTACCGGACACTCGGCTCGTCCTTCATCCTCAGTGACAAGCGCAGCCTCGTCCTCAAGATCGTCCAGGACGGCAACGACTACCCGGCGATGGGCATGGACAACGAAGCCCTCAGCATCCAGCACGTCGAAAAAGTGGAAGCCAAACTGAGCGACAAAGTCATTAAAACGGTGAAACTGAAAGATAATTCGTTCTGGGAGAAAGTGAAGCGGTCGTTTTTGTAGTTAATTGATATACATGAAAAAGGGAAACCCACTGGATTTCGCAGTGCGTTTCCCTTTTTCATCTGCCACAATAGGTATTTTGTGGTAAATTTATAGAATAAAACAATACAGGCGGTGTGAATGGATGAATAACAGTCCCGTTGTGAAACAGTATGCCCATGAGTATCAAGGGCAGGTCGTCGATTTAATCCTTCCTATTCAGCAACAGGAATACCACATCCCGATTTCCAGGGAAGACCAACCCGATTTGTTTGCCATTGAAGACTTTTATCAGACCGGCAATGGCAACTTTTGGGTAGCCCTGTATCAGGGTCAGGTAGTCGGTACAATCAGCTTATTGGATATTGGAAATCATGAGGTTGCATTAAGAAAAATGTTTGTTCATAAAGCGTTCCGGGGATCAACCTTTCAAACTGCCAGCCTTTTATTAAACCATGCGCTGCAGTGGGCGAAAGAGAAATCGATCACAGCAGTGTATCTCGGGACCACGCCGCAATTTTTAGCAGCCCATCGATTTTACGAAAAAAATGGATTCACTTCTATCAGTGCTCATGAACTGCCTGAGAACTTCCCAATTTTACAGGTTGATAAGAAGTTCTATCAAAAATACATCCATTAAACTCAAAAAAAAAAGACCGATTTCGGTCTTTTTTTGTGATCTATCCTCGTAAATCAAGCCGACAATCTCGCTTCCTTCCTCCGCCTTCTTGCGTACTGGACACGTGATGCGGTAAAAAGCGTCAAGGCCGCCCAGATGAACATGAACGAGATGAGGTGGGTGAGTGAGAATGCTTCGTGATACACCAGGACCCCGAGTATGAGCGTGATCGTCGGTGCGATGTATTGCAGGAATCCGACCATGTATAGCGGGATCTGCTGTGCGCCTTTAGAGAAGAACAACAGCGGGATCGCCGTCGCTGCACCCGCCCCCATCAACAGGAGGTCCGTCCCCCATGATACATGGAAAAGGGATAGGTCCCCTTTGTTGGAGAGGTAGCCGAGATAGATGAGTGCGATTGGTGCGATCGTCATCGTTTCCAGGGTGAGCCCGATGGAGGATTCGACTTTGATCATTTTTTTCGCGAGGCCGTATAAGCCGAATGAAAAAGCGAGACCGATGGCGATCCACGGGAAGTCACCGTAGGACACCGTTAAGATCAGGACACCGATCGCAGCAAGTGCGAATGAAACGATTTGCGCCTTCGACAGGGATTCCTTCAGGATGAACACCCCGAGCAGGACGCTGACGAGCGGGTTGATGTAGTAGCCGAGGCTCGCTTCGACCATTTGATTCGTGTTCACCGCCCAGATATAGATGAACCAGTTCGCACTGATGAGTAATGACGCGAGCAGCAGTGCGACCAGCTGCTTCTTTTTGGTAAGGGATGTTTTCAAATAAACGTAAAAGTCCTTCCAACGCTTGCTGACAAATAAGAACAGCAGCATAAACCAAAACGACCAGAAGATCCGGTTGGCAAGGATTTCATCCGCCGACACGTGTTGAACCCATTTCCAGTAGATGGGGAGGATCCCCCATAACATATAAGCAAAAGCTGTATACAAAATGCCAGCTTGATCTTGCTTCATAAAAAACACCCCCAAAACTATTTCTATTCCCGAAATAACTTCATTATATCCGGGAACCGTTTTGGGGGCAATGATTATTTATTTTTCATACTTATGTCACTGAATTCAGCCGCCTTCAGAACGGACCAAAAAGTTATCTCTTCTTCCGGTAAACAATCTCCTCATCCACAATCGTCATATCCACCACTTTGTTCAACAGCTCATCATGATCCGCTTTGAAGGGATCGATGTCAAGGACGGTGAAGTCTGCACTGAAGCCTTCATGGATCTGACCCCTGTCATGCTCATGATGGCACGCATAGGCGCTTCCTTTCGTGAACAGGGAAATGGCTTCATACATGGAGAGCTTCTCCTCAGGACGATAGACGGTCCTTTCAGGGTCAAGCGGATTGGTCCGGGTGACGGCTGCGTGGATCCCGAGGAGCGGGTTGACCGGCTCGATCGGTGCATCGGATCCGCCTGCACAGTGGATCCCTTCCTCAAGGAGCGTTTTCCATGCGTAATTATACTTCATGTTCTCGTGTCCCAGTCTCTCCAGCACCCACGGGAAGTCGGACGGGACGAACCGGGGCTGGATGTCCAGGATGAGCGGCAGGCCTTTGATTCGTTCGATCAGTTCCTTGCGGAGGATCTGGGCGTGGATGAGACGGTCACGCCTTCCGTGTGGTGACGGTGCCTGCTCTATCGCATTCAGGACATTTTCAAACGCCTGATCCCCGATCGTGTGGACGGCGATCGGCAAGTCATACTTCCTCGCCTTTTCCACCAGTTCAAGGAGCCGTTCGTCTGAATGGATGCTCACTCCGTTCGTACTGGGGTCATCGGCATACGGATAGCTCAACAGTGCCGTCCTTCCGCCTAATGCGCCGTCGGCAAAAATTTTCATCGCACCGAACTCGATGAATTCATTTCCGCCCATGAAGCGGTTTCCGTCCGCTTTCCAGTCCTCGATCACTTCATGATGGACAAGCAGGTGTGCCCTGAACTTCTTATCCCCGTCATTGATCGTTTTCAGGAAGGCATCATACGTTTTCTTGAAATGGCCGTAATAGCTCAGGTCTTCAGTATGACCGCCGACCAGCCCGTTCTCCCAGCAGCTCTCGATCCCTTTCGTCAGCGCTTCGACGAGATACTCGGATGAAATTCCAGGCAGCGCATCGATCATAAGATCCTGCGCCTTATCCTTCAGCAGCCCGTTCAATTCACCGTTTTCATCACGTTCGATCAAACCGCCAGCAGGGTCCGGTGTGCTTTCATCGATGCCTGCGTGCGTCAGCGCCAGGGAATTGACAACCATCGCATGACGGCAGATCCGCTTCATCAGGACAGGATGATCAGGCACGACCCCATCGATTTCCTGCTTCGTGATCACCTCGGCATCACCCCACAGGTTCTCATTCCAGCCTTCCCCGATGACCCATTGCCCTTTCTCCATTCCGTCCGCTTTCTGCCTGACCGCATCGAGCACTTCCCTTTTGCTCTGCATGCTGGAAAGATCCAGACGCATCAACGTCTCACCATGACCGATCAAATGCATATGGCTGTCCACAAAGCCTGGGAACATCACCTTCTGCCCAAGATCGACAACCGTATCGATCACGAATCCTTCCCGTTTTTCCAAATCAGCGGAAGACCCCAATCCTTTAATGACGCCGCCTTCCGTGAAGACCGCCTCCACCGTGTGGCCTTCCTCTTGCATTGTATAAATGACTCCGTTTTTCCATAAAGTACCCATGATGTCTTTCCTTTCTTCTTCAAAGTCTGTTTTTCAAATGTACCATATTATAGGAAGATTCTGAAATGGGAAGGTTGGGTGAGGGGTGAAAAAATAATCTCGCTTTTCACTCAGAAGAAAGGATAGGGGGTCAGCACCTATTTTCAGCGATCCTTTTCAATTGAGTTGCCCGGTTCGCAATGAAATTTTTCATATATTTTTCTAAAAATAATTGATCTGCCAGGACGCCTAGAATGCCCAATGGCGATTGATACACAAATGTATCCTTCATCAACGTTCCTGTGCCGCTTTCAATAAATTCATGTGTATGGGTAAAAGAGTGGAATGCTCCTTTTACCATCACATCTGTGAATGAATAGGGTTTTTCCATCTCGATGATCTTAGCTGTCAATCTCTGTTTCACACCAAAATGGACGGCTTCCCAAGTAACTGAATCTCCCTTTTCCATCAGGCCGGATAGGACGCCGTCAACCGCCCGTTCCTTTGGTTTTACTTGTAGTTTCTGTGTGTACATCTACATTTCTTGCAAGGTCAAAGCAAACATTGACCGGTGCTTCGATATATATTTCGTGCTGAATCATTGGCATATGGAACGAACCTTTCATGTATGTAGTGGTGTATCCAACAATCATCTCACACAGCGATGACCAAGAAAACAGGAAAAACCCGAACCCATCCGCTAAGAATAGCGAATGATCGTCCGGATTTCCCATTAACCTTATTTTACAAAGCTCAGCTCTTCACTGACGCCATTTCTTTCTGTCTCAATTCAATCCTTCTGATCTTGCCTGAAGTCGTCTTCGGCAGTTCTTCCACGAATTCGATTTTTCTCGGGTATTTGTACGGTGCCGTCAGGTCCTTCACGTGCTGTTGAAGGGACGGGATCAGGTCAGGGTCGTGCTGGGCGACGCCTTCGCGGAGGACGACGAATGCCTTTACGATGAGTCCCCTTACTTCGTCGGGGCTTCCGACTACGGCGCATTCCTGGACGGAAGGGTGCTTGACCAGGGCGTCTTCGACTTCGAACGGTCCGATCGTGTAGCCGGAGCTGATGATGATATCATCGCCGCGCCCTTCGAACCAGAAGTAGCCGTCTTCATCCATCTTCGCCTTGTCTCCCGTGATGTAATAATCCCCCCTGAACTGCATGGCGGTCCGTTCAGGATCTTTATAATATTTCTTGAAGAGTGCCGGTGTTTCCACGTGCACGGCGATATCGCCCACTTCGCCGACTTCGCACGGATAGCCTTCTTCATTGATGATTTCCACCCTGTTGCCCGGCGTCGGTTTCCCCATCGATCCCGGCTTCAGTTCCATGCCCTTCATGATCCCGACAAGGAGGGTGTTCTCCGTTTGACCGTATCCGTCACGGACTTCGACTTGGAAGTGGCGCTTGAAGGCGTCGATCACTTCACGGTTCAACGGCTCCCCGGCAGACACGGCACTGTGAAGTTGATCCAGCTTATATGCCCCCAGATCATCGACCTTCGCCATCAGACGATATTCGGTCGGCGTACAGCACAGCACGTTCACGCCGTGGTCCTGCAGCTTTTGAAGATATGTAGTCGGCTCGAATTTCCCTTGATACACGAGACCTGTTGCCCCTGAACCCAATACAGACAGGAACGGGCTCCAAATCCATTTTTGCCAGCCCGGGCCGGCCGTTGCCCACACTGTATCCCCTTCTTCGATGCAAAGCCATTCACGGGCAGCCGTCTTCAGATGTGCATAGGCCCATCCGTGTGTATGGACGACGCCTTTCGGATTTCCGGTCGTGCCGGAAGTATACGATAGGAATGCCATATCGTCCCGTTTCGTATCGGCGAACGGAAGCGCATCGGATGCTGTCTTCATCTCTTCCTCGATCGCAATCCAGCCTTCCTGTTTCTCGCCCACGACGAATTTATGCAGGCCGTCCATCCCTTCCACACCGTCAAACTGCTCAACGAACGGAGAATAGGCGATGATCCCCTTTACATCACCATGATCGATCCGGTATGCAAGATCCTTCGGGCGCAGCATCTCAGAACTCGGAATGACGACGAGCCCTGATTTAAGGGCTGCAAGATACACAGCATACGCCTCAATCAGACGGGGCACCATGACCAGGATGACATCCCCTTTATTCAGTCCCTTTTCCAAGAAAACGTTACCAATTTTATTCACGTCTTTTAATAACTGTGCGTATGTGATCTCTTTCTTCGATCCTTCTTCATTCTCCCATTTGATCGCAAGCTTCTGTTCGTCACCGGCGAACTTCTCCACTTCTTCCACCAGGTTGTACATCTCCGGTGCAATCAGTTCTTCCCTCTTCATTCTGACTCCCCCTTGTTTGTCGATTCTCCTCTATTATACAAAATAATTGAAATTTTTAAAATTATTCAGAGGTAAAATTTTGCAAACAATCGGGAAACATAAGAAAAGGAGCGGGGAATCCCGCTCCTTGTAGCCATTGTATTTAATTATTTTGAATATCCGCCACCGATTTGTTGTTCAGCCATTTGGACTAAACGTTTAGTGATTTCACCACCTACAGAACCGTTAGCGCGTGCTGTTGCATCTGCACCAAGTTGAACTCCGAATTCTGAAGCGATTTCGTATTTCATTTGGTCGATTGCTTGTTGAGCTCCTGGAGCTACTAATTGATTTGAACTTCTGTTTGCCATGTGTTTTCACCTCCTTGTGAGTATAGATTGCGTCAAAACACATGGCTTCATACAGAAAAAAACGTTGGTAAATTATCCTAATTTTTAAAGAAGTCCGTCGAATGTTTTTTCGACGTCAGCCCCTGTCGCTCCGTCGATTGTGATCGTTTCCGTCCCTTCGACAGCATCTTTCAGCAGCACATCGAAATCAACAAAGCTTTCATAGTATTCGACTTTGTCTTTTTTCGGCCGTGTTTTCGGTGCAGGCGGTGTGAAGATTGTACAGCAATCCTCATACGGCAGGATCGAAATGTCGTGGGTATCGATTTTTTGCGCGATGTCGATGATTTCAAGTTTGTCCATGGCGATGAGCGGACGGAGCACCGGCGTGTTCGTGACCGCATTGATCGCCTGCATGCTTTCAAGGGTCTGACTCGCCACCTGTCCGAGGCTTTCGCCTGTCACAAGCGCAAGGCCTTCATATTTTTCACGGATGGCATCGGCGATCCGGAGCATCATCCGTCTAGTGGACGTCATCGTATAGTTTTCCGGTACCTGGTCATGAATCGTCTGCTGCACCTTCGTAAACGGTACGATATGCAATTTCACTTTCCCGCTGAAGGCTGAAAGTTTCTTCGACAGATCGATGACCTTCTGCTTCGCACGTTCGCTCGTGAACGGCGGGCTGTGGAAATGAACCGCTTCGATCTCCACGCCTCTTTTCATCGTCAGGTAGCCGGCAACCGGGCTGTCGATTCCGCCAGAAAGCATAAGCATCGCTTTGCCGCTTGCCCCGACAGGCATCCCCGCTGATCCGTAATACGTTTCAGAAGAAAGATACACGCCTTCTTTCCGGACTTCAACATTCAGATTGATGTCTGGTTTTTTCACATCAACTTTCAGGCCGTCGATATTCTTAAGGATATGCGAACCGATTTCATAATTCAGTTCATTCGTATCCAATGAAAACTTTTTATCCGCTCTCCGTGCAGAAACTTTGAACGTCGTGCCCGGCGTGAAGCCTTTTTGCACGAGGGCAAGGCCCGCAGAGCAGATCTCGTCCATATCCTGCGCCACTTTCACGACAGGGGAAAATGATTGGATGCCGAAAATTTTCTCCAGGCGTGGAATGATGTTTTCACCGTTTTCTTCCCCGAGCTGGATATGAAGGCGGTCCCTGCTTGCCGTCACTGACACCGTTGGGAAATCCTTTAACGCCTCAAGGATATTTTCTCTTAACTTCGACGTGAACATCTTCCTGTTTCTGCCCTTCGTCGATATTTCACCGTATCTTACAAGTATGCGATTATATTTCATCGTGATCTCCTCATTGTATGTTGTAAATTGTCTATTTCTTCGTTCAGTACGCGGATGAATGCCCTGCACTCGTCCATTGTATTATGAAACGACAGGCTGACCCGGATCGAGCTGTTCGCCAGATCCTCCGACACCCCCATCGAAAGGAGCGTCCTGCTCGGTTTGTTCTGTTTCGAAGAACATGCGCTCGTCGTTGAGACGAATACGTCCCGCCGGTCCAGGGCATGGATGAGCACTTCCCCTTTAAAGTCCTGCACCGAGAAGTTCAGGATGTGGGGAGCATGGAAGTTTGCAGGTGTATGAACCGTCACACCGTCGATTGCTTCAAGCTCCTGCCGGAGGAAAAGATGGTTTTCTTCCATTATAGCCAACTTTTCTTCACTTTCTGCAAGATGTATCCTCAACGCTTTCGCAAATGACACAATTCCGCCCGTATTCTCCGTTCCGCTCCGGAGGTTTCCTTCCTGTTCACCGCCTGACAGGAGCGGGGAAAGGCGAAGTCCGTCCCTCACGTATAACATGCCCGTCCCCTTTAATCCATGGATTTTGTGGGCGGATATGCTGCATGTATCGATGAGATCAAGGGCAAGGGGGATCTTCCCGACGGCCTGGACGGCATCGACGTGGAAGACCACTTTCGGATAACCTTTCAGGATCTTGCCGATTTCCATAATCGGCTGGATGCTGCCGATTTCATTGTTGACCCACATGACTGACACCAGAATTGTATCGTCCCTGAGCGCTGCCTTCAGCTCTTCTGGACAGATCCTGCCCTGTTCATCCCCATCCAGGTACGTCACCGAGAATCCGAGCGACTCCAGCTGCTTCACCCCGTTGATCACAGACGGATGCTCGATGTTCGTCGTAATGATATGCTTCCCCCTGTTCCCGTACTGCATCGCGGTCCCTTTTATTGCAAGATTATTGGACTCGGTCCCTCCGGAAGTGAAGAAGACTTCTTTCTTTTTGATGCCAAGCAATGAAGCCACCTGTTCCCTTGACTGCTGAATCAGCTTCTCGACCTGCCCGCCGAACGAATGGATCGACGAAGGGTTCGCGTAATAGCTTTCGTTCACTTTCAGGAATGTATCAAGCACTTCCTGATAGGGCTTCGTTGTTGCACTATTATCTAAATAGATCAAGATCTGCACCTTCTTTTCATGATCTTTACTAAGATATTTCTATTGTTCAATGTTCTGTCATTCGTCAACATGATGCTTTAAGGGCTCGTCTCCCGCAATATGAGCCTTATTCAATCACTTATCTTACCATAAATCTTCCCCATCCCAAATGATATTGAGGGAAGTGGGGAAATTAATTATTGTATTCAAACAATCTTTTTGAAAAAATATCGTATTTTCCAAAATTAATCATTGAAAAATGACAGAATTTTTGCGAGAATCTTAAAGGTGACAAAAACAAAAGTTATTTAAATATACTAAATTGTAAGACTATTTAGGTTTTCGACATTTTTCTGCCATCTTATGATAAGATAATTTTTGCTTATGAAAACGATTACAAACAGAGGTGTGGTTATGAACGAGAAAGCATTGTCATTCACTCAAATCTTAACGATAGGATTAATGCTGTTTGCGCTCTTCCTCGGAGCTGGAAATATGATCTTCCCTCCGTTTCTGGGACAGCAGGCCGGTGAGCATGTGTGGACCGGGATCCTCGGATTTCTGATCACCGGGGTCGGCCTTCCACTGCTCGGCGTCATCGCCATCGCAAAATCAGGCGGCGACCTGCAGACACTCGCCAATCGTGTGCATCCGTTATTCGGACTCATCTTCACGATTGTGATGTATCTTGCCATCGGACCATTCTTCGGGATCCCGCGAACGGGAACCGTCGCTTATGAAATCGGGGTTATCCCGTTCCTGCCAGAAGAGGCAGCAAAATACGGCACGCCATTATTCTTTTATACGATCATTTTCTTCGGCATCACTGCCTGGCTTGCGATGAACCCGTCGAAGCTCGTGGACCGGATCGGAAAAATTCTCACCCCTTCCCTCATCGTGATCCTGACCATATTGGTCGTCAAGAGCATCGTGAGCCCAATGGGAGAATTCGGAACGCCGGAACCCGCTTACGGGGACGGACCTTTGTTCAAGGGATTTATTGAAGGCTATCTGACAATGGATACGATCGCTGCGTTGGTGTTCGGGATCGTTGTCATCAACTCGATTAAGGACCGGGGCATCACGAGTAAATCTGCCCTGACCCGCATTACAATCATTGCAGGCTTCATTGCGGCAATCGGACTTGCCCTTGTGTATTTATCCCTGAGCTATATCGGGGCGAGCAGCACCGATTCGATCGGCGTACAGGCAAATGGAGGCGCACTCCTTTCTGCCGCTGCCAGTCATTTATTCGGATCGCTTGGAACGATCATCCTCGGACTTGCGATTACATTCGCATGTATCACAACGTCGGTCGGACTCGTTTCTGCTTGCTCACAGTATTTCTCGAAGATCCTGCCTGTGTCTTATCCTAAATTGGTCATCATCATCTCCCTTTTCAGCATGGTCATCGCCAATATCGGATTGACCCAGCTCATCGCCGTTTCACTGCCGGTGTTGATCTTCATTTATCCGCTTGCGATCGTCTTGATTCTTCTGTCATTCATGCACAACGGATTCAACGGCTACTCCCTCGTCTATATCGGGGCGTTGATCCCGACCGGCGTGATCAGCCTGATCGACGGCATCAAAACCGCCGGGGTGGATGTGACCGCGATCACTGAATCACTTGCCTTCCTTCCCTTCTATGCAGAAGGAATCGGCTGGCTCGTCCCTGCCATGATCGGAGCGATTATCGGCTTCATCATCGCAAGCGCCCTCGGACAACAGAAAAGAACAATCGAAGCAAGCTAACACAAAAGGCCTGATCCGGAATGGATCAGGCCTTTTATATTGGTATTATCTTTCTTCAAGGTTCATCATTTTCTCAATCTTCTTCAGTGCGCCAGGCTCAACCTTCTCGATCGTCGTCGCCGCTTCTTCCAGTGCTTTACGGTAATCGTACTGACGGAACGCTTCTTCGGCTGACTGAAGACCGTCTCGGACCGACATGTATTTACTCCGGTAGCGATTGCCATACTGAATGATTTTCTCAGACAAGATGACGTTTTCGATCAGGTCTCCCGTTTTTGTAAAGAAATGATCAACTGTATCCTCTGCATCAAGGAGCGTTTCCTGAATGAACTTCATGTTCAGCGGTTTCTCGTTCAAGCTTGCATTCACCTGCTCGATCTTGCGGTGAACCTCATCGAGGAGATCCTTGTAATCCAGGGGCAGTCCCGGTACATTGCTTTTTGACAACATTCGGCTCGCTTCTGCAACCTTCTTCTTGAGGTCCTGGATCTTTTCCCGTGTCGCAAGCTCATCTTTGCGGAGGTTCTGCAAGTAAATCGCAAATTCACTCTGCTCACGGTTCAACTCTTCAAGACCATTCCTGATTTCCTTCAGCTCATCACTCAGGCTTGAATACGCAGTCTCATTCGCTTCCGCCCTGTTCATCACCATTTCATGACGCTTGGACAGCTGGATGATTTTCTTTTCGATTTCAGCTGGTGTCTGCAGATCTTGATCCTGCAGGTGATACCCTTGTTTCACGATGCTTACTTCCGATTGGATGTCTTCATTATCTTCCTTTGCCTTGATCAGGCCTTCAGTCGTGTGATCTTTATACTGCTGAACGAAATGCTTCGCATGGACTTCTTTTTCCAACAGGTCGTAAAGGCTTTCCACCTTCACTTTGATCTCCTGGATGCCTTCTTCGACTTCCTCGACTTTAAGCGCTTCAAGATTCTTATTGAACTCAAGGAGCGTCTCCTTCAGTGATTCAACTTCTTTATCCACTTCGATATGATCAAGTTTGTACCCCTGCTCCTTCATTTCAGCATAGCCTGATTCAAGCTCCTGCAGCTGTGAAGGCAGCAGATTTTCACAATCGGTGATCAGTTTCGGCACGGTCTCCATCTTGTAAGACACGTTCTTCATTTCAAGGGCAAGGCTCATGACAATCTCCCTTGCATCCAGGTAATTCCCCTGCTCAGTCAGGTCATTGAACTGATTCATCTGTTCAGAGAGCTTGTCAAGGATGGCCTCGATGTGTCTAGCAGTCTGGCCGTATGTATGGCGGTAAGCGAGGAGCTGCTTTTTATTCGTCCTGTACTCTTCCTGGAGTGCCTGGATTTCTTCACGGTTCTTTTCTTCACTGCCCACAAGCTCATTCAGCTCGGCGATGATGCTGTCGATTTTCTTTTCAATTCCGGTAAGGATCTGATCGATTCTCGCGAGAATCTCCTTCGCCTTATTGAACCGGAATTTATCTGTGTACTCTTCTGCATCGAATAGCAGTTCTTCAACATCAGGGAGCTCCACAGCCACAATCTCATCCCAACCCTGTCTCCAGCCTTCAAACAATTCCTCTGTCTGACCGGTCATATTCAATTGTTTGACCTTGGAGAGTTCGTCTGAAACCGGCTTGTTCATAATATCTATCTTCCAGGCTTCATAACGGTCAATTTCAGTATAATATTTTTTTCTAGAGATAAATCCGATTAGGAATACGATTAAGATCAGTATTATTCCAGCGATGACGTATTGCATCTTAAGCCCCCTGTTCAACTATTCAGTAGACATCTATATCAATGTAAATATTTCATTAATTATTTTCCATTGCTATAATGATACCATGTTAACGACAATTTTTGACTATTAATTTCTAATTTTTCATTGATTAAAAGGCAATTTCAGCAATTTCAAGGGAAAATAGATCTTTTTCTGTCCCCGGCACCGTGAGACGGGGACGATTCATGCTCATCCGGGCGGTCATTCCCCCCAAAATATGAGTGATTTTATTACAGGGAGTGAAGAAATATGGCGAAAGTTGACGGACACATCCATACCCCTTTCTGTCCCCACGGAAGCACCGATTCATTTGAGATGTATATTGAACGGGCAATTTCCCTCGGGTATGATGCCATCACATTTACAGAACACGCACCGCTTCCGGCCAACTTCGAGGACACGACACCCGACCGGGACAGCGGCATGGACCCTGCCCATCTCGACGACTACTTCCGGGTGCTCGATTCCCTGAAGGAAACATACCGTGATCAGATCACCATCCGCACCGGACTCGAAATCGACTACATCGAAGGTTTCGATAAAGAAACGGCCGACTTTCTCGAAGCGTACGGTCCCCGCCTCGATGACAGCATCCTGTCGGTCCACTTTCTTCAGTACGAAGGAAAATGGGACTGCCTGGATTTCAGCCCAGACGTGTTCGGCGCGATGATTGACTATTACGGGTCCGTTGATCGTATTTACCAACGGTACTACGAGACGGTGCTTCAATCGATCTCTGCAGACCTCGGCCCCTACAAGCCGAAAAGGATCGGTCATATGACCCTCGTGAAGAAATTTCAGCAGAAATACCCTGCCACCCGTTCCTTCACAGGGGAGATCAACCGGATCCTCCAAGAAGTGGCATCAAGGAATCTTGAACTCGACTACAACGGAGCAGGATTCGTCAAACCCCTTTGCGGGGAATCCTATCCGCCAAAGGAGATCATCCAACAAGCCCGCTCCCTCGGCATCCCAACCGTCTACGGATCGGATGCCCACACAGCAAGCGGATTGGACCAGGGCAGAAGCAGGATGGATGTGTAAGTTTCCCCAGAATAAAATCCGAACGGCAGCAGTGAGAAGAACACCGCCTCCGTTCGGATTTTTTTATTTTGTTTATCAGCCTGCTAAATAATCAGCTCAGTCTTCACTCCGCCATCCACTTCCGACACGAGAAGAAGGTCGATCCACTGATCGATCGTTTGATAGTAGTGGTCAATGAAATAAAATTCCTGCGGGAACATCTGCCACACTTCCCTGAGCTGCTGGCTGTTCAAAAACGGCATCGTCAGCATCGACTTGAGCCCGATCACAAGAAAGTTCACCGGCTGCTTCTTGAATGCATGATCCTTCATACCCTGCTCGAAAAGCCGTTTCAAATAATGCCTTTCCTTCATTAAATAGGAAGAAATGATCTCACGCACCACCTGTGAATCAATCGAAACCTCCCTCCAGATGAACCGGGTCAGCTGATGATTCTCACTTTGGAACTTCAATATTTTATAGACGGCCCGCTTCAAGCACACATCCGCGCCAACATAGCTCAGCGCTTCGGTCTCTTCTTGAAGAAAGCGTAAATACTGCTCAAAGAATTGGGTGAAGCAAGCCTCCAATATTCCCTGCTTGCCCTTGAAATAATAGGAAATCGTGGCAGGATTCACATTCGCTTTTTTCGCTATGTCCCTGACCGACGTCCCATCATAACCATGATCATAAAACAAATACACGGCCGCTTTAAAAATGGATTCTTTCGTCGTTATGGACGTTCCTAGTTTTTTCATATTTCCCCCTCTTTCAAGTATAATAGGCGTATGAAAAAAACAGTGACGAGGATCAACTTGTCTGGTGGGATGCTCCCTACATCTTGAAGGTTACGAAGAAGTATGCTAAAAATGGTTCAATAGATGTATTTTTGATAGATTGGTTACAGAAAGAATTCGTGTTTCCATAGAGATTTCCTTTAAGTATTTCTCGACAGGATCTTCATCGAAATGGAAAATGGACATGAAATAACTCATATTATGTAGAATCGGGGGAGATATTGATGTTTCAAGCAGAAAAATATAACGGCACAAAAGAACAGGGCTACGGCCTTGTCACAAAACAGTTAAAAGCTTTATTGGAAGGCGAATCAAACCAAATCGCCAACCTGAGCAACGCTTCCGCCCTGTTGGGACAATTCCTGGACCGGACGAACTGGGTAGGCTTCTACCTTTATGAAGAAGAAAGCAGCCAGCTCGTCCTCGGACCATTCCAGGGACTGCCTGCATGCGTGAGAATCCCGCTTGGAAGGGGCGTCTGCGGAACATCAGCCTCTGAACAAAAGACACTCCTGATCGATGATGTCCATCAATTCCCGGGACACATCGCCTGCGATGCAGCATCACAGTCTGAAATCGTCGTCCCCCTTGTAAAAGAAGGGAAACTGCTCGGCGTGCTTGATATCGACAGCCCGGAGAAAGCACGATTCGATCAGGAAGACCAGAAATATTTGGAACTGTTTGTTGAGGAGCTCTTAAAGCATCTTTAAGTCCTTTCCCTGACCTGCCGGGTTCATCCTGTCTAGCTCCGGCGGCCAGCCCCTCGAGGTCATAAGCTAAATGGTCCATGAAGGCAAAGACCGCCTTCACAGCCCATTCATCTTATGCTTGTCGGGGCTGAACGAGCCGCCTCCGCTTTTCGGAGTGTCCCGGCACGGTCTTTTTTATGACAGCCCTGTGACTGTAAGGATAGGACACAAAAGCTTCAATTCCCGCAACACGCCTCCTTATTTGCCACCAAATCACATTCACCTGAATCGCCTATGAACATAGGATACTATGAAAACCTCCATTTTCTTTTTCAAAAGGAACCGGTTGTGATTCCCAAGAAGCTTCATGTGAAGGGCCAAAAACCCGCCAACGTTTCCAAAACGGGATAACGGGTAAGAAAGTTAAAGAGGGGAATCTGCGTGTTATCAGCAGATTCCATGATATGTGAGTAATCCCATAAATAATCAAAAGGGGATGTAACATCAATGCGCAGCAAAAAGAAAGACCTTCCATATTTATTATGTTTTCTCGTCATGCCCGTGCTTGGGATGTTATATAAACTATTAAACACAGATTCTCGTGAAGCGGTCATCCTTTCCACGGAGATCGACAACATGATTCCGTTTCAGCCCGCTTTCATCGTGCCGTACATCATCTGGTACGGATTCATATTAGGATATCTGTTTTATTTCTGGTACAAAGACATCCCGACTTTTCTTAGAACGCTCGGCGTCATCGCGATCGGTGAGCTGATCTGCTTCGTCATCTATTTCTATTTCCAGACGACCGTCCCCCGTCCCGACGTGCAGGGGAACGGCATTTTCGCAGATCTCGTCCGCATGATCTACAGCCATGACCAGCCGTATAATGCATTCCCAAGCATCCACGTGCTGACGACATTCGCCGTCATGCTCGGGAATATTAACATCAAGGATAAACACCCGTTCCACAAAATGTTCGTCCCGGTCATGGGTTCACTGATCATCGTCTCGACCCTGTTTGTCAAACAGCATTTCATTTTAGACATGATCAGTTCAGTCTTCTTGACCTCATTCATCTACGGCATCATGTTCGAGCTGTATGGATTGAGCGTGAAAAAGCAGGCCTATGTGGAGCGGGATGAAAGGTAGCTTTTCATTAAAAAAATCCGAACGCTTTGCGACTTTCCTGAAAGTCGCATGCGTTCGGATTTTTTTGCTCTTATGGCAGGACAATGCCTTTAATTCACAGCCTCTTCCTTTTTGGCAGTATCAAGGGCCTGAGCGAGATCATCCCAAATATCTTCCGGCGCCTCAAGTCCGACAGACAATCTTAACAATGTGTCACCGATTCCCATGTCAGCCCTTGCTTCCTCAGGCACGACAGCATGTGTCATCGTGGCAGGGTGCTGAATCAGCGTTTCCGCATCCCCTAAACTGACGGCAATCTTGATCATCTTCAAATCATCCATCAGCTTCTGGGCATCTGCCTTCGTCCCTTTGATCGTAAAGGAAATCATGCCGCCGGGCTTCTTCATCTGCTTTCTCATCACCCCATGCTGTGGATGGGTGACGTGTCCCGGATAAATGACCGTATCCACCGCAGGGTGTGCCGCCAGCAGACCGGCAATCCGCTCTGCACTTTCACAATGACGATCCATTCTGACCGCAAGCGTCTTCAATCCCCTCAATAACAGCCATGCATCGAACGGGGAGATGATCCCGCCGATATCCTTCTGGGTCGTCATCCGGATCTCAGCCATCTTCTCATGAGACCCGACGATTAGTCCGGCCACAACGTCACCGTGCCCGCCGATATATTTCGTCGCACTGTGGATGACGATATCGCAGCCAAGCTCCAGTGGCCGCTGCAGATACGGAGAACAGAATGTATTATCAACCACGACAGGGATTCCTTTTTCCCTTGCCACTTTCACGACCAATTCGAGATCGATCAGCTGCATCGTTGGATTGATCGGTGTTTCAACATAAATGCAGGTTGTGCGGTCGTTGATTTTCCCCCGGATCTCTTCCTCTGAGTCCATGGCAGAGAAATCGTGGCTGATCTCGAATTTCTCTTCAAGAAGCCCGAGCAACCCGAACGTACATCCATATACCCCTTGTGAACAGAGGATGTGATCCCCTGATTTCGTCAATGAAAACAACACGGCAGAAACCGCCGCCATCCCGGAACCGAACGCAAGCGCAGCCTCGCCGCCCTCTAACGACGCCATCCGCTCCTCCAAAATCGCTACGGTCGGATTCCCGAGCCTCGAATAAATATATCCCTCTTCTTCACCTGCGAACCGATTTTCCCCTTGCTTCGCATTGGCGAACGTATACGTAGACGTCTGGTATAACGGGGGTGCTAAACTATCAAAATGCTGAGACGATTGATACCCCTCATGAATGACCCTTGTTTCAAAGCGCTTCTCTTCTTTCATCCAGTATTCCTCCCAGTAATCCCTCTAAGTCTGACTTTCTACTATTCTAGAATATGATAATTGGACGAAAAAAGAAAGCGGTTACATTAACGTGGTAAAGGAAATGGGCTTATCGTTGGTGGATGGGACCTGGGCTAATCTACATTAAAAATCATCATTATTTAAAGATTTTTTGATAAAAACCTCCGCTTCACGCTTACAAAAGCCGAATCCTGACTTCAGAAGGCTTCTCAACGGGTGTCAAACCGTTAATAATTTGTCCTCCCCGACTTTTATGAGCCGGTTTGCCAAAGTTATGAGCTGCTTTTTCAATTTATGAGCTCGTTCCAGAAAATATGAGCCGGTTTTCTGTTATATGAGCTGACATCACGGGAATATGATCTTTGTGTCGAAAAATCGCTACGTATCTTTTTGCACGCATTTTTCTTTTCCTGAGCAAGTTCCAAGAAATCACCCCTCCCCACCCAACAAAAACCAAACAAAAAAACAGGAAGGCCCACACACCCTCCTGTTCCCACTACACCAATTCCCCTCCGCAATCGTTTGCAACCTGATTTTTACCATTGTTCTTCGCATGGTACAAAGCTTCGTCTGCATTCTTCACCAGTTCTTTTACCGATCGTGGACACTCATCGTCATCTACCCTCCATGTGGATAAGCCGCATGAAAGAGTGACGGCCGGCTTGGTTTTGGCAGGGATGTCGGTGATGATGCGCCGGGCGATGTCCATCCCTTCTTCAAGGTCGATGGATGGAAGATAGACGGCGAGTTCTTCCCCGCCCCATCTTGCCACGAATCCGTGGTGGCTGACGATGCCTTTGATCAGATTGGAGACCGAGATGATCACTTCATCTCCGACTTGATGGCCGTAGTTGTCATTGATCAATTTGAAGTCATCGATATCGATCAGCATAAACGTGCCGGCTTCGTCTTTATTCATCGACGACTCCATTTCCTCATCAAGATAATTCCTTGCAAACAGCTTCGTCATATGATCGGTGATGACCATCTGCTCCAGCTTTTCACGGAGTGTGGCATTGGTGATCGCAAGGGTGGAGTGATGGATGAACGACTGCAGCAGCTTATACATGTCGAATGAGAACATATACGGCTCTTCATGGAGCACGATACAAAAACCGATAAGGCTTTCATTCTGGACCATCGGAACGGCCATGATCGAAGGGAATTCGATCCCTTCCTCAAACCGGTCGCTGACATCCCCGAGGAAGATCGCATCCTTCTCCTTCTCGATCCGCTTCCTCACATATGCAATATACTTGGCCCCGCTTTTCTCGAAAAAGATCGGGGAGCTTTCTTTCAACGTGCGGCATTCCCCTTTATCAAGAAAAACAAACCCGATCGCAGACGCCTGGAAGGAACGTTGAATCTGGTTCTTCAGGAACATGACCGTTTCTGACAAACGAAGATTCGTGTTCAACTGATGGGACGTTTCATTGATCAGCTGCAAATCGGTGATGAGCCGCTTTGACTGTTCATAAAGCTTGGCATTCTCCAGGGCGCTCCCTGCCGTATAGGCAAGGAGCCGGATGAACTCGATCTTTTGATCGGTGAAGGTGGCGTGGGATCTTGACTTCACTTCAAGCACCCCATAGATTCCCTGCTTCCCTTTCAGCGGGGCAAAAAGGACATTCCCCTCCCCCGTTTCGATCGTGCCGTTGACAAACGCCTGCATGGCCGACTCATTCGCTTGATCAAAATCAAAGCTCTTGATCGGGAGTGCACCGAAATCATAGCGGTCATTCGACAACAGCAGATGGAAGTCATCAACGGGGAAGACTTCTTTCAGCGTTTCGATGACCTGAACGAGTAGCCTGTGGACATCCCTGGTGGAATGGAAGATTTCCGTCACTTTGAACAATTCCCTGTGCCGTCTCTCTTCTTCGAGCACGTTCTGGATATCGCCTATACTCTGCAGGAATTGACTGCTTGCGTCCCTGAATGAATGAAGAAATACCTCATCCGTGATTCTTTTCCCGTCCTGCCACTTTAATAACAGGATCGCCAAAGGACTTCCATCCCGGTTCGGAAAGTGGAACTTCATCGGTCCGCTGCCGTCGCACTCGATTGTCACCGGGTCAAGAAGATATTCTTCTTTCGTTTCGGCAAGCGTGACCGGGGCATCCTCATGTCCGGAATGATAGAGGTAATAAGCAGAATCGATATGAAAATATAAGCAGGCCCAGTCGATATCCAGGCAGTCTTTAAGAACCGTCAGCCACTGATTCAATTGGGCGGAATCGTCCGTCTCGGCTGACATGACTTCATATAATAAATCGAATAGCTTTGATTTGTATTCATGCAATGATTGTTGAATAACGTACATATTTTCTCACCCACACCTGAAAGGTTTGTGAAACGACTTGTCCAGCGCGGCACCGGATTAGGATGATTGGCCGCATATGGAACAGCTGCCCCATACGAAAGCACCAAACATTCTGAAAACTGAATATCCATTTCAGCATAGATCCGATGAAACACCATGTATTCTTTTATCCAATGGCACGCATTTTTAAACCGGGAAACCATTCCCGGTTCTTATATATTCAATATTTTTACCTAATTAACATAATTTACAATATTATTATATCACAGAAAATGACTTTTGAACTATTTAGTTTCCGTTATTATGTACGACAAAATCATTGGTATTTCATCATGATCATACAATACGATATTTATGATAGACTTCCTTCTATAGTATTAGAATCGTTTGTGATCGATCACTGTCCAACCTCCGCGACTTCAGGAGAAACTTAAAATACTTCCTTGACTTCTATTCTCTCACGTCATATAATATTCTTTGTGTAAAATAATGCAGCTTCAGTGAAGTCCTTTATGATCGTATTTTGTTCCTCTACCTATTGAGGTGTATCTTGTAACCCTCTGCTGCTAGGGCGAAGGTACATGAAAACAAAATGCACATAATTGTTTATTCACAGGTGTTTTTATTTTACAACAAAATAAAAACAATAAAGGAGGAGTCATTCATGGCTCGATATACTGGCCCAAGCTGGAAATTATCTCGTCGTCTTGGAATCTCTCTAAGCGGTACGGGTAAAGAATTAGAAAAGCGTCCTTACGCTCCAGGACAACACGGTCCTAACCAACGCAAAAAAATCTCTGAGTACGGTTTACAACTTCAAGAGAAGCAAAAACTTCGTCACATGTACGGAGTAACTGAGCGTCAATTCCGTAACCTATTTGACCAAGCTGGCAAATTACAAGGTAAACACGGTGAAAACTTCATGGCGCTACTTGAGTGCCGTCTTGATAACGTTGTTTATCGTTTAGGTCTTGCACGCACTCGTCGTCAAGCTCGTCAACTTGTTAACCACGGTCACGTTACAGTGAACGGATCTCGCGTAGATATCCCTTCATTCCGCGTACTACCTGGTCAAACAATCTCAGTTCGTGAAAAATCAGCTAACCTTGACATCATCAAAGAAGCAATGGAAGTGAACAGCTTTGTTCCTGAATTCCTAACTTTCGATGCTGACAAGTTAGAAGGTACATTCACTCGCCTTCCTGAGCGTGCTGAACTACCAGCTGAAATCAATGAAGCTCTTATCGTTGAGTTCTACTCTCGTTAATCTTTGTGAGAAAAACACTGTCCTTATGGGCAGTGTTTTTTTGTATGTGCAAAACTCATTTCGCAGAGAAGCCCTTCACCACACCGACCCCATGAAATCAAAAAATCCGAATGCACGATGAGCATTCGGATTTTTCAATATGTCCGGTCTAGACAAACACCCTGATCAACTCCTGTGTATAGGGGTGCCTTTCTTCAGCGAAGATGTCTTCTTTTTGAAAGGAGTCACGTATGCCTCCATCTTTCATGACAAGAATCCTGTCACTCATATATGCCGCGGCGGCGAGGTCATGGGTAATGAACAGGAACGCAAGTCCCAGTTCTTCCTGCAAATCTTTGAAAAGATTCAGGATCGATGCCTGGACTGACACATCGAGGCTAGCGGTCGGCTCATCGAGAATAAGGAGGGGCGGTTTTGTGCTGACGGCACGGGCGATGTTCACCCGCTGTTTCATCCCACCGCTTAATTCATGGGGGTATGCGTCGAGCGTCCATAAAGGAAGCCTGACCATATCAAGCAGCTCCTCTCCTTTCCTTCTTCTTTGATGCCTGCCGTAGGATTGCTGCATATCGAGTGCTTCCATAAGGGAATCTATGATCTTCAGCTTTGGATTCAAGGAAGCAGAGGGCTGCTGGAAGACGGCTTGGAGATTTCTTCCCGTTTTACGGCGAAAGCTCCCTTTTATCATTGAAATGGGTGTGGAAAGGAACTCTATCTTCCCCCGATCAACATCTTCCAAACCTAATAAGCAGTGGGCAAGCGTGCTTTTTCCGCTCCCGCTTTCACCAACGAGACCTACGCACTCTCCCTTACTGATCGAGAAGGATACATCTTTTATCACAGGTGTTCCCAACTGATAGGATTTTGTCAATTCTTTTGCCAGTAATAGCTCATTTTCCACTAACACATTCCCTCCCTTTCTCCCGTCCACAGGCGGCGACGGCTCTCGGGTAGTTCCGGGAGCGACTGGAGGAGCTTGTGTGTATAAGGGTGTGAAGGAGCGGACAATACGTCCTGGGCAAAACCACTCTCCACGATTTTCCCCTTCTCCATCACCCCGATGCGGTCTGCATATTTTTTCACTTTTCTCAGATCATGGGTAATGAACAGGACCGAGCAATTCGTTTCTTTCACCATGTCATCCAGAAGCTTCAGAATATGAGCGGCCGTGATGCTGTCGAGCGCTGTTGTGATTTCGTCGGCGACCAGCAGGGACGGCTTCAGCATCATCGCGATTGCAATCGAGGCACGCTGGAGCTGACCGCCGCTCAATTGAAAAGGATAACTTCCGTACACTTTCTCCTCAGGCAGCTTCACCCTTTTCAACGCTTCCAAAGCACTTATTCTCCTTTCGGTCCCCTTCAATGAAGTGTGTGCACGGAGCACTTCATCAAACTGTTTTCCTATTTTCATAAAAGGGGTGAACGCACCCTGATAGTCCTGAAAGACATATGACAGTCCATGTCCGAGCATACATGACTTCTCACGGCGGTTCATGTTGACCATGTCCCTCCCTTGAAACCTGATGCTTCCTGCCTTCATGTGCAGGGAGGACGGCAGGAGTCCCCCGATCGATAAGCTAGTGATGCTTTTTCCGCTTCCGCTCTCACCGACCAGGCCGTACCATTCCCCACTTTCAATGGTAAAAGAAATATGATCGACAAGCGGTCTATTTTGATTGCAGATGGTCAAATCGGTTACTTCGAGCATCATGCTCCCTCCTTTTTCACATCGAATCGGTCCCTCAAATGGTCTCCGGCCAGATTGAACATCAGGACGACGATGACGATGGCGAATCCTGGAATGTACATCAGATGTGGGGCGTTGTGAAAATAGGCCCGGCCGTCATTAAGCATGGCTCCCCATTCCGGTGACGGGGGCTGGGCACCGAGGCCGATATAGGAAAGGGCTGCGATCATCAGGATCACTTTCCCAAGATCCAATGTGCAAAGGACGAGGACATGACCTGCCACATGGGGGAGGAGGTGTTTCCTCATCGCTTTGAAACCTGGCACCCCATTGAGTGCTGCAATTTTCATATAATCCTTCTTCTTTTCCGTTAATACCGTGCTCCGGACCAAGCGGGCATAGCTCGTCCATTTCACAAGGACGATCGCCCACATGAGGTTCAGCATCCCCGGCCCAAGCAGCCCGCTCAACACAATCGCCACGATAAAATCGGGAAACGCCATCACAGCGTCGGTCACCCTCATGAACATCCTGTCGATCAAGCCGCCGAAATAGCCGGATATCAATCCTGCCGGCACCCCGATCAGCAGGACCATTCCCATGATGATCAAGCTGATCCCGACCGTTGTATAAGCACCTTCGAGTATCCGTGATAAGACGTCCCTCCCAAGATGATCCGTCCCGAGCAGGTGGTCCTTGCTCATCGTCTGAAGCCTGTTGCCCGGGTCCACTTGAAGCGGATCATAAGGAGAAAGGGATGGGGCCAAAGCGAAAAGAATGAAGCATAATCCAAGCGCGCCAATCAGCCGGCGCTTTTTTCCCGTTCGTACCATTGCCGCTTCACCTCCTTCAGCCTGATTTCAGGGTGGAGAAAGCGGTAGGAAGCATCGACCGTCAAATTGATCATCATGACAAGCAGCCCCATGAAAAAGATGTACCCTTGAATGACAGGGTAATCCCGTTCCAATATACTGTCTACCACAAGCTTTCCGATTCCCGGGTATGCAAACAGCACTTCGATGACGACGGTTCCGCCGAGCAGGCTCCCAAGGCTCACCCCAAACATCGTGATGACCGGCGTAAGGCTGTGACGGAAAGCATGGGCAAAAAAGACACGTTTCCTTGATAATCCCCTCGCCCTCGCTGCACGGACAAAATCCTGCCCCAGGCTGTCAAGTAAGCTCGAGCGCAGGATCCTTACATATACAGCTGACATGGCAAGACCAAGCGTCACTGACGGAAGGATCAGGTGGGTAAACGTCCCCATTCCCATTGACGGGAGCATGCCGAGCTTCACCGCAAACAAATCAATCAGCAGTAGCCCCATCCAAAAGCTCGGAACCGATGCGCCGAGCAAGGCGAACACCCTGCTCAGCTGATCAATCCATCTGTTCCGGCAAACGGCAGCAAGGCTTCCAAGCGGCACCGATATGACCGTCATGACAACAAGGGACATCATCGTCAGTTGCACTGTGGCAGGAAGCCTGTCCAACAGTTCATCCATGACCGGCTGCTTCGTTGTGTACGATTCTCCCAAATCCCATCGAAAGAACTTCAGCATCCATCTCCCGTATTGAATATACAACGGTTCATTCAGGCCGAGTTCCCGCCTGAGCAATTCTTTCTGTTCCCCGGAGACCGCCACCTCATCGGTTTGGAGCATTGCATCCAAAGGGTCGCCGGGGGCCAGATGAATGAATGTAAAGCTCACAAACGACAGGACGGTCAGGAACAGAATAAACTCCGTAACCCTCCTTGCGATCAAATTCATCAGTTCACGACATCCAAATCATTCGTCAGCATATAAAATTCACTTTTACTCGTCACCCAGTTCTTTACATGTTCTTTATAAGCGACAACATTGCTTGGATGGACGATGAACGAATGAAGGAACTCTTCATTGATGATGTCACTTGCCTCCATGGCAAGCTTCTGCCTCTTTTGTTGATCCACCGTACCGTTCAATGTTTGGATCGTTTTTTGCAATTCCTTATGTTCAATCCTTCCTGCATCATGAAGATAACCGCCTGGCATGTAAGCCGTATGAAGGAAATAGCTTGCATCTCCACGTGGAGCAGTCAGAAGGCTGTATGTGGAAATGTCCCAATCGTCCTTTGAAGCCATTTCTTCATCAATGTTTTCAACCTGCTGAATCGTCATCTCGATCCCGAGTTCCTTTGCGTTGGACTGAAGGATCTGTGCCATCAGCGGAAGTTCCGGACGGTACGAATAAGTAATGATTTTCAACGAAAGCTCTTCTCCATCTTTCATTGCTTTGCCGTCCTTCCATTCCACACCGGCATGAGCAAGGTGCTTCTTCGCTTCCTTCAGATCAAACACTTTCGTTTCATTGTTGGCAAATGGCAACTCAGATACGAATGGACCCCCTGCCGGCTTGCCAAATCCTGCAAGGGTGCTGTCCACAACCTCTTCCCTGTCGATCATATAATCGAAGGCTTTCCGGATATGTTTATCTCCGAAAATGCCGTCAAAATTATAAAGCAGCATCTGCGCCCGGATACCCGGCACCACATCGGCCTTGATCGAGTCATCTTTCTTCAGCTCCTCCATGCTTTCAAAAGCAGGACGGTACACGACATCGGCATCCCCCGATTGAAGGGCAAGGGTGCGGGCATTGGCGTCATCATTGAAGGTAAGCACTACTTTCTCAAGCTTCGGCTTGCCGTCCCAGTACTCCTCATAACGCTCAAGTTCGACTTTGCTGTCCGCTTTGAAGGAAGTGATTTTGAATGGCCCGGTACCGACCGGGTCTGTGTTTGTCTCTTTTTCGTCCACATCGATGATCGCGGTATTCGGATGGACAAGTTCAGACGGCAGCTCAGGCAGCGGCTGTTCCAGGGAAAGGGTCAGGATCTGTCCGTCAGCCTCTACCTGATTGATCTTCAGTGCAGACTTCATCGCTTCACTGACGTCAATATTTCTTTCCAACGATTTCTTGACTGCCTCAGCGTCAAGCTTCTTTCCATTTTGGAAAGTGACATCGTCCCGAATGGTGAAAGTCCACGTTTTTCCTCCATCGACGCTTTCCCATTTCTCTGCAAGCCAAGGCTCGAGTTTCAACTCTTCATTGATTTTCACCAGTGTTTCAGCTATCCCTGCACGCACCGGCGTATAGTTCAAGTGGGGATCCATCGTATCGCTCGGGAATTTGGACAGGAACGTCAACTCCTTCTTTTCTTCTGTCTCTGCTTTCTCACTTGACGAACATGCCGCAGCGAACAGGACGATGAACCCAATCATCATCCAGGCGGCCAATGTTTTCTTTGACATCATGTATTCTCCTTTTCGTCTATCCTTTATTTTTTTGGTAAAGCGACCACTGCTGATGGCCGTGTTTGCTTCTTTCGTGACAGTAATATACAGGCTGCGACGATCAAGATGCCTCCGGAAATCGTGTATATATCGGGAATTTCTGTCCAGAACAGGAATCCCCACAGTGCATTGAACACAATTCCGATGTAACGGGCAATCTCGACGACAACAACCTTTTCATGGGTGAAGGCGCTCGTCAGAAACACCTGTCCGATGAGGGATACCACCCCGATCGCAATCAGGAACATGGTATCGCTCAGCGACGGGATGACGAAGCTGTCCCACATGATCGGCAGCGCCACAATCGTTCCTGCTGCCAGAAAATAGAATACAATTTCATAAGAATGATGGGTTTTACTTAAATACCGGATGCTCGTTGCCGCTCCCCCCGCGAATAAGGCACCAAGCACACCGACCAACGCATGAACGGAATAAGAGCTGTACACACCCGGTTTTGCCACCAGCACAATCCCTGCTACGACAAGGGGAAGGATTATGAGAACCCCTTTCGGAACCTTTTCTTTTAAAAATAAAAAGGAAAACAGGACCGCGAAGAACGGGGACAAATGTGCGAGTATGCTTGCATCTGCCAGCGTGATCTGTGAAATCGTATAAAAATAAGCGAGCAGATAAAATGCACCGAGCATCCCTCTCAGGATAAGCATCGGGATTCCGGTCCGGGAAAACGGAACGCTTCTCCGCTTCATGATAAGAAAGATAAGGGCAGCTCCTATGAAACTCCTGAAAAATACGACTTCAGACGACGGGATCGAGTCCCCCACGCCTTTTACCAGGGCATTCATGATGCTGAAAATCAAGGAAGACAGAATCGCTAACAGTACACCGTTTTTCATACAGCCCCCTCCCCTCCGTCAGGACAGAAGCCTGCGATGATCCTTCCGGTTTCTTTCTGCCACCCGTTAACCCGCCGTTCAAACCTGGTGATCAATTCCCCGGTCATTGACAAGCTGACGCCGCATTCCCGCCCCAATCTACTGATGACCTTCAATTTCTTGTAATCCTCCAACGGAATCCGGGGCAGCACCCATTCACCGGCTTCATTCTGAGATATCTGCTGATACGGCACCTTCGAAAACTCAAAATATCTTCCCTCCACATCCGGTTCCGAATACGGATCAATCAGCAGGGAAGCATAGCGTATGTATAACAAATATTCCTGTTTCACTGTTTCAAAGTCTATGAATCCATCAATATCAGCGCGGGAAAGCGAAGCCTCCCTCACCGGATAATTATCATCATGGAGAAATTGAAGCAGGTTGACCGGCTCTCCCCCAAGCTTTTCGACAAGAACAGAACATTCTTTCCACAGCTTGACCATGTCAGAAATGGCCGAGGGAGTGACAGGCCCTTCCGGATACAGCTTGTACAATGACTTGACCGACCGGGTTTCGGCCAACGTCTCATCCAGCGAGAAGTCATTTATAAAGAACGGGGGATGAACATATGTCGTAATGTTTCTGCACTCAGCTTCAATCGGAGCGTCTTTCACCACTACATCAATACCGGTTGGACCCAATAACTGCTTCACCTTTTCCAGCCCGGTCCCGGTCCTGTTGGATGCTGCATATATCCTTTTCTTGACGGCTTTTGTAAAAGCGATGAATGAATTCTCTTTAAACTTTGTTGCAGCATAGTAGTTTGACAGACTGATGACTTCCACCTGCTGATGCCGAATGATGCTCTCCGCCGCCCGGTTTGCCCCCATTCCAGGTGACAGCAGCATGACCGTTTGCACCCGTGATCGCTTATGGATTTCAAGCGACTCGAGGATGTCACCATACGCGTCATCCGGTGTGCAAAGAATAATTGTAGAATACCGGTCAGGGACTTTCGTAAATCCATCGTAATAACGTGAGACGCTCACTTCTCCTGACATGGCTGGTCTGTCCTTCGCCTCTGCTTTCAGGACGCAATTCTCCTTCAGTTTCCTGAACCGGCTGCCGGGGCGGCTTGCGACCGACACGTCCCCCTTCCAGGCACGTCCTGCAAGTACCGCCGTCTGGACAGCTGCAGGACCGGCCCCGATAATTAATGTATGTTCCACTCTCTCACGCCCTTTCTTCTGTCCATTCATTTGTTCTGACCAATAAGAGCGTGTCGTAAATGGCATCACCCTCTTGCAGGCTTTGACTCCATCCGTTCAAACACGTCTCCTCAAGGGGGTAGTTGAATACGGATTTCAAACCGTTCCCGTAGCGGACGACCACTTTCGCCCCTTCTTCCACCTTTTCCTTCAGTTCTTCAATCACTTCGAGTTTGTTTTTGACGAGTGAAGCGATAAATACGTGTGTAATCCCATTCAAATCAGGATATTGATGAATTTCCCCGTGCAGGAAAGACAGCTGGGATTCAAGCCCTGTCAGCCTTGCCACTTCCTTCGACAACGTGATCGCCTCTTGATCGAAATCAAGGCAGATGACGCTTGCACCGGTTTCCTGCGCCATCGTGAGTGCGCTTGTCGGAAATGCCCCGGAGCCGATGAACAGCACCTTTGAGTCACTATGTATATGATATTGGCGGTACTCTTCCCTGACCGATTCTGAAAGGGAAGACAAATAACGTCCAAGACTCCGTTGCCCTGCAGAGAGAGACTGATATTTCTCCATGTCACACAACGCACTCACTGACGTTTCTCTCAACTTCTCAGACAGCTCCTTGATTTCATGCAGCGAGCCCCACTCTTTCCACCTCCCGTCATTTTCTTCACTTTTAATGAACCCACACAGCTCATCAAGTTTTTGCCTCAACAATTCGTAACACTCATCACATTCCCTTGAGTAATCTGCGAGCAGTGAAATCTCGAACTCAATGACCTGCAGCGCGCACAGAAGTTCATATTTCGTTTTCATCACGCTTCACCTCAATCTGTTGTAGTTCCCCTTCTAAGTAATAAAACGAAATCATTACGATTTTTAAAATATAAATTATGAATCGTTCTATCCTTTTCAGTTATGTATAGCCTCCAGCGTGTAACACTCACCTCCCTACCTTTGTCATTGTACAAGCCGGTTGTGAAGATAAATTGAAATTTTTAGGAAATAGATCTTTTTTCCTGAGGTCACCTCAATAAAACGAAATCATTACGATTTAAAAGATAAATAAAATCCTTTCCCTATTCTTGTTGAAGCATTAAGTCGTCCACCGCCCATAATCGTAATCGTTACGTTTTACAAAAGGCTAACGATATTAAACCACATATCCTCCCTGTTGACAACTCCGACCAAACTCCCATTTACAGTAATATGAGTGGCGGTTCAGGTAAAAAAAGCACGGCACCCGCTCTCATGGCAAGAACGGATACCGCACTGATAGATTCTATTTTCTATTATACGTACTGAACCCGGAAATATTTCTTCTTTCCGCGGCGGATGATCGTGAATTGTCCTTCGATCTTGTCGGCTTCACCCATTACATGCTGAAGATCAGTCACACGTTCTCCGTTGATGTAAATCGCACCGTTTCCTACGTCTTCACGGGCCTGACGCTTGGAAGGAGAAATCTTGGCGTTGACGAGAAGGTCGATCAAACCGATTTCTTCTCCTTTTGCCTGTTCAAATGAAGGGACATCCTTGAATCCTTCGAGGATCTCAGAAGCAGATAATGACTTGATGTCACCGCTGAACAGCGCCTGGGTGATGCGGATCGCCTGATCAAGGGCTTCTTCACCGTGGATCAGCTTCGTCATTTCTTCTGCGAGCGCTTTTTGCGCCTTGCGAAGATGAGGCTCGGTTTCAACAGACTGTGCAAGGGCGTCGATTTCTTCATGAGACAGGAACGTGAAGTATTTCAAGTATTTCACCACGTCCGCATCTGCAGCATTGATCCAGAACTGGTAGAACTCGTAAGGAGACGTTTTCTTCGGATCAAGCCACACCGCTCCGCTTTCCGTTTTACCGAATTTCGTCCCGTCTGCTTTCGTCACAAGCGGAATCGTGAATCCGAATGCCTTCGTTTCTTCTTCATGTGTACGTCTGATCAGTTCAAGACCAGTCGTGATATTGCCCCACTGATCGCTTCCCCCGATCTGAAGCTTACAGTTGTAGTTGTCATACAAGTGGTTGAAGTCAAGCGCCTGCAGGATCGTGTACGTGAACTCGGTGAAAGAGATCCCAGACTCAAGGCGGGATGAAATCGTATCTTTCGCGAGCATGTAGTTCACCCCGACATGCTTACCGTAATCACGCAGGAACGTGACGACGTCCATCGCGCCGATCCAGTCGTAGTTGTTCACCATGACCGCACCGTTGTCACCTTCGAAATCAAAGATGCTCTCAAGCTGATTCTTGATGGCTGCCACATTCCCCTGGATCGCTTCAATCGTCTGCAGTTTACGCTCTTCATTCTTCCCGCTCGGATCACCGATCAAGCCTGTTGCGCCCCCGACCAACACAAGAGGACGATGCCCTTGATTTTGGAAACGGCGGAGCGTCAGGAATGGAAGCAGATGACCGATGTGCATGCTGTCTGCCGTCGGATCGATCCCGCAGTAAATCGAAATGCTCTCTTTATTCAATACGTCCTTCAGTCCTTCAGCATCTGTTTGCTGATACGTGATTCCACGCCATTCCAAATCTTTTAGTAAATCCATCCTATTTTCCTCCTTTTTGGTAAAATGTGCAGCAATACCCTTTTTAGACAATAAAAAAGTCCCTGCATATATGCAGGGACGCTGTCGCGCGGTACCACCCAAATTAAGGAATACATCCTTCACTCATCGAAGATAACGGCTTCCACCGTTTGCTGCTACTTATAGGTTCACAGCAAAAGCTCCAGGATGTAATTCATCTGCCATTTGTGTCAGTTTCCAGCAACCACTGACTCTCTATGTAACAGGGAAGGCAGACTACTCGTTCCTCTCATTGCGATCACACATTTATGGTTGAAATCCACCTTTTCAGCGGACTTTCATTCTTATCACTATATAAGGTTTTTACCATATCCACACATAATAGTCAACTTCACTTGCTGTAAAACTTCCATATCATTTGACTTTTTACCACAGCCTTCCTGTAAATATGCTATAATGGGAATGTTCTGGGGGGAATGATATATGAAGGAAAAATGGAACTTATTACTCGAAAAATTAGACCCTGCAATCAGGTTCTTTTCAAATACCAGATTTCAGAAACGAGCAAGAATTACATACGGCGTATTTTGGAACCTGTCCCTGATCCTTGTTGTCACACTCATTTTAGGATTTGCGTTTGCAGGAGGCGTCGGAGCGGGTTATTTCGCTTCCCTCGTCAAGGAAGAACCGATCCGTCCTTATGACCAGATGAAAAAGGACATCTACAACTATGAAGAAACATCACGCCTTTACTTCTCCGACGATGTATATCTCGGAAAGCTCCGGACAGACCTCGAACGTGAAGAAGTGAAGCTCGAAGATATCTCAGAAGATCTGCGGAATGCGGTCATTGCAACGGAAGATGAATATTTCAAGGAACATAACGGAGTCGTGCCGAAAGCGATCATGCGTGCCGTCCTCCAGGAGTTCACGAATTCATCTACCCAATCGGGTGGAAGTACCCTCACCCAACAACTGATCAAGAACCAGATCCTGACGAATGAAGTATCGTTCGAACGGAAAGCAAAGGAAATCCTCCTTGCCCTTCGCCTGGAGCGATTCTTCGATAAAGACGAAATACTGGAAGCCTATCTGAACGTGGCGACACTTGGCCGTAATTCATCAGGTCAAAACATCGCCGGCGTCCAGTCAGCTGCCAAAGGGATCTTCGGCGTGGAAGCAAAGGATTTAACCCTGCCACAGGCTGCTTTCATCGCGGGACTTCCACAGGCACCGTTCTCGTACACACCATTCAAGAACAACGGTGAAGTCAAAGAAAATCTCGAAGCCGGGATGAGCCGTAAAAACACGGTCCTCTACCGGATGCACCGGGAAGGCTACATCACCCAAAAGCAATACGACGATGCCGTCGCCTATGACATCACGAAAGACTTCGTCGAACCAAAGCCATCACCACAGGAGCAGTATCCATGGCTGACTGCCGAGCTTGAAAGCCGTGCAGTCGATATCATGATGAACGTCCTTGCTGAAAAAGACGGCTACTCAAAAGAAGATCTTAAGAACAATGATGAGCTCGAAGACAAATACCGGACGCTTGCCGACCGGAACGTACGCCAAAGCGGCTACGAGATCCACTCGACCATCAATAAAAAGATTTATGATCAAATGCAGAAAACAAAAGACGCCTACGAAATGTACGGACCAACCAAGACGATCACTAAAACGGATCCAGAAACCGGAGAAGAAGTAGAAGTGGAGCAGCCGGTCCAGGTCGGCGCAATGATGATCGAAAATAAAACAGGACGCATCATCAGCTTCATCGGCGGCCGTGATTTCAAACTGGAGCAGATCAACCATGCCACCCAGTCACACAGATCGAACGGTTCGACGATGAAACCGCTGCTTGCGTACGCACCGGCACTCGAATACGGCTACATCTCACCGGGATCACCGATTCCTGATGTGGCGGTCAACATCAACGGCTGGACACCTGAGAACTATTCATTCCGGGAGCGGGGACTGTTCCCTGCAAGATATGCCCTTGCAGAATCACTTAACCTCCCTGCCGTCAGAACGTATGCGAACATTTACAACCGAAATCCTTTCAAGGAATTCCTGCTGAAGATGGGCTTTTCTTCCCTTTCCAGCAGATATGACAATAACCTGTCCCTCACACTCGGTGCCACAACGACCGGTGTGACAGTCGAAGAAAACGTCAATGCCTACACAACATTCGCCAACGGCGGTAAGTTCCTCGACGCCTATATGATCGACAAGATCGTCGACAAAGACGGCAATGTCGTGTATGAGCACAAAGTTGATCCTGTGGATGTATTCAGTCCGCAAACGGCCTATCTCGCAATCGATATGATGAGGGATACGCTGAACCATTCACTAGGAACAGGACGCTATGCAAAAACCTTCCTGAATTTCGGATCAGACTGGGCCGGAAAATCAGGGACGAGTCAGGACTACAAGGACCACTGGTTCGTCGCATCCAATCCGAGCATCACATTCGGTACATGGTTCGGATATGACACACCTTCTTCCTTGAACACAGCCGGCTCACGTGCACAGTACGGACATTACGGACTGCGGAACATCCGCTTATGGTCATACCTGCTGAATGACACAAGAGCGCTCGCACCGGAACTGATTGATCCGGATGCACGATTCCAGCAGCCTGAAGGGGTTGTCAGAAGATCCTTCTGTTCGATCTCAGGATTGCTTCCATCAGAAGCGTGCAGTCAGGCAGGACTCGTGAAGAGTGACCTGTTCAACGCCAAATACGTCCCGACCAAGACAGACGACAGCCTGCTCATGAGCCGTTACGTCATGGTCAACGGAAAGAAATATCTGGCACTTCCTAACACACCGGCAGAATTCTCACAGCCTGGCGTCATCCTAAACCCGGACTTTGTGAAAAACATCTTCGGTGCTGTACCTGGAAATCCAGACAAACTGATTCCAGAAGGCGATGAACGTTTCAAAAACGTCCTCATCGCAGAAAATAAAATTTCAGACGACGGTGCCGCACCGGGAACCGTCAAAGCAAGCGGAAATGGAAACAAGATCACGTGGACCCCGTCCGCAAGCGGTGACGTCGTCGGATACCGGGTCTACAAAAAATCAGGCGGCAAAGTCGGCAGCGTCAAATCAGGCGCAAGCTATGCCGTATCAGTCGGAAACGGTGAATACTATGTGGTTGCAGTCGATGTAGCCGGCAAAGAATCCGCCCATTCCAACACGGTACAGATCGGAAAGCCTGAACCGAAGCCAGCGCCTAAACCTGAAAAGCCGGATCCGAAACCACCTGGTGACAAACCGGCCGATCCTCCACCAAAACCGGACAAACCGGAGCCGCCACCACCGGCAGATGACGGAGGCGGAGATGGCGGAGGCGACGGCGGGACACAGCCGCCTGCCGAACCGGATCCACCTGCTGAACAGAACTGAATACTTTTATGAGACGAGGGAAAGCTTTGGCTTTCTCTCGTTTTTTTTGTGTGGCTGGTTGTCGGCTGGTCGGTGGGGGGAACCGGACATTTGGAATGTCAATGATGTCGCTTGAAGCCGGCAGCCCTCACGATTTTTCGACAAAGAGATCATATATCGGGAGAGCCTGCTCATATATCAGAAAAGCCGCTCATATATTTTGAATCGGGCTCATATATCTGGAAACCAGCTCATAAATCCCAAATCCGGCTCATATATCAGGACACGCCTTGCGTCCCGACGTATGAACCCTCCAAAAAACCAATTATAGTTTGATTTTTTAAAGGACTATACTTAAATTCACGAGATTCCAAGCATGAACTCTACTAATTCACACCCTTTTCGGACAAAATCGTTCAATTTACCGCTTTTCCCCATCAATCAATCTTCCACACGGACACTTCCAATCCTCCCCCTTCCCAAATCAATCAGCCATCCACCCGGCAGCCCCCCTTCTTCCCAACTCCCACAAAAAAAAGACCCCCGCAATCCGGAGGCCTTCATTCTATCAATCTTCCATTGTACTTAAATCACCTGTCGGCAGATCCAATTCCCATGCCTTCAATACGCGGCGCATGATTTTACCGCTGCGGGTTTTAGGCAGTTTGTCGCGGAATTCGATTTCCCTCGGGGCTGCGTGGGCAGCGAGCCCTTTTTTGACGAATTGGCGGATTTCTTCTTTTAATTCGTCCGTCACTTCGTATCCATCGCGGAGGGCGATGAATGCTTTGATGATTTCACCTCGGACAGGGTCAGGCTTTCCGATCACGCCTGCTTCTGCGACAGCAGGATGCTCGACCAGCTTGCTTTCGACTTCGAAAGGTCCTACCCGTTCTCCTGACGTCATGATGACATCATCGATGCGGCCCTGGAACCAGAAGTATCCGTCTTCATCCATATAGGCAGAATCCCCGGATACATACCAGTCACCCGGCATGAAGTAGGATTCATACTTTTGCGGGTTATTCCAGATCTGGTTCATCATCGAAGGCCAGCCTTTTTTGATGGCGAGGTTCCCCATCCGGTACGGCGGCACTTCATTCCCTTGGTCATCGACGATTGCGGCCTTCACGCCCGGGAATGGTTTCCCCATCGAGCCTGGCTTGATTTCCATGCTTGGGTAGTTACAGATCAGCTGTCCGCCGGTTTCCGTCATCCACCATGTGTCATGGATGCGGAGGTTGAATACCTTCATTCCCCAGCGGACGACTTCCGGATTAAGCGGCTCTCCGACACTCAGGATATGGCGGAGTGAGCTCAGGTCGAACTTCTTCACGACTTCGTCCCCTGCACCCATCAGCATCCTGAAGGCGGTCGGTGCGCTGTACCAGACGGTCACACCGTAGTCTTCGATCGTTTTGTACCAGTTTTCCGGCTTGAAGCGGCCGCCGACGATGACATTCGATGCACCGGTCAGCCACGGGCCGAAGATACCGTAGGAAGTCCCCGTCACCCAGCCCGGGTCGGCTGTGCACCAGTACACGTCTTCTTCCTGGAGGTCAAGCACCCATTTGGACGTTTGATAATGCTGGATCATCGCATTGTGGACGTGGAGCACCCCTTTAGGTTTGCCGGTCGATCCTGACGTATAGTGAAGGATCAGGCCGTCATTCCTGTCTACCCATTCCACTTGAAGCTTATCGCTTGCTTCTGCGAATTTAGCCATGAAGTCGACATGCACGTCGTCTTCCTCGATGTCTTCCCCTACAAGGAACACATGCTTCAGGTTCGGCAGTTCGCTGACCGGTACCCGCTTCAGCAGTTCAGGCGTCGTAATCAGCACCTTCGCTTCACTGTCTTCAAGACGGTCCCTTACCGCTCCTTCCATGAATGCTTCAAAGAGCGGGCCGACGATGGCGCCGAGCTTGATCGCACCCAATACGGAGAAATACAATTCCGGTGATCTTGGCATGAAGATGAAGACCCGGTCCCCTTTTTCAACATCCCCGAAACGCTTTAATACGTTCCCTGCTTTGTTGGACAATTTCTTCATATCCGCGTAAGTATATTTTTCATCACGGTCTGCATCCCGGTAATAAAGCGCGACTTTATTTTTCCTGAAAGAAGCCGCGTGGCGGTCGATGGCTTCGTGTGCCAGGTTGACACGCCCTGTTTCCGCCCATGAAAATTCTTTCTCCGCATCCTTCCAATCGAATGATGCATAGGTCTTTTCATAGCTTTCAAGATTGTAGCTTCCCTTTGTCACTGGTAACGCTTCCACTTTCATATACCGCATCCCCTTTATGTAAGAAATTACAATCTTATTATAGTATAAAAATAATATTTTCTCAATTTTTTAAAAAATCTGCCAGTGGCATTTACAGGTCTCACCCTCTGTTCAACGGGCCTCCACGCTTCCATAAATCTTTTCTAAACGTCTGAAAATTTTGTGAAAGCGCTCTATATATGCCAATTTCATGTATAATGGACATGAGGAATATCTTTAGGTGGTGTCCAGATGAAATTGAAAAAAACCTATAATGCAACAGAGTTAAAAACAGCAAAAGGCAACATCGTGATTGAAGGTCCGATTTCGGCTGAGGAGCTGTCCCGCCTCGATTTCCATGAGGACCTGGTCGCTTTCAGGCCCCCTCATCAGCAGCATAAGGCGCTGGTTGAGATCGCCGGTTTACCGGAAGGACGCATCCTGATCGCACGGGACAATCACACGATCGTCGGGTACGTTACATATTTATATCCTGACCCGCTCGAACGCTGGTCACAGGGAAAAATGGAAAACCTCATCGAGCTCGGTGCCATCGAGGTGATCCCGAAATTCCGCGGGGCGGCAGTCGGGAAGAATCTATTAAAAGTATCGATGATGGATGACAATATGGAAGATTTCATCGTCATCACGACCGAATATTATTGGCACTGGGATCTGAAAGGGACCGGACTCAACGTCTGGGAATACCGGAAAGTGATGGAGAAGATGATGAACGCCGGCGGTTTGGAATACTATGCAACCGACGACCCTGAAATCAGTTCACATCCAGCCAACTGCCTGATGGCAAGGATCGGCAAACGGGTGGACCCGGATTCCATTCAACGCTTCGATCAGCTTCGATTTATGAATCGCTTCATGTATTAAGGATTTCTGACAGTTTTCTAAAGGGGTGGAGAACGTGATTGTAGAAGAAATAATGAAAACGAAAATCGCTACACTGAAGGCTGACGACACGATTGAATCAGCCATTGGATTAATGCGGGAAAAAAAGATCAAGCACATCCCGATCGTCAATGATGAGATGGAAGTCGTCGGGATTGTGAGTGACCGTGATGTGAAGGACGGGACCCCTTCGATTTTCCATAAAGGTGCGGATCCGGTCGAACTTCAGAACCCTTTGAAGTTCATCATGAAGACAGAAGTCATCACCGGCCATCCACTGGATTTTGTCGAAGAGGTCGCAGCCCTTTTTTATGAACACCGCATCAGCTGCCTTCCGATTCTGAAGGAGAAGAAGCTCGTCGGAATCATTACCGAAACCGACCTCTTGTATACGCTCATCCAGCTGACAGGCGCCCATCAGCCCGGCTCCCAAATAGAAGTGAAGGTCCCCCACAAAGCAGGCATCCTCTATGAGGTGGCCGGGATCATCCGACGGAACAATTCGAATATCCAAAGCGTCCTCGTTTATCCGGATAAAAAAGATGAACAATATAAAATCCTCGTTTTCCGGGTGCGGACGATGAATCCGATGAACGTGATCAATGACTTGAAGAAAGAAGGATATGACGTGTTATGGCCAAACATGCCAGGAATCTCATCATGACCAGGGAAGCAGTCTTCATTTATTCAGATGCGCTTCTCGGATACCGCTTCTCTGATCAGCATCCCTTCAATCAGACCCGTCTGACGCTTACAATGGATTTGTTAAAAGAAATCAATGCCCTTCAGCCATCCGAGATCGTCCCTCCCCGGGTGGCGACCGATGAAGAGCTGTTTCTTAATCACGATCCCAATTATGTAAACGCTGTCAAACAGGCGAGTGTCGGCCAGCTCCCTCAAGACCGGGCAGAAGGATTCGGGATCGGGACCGAGGATACCCCCATGTTCAAGGGCATGCATGAAGCGAGTGCCTATCTTGTAGGCGGTGCCCTGACGGCAGTGGACTGGGTCATGACCGGAAAAGCCCGGCACGCCCTCCATCTTGGTGGCGGTCTTCATCACGGATTCAAAGGAAAGGCCTCTGGCTTTTGCATCTACAATGACAGCTCCGTCGCCATCCGCTATTTGCAGGAAAAGTACGGGGCACGGGTCCTGTACGTGGATACCGATGCCCATCATGGGGACGGGGTCCAGTGGTCCTTCTATGATGATCCGACCGTCTGCACGCTTTCGATCCATGAGACCGGCCGCTACCTCTTCCCAGGTACAGGCAATATCAATGAGCGGGGGCACGGAAAAGGATACGGCTATTCATTCAATATCCCCCTTGACGCCTTCACTGAGGATGAATCATGGCTCGAAGCGTATGAAACATCGTTCAGGGAAATCATTGAATTTTTCAAGCCCGATGTCATCCTGACCCAAAACGGCGCCGACGCCCATTATTATGATCCGCTCACCCATTTGTCTGCGACGATGAACATCTACCGGGAAATCCCCCGGATCGCACATGAGCTCGCCCATGAATACTGCGACGGGAAATGGATCGCGGTCGGGGGCGGCGGTTATGACATTTGGCGGGTCGTCCCCCGGGCCTGGAGCATGATCTGGCTTGAAATGGCCGGCAGGACCGACCTCGCCGATTCCTTTCCGGCAACGTGGACGGAGAAGTGGCAGAGCAAGGCAGGTGTCCCCCTGCCGACTGCATGGATGGATGAACCAGGCATCTACAAGCCGATTCCGAGGAAAGAGGAAATCACGGAAAAGAACAAGCAAACCGTAGAGAAGGCCCTGTATGCGATCCGGCAGCAGCTCAGGCAGAAGCCGTCGAGCTAAATCATAGAATGATAGACAAAAGCCCGCACTGTTCCCTGCGGGCTTTTCACTTACTATTGGGTTACAATTCCCTATCAATTCTTTTACATAGCTTTCTTATGGAGGAAAATGTGTTAAACTCCTCCATATTCTTCTAAGAAAAAGGATGTGTGAGGCAATGAAGAAATATTTGCCGGTGGTATTAACCATACCGCTTTTACTCGGGGCATGTGCCGCCCCTACTTCGACAAAAGAAACGCCACAGGAAGAGCCAAAGAAAGAATCGAAGCAGAAACCCCCTGAAAAGGAACAGCAGAACCCGTATCAACCGTTGGAAGCAGCTGAAGAAGCCGTGGCATTGGAGGATACACTTAAAGAAGAAGGTGAAGACGCACCTAAAAGGTCCGTCCCTCTCGGCGAGACGCTGAAAGACGGCATGGAAGACCCATCAGACGGACCGTTGAAGGACCACCGCCTCGTCACCTATTACGGGACGCCCGCGTCTGAACATATGGGGATCCTCGGACAGCTGGAACCTGAAGCATACATAACAAAACTGAAAGAACAAACACAGGTGTATTCGGACCTGGACCCTGACCGGCCGGCGGTCCCGACGATCGAACTGATCACCACGATGGCCCAGAACGAACCGGGTCCTGACGGTGATTATGTGCGGATGACATCCGAAGAGAATATCGAAACGTATGTTGAGCTTGCCAAGAAGCACGACGCCCTTGTTCTCCTCGACATCCAGCTCGGCAAGGATACCGTCATGGAGCAGGTGAAAATGGTAGAGAAATGGCTTAAACTCCCCCATGTCCACCTGGCGATCGATACGGAATTCCATGTGGCTGACGGGGAGAAACCAGGTGAAGATCTCGGCCAGGTTGACGGCAGAAAGATCCAGGAGGCCGTCAACTATCTGTCAGCGCTCACGGAAAAGAACAACCTGCCGGATAAACTCGTCCTCGTCCACCAATTCACCGGTCCCGTCCTTACCCATAAAGACGCGATACAGCCGACAGACAATGTCGAAGTCGCCATCAATTTTGACGGCTGGGGCGCAGCTGCCGACAAACTGGCACTCTACCGGAAATACATACGGGATGAACCGGGTCAGTACGGGGCTTTCAAGATTTTCTACGAGAAAGATCTCCCGGTCCTGACACCTGAAGAAGTGCTGAAAATGGACCCGAGTCCCGCGGTCATCAATTATCAATAGAATCGCAAAGCCGAACGGTCATCCAATGTGATCGTTCGGCTTTTTTATATAGCAATCTGTCTCCACTCCCTCCTTCCGACAATTTTTTGGTTTAATTTTCATTTTCATGTTTTCTTTTCCTATTTAATAGGGAAAACAAAATATGATGAATTTATTTTTTCTTTCCAGGTGGCTATGCCCGGCACACGGCACTTGATGCAGTCCTACATATTCCGGCATCCACTTATCGAAGTAAAGAGGGGGAGTTTTTCAAATGGAAGATAAGGTATCAGTCTATATCAACGGCACTCAATATGAGGCTCCGGCCGGGTTGAGTGTGCTTGAATTTCTTAACGCCCAGAAGGTCGAGATCCCACAGGTGTGTTATCAGGAAAGTCTCGGTCCCATCGAAACCTGCGATACGTGCATTGTATCCATTAACGGCGACCTGAAAAGGGCGTGCGGGACACCGCTTAAGGAAGCAATGGACATTCAAACGGAACTTTCCCACGTAAAAGACGCCCGCTTTAAAGCGATGGATAACATCCTAGAAAACCATGAATTGTATTGTACGGTCTGTGAGAAAAACAACGGAGACTGCACCCTTCATAATACGGTGGCGATGATGGGGCTTGAGCACCAGATCAAACCGTTCGAGGCGAAGCCCTATGAGAAAGATTTCTCTGGCCAGTTCTACCGGTATGACCCGGATCAATGCATCCTCTGCGGAAAATGCGTGGAGGCGTGCCAGGATATCCAGGTGAATGAAACGCTGTCCATCGACTGGGAGCGCAAGGAACCCCGGGTCATTTGGGATCAGGACGTGCCGATCGACCAGTCCTCCTGCGTCAGCTGCGGTCAGTGCGTGACGGTGTGCCCGTGCAACGCCCTCATGGAAAATGACATGCTCGGAAAAGCAGGATTTATGACAGGCTATAACACGAGCCTGCTCCGTTCGATGATTGACATTACAAAAAATGTAGAGACAGGCTACGGTCCTCTTTTCGCCGTGTCTGATTCTGAAGCCCAGATGCGGGAAGACCAAATCAAGAAAACCAAAACCGTCTGCACGTACTGCGGGGTCGGCTGCAGCTTCAATGTATGGACGAAAGGACGGGACATATTGAAGATGGCCCCGACCGAAGAAGCACCTGCCAACGGGATCGCATCCTGCGTGAAGGGGAAATTCGGCTATGGACATGTGAACAGCGAGAAGCGTCTCACCCGTCCCCTCATCCGTGAAGGAGATCATTTCAAAGAAGTCGAGTGGGAAGAAGCACTCAGTTATGTGGCGGCGAAATTCAAGGAAATCAAAGACAAGAACGGCCCTGACGCCCTTGGCTTCATTGCATCTTCCAAAGCGACGAACGAAGAAGCTTATCTTCTGCAGAAACTGGCAAGACAGGCGATCGGGACGAATAATGTAGATAACTGCTCCCGATATTGCCAGACACCGGCTACGGTAGGCTTATTCAGAACCGTCGGTTACGGAGGCGATGCCGGTTCGATGGAGGATATCGCACGGGCTGACCTGGTCATGCTGATCGGGACCAACACGGCCGATGCCCATCCTGTCCTTGCATCGAAAGTGAAACGTGCACACAAGCTGTTCGGCCAAAAATTGATTGTTGCCGATTTACGTGAACATGAAATGGCCCGGAGAGCAGATCTCTTTATCCATCCGAAGCCAGGGAGCGACCTTGTCTGGTTATCTGCCATCACCAAATACATCATCGACCAGGGATGGCATGACAAGGACTTCATCGCGAACCGGGTGAATGACTTCGATGCGTATTATGAAAGCCTCTCTCCTTTTACGATGACATATGCGGAAGAAAGAACAGGGATTTCACAAGAACATCTGAAAACCGTCGCAAAGCAGATCCATCAGGCCGGTTCAACAGCGATCTGCTGGGCAATGGGCGTTACACAGCATCAAATGGGGTCCGATACATCCACAGCTATCTCCAACCTGCTGCTCGTAACCGGAAACTACGGCAAACCAGGTGCCGGCGCCTATCCGCTGCGCGGCCATAACAATGTGCAGGGAGCAAGTGATTTTGGCAGCATGCCGAATGCATTACCAGGCTACCAAAGCGTGGAGGACCCTGAAGTCCGGAGTAAATTCGAACAGGCATGGGGAACGGATCTCCCGAAAGAGACCGGCATGGATAACCACGAAATGGTGGAGGAAATCCATGAAGGCAATCTGAAGGGCTTATACGTCACCGGAGAAGATATGGGCATCGTCGATTCCAACATCAACTATGTGACAGACGCCTTCGAAAAGCTTGAATTCTTTGTCGTCCAGGATCTCTTCCTGACAAAAACGGCAGAATATGCCGATGTGGTGCTCCCGGCAGTGCCAAGCGTGGAGAAAGAAGGAACGTTCACGAATACAGAGCGCCGCATCCAGCGCATCTATCAAGCACTCGATCCCCTCGGGGAGGCAAGACCCGACTGGCAGATCTATTCAGGCATTGCCGAAAAGCTCGGTTTCGACTGGGGCTATGATTCTCCTGAAGAAATCATGAAGGAAGCCGCTTCCCTCACACCACTGATCGCAGGCGTTTCCTACGATAAGCTCGATGGCTTCAACAGTCTTCAATGGCCGGTCCAGGAAGACGGAACCGATACCCCGCTGCTGTATACGGATGAATTCCATTTTGATGACGGAAAAGCAAGGCTCTTCCCGCTTCAATATGAATACAATTATCCGGCGGAAAAAGGGTTCGATTACCATGTGAACAACGGACGTGTCCTCGAGCACTTCCATGAAGGAAATATGACGGCCCATACGAGAGGGATTCAAAACAAAATCCCTGAACCGTTCTTTGAAGTATCAGAAACGATGGCGAAAGACCTTGAAATTGAAGAAGGCGCCCTCATCAAGCTTTCAAACCATAACGGTGAAAGCACCGGCAGGGTTCATGTGACGAAGGAAGTGTCAGGCAAGGAATTGTTTATCACCTTGAATAGTGACGGAAAGAATGCCGTCAACTATCTGACCAGCAACAATGTGGATAAAGACACGAACACGCCTGCCTACAAAGAGGTGCCAGCCAAAGTAGAGGTACTCGAGAAAAAAGGCCAATCACCGATTCCCCATAACAATCACCGCTGGGCCACACGCAATCCGCAAATGGGCCCAGAGGTAGAAAGAAAGTGGAAGCGGGACGATTACGTCTTCCCAGGAAACGAGGTTGATACGAATGGCTAAATCCATCGACAAAGTGATTCGCCTTGAAACACCGAAAGAAAAGATCAAGGAGCAGAACCTGAATGAACTGCTCGACGCGCTGTCTGAGAATAAAGATTCGATCTTGAAGGTCATCGGCATCATCAAGCATATGGATGACAATCGCAATCTCGATACACTGAGCGCAATGGTCAATCACCAGGAAGATATCCTGGCAAACTTCTCTAAGGAAGCAAATAAAAAGCAGAACGCTGCGATCCTGAACAATCTTGCCCGCATGTCTGAGCTGCTCGGCAGTCTCAATCTGGAGGGTATCGAAACACTGAGCGTCCGGAACACACGAAATCTGAATATCGGAAAAGAAACACCGCCGACGAAAAGGACCGGATTCTTCGGACTGCTCCGTGCCCTCAGGGACCCTGCTGTCCAACGCACAATCACGATCATCCTCTATATCATCAGGGGCATCGGAAAAAGCAGGGAAGAACATGATAAGAAATAAACCAAAAAACAGGCTGCCAACTACGGCAGCCTGTTTCTCTATATTCTATCGTTCTTACGAAGGTTCTTCATAATCAGGATCGGTGATGATCACTTCCACCCTCCTGTTTTTCTGGAGATTTGCGGCCGTATCATTCGGGGCAATGGGACGGGTGTCTCCATACCCGACGGCAATGAAACGCTTCGGATCGATTCTCTCGTTGCTGATCAAATAGCGGATGACGCTGCTCGCCCTCGCTGAGGAGAGCTCCCAGTTCGAAGGATATTGATAAGTAGAGATCGGACGATTATCGGTATGTCCCTCCACCTTCACAAAGTTCGGGATCCTCTCTAACAAATCCCCGACTTTATTCAGGAACGGATACGCATCCGGCAGGACGGTTGCTTCCCCAGAATCGAACAGTGCCTGTTCCTGAAGAACCAGGACGACACCCCGTTCCGTTCTTGTCGCCACAATCACATCATTCAATTGATTTTCCTTCAAATAGCTTTGAATATCCGCCAGCAGCTGACTTAGATCATGCTCTTTCCCTTTATCCCCGTCTTTTGCCACCTGAGCATCCGAAGGATTCTCATTTGGAATCACGGAAGGATAAAATTCAAGGATCTGCCGCTGCTGAAAGGAATCAGCGATTGTCCTGAACTTCACGATATCGATTTGAGACATCGAGAATAATAGAATAAAAAATACAAGAATGAGTGTGATCAAATCAGAAAACGTGACCATCCATTTCGGCGCACCTGGAGGCGGAGACGGTTGCTTTCGCCTACGCATCATCTAAAGCCGCCTCCTGCTCCCTCGCTGCATACATCTCCAGTTCCTCATTCGACAGGAATACCCGGAGCTTTTCTTCAAGGATCCTCGGATTTTGACCCGATTGCACCCCGATGACCCCTTCGATCACGATTTGCTTCATGAACACTTCTTTTTCAGTTTTCATAGAAAGTTTGGATGCCATCGGCAGGAATACGAGATTCGCAAGCAGCACCCCGTACAGTGTCGTTAACAACGCAATCGCCATATTCGGCCCCAATGAGGAAGGATCATTCAGATTCTTCAGCATGAGGACAAGTCCGATCAACGTGCCGATCATCCCCCAGGCAGGTGCATACTCCCCGGCTTTTTCCAATAAGCTCTTATTTTTACGGTGCCTCTCTTCCAAAGCGATGATTTCAGCATTCATGATATCAACGATCACGTCCTGCTCAATCCCGTCAACGGCCAGGAGGACCCCTTTGCGGATAAACGGATCCTCGACTGCCTCCACTTCAGCTTCGAGAGAAAGAAGACCTTCCCTTCTTGCCTTGTCAGCCAAAGTGACAAACGTCCGGATCAGCATCTGAAGATCATATTCATCATGACGAAACGATTCCCTCATCACTTTCCCGAGCTGCTTCAGTTCCCTGACCGAGAAACTGACCAGCATGGCGCCGAATAATCCGCCGATCACGACGAAAATCGACGGCAGATCGATAAACGAACGGAAGCCCGAGACGCCGGCATTCGTAATGATGGCGATGGATACGAACAAAAATCCCACTAAAACCCCGATTGGTGTAAGAACATCAAGCTTTTTCATACTGACTCTCCCTGCAAAGTTCTGTCTGTCTCTTTATCGTTTATATCGACAAACTACTTACTTTGTTGAGTTGCGGTGTTCCAGGCGGTGAGGAAGGACGACTGTCGATTCCTCGACCGTTTCTTTATTCATATATTTCGTCAGCAATCTCATAGCGACGGCGCCGATATCATATAAAGGCTGCACGACGGAAGTCAATTGAGGTCTGACCATCATGGCTAATCTTGTGTTATCAAAGCTGATGATTTCCACATCTTCAGGGATGGACACGCCTTGGTCCTGGGCGCCATGAACGACACCAAGGGCCGTTTCATCGTTCCCGACGAATACAGCTGTCGGCTTGTCCACAAGTTCAGAGAACTTCTGCCATGCTTCAAGTCCTGAATCATATGTGTAGTCGCCTTCAATGACAAGGTCATCGCTGTATTCAACACCTGCTTTCGCAAGTGCCTCTCGATATCCTTCAAGCTTGAATTTCATGTTGATCGTATCGTGGAAAGGACCGCTTACGAATCCGATGCGTTTATGCCCTTTCTCAAGCAGGTCGGATACCGCATCATATGCAGCCGCCTTGTAATCGATATTGACGGAAGGAATTTTATTCGTCTCTTCCACCGCACCTGCAAGTACGATCGGCACAGGTGAACGTTCAAACTCCTGAACGTGCTCTTCAGAAATGTGACCGCCAAGGAACAGGATCCCGTCCACCTGCTTACCAAGCATCGTGTTCAGAAGGTGAAGCTCTTTCTCGGCATTTTGATCCGAGTTGCTCAGGATGATATTGTATTTATACATCGTGGCGATATCCTCAATCCCACGGGCCAGCTCTGCATAGAAAATGTTCGAAATATCCGGGATGATGACCCCTACTGTCGTCGTCTTCTTGCTCGCAAGACCTCGAGCCACGGCGTTCGGACGGTAACCAAGTCGGTCAATGACCTCAAGTACCTTCTTTCTTGTTGCCGGTTTTACGTTCGGATTGCCATTCACGACACGGGAAACCGTCGCCATCGACACATTCGCTTCTCTCGCTACATCATATATTGTAATGTTCATTGCTTACACTCCTTTACTCTTCTACTCATTTACCTTATTTTACACCAAATAAACCTAAAGAAAAAAGCGATTACAATAGTTTGTTAAAAAATGCACATATTTATATCTCACTCAGTGTTTTTTCAATGTATATAGGTTATTTATCTGCAATTATGTAGATAATCATACGACAGTCTTTATATTCGTGCAATGACCTTGTCTTCATATCAGCAAAAAGATTATTATAGCACATTTCCCCCGGTGTGCAGGGGATTTTTTATCGCCGGCATATTTTCCGGTACGCCGGTGCATGATCATAAGGATCACCATAAAAAAAGCTGAACCCCGAAGGATTCAGCTTCTTTCTTCTATTATTTACACGTTGATCGTTCTGCCTTTTAATACTTCCTGGTAGAAATGATCGAATTGATTAAGATCCATCTGCTGTGCAGAGTCGGACAGTGCAACGGCCGGGTCCGGATGAACTTCTGCCATTACCCCGTCTGCGCCGATGGCAAGTGCCGCTTTAGCCGTTGGAAGCAGCAGATCCCTGCGTCCGGTAGAGTGGGTCACATCTACGAATACAGGCAGATGCGTTTCTTGTTTAAGGATCGGCACAGCTGAGATGTCCAGCGTGTTTCGTGTCGCTTTTTCGTACGTACGGATTCCACGCTCACACAGGATGATGTCGCCATTACCTTGTGAGATGATGTATTCTGCTGCGTTGATGAATTCATCAATCGTTGCGGCAAGGCCACGCTTCAGCAGGACAGGCTTTTTCACTGCGCCGGCTGCTTTCAGCAACTCGAAGTTCTGCATGTTACGGGCACCGATCTGGATAACATCGATGTATTCAAGTGCATGTTCGATGTCTGCCGGGTTGACGATTTCACTGACTACAGCCAAATCGTATTCATCTGCCACTTTCTTAAGTATCTTCAATCCTTCGATTCCAAGTCCTTGGAAGTCATAAGGTGACGTTCTCGGTTTGAACGCGCCGCCCCGGAGAAGCTTAAGCCCTTTCGCTTTCACGGCTTTTGCCACTTCCGCTACCTGCTCATATGACTCTACGGCACATGGACCGAAGATGAAGTGAGGATTTCCGTCCCCGATGGCATCTCCGTTAATGTTCACAATTGTATCTTCCGGTTTCTTTTTACGGGAGACAAGCAATGCTTTTCGATGATCGTCTTTTTGCAACTCGAGACCTGCTTTGAAGATTTCTTTGAAAATATGTTCAATGGTCGAATGTTCAAACGGACCGTCATTATGTTCTTTAATCAGATCGAGCATTCCTCTTTCTCGAACAGGATCATAGCGGTATACCCCTTGAGTTTCCTTGACACGCCCGATTTCCTGAACCAGCTTAGCACGTTCATTGATGGTGTCTAGTAGTTTTAAGTTCATTTCGTCTACTTGTTTACGTAATTGATCGAGCTCTTGATTACTCACGATACAGCACCCTTTCTTTTTTTCCTGTTCATACGTAAAAACTGTTATAGTTTTAAGAAAGTATGATACATTTTTGATATTGAAACTCATTATAATGGAACATATCTAAAATGTCACGAAAAATTTCTTTATTAATTAAACGCTTTTAAGCACTAAAGTATTTTTTATATTATGAGAATAGGCTAAAGTGGGTGTACATGAATTGAAAAATAATCAAAAAATCTTTGCACTGGACATCGGTACCCGGTCAGTCGTCGGCATCATTTTGGAAGAAATAGACGGAACATTCCAAGTTTCAGATATATTGATAGAAGAACATAAAAAGCGGGCGATGCTCGATGGCCAGATCCATGACGTACCTGCCGTATCCGAGGTGATCTCTTCCATCAAAGAGCAGTTGGAAAGAAGCCACGGCCCCCTTCGCAAAGTGTGCGTGGCAGCGGCAGGAAGGGCCCTTAAAACCGAAACGGCCCTTTCCACGGTCAATATAAAAGGAAAGCCCCTTCTGCAGAAGAATGATATCCTCCATTTAGAATTGAGCGCAGTCCAGCAGGCCCAGGCCCTAGCTGCTGAACAGGAAAGCGATGCGAAGAGCTATCACTATTATTGTGTCGGATATTCCGTCCTTTATTACCGCCTGGACGGGGAAGAAATCGGGAGCCTGATCGATCAGCAGGGGGATGAGGCGAGCGTCGAAATCATCGCCACCTTCCTCCCCCGTGTCGTCGTGGAATCCCTGATCGCCGCCCTGAACCGGTCCCATCTGGAAATGGAAGCACTGACGCTTGAACCGATTGCTGCCATCAATGTACTCATCCCCGAGTCCATGAGACGGCTCAACGTGGCACTCGTCGATATCGGCGCAGGTACGTCCGATATTGCGATCACGAACAGTGGTACGGTCACAGCCTACGGAATGGTACCGACCGCTGGGGATGAAATCACGGAAGCAATCAGCAACGAGCTGCTTCTGGATTTCCCCCTTGCGGAAAAAGCGAAACGGGAGCTGGGGAAAGACAGCGAGATTACCGTCACCGATATCCTTGGATTCGAGACGATCATGCTGTCAACAGAAGTCATTGAGAAAATCACGCCGGCGATCACAAAACTCTCAGGTGAAATTTCAAAAGAAATTCTCCGCTTGAACAACGGTAAGCCTCCACAGGCCGTCATGCTTGTCGGAGGGGGAAGCTTGACGCCTGAACTGCCTGGAGAGCTGGCGACAGCACTCCAGCTTCCAGCTAACCGGGTCGCTGTGAGGGGCGTCGAGGCAATTCAGAACATTAGCATCTCCGACGACGTGACAAAAGGACCGGAGCTTGTGACCCCGATCGGAATTGCGATTGCCGCCAAGCAGGCACCCGTTCAATACGTCACTGCCCACGTCAACGGGCAGCCGGTAAGGTTGTTCGAGGTCAAGGATCTGACCGTCGGCGACTGTATCCTGGCAGCCGGATTAAAGGTAAGCAAGTGGCACGGCATGCCGGGAAGCGGGATATTTGTTTCCGTCAATGGCCAGGACATCACCATCCCTGGGGGACACGGACAGCCGCCGATCGTCGAGAAAAACGGGGTGCCGAGTGATCTCGACGAAGTGATAAAAAATAACGACGTCATCACGGTGATAAAAGGCGTGGACGGTGCTTCCCCAATTGTCACAATCGGGGATTTAGTGGACGATTCCTCTGTCAAAACGATCGAGGTGGATGGCCATCCCCACCAGCTGACGCCGCTTGTTTACCGGAGCGACCGTCCTGCGTCAATAGATGATCCAATCCAGGACCGGGATGCGATCCGGATCAAACTCATCGACACATTAGAAGATGCATTAACACATGCCGGCTTCAGCTCTTGGATTGAAGATACAAAGCCTTTCCGCCTTTCCCTGAACGGCAAGGATACATTCTTTCCGGCATTCGCAGGTAAACTTCTCTTAAACGGAGTGGGAGCGAAACCTTCTTCGAAAATTCAACATGGGGACACTGTGTCATTCCAGAAACCCCATACGCCGAAACTAAGAGACATCCTGTCCAAAAAGCAGCTCGTCCCGAATACGAGCATCAGAATCACATATAATGGCCAGGAAGTCGAATTGACGAAGAACAGCAGCCGGATCCTGCGGAACGGAATCGCCCTTTCCATGGACGACAAAGTCTTTTCCGGTGATAGAATTGAAATGGCTGAACAGTACACGAGTCCCTTCATCTTTCAGGATCTGTTCACTGCCGTGGAAATCACCATGCCCACCCATTCAACAGGCAACTTCGAGCTGTTGAAAAACGGGAACCCGACAACATTCTATGAAGAAATCCAGGAAGGGGATGCCCTGGAAATCTTCTGGCCGCAGCCGGCACGTTGACATACTAAACTTAAAAAGCGAACGGTCCATCCATGGATGACCGTTCGCTTTTTTGGTTTTTATGATCCAACCTGCCCTGGAATGCTGCTGTCACGATTCACAGGGTGGATATGCTTTTCATCTGTTGACGTTGAGCTTGCCTGCGACCCGGCATCACTTGCCCCGCTGGTCACTTCCTCACCGGCTTCACGGACCTTGCCGCTGATGTCCTTTAATTCCTCTGCTGCTTCCTTCGTGGTGGCAATCATCTCAGAGGAATCTTCCTTCACCTGATTCACCTGCTCCATGACGTCCTCATTCACCTTTTCGTAAAGGCTCTGGGCATCGTTGATCGCTTCCTTTAACACGTTAGAGGCTGTCTTCATGCGATCCTGCAGGTCACTCGCCACACCCGACGGATCCTCCTTTACCTTCGCAACCATATCCATCGTAGAATCCTTCATTTCTGCCGTTTTCGACGTCACATTTGATCTGGTCGTCTTATCGAGCATGGCAAGTGCTCCGCCAACCACTGCCCCTACGACCATTCCTTTTAACAGCTTTCCATTCTTTCCTTCATTCATAGAATTCCTTGTTTGCGTTTCATATGCTACTGGCTGTGTCATTCAAATTTCCTCCTACAATTTTTATTCTTATAGAATAACTTCCCGGTAGAGAGGAAAATAAACATCGGGGAGTTAATTACCATTTATTTCAATATCATTTAAACCTTACTATTACCAAAAAAGAGGTAGTTGATTGCAGCGAGAATCAACTGTCCAGAATAAGTGATTTACATAAAATAATGAGTCTAGGAATTACTTTATCACTCATTCATTTTCTTGGATGCAGTAATGAATGGAATATATCCATCCTTTTACTTTGCATCTTTACTGATTGCTTTGACCGTTCCCAAAGAACCAAGTCACCGATCAAGTTCAAATGATAGTAAATAAAAAACAGCCATTCCTATGTTAAAACGACTGTACCTCTTATTCCGTCACAAGGAAAGTTCTTAATGCCTTTCAATGCTTATAACCTCATTGGATGGAGTAAGGTGTCCCTTCCCCCCTATTGAAAAGTCAGACCCTTGGCGTTCCATTTCAACATATTGAACTACTTTATTTCCCTCTAGGAAAACCAATAGGTATATATCATCTCTCATACTGATATTACTTGGGTCTTTAAAGTCAGTACCTAGTTCATCTTCTATGGCTTCTTGTGTACTATAAGGCGTGAAAAGGAATGCTTTATCCCAATCGAAAGTAGTCAATGTTTTTATACCTATCTCACTTTTATTTTTATCCTCTACCATAGAATAAATAGAATTCTCTAAGTCTTTATTATGCTTAACATTACTTGGGCTACATCCTACTAACAAAAACAAAAGAAGAATAAAAAATGCTACTTTCTTCAAGTTAATACTCCTTTCTCTAAAAAAATTTAATAACCTGTGGTTCAATAACCTGCCGTTAGCTGAGTAAGTCTCTTTTTATATAATACCAAATAGTTAAAATTAATCCTTGTTCTAATTAAGCTAACGATCTTTACGAAAAAATCCATAAAAAAAGAACCCTGCCGCAACAGAGTTCTTTCCTTCTTACAATTTTTGCAGAGCACCCTCGGTGATATTCCAATGAGAAGCATTCCAGCCAGGCTTGCCGTCGATGAATAAGAACGCCTGCGGAGATTCATGCTTGATGCCGTATTTTTCGGCAATATGATTCGATAGCTCCCTTGACTCCTGCACGGCCAGGTAAAAGCCTTCTTCCCCTTCATGCTTGTTCAGGAATGATTGATACTCATTGAATGCAGTGGAGCTGACAGGGCATGTCAGGCTGTGCTTCATCAAGAAGAATCGTGGATTGGTTTCAGACAGCTGTTCAAACTGCTGAACGGATTCGATTTTTTGCATGGTCATTCTACTTCCTTTCATTCGGTGAAATGTATAAGCTTGCGAAGAATCGCTGATTTTTTCCAATAAAAAAACGGTGAAGTCATCATATCACTTCACCGCCCTTGGAATCAATTATTATTGATTGTATGTTTTTTCAGTTTCATCAAAAGCTTTTTTCGTATCTTCAAGCTTTTGATTCAAGTCAGCTGTTTCCGCCACTGGCGATGCTTCTTCCTCTGAAACAGCCTGGAGCTCTTCATTCACTTCTTCAAGCTCAGAATTGTTGGAGCGGTATGTTTTAATCTTTCCTACCACATTGTTGGACTGCTCTTGCACCGTTTTCGACAACGCAGAAGATTTCTCCTTCGCAACCGCTGCAAGCTCATTCCCCTTCTCAACTGCCGTATCTTTCCACTGTCCCGTCTTCTCCTTGATCACGACAGCCTGCTCGTTGATATCATTGCGTAAATCCTTGCCTGATTTCGGAGCCAAAAGAAGCGCCGTCGCAGCCCCTACGATTCCACCGATCAATGTCCCGATAATGAAATCCTTTGAATTGATGTTGTTGCTGTCAGTCGCCTGGTTCTGATTTTGATTGTACTGTTGTGTCATGTTTAACATTCCCCTCTCTAATTGTTATAAGATCTTGCTCTTTTAACTAATTTTTCTCGAGATCGAACTTCTTTGGGTGTATGGTTTTGAACAGCTTCATCAGGTACATCAGGTTGTGTTGGCTGTTTTTCCTGTTTTTGTTTCCATTTGTCCTTCAACTCAATAAAGGCATTCCCCCACTGAACCACTTGTGAGATCTTCCCCTGGTTGCGCTCAAGCTCAGTCGAGATTGAAGTGCTCACCTTTTTCACCGAGTTGTTAAGGTTTTGAATGGAATGGCCCACATCTTTTACTGCATAAACAACGGTGTTCAGATCCTCAGACTTCTTCTGGATATCCTCGGCTAATAAGTTTGTTTTATGTAGTAATTCTGTAGATTCCTTCGTTACGCCCTGCAATTGGCTCTCAAGGCCCGTCAATGTTGTTGAAACGCTGTCTAACGTTGTGCCCAGGGACTTCAATGTTTTCATCACACTTAGTACTAGAATAAAAAATGCAACTGCTATCACAGCTACGCTTAGATAAAGAATGATTTCCATATGCCACACCTCCATGTTATAGGAACTCTTTACCCCACAGATAAACAAATAAACATTATAGTAGTATTTCTTCTTTTTAAAACCATATTCCTGCCTGTGAAACAAATTTTTTTATTGTATTATCATTTCTCATGTTGAATCTCTCATCCAACAATATTTTAGGGTACAATAAGATTGATTATATAAAAGGGGGAAATAGACATGAAAGATCCACGCATTGAAAAACTGGCTAAAAATTTAATTCAATATTCCGTACAATTGCAGCCGGGAGAAAAAGTATTGATTGAAAACTTCGGACTTCAGCGTGAGCTAGTGACATCACTCGTCAAGGAAGCGTATGCTGCAGGGGGGTACCCTTTCGTATCCATCAAAGACCACGCCGTTGACCGCGCACTGTTGATGGGAGCACAGGAAGAGCAGTATCACATGATGGCTGGCTTCGAAGCGAACGTCATGGACCAGATGGATGCCTACATCGGTTTGCGTGCAGGTGACAATATCAATGAACAATCCGATGTGCCGGATGAAAACATGAAAATCCACGGCAACACGATTGGCAAAAAAGTACATAGAGAAATCCGCGTACCAAAGAAAAAGTGGGTCGTGCTCCGCTACCCAACTTCATCCATGGCACAGCTTGCCAACATGAGCACAGAAGGCTTCGAAGACTTCTACTTCGACGTCTGCAACCTCGACTACAGCAAAATGGACAAAGCTATGGACAACCTGGTCGAACTCATGAACAACACCGATAAAGTCCGACTTGTCGGAGAAGGGACGGACCTTACATTCTCGATCAAGGACATCCCTGCGGTGAAATGTGCCGGCCGCCTGAACATCCCTGACGGAGAAGTATACAGCGCACCGGTCAAAGATTCGGTCAACGGCGTCATCTCATACAACACGCCCTCCCCTTACAACGGATTCACCTTTGAAAATGTCAAATTGACGTTCAAAGACGGAAAAATCGTTGAAGCGACAGCCAATGACACTGACCGCATCAACAAAATCTTCGACACCGACGAAGGAGCAAGATACATCGGCGAATTCGCCATCGGCGTGAACCCGTTCATCCAGCACCCGATGCAGGACATCCTGTTTGACGAAAAAATCGACGGCAGCTTCCACTTCACACCAGGTGAATGCTACGAAGAAGCCTACAACGGCAACCACTCCAACATCCACTGGGATATGGTGATGATTCAGCGTCCTGAATACGGCGGCGGGGAAATCTACTTCGATGATGTCCTCATCCGTAAAGACGGACGGTTCGTGGTCGAAGCACTAGAAGTGTTGAATCCGGAGAATTTGAAATAAGGAATGAAGTTGGTCACCGTCTCGGTTGAGGCGGTGGCTTTTTTTGGGGGGTGGGAGGTGGTTTGACTGTTGAATTTGGCAGGGATTTTGTCTGTTGAAATGGATGCTATTTTTGACTGTTGAATTTGGCAGGGATTTTGTCTGTTGAAATGGATGCTATTTTTGACTGTTGAATTTGGCAGAGAATTTACCTGTTGAAATGGATGCTTATTTTGACTGTTGAATCTAATCGTTTTTTTAACAGGCAAACCTCTTCTCTATTTTGACAGTCAACATATCCGCTTTATTCAACTGACAAATCCCCCACTACATTTCCCTGTCAAAATCCCCTCAAACTTTAACAGACAAATCCCCGGCAATTTTCTCCTGACAAAATCTCCCCAACATTCAACAGTCAAACACCCAAGAAGCAGCCCCCCAAAAAAACCAACAAAAAAACCGGCTCTCCCAAAAGAACCGGTTTCCAAATATTACTTCTCAGACACCCGCTCCGCCAGCGTATCCTCATACGCCTGCTGGAACTTCTGCACGTCTCCTGCTCCCATGAAGATGAGTACGGCGTCTTCATGATCGAGGAGGGCTGATGTGTCTTGTTCATCTATGATTTCGCATCCTTCGATCTTGCTTTGCAGATCCTGGATGGAAAGTTTTCCGTGGTTTTCCCTTGCTGATCCGAAGATTTCGCACAGGTACACTTTGTCGGCGAGACTCAGTGTTTCCGCAAATTCGGACAGGAATGTCTGTGTTCGCGTGAATGTGTGCGGCTGGAAGACAGCGATGATCTCTTTTTCAGGATATTTCTGTCTTGCCGAATCGACGGTTGCCCTGATTTCAGTCGGATGATGGGCGTAGTCGTCGATCAGGATCTGTGAGCCGGCCACTTTTTCAGAGAAGCGGCGCTTGACGCCCTTGAATGAGCTCAGACGCTCCTGGACGACTGCTGTATCCAGTTCTTCATAGTGACAGATGGCAATGACGGACAGGGCATTCATGATGTTGTGATCGCCGAATGTCGGGATTTTGAATGTGGCATAGAATTCATTGCGCACAAACACATCGAATGAAGTTCCGCTTGGATCACGTGATACGTTGCGGGCCTGGAAGTCATTTTCTTCGGCGAATCCGTAGAATACGACCGGTACCTGCGCCTGGATTTTCTGGAGCTGTTCGTCGTCTCCGCATGCGATGATGCCTTTTTTGACTTGCATCGCCATCTCCTGGAAGGCCGAGAAGACGTCATCCACATTGGCGAAGTAATCAGGATGGTCGAAGTCGATGTTCGTCATGATGGCATAGTCCGGAAAATATGAAAGGAAGTGGCGGCGATATTCGCACGCTTCGAATACAAAGTATTGGGCATCCTTTTCACCTTTTCCCGTTCCGTCACCGATGAGGAAGCTCGTCGGTTTGGCACCGCTGATGACGTGGGCGAGTAATCCTGTTGTCGATGTTTTCCCGTGTGCACCTGTAACGGCGACACTTGTGAACTTCTCCATGAAGTCCCCAAGGAATTTATGATATCTCGTGAGGGGCAGTCCCTGCTCGACAGCAGCCTGGATTTCTTCATGTGTATCAGGGAATGCATTTCCTGCGATCACATGCATATCCCCACTAATATTTTCTTTTTGGAAAGGAAGAATGTTAATATTTGATTCGTCCAGTGCCTTCTGTGTAAAGAAGTATTTCTCTACGTCAGATCCTTGGACTTCGTAGCCCATATCGTGGAGTATTTGGGCTAATGCACTCATGCCCGACCCCTTAATTCCTACGAAATGATATATAGTCATAATAGAACCTCCAACAATCGTCTATCTAAAAGCATTATATGAAATGTATATTAATTTGCCATTGGTCTTAAGCTTTCGATATCGAGAATAGAAAAAAGCGAACTTTCTTCAACTTGAAACATTATATCATTTTTTAAAATCCCTGACCATGCACAAGCTACGAAAGACTGTGGAGAATGAAATGGGGTGCTTCTTCTTTCAGAAACGTTCTCCATAATACTCCAGTTTCCTGATTCATTTGACCATATTGATTTTTCACATCTGTTAATACATACGTTGATTTCACGGGGAAAACGGGACCGAGGATCCATTGATGGGAGACGAGCGGGACTTTTCTCACGAAATAGGACTCGCCTTCGGTCATTTCCTTTTGTTTACAATCAAGGGTGGTTTTAACAAGCACTTCTTTGTCATGAAGGACATGCTGGCAGGTCAGGATCATCCCCTTTTCCGTCCGTTCTGTCCTTTTGATCATGACAGGTTCCCACGCTGCCGTCAGGGTGACGGCTCCGAGGAGCTTGGTTGATTCGTGAAGGGGGTAGCTTTGAAGAAATTGAAAGAATAACGTTTGTCCTTTGACCGTTTTATAATCAAAGAGAAACCATTCTTGAAACAATTTCTCGATTGCATCGCCCTTTACCTCCCCATTTTGAAGAAAACGCTTGGAAAAAATCATCTTGGCCCGGACTTTTTCCCGGATGTTCGTTTCCTTCAGGGCATACTGTGCCGCTCTTTCGTAGAGGTCTTGTATGTTCCCTTCTGCGATCCTTTGCTTCTTATGTTTGTATTGCTCTAGGTTTAACAGGCTTTCTGATTGTTGCATCTTCTCACCTATTCGAATTCTACTTTTTCCAGGCGGGGATTCGGCCGGAGCTTTCTTCCTGCCTTTGCTTCAGGGGAACCGTCGATGACGACATTGTCGCCGGTGAAGCCGACATGGATCTTTAAGAGGCTGCTTCCGACTCCATACATATCGACCGGCACTTCATTCTCCTCAAACTGCCGGATTCGGTCCTCATTGAAGCCGCCTGATACCACAATCTTCACGTGCCGGTACCCTTCCTGATCAAGGGCTTGCCTTAACGCTTTGATCAGCTGCATATTGACGCCCCGCGGATCGAATGTTCCGAGCACGTGCTGATTGCGGAGGAAATATTTGTCGATCATCATTCTGGATGTATCTACCCTTACCCCTTTTAATTCGGGACCAAACTCCCGGGCGACTTTCAATGAGTCTGTGATGACGTCATTGTTGTAATCGACGAGTGCAATGAGCTCATCTTCCGGGAATGTTTCCTGGTAGGCCTTCGTTGCCTCGACGATATCGCCGTTAAACAATTGGATGAGGGCATGTGGCATCGTGCCCATCCCCTTTTTTCCCCACCATTCGTTCATGGCGTGTGTCGCCTGGGCGGTGGATCCGCCGATGAAGGCTGCGTATCCGTCCCCGGCCTGCTGGGTGAAATGATCATCCCGGTCCCCCATGAAGACGACCGGTTTCTGTTCACCTGAAATCGAGGCTGCTTTCATGACATTGTATACGCTCGTCGCCACCGACGTCCTTCTTGCCAGGATCCCGTCGATGATGCCTTCGAGATAGCCAAAGTCCTCATACCTTCCCTTGATCGTCAGCACGGTTTCAAACGGGGCGATTTGATCCCCGTCCTTCAGTGAATGAATCTCAAGATCCTGCGGATTGTCGGCAAAGGTATGAAGTAAGGCAATCACTTCGTCGGTGCCACATATGACCGCATGGCTTTTTTGAAAGAACTGCATCGTCACCTCTGCACCGGGCTTATGCTTCTTCGCAATTTCCTTCGTTTTCAAAAAATAGACAGCCGAAAACCAGCCATCCTTGATTCTTTCGTCAAACTTGAATGTATGATTGGTCAACCTGTTGAGTTTCCCTTGAAGTTTCAACTCTATTTCTTTCATCATTAAAGCTCCTTGTAGCTTTTCCTACATAAAAAACAATAGGTATTCTGCTTATTCGCCCCGTAAGGACAGTCATAAACAGAATACCATGTATTAAATATTTGTACTAGTCTACGCCAGGGTTTCCAATTCACTTTCGGAAATCAGGACGTCCCGCGGTTTGCTGCCCCGTGACTCAGAAATGATGCCGTTACTCTCCATCATTTCCATCAGTCTCGCCGCCCGGTTGTAACCGATCCGGAACCGGCGCTGCAGGCTCGATGCCGATGCACCGCCCTGATCGACGACAAACTCACAGGCTTCGAGGAATAATTCATCCTCTTCTTCGGTCACTTGGGCTTTCTTGATCAATTCATCCTGTTGGAAAATATAATCCGGTTCCCTTTGTTCCCTGACATGATTGATGATCTCATCGATCTCATCGTCGGAAACGAACGTCCCCTGCAAACGGACTGGCTTCGATGAACCGTTCTCCAGGAACAGCATATCCCCTTTACCGAGCAGTCTTTCCGCTCCGCTGCCATCGATGATCGTCCTTGAATCGACGCTTGAAGATACCGAGAATGCGACCCTTGTCGGAACATTCGCCTTGATCAATCCAGTGATGACGTCGACTGATGGACGCTGAGTCGCAATGATCAGATGAATCCCGCAGGCACGTGCCTTCTGGGCGATCCGGCAAATCGCTTCCTCAACATCTGCAGGTGACATCATCATCAGATCAGCAAGCTCATCGATGACGATCACCAGGTATGGAAGCATATCGCTGTACTGCCCATTCCGTTTCGCCAGTTCATTGAATCGTTTAATATCCCTTACCCCGGTGTGGGCAAATAATTCATAGCGCCGTTCCATTTCCTCCACTGCCCATTTAAGCGCGGCGGTCGCTGCTTTCACATCGGTGATCACAGGACTGACGAGGTGAGGGATCCGGTTATACGGTGCGAGCTCAACCATCTTCGGATCAATAAGAAGTAGCTTCAATTCATCCGGAGAAGCTTTATAGAGCAGGCTGACAAGAATCGAGTTGATGCACACACTCTTACCTGAACCGGTCGCACCGGCGATAAGTCCGTGAGGCATCTTGCTCAGATCCGTCACGATCGGCTGACCGGAAATATCAAGACCAAGGGCTGCCGTCAACGGTGAGGACGTGTCCTGGAAAGCAGGACTCGCAATCACTTCACTGATGCAAACCGGTCTGCTCTCACGGTTCGGCACCTCAATCCCGATCGTATGCTTACCGGGGATCGGCGCCTCCATCCGGATATCCTTCGCAGCAAGGCTCAACTTGATATCATCTGATAGATTTGTAATCTTATTCACCTTCACCCCGGGCTCAGGTTGAACCTCAAACCGGGTAACGGACGGCCCCTGCGTCACATTCACCACTTTCGCACGGACGTTGAAATTATGAAGCGTCTCATTCAGCAATGCCCTCTGTGAATCCAGCCATTCCTCGCTCATTTCCTTCGACACCGGCGGCATCAAATAATCCACTTCCGGGAACACATAATTCCTCGTCCGCTTCGTCTCTGAACTCAACTCATCATAACTCTTCGCCGCCTCTTCCCCCTGCACGGGACCTTGAGAGGTCGGCTGCTCTTCAAATGACTGAACCGGCGGCTGTTCTTCTTCCACCTTTTCCGGAGATTTCTCCTGGATCGATGGTACAGCTTTCTCTTCAACCGCCTCCGCCTGCTTAGGACGGACAGGAGGCTTTGCAGCATTCATCTGCCGCTTATCCTGCTTCAGCATCAGCACATTGAAAGGAAGATGAGACCTTTTTCTTCTTGGTGGTTCTTCTTTCGGTGCTTCTCGTCCCTCATCATGAACCCCAGGGGATTCAGTAACGCTTGATTGTTCCTGATTCACGACTTGGGTTTCGTCAGTATGCGTTGACGCCATTTCGTTTGATTCTGGAGTTTGATCTGCTTCCATTCTCTCTGTTTCTTCAATAATTGAAGTTTCCTGCTCAGCCGTTGACATTTCGTTTACGGTCGATGTCTCTGCTTCTGCAACAGATGGGGTTTCATCCATTGTTTCAGCTTCTTCAGCGGGTTGAGTCTCTGTATCTATTAATTCTGCTTTTTCAGCGACGGGAGTTTCTTCTGTATCGAGTGAAACTGTATCTGCAGTTTCCTCTACGTTTGACCCGGCTTCTTCATCAACAAACGTTTCGACTGTGCTCATAGGCTGAGGTTCCTCTACCATTAACGCTTCGTCGTTGTTCGAAGAGTCTTCATCTCCGGAAGTTTCCTGTTCCTCCTCTGCCACCACTTCTTCAACAATGGCACTCACTGACTCCGATTCTTCAAAACTGTATGCTTCAACTGTCGGCGTTTCCTCTATCTCTTCTTCAGGAGCTTCTAGCCTGTCCTCCTGGGCATTGTCATCAATGGAAGATTCTTCGGAAACAGCTGACTCCGCATCTTCACTGTCTGGCATCTGGCCCGTGATCGGCATATCCACATTTTCTTCAACGGCCGACGCTTCCAGCTCCGCGTTTTCTAAAGGAGCGTTCACCGGTAAGTCTTCTTTTAATTCCGGCTCCTTCGGTGTCAGCACTGCTTCTTCAATTTCGGTGATCAGTGAAATCCGCTCGGATGGTCTCGGTGCACTTTCACGGTTTTCTGGTTGGTGCATTTGAGGCGCTTCTCTAATCTCCTCATCCTGAGTTTGGGCGTTTTCTTCTCCACTGCTGTTGGACGGGCGGACAGAAGCAGGATCGAAAGCTGATTTACTCTCCGTAAATGGGCGCTCTTCACTTGCCTGATTGTTGACTTCTTCATTATGTAAAAATTTCTTCAGCTCGTATTCGACGCTTTCATCTTTTTTGACCGGCCGGCTTCTGAATCCGTATATTGGAGACGGAATTTCGGTCGGGGTAAAAGGCCTGCTGTTTCCTTTTTCAACCTTGGACGATTTCTTCGGCTGAGGTGCAGGCGTTTGCTTCTCATTTTCCCATTTCCGATTGGCTGAGGGCCGGTTCCTGTTCTTCACTTCTTGCTCCTTGACCGGTTCTGCCGTCTCTTCCCTGCTCCGGTTTCGGTTATCCCTTGGACGCTCTCTTTTTTCATTGTCCGATATGATGGGAAAGCGGAAGTTTCCTTTCGGATATTGATAGGTCATCCTCGCTTCTACATCCCTGGAACGATCGGACCCTGCTATATTTTTACGCTCAGGCCGTTTCGTTTCGATCGACTGAACGTCCATTTCATCATCATGCATGTCAAATTGGTCATCATCATCTGATAATTTTCCAAATAATTTTTTTATCCAGCTCACAAACATCACTCTTTCTTTCATACTTACTATATATTCTATCAGCTACAACAAATATTTCGAGTCATTTCGATAGAATCAGAGAATTGTTAAAGACTTGTGTCGAAACATACATAGGCGTAAAGAGATTGTAACACGAAAAGTGCTGTTTCAAGCGTTTTTTGCAGGATTACAGGCTTTTCACTCAATTTTTCACTGCATTTCGTTAAAAATAAGGAAGAATAGCTGATTTCATTCATTCGATGGTCGTTTCAGAAGCCATCCCATGTACCGTCACAGGTTATATGAGCCGCTTTCACACATTTATGAGCTGCTTTTTTCATTTATGAGCCTCATTAAAAATTTATGGTCTGCTTTCGCCCATTTATGATCCGGTATCGTAACATATGATCCACCTGCAATCATTTATGATCTTTTTGTCGAAAAATCGACGACCTAATAGAATCCCGCTCCCCAAACAAAAAACCTGAGTCCACACTCCGGACCCAGGTACAGCGATTTATGCTTTGAATGGTTGACCTACTTCGTACGTGTCTTCAAGAACGAGGATCCCTTTTTCCTGAGGAGCATCCGGCAGCGCAAGTTCTTTGGCAGAGCAGATCATACCTGATGACGCGACTCCGCGGAGTTCTGCATCCTTGATGACCATCCCGCTTGGCATGACGGCGCCGACTTTTGCGACAACGACTTTTTGTCCTTTGTCTACATTCGGGGCACCGCAGACGATTTGCAATGTTTCTTCGCCTACGTCCACTGTGCAGATGTTCAGCTTGTCTGCATTCGGGTGTTTTTCTTTTTCTGAAACGAAGCCGACGACGAACTTCGGTGAGAAGTCTGCTTCCAATACTTCATCGAAGCCGTTTTTGCTGATTGCTTCATTGATCACCTTGAGCTTGTCATCGTTCATTTCGACAGGGCCCGCTTCGTTTAGTTCCATATAGGTTGACGCATTGAAAAGATTGTATCCGAGTGTTTTCCCATTTTCATCAAACAGGCGCACTGCATCTTCTTTTCGTTCGTGCAGCACTTCCCCTTCAAATCCTGGTGCAAGGGTCACAATCAGTGTATCTCCAATGCCTTCTAAGTTATAAAATACGTTCATTATTTCTTCTCCCTTTCCTTTTTGCGATTTTTTGCGAGAATGAAGACAGGTTCGAGTTCTCCTTCTTCGTATACGAAGGATAGTGCCGTGATCGGGACATTCCCTGTCGTAAAGAAGCTCATCGTTAATTGAGCAAGGACATCATAGCCCGTTTCATTGCGGATATCCCCGATGACCAGTACATCCTGATGGGGAACAGATACGGTCATTTCCCCCTGGATATCATTGCTCACCTGCTTGAGGAATGCCTCATTCAAAATGCGGCTTGCGTCATATCCGTCATTATTATTCAGGAAGTAGAAGATGTTTCCTGCCACTTCATCCTTTTTCATGTTTGTCGGCAGGCTTCTGACGTTGAATAACGCCGTCTCTTTCATCTGCTCGTGGGTCCAGCCTTCAGATTTCAGCATGTTTTCGTCGAGCAGACGATACGTCTTTCCTAAATCCAATGCATAATAAATCCGGGTTTCCGCTGTATGTTCGTCGGTGACGAGTGTAACCCCTTCATTTGATTCGGTTGCAAAAGAGGTGGAGCGGATGACCGGGAACACCTTTTTCTCTTTGTTCTCAAGGTCGGCTTTTGTCCCCATGACATTTAACGCCTCTTCCACATAATAAACCACTTCATCAATGATGGATTTGTTGTTTTCCTTCCATTTTGACACAATCGGCGGAAGTGCGACGGTGATGCCTTTATTCGTTTCCTTATTCTCAATCCTCAGTGAATCTTTGTCTCGATCATATGTAAACGTACGATTCGGTTTTTCTAATCGTTCCTGGAGTATGCCTTTCAGCTTTTTAATATCCAAATCTGATCCTCCTTTGACGGTACTATTATAATAGAAAGTACTGATACGTCCTTCCTTGATGTTGAATTATTCACTTATAACATTTTACATTAAAACTGTGAGAATACAAAAGGAAGCTCTTAAAAATTGGCTGTTTTCGTAAATGAATTTGCTTTTACAGGTATGAGATGGTTGTAGACCCTAACGTTCCCCCTTATACACTGCTAACATGACAAAAAAATCCGAACGCATTCGATTTTAGAATGATCGTTCGGATTTTCTTATTTCACACCCTCATTACGCCAATGAATTCATAAAGCGCTCGATTTCTTCTTTCGTCTTCCGGTCCTTGCTGACGAAGCGGCCTGTTTCGCGGCCATTTTCGTATGCCAGGAAGCTTGGGATTCCGAAGATGTCATGCTCGATGCAGACATCGATGAATTGATCACGATCTACATAAAGGAATGTGTAGTCTGGAAATTGACTTTCAACCTCTGGCAGGATCGGTTCGATGACCCGGCAATCGGGGCACCAGTCGGCGGAGAACATGAATACATGTTTGCCGTTTTCTTTCAGTTGTTGAAATTCTTCTATTGATTCAAGTTTACGCATATTATTTGCCTCCAGTTTCTATCGTCATCTGGCCGGGTTTGATCCAGCCCAGTTTCCGCATATATTCAGATAGTAACAGGCTGATGAATGCAGGTCCAACAATATGCAACAGAAGGATTTTCATCGTCACTTCCCAGCTGAATCCCATGGTTTTGAACGTCATGATTTGACCGACAAATCCACTTGTCCCCATGCCGGCACCTGCAGCATTGTTTTCCATCAGCCAGACGGTCGTCCCGATGGGGGCAAGGATCATGCCTGCCACGGTAGGCGGGATGAGGATGCGGGGGTTTCTGACTATATTCGGTACCTGCAGCATGGACGTCCCGATGCCTTGGGCGAATAATCCGCCGATTTTATTTTCCCGGTAGCTGATGACGGCGAACCCGACCATCTGGGCGGCGCAGCCAATTGTCGCGGCACCTGCAGCGACACCGCTCAAATCAAGCATGAGGGCAATAGCGGCACTGGAGATCGGCGCGGTCAGGGCAAGCCCCATGAGCGCGGCCACGAGGATCCCCATGATGATCGGCCGTTGTTCAGTCGCCCAGCTGATCCAGCTGCCGAACATCGTCATAAAATCTGCAATCCCAGGTCCGATGAAGTAGGCGGTCGTAAATCCTGCGAGAATCGTGACAAACGGCGTCACGATGATATCCACCTTGGTTGACTTGCTCACGAGCTTTCCAATTTCAGTTGACAGCACCGCGGCGACATACGCACCCGCCGGCCCACCAAGGCTTCCCCCGGCTGCACCGGTCACAACGGCAGCGAACAGGACAAGCGGAGGGGCGCCGAGGCCATAGGCAATGGCCGCACCGATCGCCGGCCCCATCAGGGTGATTGCAAGGCTGCCCATTTCAATGAAGAATTCACTGACCCCCGCAGGTAAAGGAAGCTGCTCCCCGACCGTTTTGATGATCAATCCGATGATCAATGAACTGAACAATCCCAGCGCCATATAACTTAATGCATCTATGAAATACGTCTTTGCTGATAACGTAATGCCTTTTCGCTGTAAATATTCTTTCATCCTTTTCTCTCCCTTACAGTAAACAGTTTACTTTTACTAGTGTAAAGACACATGTTGGATTTGTCTATGCTTTTTCTTTACCGGAGAAACTTTTCTATTAGTATCTTTTGTGCACAAGCTTCTATTCCCTTTTGGGGAACAGCACAAAAAAAGACCGATTCCCCTCATTCGGAGTACCGGTCTGTCTAATCCATTTACTTGTGCTTGACGGACGCTGCCATTTTCATCATCATTTCGGCGTGATCGGCAAGATCGCCTACTTCTGATTGAGTCGTTACCTTCGTTCCGCCCATCCCTACCATAAGTTCGTATTCTTCCGTATCAGGCAATTTCTTGATGACATAGTATCCTAAGCGGTCATCTTCCTTGAAAGTCCCGTGCTTCACAAGACTCTCTTTTTCATTCAGCGCCATTTTATATAGAAGTTCACTGTCCTTATCCTCTTGGGGATTTGTGAAAAGAATAAACGTATCAGAGCTTTTGGAAATAATGATATTATTGGGTGATTCCTTTTCGATCTTTGCCCCGAATGGGAGATAAAACTCGATGTTCCCTGCCTTTTCATCAGGCTTTTCGTTGGAGCTCAAGGCATTTTTCACCGCATCGGCCGTCTGGTCTTTCTCTTTATCTATGGTAGTATTGCACCCAGTTAAAATAAGCATAAGAATGAAGATAAAGAATGATACCTTGGTTTTCATCTTCTTGTTATCCTCCCTTCATGCCTAGGACCTACGCTTATGATACCCTCACAAAGACCCATTGACAACCCTTCCAAACATAATTTGTGCCTTTTCGTTGGGAATGTTGGTTATTTTTAACTGAGAAGGGGTAAATATGATAAGATGACTAAAAAAAGAAAAGGGTGGAGATACAATGGAATTCACAGTATATCTGGCTGGAGAAATACATAGCTCATGGCGAAATGAGTTAAAGGAGAAAGCAAAGGCGCTTCGCCTTCCCATCACGTTCGTGGGCCCGATGGAAAACCATGACCGCTCAGATTCGATCGGTGAAGAGATACTCGGCGAACAGCCCAATAAGATTTTCCGTGATGAAGCTGCTTCAAGCATCAACAACTTCAGGACGGAATTGCTGATGGCAAAGTCCGATGCCGTCATCGCCCTTTTCGGTGAAGAATACAAGCAGTGGAACACCGCCATGGATGCAAGCACCGCTTTATCCCTTCAAAAGCCGCTCATCCTCATTCGGCCGGAAAAGCTCCATCACCCATTAAAAGAGCTGTCCAATAAGGCAAACGTCACCGTGACATCGATCGATCAGGCACTTAAAACCTTGTCTTATGTATTTGAAACAGAGTAACAACGTTTAATGAATCCGAACGAACCCTCTTTCTATCATGGAGGGGAGACGTTCGGATTTTTTGTGTTATACATTTGTTAAGGCTCTTTTCGTATAGATTATTGCTTTTATTAGACGTTAATGGGAGCATCTTCGGTAATTTGAGACTGTGGAATAAAGAAATTCCCATAGAAAGAATTAAGGGTAATGTACTTGAATTACGTTGATCACTACCAATTTCAGGGGATTTTTGGTTTTTATCTTCGATGGTTGATTGGAGCGGAAGATGCTCGACTCCTGCGGGAACTGATGGACAGTCCGAAAAGCGGAGGCGGCTCGTTTAGCCCCGACAAGCATAAGATGAATGGGCTGTGAAGGCGGTCTTTGCCTTCATGGACCATTTAGCTTATGACCTCGAGGGGCTAGCCGCCGTAGCTAGACAGGTGAGACCCCGCAGGACAAAGTCCGAGGAGGCTCACCGCCATCCCCGCGGAACGCGAGCATCCCTCGTTGCAATCAACCGCATCTCGCTTGTTTAAATGCCACAATGTTGACGAAAACAGCTTTTTTAAAAAGGTCGGCAGAAATATGGTATGTAAGCGTTACCGACTATATACCCAAAGATTTTTATTATTTAAAAATAACTTAATATTAGCAATCTACAGATACTTTATGTTATTATTAACCATTTGCAAACTTTTTTTGACTTTATGAAAATATTAAAATATTATAGTAAAGGAATAAAGGAGGTAGTAACATGTCATCAATGAATAAACAGAAAATTGTGGATAGTGTCCCTCAAAAAGGTTTCTTTGGACATCCGAAGGGATTATTCACTTTATTCTTCACAGAGTTCTGGGAGCGTTTTTCCTACTATGGAATGCGTGCCATCCTCGTATTTTACATGTATTACGAGGTTTCTGAAGGCGGACTCGGCCTTGAGCAAAATACTGCTTTAGCAATCATGTCTATTTATGGTTCACTCGTATATATGTCGGGGGTAATTGGAGGCTGGTTGGCCGATCGGGTATTCGGTACTTCGAAAGCTGTCTTCTACGGTGGGATTTTCATCATGTTCGGTCACATCGCATTATCGTTCCCTGGGAGCTTATCACTGTTCTTCGTTTCCATGGTACTGATCGTAGTCGGAACCGGTTTATTGAAGCCGAATGTGTCTACAGTAGTAGGTGAAATGTACAGTGAAAAGGATACGCGCCGTGATGCTGCATTCAGTATCTTCTACATGGGTATCAACTTAGGTGCTTTCATCGCTCCATTGATCGTAGGTAGCTTGATGGAATCGAAAGGTTTCCACTGGGGCTTCGCAGTAGCCGCAATTGGGATGTTCTTAGGTCTAGTTGTGTTCATGGCGACGAAAAAGAAGAATCTTGGCCTTGCGGGTACATACGTGCCAAATCCGCTTACTCAAGCTGAGAAGAAAAAGTATGGCCTGATCGTCGGTGTGGTCGTCGTTGCCCTTGCAATTATCTTGGGAACAACGATTCCAGCGGGTCTGTTCACACTTGATCTTTTCATCAATTTAGTCGGGATCTTTGGTATCCTCGTTCCAACCATTTACTTTGCTGTCATGTATTACAGTCCTAAGACGACAGCAACGGAACGTTCAAGAGTCATTGCATACATTCCGTTATTTATTTCAGCAGTTATGTTCTGGTCGATTCAAGAACAGGGATCTACAATTCTTGCTGCCTATGCAGACAAGCGTACCCAGCTTGAATTCATGGGGATTTCGATTTCTCCTGCATGGTTCCAATCATTGAATCCGTTATTCATCATCCTGTTAGCACCGGTATTCGCCTGGATGTGGGTGAAGCTTGGTGACCGTCAACCGTCCATTCCGAAGAAATTCTCATTCGGTCTATTGTTTGCCGGGTTATCATTCTTAGTTATCTTGTTACCTGCCCAATTAGGCGGGGAAGGTTCATTAGTGAATCCTTTATGGCTTGTACTAAGCTATTTCATCGTTGTGCTTGGTGAGCTATGCTTGTCTCCAGTCGGACTTTCGGCTACAACGAAGCTTGCTCCGGATGCATTCTCTGCTCAAACGATGAGCCTTTGGTTCTTGGCTTCAGCAGGTGCTCAGGCGCTTAACGCACAGCTCGTACGCTTCTACTCACCGGAAACTGAAACGCTTTACTTCGGTTCGATCGGTGGTATGGCAATCGTCCTGGCGATTATCTTATTCTTGATTTCTCCAATCATCCAAAGAGCGATGAAAGGCGTAAAATAATTGAGGAAACCTCTCCCTTACTGATTAGGGAGAGGTTTTTTTCATAAAAAAAGACCCCGTCTGCACGGAGTCTTATTGAATATTACCAGAATAGATTACAGAAACAGTTTCTATGTTTTCTTTTGCATCTGCATCTTCTGCGGTTATCTTCCGCGCCCATTACGTTGTCGCCTCTTCTGCCGCGGCATCCTCTGCGATTGTCTTCGGCTCCAAGGACTTCATCACGGTTACGGCGGCATCTTCTGCGATTGTCTTCTGCACCTTGAACACGATGTCTTCTTCTGTCGCCAAAAAGGAGTCTATCCCAGTCACAGCAATGTTTGTGGTGGCGTCTGCCGCCCCGGTCGTTACAATAATTGCATCCCATAAATTCTTACCTCCTTCGAAAGAATTTACCAGATAAAATAAAGTCTGATATACTCCATCGTATGAAGGACTAGTAGGATTGGTATGGGCCAAGTACCCCCAGTTTATGACTTTTGAGCGCCGGTCCTGCATTGCCACTGACCGATCAGCAGCAGAACGACGTGCATGAACATCGCTTCCCTGGTGATGAGGTCATTGGTAAATACCCCGATGGCCCCTTCTTTCTTGCTGATGCCGGTCCTTTTGGTGTAGTCGTCCATCAAGGGACCGAGCTCGTACCCTTCTTGTATCTTTGCGCTTATTTCCTCCGGCAGTGGAATCCGTGCACCACCGGCGATGATTTCATTCCCATTTGAATCGACCAGCGCACCCCAGTTACAGAGGATCATACCGTCAGTGGAATCAGATACCCCTCCTTCAAGACCGATCCCTATCTCACTGCCTGTGCTTTCAAGGACGCCCCTCGCACGGTTCAGTGCCCCCTCGATCGTCTCTTCGTCTGACAGGGGTTGTTCACTCACATGGGACTCGGCTTGAAGCGCCTCGAATTCCGCCTGTTCATATAACTGTGAAAAGGCTTTTTGGATCGCTTGTACCTTTGCAGGATTTTGTGTTCCGATTGCTATTTTCATATGACATTGCCCTCTTTCTCTTTGGCGCTCTCTGCCCCATTTTTTATCATAAAAAAGCTGCCCCAATATATTGAGACAGCTAAGGTTCCTTTACGATCAGCCATTGGAGAGAATGGTATCGATCGTAGAGCGGTCACATTGCTTGACCAGCTTGACGATCAGTTCTTTGGCTGCCGCATAATCGTCCACATGAATCATGGATGCGTGTGTATGGATGTATCTTGAACAGATTCCGACTACGGCACTCGGCACTCCTTCATTGGACATATGCACCCTTCCTGCATCAGTGCCGCCCTGGGAGACGAAGTACTGATAAGGAATATCGTTTGTTTCAGCTGTATCGAGGATGAATTCCCTCATTCCACGATGCGTCACCATGGAGCGGTCAAGGATGCGGAGGAGTGCTCCTTTGCCAAGTTGACCAAATTCATTTTTATCACCTGACATATCATTTGCAGGACTCGCGTCAAGTGCGAAGAAGATATCAGGATTGATCATATTCGCTGCGGTCTGTGCCCCGCGCAGTCCGACCTCTTCCTGGACCGTAGCCCCTGAGTAGAGGGTGTTTGGAAGGGTGTGACCTTGTAATTCCTTTAACAATTCAATGGATAATCCACAGCCGTAGCGGTTATCCCATGCTTTGGCCAGGATTTTCTTTTCGTTTGCCATCGGCGTGAACGGACAGATCGGCACGATTTGCTGACCGGGCTTGATCCCGATTTCACGTGCATTTTCCTTATCATCTGCACCGATATCGATCAGCATGTTCTTCATATCCATCGGCTTTCTACGCTGCTCTTCTCCAAGCAAGTGCGGCGGTATGCTTCCGATCACACCGGTAACCGGACCATTGTCGGTGATGATCTGCACACGCTGCGCAAGAAGGACCTGGCTCCACCATCCTCCGAGGGTTTGGAAGCGGATCATTCCATTGTCGGTGATTGATGTGACCATGAAGCCCACTTCATCCATATGACCTGCGACCATGACCACGGGCTCCTTTTCGCTGCCGTTTCTGACACCGAACACACCTCCCAGGCGGTCCTGTACGATTTCATCCGAGTACTTTGAAAGCTCTTCCTTCATGTATGCACGCACCGCATGCTCATTCCCCGGTGCCCCCGGTAATTCTGTCAGTGTTTTAAACATATCAAGTGTATCTCGTTTCATATATCAACTGCCCCTTTTGTTTAATCTCTTCACTATGTATAGTTTCATTTTACAGAACTTTCTCACCTCTTACCACCGATTGAGATGAAAAGCAGTTCTCTTTTTGTCAATTTCTTTGTTAGAATGTACCTATGGCATACAAATTATCAATCGGCTCCGGGAAGGAATCAACATTCCCGGTCAGTACACGTAAAAAAACTCAAGGTCTGTGGAGGGAAAAAGGATGAATTGGAAATCTTTCGTAGTTGGAATCGGAATCGGCGCAGTTGGCGGATACTTACTCAAAGAAAGGCTCGACGATTCAAGCTTCATTTCTGCTGAAAAAGTTTTAAAAGACGTTAAGCTCTCATTTAAGAAAGAAGGCAATATCGACGGCTCCTGGATCGGTATGAAGCCTGAAGACTACCACAAGCACTCCGTTTCCACTAAAATCTACAAAGGCGGCGTCTCCAGACGTAAAAACGGAGAATTGGAGCAGTACGAATTTTTAGCTGATGCCTATACGGGCACAGTGATCGATGTGTATCCGATATCTTAAAAAAGAAACATAAAAAGGGATGAACCGCCACGCGCGGATCATCCCTTTGTTTTATTCCCTTTCCCTCAACACGCTGTCGACGACTTCTCCGTCACGGTTCCATTTGATGCCTCTATACTTCGCATCATGATAAAACAGGAACCAGGCTTCCTGATCGATCGCCTGCGTGATCCATTTTTCTTTCGCTCCGATCGATGTCATGGGATAGTCATCATACGCCAGGACCCAGAGGGGATTTTTGTGGGCATGGGTCGGCATCAGGTCTGCCATATGGATGAAATTCTCCCCGTTACATTCAAAATGGATGATCGAATGGCCATCGCTGTGGCCGCCGGTATGGACCATGGTGATACCAGGGAGCACTTCCTTTTCCCCTTCGAACGTTTCCACCTGAGACTGAATGCCTTCCCAGTTTTCTTTCCAGTATGTATTCCGTGATCGGACATTCGGATTTCTCATCTCATCCCATTCGATCCTGGAAGTATGGATGACGGCATTAGGGAACACGGATACAGCCTTTCCGTCTTCAAATTTCGTCAAGCCGCAAGCGTGATCGAAGTGCATATGCGTCATCAGGATCACGTCAATGTCATCCGTCGTCAAACCGAGTGCCGCAAGGGAGGCTTCAATATCAGACTCTTCCTTTACCCCATAATTGCGCTTTTGTTTGTCATTCAGCTTGCCCTTTCCCATTCCTGATTCAATCAGGACATTCTTCCCTTCCCATTTGAAAAAGAGGGGATCGGTGCGCAGTTCGATTTGATTCAGGTCATTGACTGCATATTTTTTTGACCAGAGGGGCTTTGGGACCACCCCGAACATGGCGCCGCCGTCCATATGGGTCACCCCGCCGTTCAGCCAGTGTATCGTTAGATCTCCAACCTTCAATGTTTCCATCTTTACTCCTCCTTTGTTCGTCCTCTTTTATTTTATCAGAATGTGCTGACAACTTATAGGAGGTTGCTTTCAGCCCTCAGATTTCATTTAGTTGACGCCAAGAAGTGCCCATCCTCCTGATGATAGGGTCAGCTGCAAAAAAAGTCCGAACGCTTTCGAATCTCTGTTAAGATCATCGAAAGCGTTCGGACTCGTTTGTAATGTAAAGAAGCAGTTAAATCAAGACTTTACAGAATCAATTCTGAAACTGTGCTTCAACACGATAAATTCTCTGGCCCTTGGCTGAGAATTTTTCTTCGTATTCCGTCATGATGTTGCCTTCGAAATCGCTGTTGTGCAGGTCAAGACTTAAGAAATTCAGGTGAAGTCCGTACCATGAGAAGCTTTTGAGCGAGTATTCGAACAGACCCTGGTTGTCTGTTTTAAAGTGGATTTCTCCGGATTTAATCAGGATTTGTTCATACATCGTCAAGAAATCCTTGTATGTCAGGCGGCGCTTCTCGTGACGGTTTTTCGGCCATGGATCAGAGAAGTTCAGGTAAACCCTGCTCACTTCACCACTTTCAAAGTACTCAGTCAGGTTTCGCGCGTCAACATTCAATAGCTTCACATTTGGAAGCGCTGCTTCGATCAGGCGATCCAGCGCGGTGACGATCACGCTTTCGTACAGCTCGATTCCGATATAATTAACATCCGGATTGGCTTTTGCCATTTCCGTGACGAATTGGCCTTTCCCAGTTCCGACCTCGATATGGACCGGATTGTCGTTCCCAAATACTTCATTCCATCGACCTTTTTTATCCTGGGGTTCTGCCACCACATATTGCGGGTGGTCACTGATTTTCTCAGAAGCCCAAGGTTTATGACGTAAACGCATGTAGACACCTCTTTTTTTATTATCGAAAAAAACATACCATGACTCTCCCCCGTGCGCAAGGGCTAATATAGGACAGACAGGCAATCGCGCCCCCGAAAATATTGGGCGAATAATTGAAAAAGGAATTCACACACTAGTAGTGAATTCCTTTTTCGAGTCTGATCATTTGAAAGGCTTGAGAAAGTACGATGATTAATGAAAGGGTGTATCGTATGCCTTTAAATTCACAGAATCAGATGCAGTTGTTATCAGATATTTTAAGCAATCATTCGACCGATTGCTGCGGTTCGGTTTCTGAATGCGAGCAGGTTGAGCGTTTGGTGAAGTCGTTGATGGTCAATGCTGATATTCATGAAAACGTGAAACCCGTTTTACAGGAAATTTATCAGTACAGCCATGACGGGATTTCTTCGTCAGACTTAGAGAACCATATTACGACGAACAAACAGAACCTGTCCCAATGGGTAACGGATATGAACAGTTACTCTTGATTCAGATGACTTTATGCAGGTACTGGATCCAGTGATTCATTTCATGGAAGCGGGCCTTGCCTTTGTGCCACTGAATCGAAAGGATCGTCTGTGCCACCACATACCATTTCATGCGCAGCTTCAAGTTATCGGTGAGTTCCACACCGTATTGAGTCAACCAGCTTTCCCACTCATCTTCCGGGATATACCAGTATAACAGCAAGCCAACATCAAATGCAGGATCCGCGATCATCGCTCCGTCCCAATCGATCAAATACAACTGGTTGTAATCAGAAAGCAGCCAGTTGTTATGATTTACATCACCGTGACAGACTACATATTCTTCCTGTTGAACCTCTAACAGTTCTTTTTGAAGGAAAGCCAGCGCCTCCCTGATGATCGGCAATGAAAGAAGATCGAATTCAAGGCCTGTTTCCACTTCCGTCAGCATGTGCTCCGGCTGGAACGGCTCTTTTCCCAGTCGCTCAAGCATTGTCGAGAGCGGCTTTGAGGAATGAATTTTGTTCAGGAGCCTTGCCACCCGTTCATCCTTCATTTCTTCCGGTTTTAATTCTCTCCCATTTAACCAGTGTTGCGCTGTTATGACATCCCCGTTTTCAAGTCTTTTTGTCCAAACGAGTTTGGGTACGATCCCTTCAGCTGACAGAACAGCCACAAAGGGGGAAGAATTGCGCTTGAGGAATAACCTCTGCTCCTGATACTGAGCAAAGAACGCTTCTCCGGTCGCACCGCCTGCGGGGACGATTTCCCAATCTTGGTCAAATAAGTGTTCCAATATATTCACCTTCTATTGGTCCTTTGTCATGTTTATATCTTCATATAGATGATTATTTTAAAATTGATTGAAATGACATTTTACGAAAAAAAGTTCTTATAAAATAAAAAAGACAGCTATTGGGCAATACAAATCAATAGCCATCTCTTTTGATTTTATCGTCATCTTGTTTATTCGTCAAGCACTGGAATGAACTGTCATCTCACAAACACATAGGAAGATACCGGTTCAAGGGTGATCACTGACTCCTTCAGCTCGTATAGCCCCCCGACGTCTGCAGCGTTTCCGTCTGATAAACAGATCCAGCCTCCCCCTTCCGGAAGGGCATATTCACAACCCTTTGCATCCGCATGAAAGACCATGAAGATGTCATTCCAGGGTCCGTATGGATGCACATTCCTGTAAGAGACGACAACGAGATTCTCAATCTCGTGGGAAACCGACACATGCTGCCTGATGAGTTCACTGCTGTGAAAACGGAAGGCACCGTGGCTTTTACGGATTTGAATCAGCGCTTTCACATACTGAACCACATCGTCATATCTTTCCCTTCTGAGCCAATCAAGCTGATTGATCTCGACCGGGGAATTATAGCTGTTCTCAACCCCTTTTTTCGTCCGGAAGAATTCCTGTCCGGCATGAAGGAAAGGGATGCCTTGTGACAGCAGGACCATGGTCGTCGCCAGTTTATGGCGCAGTCTCAGCGTTTCTTCATCTTCGTTCATGCACGCCTGCATTTTATCCCACAGCGTGTGATTATCATGTGATTCCACATAATTGACAGATTGGGTCGGATCCTTGAACAGTCCCCGCTCCCCTTCTTTCATTCCTACGCTCCCGGTCAGGACGAGTTCGACCTTTTGTTCGAGGTGGCCCTGGCCGAGGGCGAATCCCTTATCGTATAAATTGAATGTGCTTCCCTTGATCGTGTCCCTGAACCAATCATTAAATTGACCGATTCCCGGGAGCTGTTGGGCATTTCGCAAGTTTGCTTTGTGGTGGGGAGGCAGCGGTGTATTCAAATCCCAGCCCTCTCCTATGATGATCGCTCCGGGGAGGCGGGCGTCCACCTCTTTGCGGATCATGTTCATCGTCTCCACATCAAGGATGCCCATCAAATCAAAGCGGAAGCCGTCCACGCCGTATTCGGTCATCCAGTACAGAATCGAATCGACGATGAATTTCCTCGCCATCAGCCGCTCTGAGGCAAAATCGTTCCCTACCCCGGTCCCGTTTGAAGGGAGGCCGTTTTCATCATGGCGGAAATAATATCCCGGAACAAGCTTCTCAAAGGAGGATTCCTCCCTGATGTACACATGGTTATAAACGACGTCCATGATCACCCGGATGTTCTCTTCGTGCAGGCTTTCAATGACCGCCTTTAATTCCTTAATCCGCTCAGCCGGATTTTCAGGATTTAAGCTGTAGCTCCCTTCAGGTGCATTGAAGAACAGCGGGTTGTAACCCCAGTTATAGCTTGTGTCGGACGGGCTGTCGGTCACTCCGCCGAAATCATTCACAGGCAGTAACTCTACATGCGTCACCCCGAGTTCTTTTAAGTAATCAACCCCGGAGCTGTAACCATTCGGTGTCGAAGTCCCCCGTTCTGTGAAGGCACGGTATTTCCCTTTGAACGTCATCCCGCTCTCTTTCTGTGCTGAGAAATCACGGATATTCAATTCGTAGATGACCGCATCTGCCGGGGAATGAAGAGGGGGTAAAGGCTTGTTCTGCTGACCCGGATCCACGATGCACCCCCATTCACTGTCGACTGAGACAGACTTCGCATAGGGATCGACAACTTCCTCCCAAACCAGGTTGATGCAGGGAAGGATCGTATAGGAATATCCCGTGACATCGGTATTCACCTGACATGCCCAGACACCGTTTTCAGTCCGTTCATACGGGTACTGAATCTCTTCTCCGTCCGGGGACCGCAGCTTAAGGCGGACCTCTGTCGCAGTCGGTGCCCACACTTTGAAGATGGTGCGTCCCTCTTGGTATGTAACACCAAGGTCGTTTCCATCGTAGAAATAGCGCTGATCGAATTCTTCTGTACGGATGACGGCACCGATCTGCAGGTCTGTTGTTGTCTGGTGTTCATCTATGATTTCGTAGTGTTCCCCCAATATGACCTTCTCTCCCTGCAGCGTCGTGACATATTTCATCGCGTCATTCAGGGGCGTCTTTTCTTCGATGTGCAGGGCAATCATTTCATCCCCTTTGATCAGGGAGAAATGACTTGATTCTCCCCCATGGTAATCGTAGGGAAGGATCATGGTGATCGTCTGAAAGGTATCCAAGAATGCATCGTACTGCCTGCTTATGACTAACACTTCTGTCACCCACTTCTGTTTAACATTTTCCAACTCAATGGAAGAACATGCACATCCAGTTCCTTTCCTTTCTTCAAAGCCTCCACCGTTTCTCCATCTGCATGGATGGGTACATCCTGATCGGACCGGATCGTGATCCTCTCACCCGTTCCCGAATATACCTCCTTGAAAGCTGTATGTTTCCCTAAGAACACGGAGAGAAAGACAAGGAGTAATTTCCACCGTGACAGTCCATGGACAATGGTGAAGTCCAGCTCACCGTCGGCCGGGGAGGCAAGAGGGGCGATTTTCATCCCTCCGCCGAAATAAGGCTGATTCGAGATCGTCACGAACCATACTTTGTGAAACACTTGTGTCTTTCCGTCTATCGTGCCCGTCACTGTAAAGGGCCGAAAGGTGAGCGCTTCTTTACAGACGAGGATTGGATAAATCAACTGACCGAGTGACCATCTGTTGAGCCATTTCTTGAATGAAGAGAGATTGGCTTTCCGGGCAATTTCCGCATCGAATCCTATTCCTATATTATTCACAAAATGCCCATTTGCTCCGTCATTCAATGAGAAGGCACCCGAATCCAGGTTGACGGTTTCTTTTTCCATGAATCGTTGTTTTATTAAGGTATATGCTTCAGATTTTTTGTTAGGCCAATTATAGCCCCTTGCAAAATCATTGCCACTTCCTGATGGAATATACCCTATCACCACCTGATCAAAACCGATCGCACCCCTGATCAGAGAGTTCATCGTCCCGTCCCCGCCGACTCCGACGACCAGGATCTGCTCATCAGGTGAGCGGGCGACCAGGCGGGAAATAATCGTTTTCACGTCACTTGGATGTTCGGTGATAAACACTTCGTGGGGGATATCGATCTGCTTCCGGAACGCTTCCCAGGAAGACAATGAATGCTGATTCTTCGCTGATGGATTCACAATGAAGATCGTTCTCATGTCAGATTCTCATCTGATGCAGGTGCAGCATTCTCCCACTGAAGCCTTTTGAAGGAAGTGGTCTGACAGTACTCGAGCACCGCTTGAGCAGCCTTCAGCTGCACGCTTTTGATAGGGGATGTGCTGGAACGCTGCTTCTGGAACCACGCTGGATGCTGGCGCTTGTCAAGGAACTGAATCCCTGCAGGTGCCTGTGGATAGTCGATATAACCGTTTCTGCTGATGACAGCCTGATGGATCGGAAGCTCCACGCCTGCATGTCGCATAATCTGATGGATGATCCGCTCCATCCTTTTCAAACCGATGAGCGGGTTCAACACCTTCTTCTCCATGTCTCCCCACTTTTTCAGCCAGAATCTATCCCCTGAACCAAGATAAGCCGTCCCGTCTTCAAACTCCAGGAATGTCAGGCACCAAATCCCTGTCGGCGTGATCAGGATCGTCTCGAGTTCCACTGGCGCGTTTTTGATTTTCAGGATCGGGTTGTAGAGAACGAAGATATTATCCGGGAACCGCTGCAGTAAATAATGAAGCCGCTCGTCATAGTGGTAGCTGTTATCCACGTAGGATTTTTCCATAATCGTCGAACTTGCCCAACGCAATTGGAACTCATATACCATATCGAGAAAAGACAGCTTCAGTTCTTCCTCTGACTGGATGCCATGATTGGTGTCCATCTCGAATTCAATGTCTTCGTCATCAGGTTCTGCAGCCTGAACGTCTGCCTCCTCCTCTTCTTCTTTCTTTTTGAAAAAGGAGAAAAGCTTTTCTTTCATTGTGTTTCTCTCTTCCTCTGACTCTTCGACAGGAAGAGGTTCGGGGAGCTCCCCGGTTTCCCAATGTTGTTTCATTTTTTCCCACTGCTGCTTTTTTAATCGGACAAATTGGGAAGGATATCTATATAAATCGGTTTCATATCGTGAAACATAATCTTGAAGTTTAATCAGCTGTGCCATATGGATCGTTCCTTTCATGACGGTCAATTTGCTGTAACGGGAATGTATATAGCGCTTCGTATTTCGGAAGCCGGTCTAGGTGTGTTTGATATAAAACAATGCTTTGCGGCATAAATGAATGCGATGTTTCAGGAAGGAACGGCTCAAGCCATTCATGGGTGAAAGGCTTGAGCCCGGCCCATTTTCTTCCTACAGTGATATGTGGTGAAAATGGACGCTTGTCAAGCACATACCCCTCTTCCTCACAGGAGTCATACACCCGGTCCCTGAGATGCTGCAACTGCGCCGAGTCCTCTGCCCCCATCCAGAAGATTCTGGGCTGATCACTTTTCCCGAAGGTCCCGAAGCCGTTCAGTGTCAATCGGAAAGCGGGACGGTACACATCCCCCACCTTTTCGACGACCGGACCCAGATCCCCTGCACTTCCAAGGAAGGCGAGTGTGAGATGATAATCTTCGGGATGCACCCATTTCTTGAGGGCTCCTGCAGCCTGCAGCGGCTGCACCTGTTCATTTATCCAGCGTTTCGTTTCTTTCGGCAAAGAAAGCGCAAAGAAGTAGTGGGGGTTCGACATATCATCCGTCCTTTCGATTGTTATTACCATTTTAGCAAAATGTGTCATAAGAGAGAATCACAACCGTGAAATGCAATAAAATTGAAATACAAAGCTAATTTATTTGATAAGCTTTATCTGAATTAGTACAGTAGAAGTAGAAACATTTTCTGAAAGGAAGTTGACGATGAAAGTAGTACAAAATATAGCCGAACTGATCGGGGACACACCCCTTGTTAAATTGAACCGTCTGAATCCAGAAGGCGGAGCCGATGTATATGTGAAATTGGAATTCTACAATCCGAGTAAAAGCGTGAAGGACCGGGCTGCCTACCAGATGATCGTGGAAGCGGAAAAAGCCGGCCACCTGAAGGAAGGATCGACCATCATCGAGCCGACGAGCGGGAATACAGGAATCGGCCTTGCCATGAACGCAGCAGCGAGGGGCTATCGGTCCATCCTCGTGATGCCTGACACGATGACCCAGGAGCGCATCAATCTCCTTAAAGCCTATGGAGCGGAAGTCGTATTGACACCAGGGGATGAAAAAATGCCAGGTGCCATCGAAAAAGCGAAAGAATTGACGAAAGAAATCCCGAACAGCTTCATGCCGATGCAGTTCGAGAATGATGCCAATCCGAATGCACACCGAAAGACGACGGCACTTGAAATCGTGGAAGCGATGAAAGAAATCGGCAAACCGCTGTCAGCCTTTGTCGCGACGGCAGGAACCGGCGGGACGATCACCGGTACTGGCGAAGTGTTGCGGGAGCATTATCCGGACCTTTCCGTACACGTCGTCGAGCCGGCAGGATCCCCGGTCCTTTCTGGAGGGAAGCCAGGAAAGCATAAGCTTGTCGGCACAAGCCCAGGGTTTGTACCTGAGATCCTGAATACAGATGTGTACGATAAAATCCATAAAATCGAAGACGAACAGGCCTATGATATCGCCCGCAGAATGGCGAGCGAAGAAGGGATACTGGTCGGACCGTCTTCAGGTGCTGCCTGCTATGCAGCCATTGAAGTCGCCAAGACGCTGTCACCTGACGATGTGGTCGTCTGCATTGCATGCGATACAGGCGAAAGATACCTGTCGAGCGATCTGTTCCGATTCTGATCGATTTCTCCAAAGAAAAGAGGCTGTGCCATTGTCGGCACAGCCTCTTTTCTTATTTTACATTGTGATAGTGGGTGATGAATTGTTCGGGAGAAGATCTCACGACAAATGTCCAAACCCCTTCAATCGTATGGAGATACAAAAATGTATAGTAAGCGGACAATGCCCTGCTCGTCACATCCATCACGTCTTTGATGACGAATGTCCTTTTAGGCGTGACGATCCGGTCGCTGTATAAATAAAGATACTCCTCTGTCTCCACCGTGATCTGCCGGTTGTCTTCTATCCTTCGCTCAGTCTTCATAAATGGTTGTGAACAAATCAACATCTACTGCCTCCAACTGATTTAACGATTCTTCCTGTTCCTGAACAGGGATTGAAGCTTCTTCGTGACGGTACCCGGTTTCCCGTCACCGACCGCCTGCCCGCCGATCTTGACGACAGGCATCACTTCTGAAGTGGTACTTGCAATAAAGATTTCTTCGGCTCCTAACAATTCAGACACCGTAAACGCCTCTTCCCGGAATGGGATGTCATGTGCCTCACAAAGGTCTTTGATGACTCTCCTTGTAATGCCGTTTAGGATCAGATTCGTAGCAGGATGGGTAAAAATGCTGCCATCCCTGACGATGAACGCATTCGATGACGACCCTTCCGTCACCGTATCCCCCCGGTGGAGGATTGCTTCAAAATGACCTTCTGAAGCCGCTTCTTCCTTTGCAAGGAGATTCCCCAACAGATTCAGGCTCTTAATGTCACAACGCAGCCATCTGATATCTTCTGCAAGCTTCGCAGTGACACCCTGCTCCATCATAGCTGACGGGACAGGGAAGTCTTTCGTATAAGCAACGACACTTCCCGGCACTTTCCCTGAAGGGAAGTGATGCTGGCGGGGAGCAACCCCCCGTGTCACCTGGACATACACAATCCCGTCTTTCACCCCATTCGTCTCGATCAATCGAAGAAGAAGCGAAGTGAACTCCTCCTGGGTATATGGGATGACAAGCTTCATCTTTTCTCCACTTTCATACAGCCGATCCATATGTTCCTTCATGGTGAACGTGTTTCCGCCGTATACCCTGATCACTTCATAGATACCGTCCCCGAATTGGTAGCCACGGTCCTCAATATCGATTTTCGCATCGTCACGTTGTATCAGTTCCCCGTTGACAAAAACTGTGCTCATTCTCTTCTCCCCCTCATGCCTCTTATGCCTGACAAGCTAATTCGTAAATCGCCTGGGCATAAATTGCCGTTGCTTTTAATAGGTCCTCTATAAACATATACTCATCCTTCTGATGGGCAATGTCTTCACGTCCCGGGAACAGGGCACCGAAAGCCACACCTGATTCCAGGCTGCGGGCATACGTCCCTCCGCCGATGCTTAATAATTCACCACGTTCACCGGTTTGTTCCTCATACACCTTTTTCAGCGTTTGGACGAGTTCATCATCCTTTGACACATGGTGAGGCTTGCTGTCAGTGAAGTTCTCGATGGCATATCCATCGATGTTTTCGACGATGCTTTTTCCTTTTTCCATATCAAAAGTTACCGGATAGCGCATGTTCAAGCCAAGGCGTCCGCCTTCAGCTTCTGAATAGCGCAGTTTGCCGACATTGATCGTCAAGTCGCCGGTGATGTCATCGGTATAGCTGACGCCGAGTTCAATCCCCCTTGAATCTTTAAAGAAATGCTTGGCCGTGAAACTGAAGAACTCCTTCCCTTGGGAAGTCAGCGGCAGCTGTGTTAAGAAAGCAGCCAGGAACAGGCCGGCATTCTTCCCGTTGTCAGGCTCCATCCCATGTGAAGATACACCTTCCACTTCAAAAATCAGTTCTCCATTTTCGATATAATAGCTTCCCTTGATCTCTTCTTCCTTCATGAAAATCTCGAAATTCTGCACCCATTTCGTATGATCTTCATCGACGAAAAGAACAGCCTTTGCATAATCAGGCACCATATTGTAGCGTCGGCCCGACTCAAAGGAAAGAACCTTGATGCCGGCATCTGCGTCTTCTGCCGTCTTTTTCTGTACCAGATCATAATCAGCGATCCCTTTTTCCGCATGGATGATCGGGAAATCGGCATCCGGGGCAAAGCCGATCGTCGGCATTTCCTCTTTGCTGAAATAGTGATCCACACATCTCCAGTCGCTTTCTTCATCGGTCCCGATGATCATCCGGACACGCTTAGAAAAGTCAGGGTCAAGATCCTTCACGATTTTCATCGCATAATAAGCAGCCATCGTCGGTCCCTTGTCATCGATCGCCCCACGTGCGTAAATCTTCCCGTCCTTCACTTCACCGCCATACGGATCAACACTCCAACCGTCTCCTTCAGGAACAACATCCACGTGACAAAGGATCCCGAGGAGATCCTTTCCTTCTCCAAACTCAAGATGACCTGCAAGATGGTCCACATTTTTAGGAGTAAAGCCGTCTTTTCCACCTAATGTCAAAAGATAATCAAGCGCTTCTTTCACGCCTTTGCCGAGTGGTGCATCATCGGTGGCATTTTCTTCATCCAGCACGCTTTTGATCTGAAGGAACTTCTGTAAGTCCTTTATCAAATCATCTTTCCGCTTCTCCACTTCGTTCATCCAATTTATACTCATTCGGTTACACCTGCTTCATATGTATTTATTTCACTTATCATTTTATACTGTTTGCCGGTGAAATCCAAACGGAAGAAGCCTGCTGCCCGACAGCCCTCAACCTCAGGAAAAATAAAAAATACATATTTTTAGCATTTTCTTCATATTATAGGAATATAGACACGGATTTACCAACGTTAATTGTTTGTAAATTTGGACAATATTCTAGAATTTTTGTCGGATTAGCGTTACAATATACTTGTCTGACATCTAGAGGATAAACTTTTATGAAGAAAAGGGGTTGTCTAAAGCGCATAGTACATATGGTAGCACGTGAGGTGCACAAACGACGATGTAGTCTTTTGCCTTTGGAAAAATGATGAGGGAGTGGTTTTTTGAAACCTTCAACCAATCGTATGCTAACTAGAATCAAAGCTGTATACATGTACATCAACAAGAAAGGTACTGTAACAACCCAAGATCTTGTAGACGAATTTGGCATTACTCCTCGCACCATACAAAGAGATCTCAACGTGTTAGCGTATAACGACCTCGTAGAAAGCCCAAGCCGTGGTCAATGGACAACGACAGAAAAGAAAGTAAAGATGACATCATAAATGAGAAAAGAGCTCAGTACACCCGCAGCTGAAATAGGGATCTGCTTTTTCGGCTGGTTGGCTGATCCGTCTGCGGAGACTGCTCTGACAAATACAAAGACGAAGGCACCCAATCGGGTGCCTTCGTCTTATTCATTATTCAGGCTTAAATTCCTTCAACAGCGTGACTTCCTCTTCCGTCAATTCCCGGTACTCGCCGAGTGCAAGGTCTTCATCAAGCGCAAGCGGTCCCATCGTCATGCGTTTCAGATAGGTGACACGCTTCCCTACACTTTCGAACATCCTTTTCACCTGATGGAATTTACCCTCGGTGATCGTCAATTCGATTTCTGACGTCAAACCGGATTTTAAAATGGTCAGCTCCCCTGGTTTCGTTTCGTAACCGTCGTCGAGTGTCACCCCGTTCTTGAAGGCTTTCACGTCCGCTTTCGTCACCATTCCGTCAATCACCGCAAAATACGTCTTCGGCACATGCCGTTTCGGTGAAAGCAGCTGATGGGATAACTGACCGTCGTTCGTGATCAGCAGGAATCCTTCTGTATCTTTATCAAGTCTCCCGACCGGGAAAGGGTTGAAAATTTGATCTTCCAATTGAAGTAAATCTATCACCGTTTCCTCCCGGCCATCCTCGGTTGCCGAGATGACCCCTGGCGGCTTATTCATCAGGAGGTAGACGTATTCCCGGTACTCGACCGTTTCACCGTAAAGCATGACCGTATCTTTTTCAGTATCAATGTGGATCTTTCCGTCCTTGACGACGTCTCCATTCACCTGAAGACCGCCGTCCTTTAATAATTTCTTCACTTCTTTTCTGCTGCCGTATCCCATATTGGCAAGCATTTTGTCGATTCTCATATATTAAACCTCCATTATTTATTTTGCAGTTTTTAAAGATTCACTATGACCGCTCTATCAACTATTTCTTATTTAAAACGACAGACTCGAGTGATAGAGCAAGTGCACAGTAAAAAGTAACCCCTTGGAAAAGAAAAAGGGATGATCGGCATCCATCATCCCTTTTTTCATTTATCCGATCCGCAGTTTGCTCCGTATCTTCGTCACCCGGTCCCCGAACAATCTGTCGGCCAGTTTGCTCCGAAGGCTGAGGTAGAAATACACGAGCGCCCCCACTCCGCCGCAGATGGCGACAAGCAGGATGGCCTGGAAACCTGATTCCGGATTGAGGAAGTTGACGAGCACGGCGTACAGCGCCAACACAATGACCGCCATCACCCCGTTCAGGGCGCCGATGAACATCGTCCTCCTGAGGATCAAACCGAATTTGTAATTCGCATATTTCTTGATAACGTACAGGTTAATCAGGATTGCGACTGTATAGCCGATCGTTGTCGCAAGCACCGCCCCTTGAGTTTCTAGGAGGCGGATGAGCGGAATGTTCAGGACAAGCTTGAGAAGCAAGCCGACGAGCAGGCTGAAAATCGTGAACTTCTGCTCATCAATTCCTTGAAGGATCGCTGCGGTGACCGCGAATAGCGCGAAAAGGATCGCAACAGGAGCATATGAACGCAAGATGGACGTTCCAAGCATGTCGCTGTGATAAAACAACGTATACATCGGTTCAGCCAGCAGGGCAAGTCCCAACGCAGCCGGCACAGTCAGAAACAACAGGATCTGAAATGTTTGATCGATATTCCGGCGCATCGTTTTCCGGTCACCGCTCGTATATGATGTCGTGATCAGCGGAATCAGCGTCATGGAAAACGCTGTCGCCAATGACACGGGAATAATTACGAGTTTATGGGTGTAAAAATTCAATACGGCAAAGGCGTGATCCGATATTCTCGCGTTCCCGATATCATCCATCGCTGTATTGAAAGTGATTTGATCGACGAGCTGAAACAAAGGATTCGCAAGTCCCACGAAAATGAACGGAATCGAATAGGCGATGATTTCTTTGTACATCGATTTCAGCGATACTTCTTCATTTCCCCGGTCCTCTTCCAGCAGTTCATCGAGATGGGGCTTCCGTTTATACCAATACCAGATCAGCGCCCCGAGACTTGCAAGTCCGCCGACAAACGCTGCAAATGTCGCGACAGAGATAGCTGTCGTGACCGTACCGTCCAAAATGTTCAGTACCACATAAATTCCGCCGAGCAGGAAGACGATGCGGACGATCTGTTCAATCACCTGAGAAACCGCCGTCGGTCCCATAGACTGATGACCCTGGAAGAATCCCCGGATCAAACTCATGAACGGAATGATGATAAGCGCGAAGCTGACGGCCCTGATGACGGTCGTTACCTGGGCAACGGAAATGACCTGCTCATCACTTTTGATTGTCATTTCGGCAAAAATCGGTGCGAAGGCATACATAATGAGGAATGACACAACCCCTGTCAGCGTCATCAGCAAGAGGCCCGATTTAAACAATCTCCTGCCGACCGCATATTCCCCTATGGCATTATATTTTGATACAAATTTCGAAACAGCCAGCGGCACACCCGCAGTGGCCACAGTCAAAAAGATGGTATAGGGTACATATCCATATTGATAAAGAGACGCCCCTTCTTCATGACCTTTAAGCAAATCATCAAACGGTATAACATAAAAAAGACCTAAAAACTTCGAAATAAAGGTCCCTAACGTTAAAATAAACGTTCCTCTTATTAATTTAGACGACATAGTATCCCTCTCTATCTATCCCGCTTCCCTTTTAGACAAACAAGATAGTAACATGCTTAAAAATTTACACACTATCAGTAGTGTACTACTGTACGATTCGAATGACAATTTTTTTCGAATTGTTGTTTTTAATTCCCAACGCATTTAAAATAAGGAGAAACTTCTATTGAACAAGCGAAGTAGCAAAACTAAAAGTTGGTGGAAAAATGGTAAAGAAATATGATGTCATAGTCATAGGCGGAGGACCGTCAGGCTTGATGGCAAGTATCGCAGCCGGAGAGCAGGGCGCAAAGGTCCTTCTTGTAGATAAAGGAACAAAACTTGGCAGAAAGCTCGCCATTTCAGGAGGCGGACGCTGCAACGTGACGAACCGGCTTCCGGTTGAAGAAATCATTAAGCACATCCCTGGGAACGGACGGTTTTTATACAGTGCGTTTTCAGAGTTCAATAACGAAGATATCATCGCTTTCTTCGAGAACCTCGGCATCCGCTTGAAAGAGGAAGATCACGGACGGATGTTCCCTGTTTCAAACAGGGCGATGGATGTCGTGGAAGCACTGCTGAACCGGATGAAGGAATTGAACGTGGACACACGCCTCTCCACAACCGTGGAAGAAGTATTGTACGAAAATGGCCAAACGGCCGGCATCCTCCTGAAAGACGGAGGAACCATCGCCGCGGACGCAGTCGTGATCGCGGTTGGCGGTAAATCTGTCCCCCACACAGGATCAACGGGAGACGGATACCCATGGGCGACAAAAGCCGGGCATACGATCACCAATCTATTCCCGACCGAGGTTCCCCTCACATCGGACGAGCACTTCATCAAGAAAAAAGAGCTCCAGGGTCTCTCATTGCGGAGCATTGATCTCAGCGTTCTGAATCCGAAAGGGAAAAAGATCATCACCCACAAGATGGATATGATTTTCACCCACCTTGGCATTTCAGGTCCTGCAGTGCTTCGCTGCAGCCAATACGTCGTAAAGGCCATGAAGAAATGGAACCTGACCCACGTGGACATGCAGATCGACGCCATGCCAGAGCACAATGAAGAACAACTTTTCCAATCGCTTCACAAACAGGTGAAAGAAGACGGAAAGAAAGCAGCGAAGAATCTGTTCAAAGGACTGGTGCCAGAAAGATACCTGTTATTCCTGCTGGACCGGGCCGACATCGATCAGGATGAAAAAGGAGATCACATCTCCTCTGAAAAAATCCGTCATTTCACTAAGCTTCTAAAACAATTCACGTTCAAAGTGAACGGCACGTTATCGATCGATAAAGCATTCGTGACCGGAGGCGGCGTGTCGGTCAAAGAAATCGAGCCGAAAACGATGGCATCCAAGAAAATGAACGGCCTCTTCTTCTGCGGAGAAGTGCTCGACATCCACGGATACACCGGCGGATACAACATCACATCCGCCCTCGTCACCGGCCGCCTTGCCGGCTTCAATGCCGCTCAAGTGTAAACAAAAAAGGTTGATCCTCATCCCATGAGCGATCAACCTTTTTTATTTCCGATACACGACCATCGCAGAAAAACAATAGATCTGATCCTCCACTTCCTCCGATATGGCCGCAACATGATATTTAATATCCACGATTTTTTTATCATCAAGCTTACTGAGAAAATGGTTCATATCTTTCTCCAAATCTTTCTCATGCTCGTAGTCAAACACCTTTACCTGGATCATGGGGAGACCTCCTTGAATGGTTTTGATACTAGTATTGTCAGAATATTCGTTTTTGAAACAGTGGGAATCGTGGTTTTTTTTGGGGGGGTGGTGATGTGTTGGGGTTCGTTGATGTTTTGGGATTCGCCGATAAATGTTGGATTTCGCCGTTAAAATTGAGAGATCGCCGTTATATTGAATATTTCGCCGATAAAGTCACCTCACGATCAAAATCAGTAGCTCCCTCTCCAGTCACACAGGCGCTTTCATCTGAAAAGATCATTTTACATAAAAAAACACACCCCTTTTTCACCAAAAGAAGTGTGTTTCACAAACTCATTCAACATTATTTCTTTGCAGCTGTTTCACCGGACCAGTTCATCATGCCGCCTTCCATGTTCACCACTTTATAGCCTTGATCCTGCATATAGTGGGCAACGTTTCCGCTGCGGTTACCTGAACGGCAGATAAAGATATATTCTTTCTCTTTATCAAATTGATCCAATGACTCAGGGATTTCACCCATCTTGATATGCTTCGCGCCCGGGATCATGCCCTCTTCTACTTCTTCATCTTCACGAACATCCACCAACAGCAGGTCTTCTCCCTGCTTCAACTTCTGCTCCAACTCATCCGTTGTAATTGTCTTAATATCCATCATCATCTTCCTTTCCACATTCATTCACCATGATTATACCAAAGCCCGTCCCCAGAACAAAAAATTCAGACCAAAAAAGGACAAGAAGAGGGACGGACCTCAACGAAATCCTGTTCTAAAGCGATTTCCGCTTCAAAACAGGCCGTTTTGGAGGTCCGTCCCCAATCATCAGTTTGCGACGATGTTAACTAGTTTGCCTGGTACAGCGATGACTTTGCGGATGGTTTTGCCTTCGATTTGTGTTTTGATTTCTTCGTTTTCCATCGCTGTTTTTTCCAGGTCTTCTTTGTTCATGTCCCGTGGGATCATGACTTTGGCTTTTACTTTACCGTTCACTTGAAGGACGATTTCGACTTCGTTGTCGACTAGCTTCGATTCATCGAATGTCGGCCATGCTTCGTAGGAGATCGTTCCTTCGTGACCAAGCTTGCTCCAAAGTTCCTCTGTCATATGAGGCGCGATCGGAGACAGTAGCTTGATGAAGCCTTCTACATATTCTTTCGGAAGGGTGTCAGCTTTGTATGCATCATTGATGAATACCATCAGCTGTGAAATCCCTGTATTGAAACGAAGTCCTTCGTAGTCTTCAGTCACTTTTTTGACGGTTTGGTTATACGTTTTGTCAAGGGCGCTGTTCGGTACATCCTTCACTTTAGAAGACAGTGATCCGTCCTCTTCCACAAGGAGGCGCCATACACGGTCAAGGAAGCGGCGCGCTCCGTCAAGGCCGTTCGTGCTCCATGCGATGGACGCTTCAAGTGGCCCCATGAACATTTCGTATAAACGAAGGGTGTCTGCACCGTGTGATTCCACGACTTCATCCGGATTGACGACGTTCCCTTTTGATTTACTCATTTTTTCATTGTTTTCACCGAGGATCATCCCTTGGTTGAACAGCTTCTGGAACGGCTCCTTCGTCGGTACTACGCCGATATCGTAAAGGAACTTATGCCAGAAACGTGCGTACAGCAAGTGAAGGACGGCGTGCTCGGCTCCACCGATATACGTATCGACCGGAAGCCAGTCGTCCATTTTCTTCGCATCGGCAAGGGCTTCTTCGTTATGTGGATCAATATAACGAAGATAGTACCAGCAGCTTCCCGCCCATTGCGGCATCGTATTGGTTTCACGACGGCCTTTTTTGCCTGTTTCAGGATCTTCGACGTTCACCCATTCACTGATGTTCGCCAGTGGTGATTCCCCTGTACCGGACGGTTTGATTTCCGTCGTCTTCGGAAGGACAAGTGGAAGCTCACTTTCAGGAACGGTCGATGTCGTACCATCTTCCCAGTGAATGACTGGAATCGGCTCACCCCAGTATCGTTGACGGCTGAATAACCAGTCACGCAGGCGGTATGTCACTTTCTTCGTACCGATGTTTTTCTCTTCTAACCAGGAGATGGCTTTTTCAATCGCTTCTTCCTTCCCTAACCCGTCAAGGAAGCCGGAGTTCACATGATCACCGTCACCTGTGTATGCTTCCTTCTCGATGTCGCCGCCAGCTACGACTTCAACGATTGGAAGATCGAATTCTTTTGCGAACTCATAGTCTCTTTCGTCATGGGCAGGAACGGCCATGATCGCTCCGGAACCGTAGCTCATCAGAACGTAATCAGCGATCCAGATTGGCATTTTCTCTCCATTTGCAGGATTGATTGCATATGCGCCCGTGAATACACCGGTTTTTTCTTTCGCAAGATCTGTACGCTCAAGGTCGCTCTTAGACTTGATTTTGTCGATGTACTCATCCACTTTCGTGCGCTGTTCGTCTGTTGTGATGTCTGCGACAAACGGATGCTCAGGGGCAAGTACCGCGTACGTCGCACCGAAGATTGTATCAGGGCGAGTCGTGAACACGTCGAATGATTTGTCATGTCCGTCGATGGCAAATTTCACTTCTGCCCCTTCAGAACGGCCAATCCAGTTACGCTGCATATCTTTGATGCTTTCAGGCCAGTCGACATCTTCCAGATCTTCTACAAGACGATCTGCATATGCCGTGATCTTCAGCATCCACTGCTTCATCGGACGTCGCTCTACCGGATGTCCGCCGCGCTCACTTTTTCCGTCGATGACTTCTTCGTTCGCAAGTACCGTACCAAGTGCCGGACACCAGTTCACGGCAACTTCGTCCACATAAGCCAAGCCTTTTTTATAAAGCTGGATGAAGATCCACTGTGTCCATTTGTAGTAGCCCGGATCTGTCGTATTCACTTCACGGTCCCAATCATAAGAGAAACCAAGTGATTTAATTTGACGGCGGAACGTATTGATATTTTTCTCTGTGAATTCTGCCGGATCATTCCCTGTATCAAGGGCATATTGCTCTGCAGGCAATCCGAATGCATCCCATCCCATCGGGTGAAGGACATTGTATCCCTGCATACGCTTCATGCGGGAAAGGATGTCTGTTGCCGTAAACCCTTCCGGATGTCCTACGTGCAGACCTGCACCTGATGGATACGGGAACATATCCAGTGCATAGAAATTGGATTTTCCTTCGTCTTCCGTCGCTTTGAACGTTTTGTTTTCTTCCCAATATTGCTGCCATTTCGTCTCAACACTTTTATGATTAAAACTCATATTGAGATCCTCCTTTGATAGTTGAAAGGCCTGGACCTTTCTTTTTGAAAAAAATAAAAAAACTCTCATCCCAAATAAATATTTGGGACGAGAGTTTGTATAGACATTCTCCCGCGGTACCACCCACATTAGTGTACACGCACTCAGCTTCATTCATCCTTAACGCGGAAAACGGCAAGTCTTACTGATTGTTTCACACTTGCAACTCAGCAGGCGAGTTCATGATGTTCCTGGTTGACTTTCACCATCCGTCAACTCTCTAAGGCAGAAAACCGTCATTACTACTCCTGATCAACGTTTCAATATAGATAAACATTATATGTATTCACTATTTTAGTGAAATTTATTCAGAAGCGCAAGCCCATTGTTGTTTTTTTGTGAAACAGGGAGGATGGTGTTGTAGAATAAGACTGTTTTTGTAAACTTTGTACTTTTAAACAAGCGAGATGCGGTTGATTGCAGCGAGAATCAACTGTTCAAGATAAATTGTTACACAATTACAATAAAACCAATTGTTCTCCATGAATACAATGACCACAGCAAAACTACTACTTTGTACCTTTTCTAAATACTCTGTCCCCATCAGCAAAAATTTCTTCAAACCATAGTTTTGACAGACCGATTAGGGTGCACCTTATAGTCTGATAATAACAACAATCTTTACGAAAAGTGCCAGTAAAAAAAAGCAGCCCCCTAAAGAGGCTGCCTCATTCCAAATCTTCTATTGAACCGTGTAACCGCCGTCTAACACGACGGCCTGGCCGGTGATGCCCCTTGCCTGGTCGCTGCAGAGGAACATGGTGTAGTCGGCAATTTCTTTCACGTCCAGCAGCCTTTTTTGCGGGACGAGTGGGTAAATGACTTCTTCGATCACCCGCTCAAGGGGGATATTGCGTGTAGCCGCAAGGTCCCCGAGCTGATTCCGGACAAGCGGGGTGTCGACGTATCCTGGACAGACCGCATTTACCGTGATGCCGTGGGCCGCCGTTTCCAACGCGGCCACTTTCGTCAGTCCGATAACGCCGTGTTTGGCAGAATTATAGGCGGCTTTTCCAGAGAATCCGACAAGGCCGTTAATGGATGCCATATTGATGATCCTTCCCGTTCCCTGCTTCTTCATATGAGGAAGCGCATGTTTGATTGCGACAAACGGCGCTGTAAGCATGACCTTCAGCAGAAGCTCGAATCTTTCAGTCGGAAATTCTTCGATATGGGACACATGCTGCAATCCAGCGTTATTGATGAGGACATCAAGCCTTCCGAAATGTTCTACCGTTTTGTCCAGCGCCTCCTTCAGTTCCTCTTCAGAGGTCACGTCGCACTGCATTCCTATTGCTTCATATCCTTGGGCTTTCAGACTGTCTGCAGCTTTCTCCGCTCCTTCAGCCTGAAGGTCTGTGAGGACGACTCTCGCACCGGAGGCCGCAAATTCCTTTCCGATTTCAAAGCCGATTCCTTGAGCGGCACCTGTGATGAATATTACTTTATCTTTAACCATGAGAACTCCTTTCTTAAATCCCTACTCCAAATGAGAATAATAAAATGGCAAGTGCCAATCCAAGCAGCGGCACGATGACCGTCAAGGCCCCTACAGCGCCGTATGCCTCTCCATGTGTTTCATTACAGATCGATCTGATCGTTGTAACGACATAGCCGTTATGCGGCAGGGAATCCAGCGCACCTGAAGAAATCGCGACAACCCGGTGAAGGGCTTCCGGATTGACGCCCATGTCCACATAGTGGGGTGCAAGAATCGGAAGTGCAATCGCCTGACCGCCCGATGCTGAACCGGTCATACCGGCAATCACACTGACCGCGATTGCTCCGCCGATGAGCGGGGATCCAGGTATATTCGTCATCACCTCGACCGCTGTAGCGAAAGCCGGCACCGCTTTTGCCACCCCTCCGAAACCGACGACGGCCGCCGTGTTCCCGATTGCGATGAGTGCACCGATCGTTCCTTCAGAAACTGCTGACCAGAATCCTTTGAAGTATGCGCGATTCAGCACATACGCAGAAATCACCCCGCCGAGGAGGGCAATGATCAGAGCAGATTGCTTTAATGAATCATGGAAGGAGAACGCCAGAACAAGCACAACCAATAGGGGGATCAATCCCATGAACGGGTTTGGCAGCGCCCTTCCTTCATCAATGACCGGATCCTCTTCCCTCGCCGAGAACCGCTCGCCCTTGTTGACCGCTTTCGTGATCATACGCTTTAACCACCAGTAACCGAATACAGCCATGAAGACGGCCACAATCAAGCTGACCTCCCAACCTGCATAGGGCGTTGTCCCCAAGTGTTCAATCGGGATCCAGTTCTGGATTTCCGGTGAACCGGCCGACGTCATCGTGAAAGTGACCGAACCGAAAGCCAGGGCAGCCGGTATGAAACGTCTCGGCAGATCAGCCTGCTTGAACAAGCTGACAGCCATCGGGTAAACCGAGAAGGCCACAACGAACAAGCTCACCCCACCATACGTCAACACAGCACACGCAAGGACGATGGCAAATACGGCATATTTCATCCCGAGCTTCTCTACGACAAAGCGGGATACACTATCCGCAGCCCCGCTGTCTTCCATCACTTTCCCGAATACAGCACCGAGTAAGAACATCAAATACCAGGCTGCGACAAAGCTTGTGAAACCGGACATATAGTTCGTGACAAGATCCGCTTCCCCTTCCCCCGCCAGCTGCGGGAACAGAGGCATTCCGCTCAGGACCGCGACGAATAAAGCAGATATCGGCCCCACCACGAGGATATTCATCCCCCTCATTGTTAAAAAGATCAATAATAACAGTCCGCCAATCAAACCAATCATACTTAACATGATATTTCCCCCTTTACGTTCAAAAAGTCTTTTTGTAATCGGTTACATTTTTAAACTCTGTACTCCTTTCAAAAAATAGCTCACTCTTATTCATGCAACAATTGTGCCAACTTTCAGATTAATGAACAAACAAGAGAGCGTTGTCACCGAATTCCAGATTTCCGGACTCACAGCTTCAATCAGACACAATATCGCCATTCATTCAGCCAACATAAAAAAGTCCGGAAATTTGGACTACATTCCAGATTTCCGGACTTCTATTTCTTCAAAGAAGTTCATATTTGTGCAATTTTTCATACATACTTGATTTGCTTATGCCCAAGCTCTCCGCCATCTTCCGCTTATCCTGCTGATACGTTTGCAGGCTTTGCTTCAATACGGACCTTTCCGTGTCTTCAATGATTTCTTTCAATGTCTTCGACCCCACGTCAAACCTATTTTCTGTTTTCATATAGGATGGGAGCGATGAAAGGGATACTTCATTGCCGTTGGAAAGATAAATGGAAGCGTTGATGACATTTTCAAGTTCCCTGAGATTACCTGGCCAGCTGTAGGAAAGAAAAGTTTCCATCACCTCTCTTGTAAAGCCATGGATTCTCTTTCCGGAAGTTTTGGTGAATTTCCCCAGGAAGAAAGCGGCCAGTTTCTCGATATCGTCCTTCCGCTCACGGAGAGGCGGGATATGAAAAGGGACGACGTTGATCCGGTAATAGAGATCGCTTCGAAACCTCTTTTCTTCCATCATCTTCTCCAGCGGACGGTTGGTCGCGGCCACAATCCGCACATCTACATGCAGGACCTTAGTCGACCCGACGGCCTCTATCTCCCCGTCCTGCAACACCCTTAGAAGCTTCGCCTGCATGTTCAGGGGCATATCCCCAATTTCATCGAGAAACAACGTCCCTTTATGAGCAAGCTGGAATTTCCCTTTCTTTCCGCCCTTCTTCGCTCCTGTGAATGCGCCCTCCTCATACCCGAATAATTCTGATTCGAGCAGTTGTTCCGGGATCGCAGCACAATTCACTTTTATGAAAGGCTGTCCGCTTCTTTCACTCAGCTGGTGAATGCTGTGGGCAAAAAGCTCTTTTCCCGTCCCGCTTTCCCCTCTGATCAAAACCGATATATCGCTCGGGGCGATCATTTGGGCTTTATCCTTCAATTCAATCATCCCTGGGGATTCACCGATGATGTCATTCAATGAATATTTCACCCCGGTGTTGATGTCTTGTATGTAGCTTTGAATTTTTGACATCATATTTTTCACATGTGTACTCATCTGCATCCATTCACTCGTGTCCCTGAAGATGACCGACCCGAATGCCCCGATCACGGTGCCATCCACCACAATCGGGATGCGGTTGGCGATCATATAGTTCCCTTTAATGTACTGAAGATCGGCCACTTCTTCTTTTCCAGTACGGGCGACAAGGTGCATCCTTGTATTTTCGATCACATTCGTCACATGAGTGCCTATCGCCTTCTCTCTTTCGACCTCGAGGAATTTGCAGTAATTATCATTGATATAGATGATATCTCCTTCGCTGTCCACAACCACCAGCCATTCGAAAGCGTTCTCAAGAATGATTTCAATCATTTCGACCGATACCTTTTTCAGTAAGCTGCTCATTTCCATCCGCCCCCTTCATCTCAAAAAGGAATACCTCATCCTATAGTAGCACATACACTTCCGACAAAAACGGATCTCTTCTGCCATTTTTTTCAATTACTGATGAAGAATGAGTTTATTTAGCGGAGGAAAGGGGAATCTTCTTAACAATGAATGGAGGAATGAAAGGATGAAAATCGCAGAGCTGAAAATTTTTTATTTCGAAGACGATGGAATCATCCCTAATAACCCTGATCTGCCCGTGCTAATTTACCGAAATGCCCTTGATCCTTCTCCTGACGCCGAAAAGATATTCAACCGAAATCATTGGCTCAACAGTTGGACAAATGGAATATATGATTACCACCATTATCATAGCAATGCCCATGAAGTACTGGGCGTCATAAGAGGACAGGCAACGGTCCTCCTCGGTGGTGAAATGGGGGAAGAAGTAACCATCGAACAAGGGGATGTGATCATCCTTCCGGCAGGCACAGGCCATAAATGTTTGTCTGCAAGCGGGGACTTCACAGTGGCAGGCGCCTATCCGGACGGCGTCGAGTCCAATCTTAAAAAAGGGGCTTTGCGGGAACGGCCGAGCGTGTTGATCGACATTAAAAACGTTCCACTCCCTCACCTTGACCCTGTGTTTGGAAACACCGGACCGTTGATAAAATATTGGCTCAAAAAATGATGGTCCAACGTTCCTTCTGATTTTTGATGAAAATAGTCTTGCGTTCTCATAGACCCTGTGCTATTCTAATATAGCGATGAGCTGAATTGTGTAAGTCGAGGATCACGTCCTTGTGACAACAAACGATGTGGCGTTTGCTGATCTCTCGCCTCAATTTTTTGCAAGTGGGCTTCCGTAGGAAACGGGAGCCCTTTTTATATGGTAAAAAACAAACCCCCGGTGGAATCCGGGGGTTTTTCGTTATCTTCAATGATGCAGGGAAGCAGATACGTGCCCCTTCTTTTTTAAAGGCCGGTCGTATTGGCTGCTGATCCATAAGGAAACAGCGAAGAAGGCAATCAGTGTCATAAACAGGATTTGCATGCTGAAGGCATCGACGAGCACCCCGCCGATAAACGGTCCGATCATCCTGCCTCCTGTTGCCGTACTGTTGACGATCCCCTGATAAAAACCTTCTCTCCCCTTTGGTGCAAGGGAGCTTGCAATCGTCGGGACCGCCGGCCAGATGAGCATTTCGCCTATCGTCAGGATGACCATGGCAAGGGCAAAGCCCTGGAATGCATCAGCCACCGATGCAACGCCGAATGATATCATGAAAATCAACGTACCGATCATAATTTGCAGCTTTAAATTGTGTTCGAACTTCTTGATTACTTTTGATAGAAGCGGTTGAGCAAGCACGATCAAGGCACCGTTGATCGTCCATAATAAACTGTATTGCTTCAGGGTGATATTGATTTCCTGCGTGTACGTCGCAATGGTCGACTGCCATTGCACATAACCGACCCAGCACAGTAAATACGCTGCACAAATGAAGAGCAGTGCCTTCAGCTTCGCTTTGTCCCTGATTACTTTGGATTCATTCAAGACAGAGGTGTGACCGTGAACGGAGATGCCCCTGTATCCGAAAAAGGCGATGAAGAAAAAGACGATATACATACTAAGATTGGCAATAAATATATAATGAAATGAAAAGGAAGCGATGAATCCCCCAAGGGCAGCGCCTACTGCCACACCGATATTCTGTGCGACATAGACAGAATTGAAGGCTTTCCGACCGCCTTCCGGCCAAACCGAACCTGCCATGGCGTACATGGATGGAAAAACGATCCCGGAACCAAATCCGACAATCGTCAAGAAGATGACGTAATAAGGCCACCCCTGCCACACATTCATGCCGATCAAGGCCATCAGGGTGATAGTGATGCCCGTTAAAATCGAACGATATCCCCCGACTTTATCAAAAAGGGTACCCCCGATCAGATTACCGATGACACTTGCCCCGGCATTCAGCATCAGGACAAATCCTGCGACAGAAAGAGATTTCCCTAAATTTTCATGAAGGTAAATCGTATTCAGCGGCCATAAAAAAGAAGCCCCTGTCACATTGACCATCATCCCAATCACAAGCAGCCACAATGATTTTGGCATAACCATGCCCCCTCCCCATTTATTTCGAGTCCCAAAAGAATTTTACTCCTTTTGAAAGAAGGGAGCAACCATTATTTATTACCCATATCCATCAAAAATCCAGGGGTCCCGTGAAGGCCCCCTGGATCAATCGGCAATTATTTTCCGTTATGATGATCTGACCTGACCGGTTGCCCCTGTTTCTCATAACGCTGTTTCGCTTCCTTCACAGGATTCCGTTCGGCACCGAATTCCGTATCCAGCTTCCGGAAATCACTGCGGGTCTTTTGTTCAGGGTTGTTTTGATTCGATCTTGTCGTCAATGTAATTTACCTCCTACTACATTCGGGTCATGATCCAGCAGTATCATGTCATTTTGCAGTGACTGAAGCTGAAGCCTCATCCGGTGCAATTGGTCCCGCTGCTGGGCATTTGCGCTGTTGGCAAGGTGTGCCACGTCATTGACCGCCGCCTCAAGTTGCTGCAGTGCCTGGGTATACTCGGCATCATGATAGTGCTCCTGCTGTGATCCTGACTTATATTGTTCCTGGGCGTAACGAATGGCATCTTCACACTTTTGCATGCATTCATCAATCGAATTCCTTGTTGCCATTTCGACTACCTCCTTGACTGTACATATTGAAGAGTCAGGGGACATCCTTCCTCTCCTACATCTTAGTTTGGGCTCTATCCGTGCATTCAGAAGTGGTAATCTTCGCCTATTTCTCTCCACAGGATACATTTGTACCCTTGTTCGTGATAAAATCTTTTTTGAACGTATCCAATACATACGCTTTAACACATTGAAAGCAGGAGGTGTTTGTCATCGGCACAAACCCATTTCCATATGCCACAGATTCCAAGCGATATCATACGTGGAACTATCATTTACGGAACCATTTTGGACATAAAGTATTTAAGGTTGCCCTGGACGGAGGCTTCGACTGCCCGAACAGGGACGGCACCGTCGCACACGGCGGCTGCACTTTCTGCAGTGCGGCAGGGTCAGGGGACTTTGCAGGAAGCAGGGTTGATCCCTTGGAGAAACAGTTCAATGACATCAAAGACAGAATGCACAATAAGTGGAAAGACGGAAAATATATGGCTTATTTCCAGGCGTTCACCAATACCCATGCACCGGTTGCAGAACTCAGGGAAAAGTACGAATCGGTCCTGAAGCAAGACGGGGTGGTAGGGATTTCAATCGCCACACGGCCAGACTGCCTGCCCGACGACGTGGTTGAGTATCTGGCTGAACTGAATGAACGGACCTATTTATGGGTCGAGCTCGGCCTTCAGACCGTTCACGAAAAAACGGCAGACCTGATCAACCGGGCCCATGATTATGAGTGTTACAAGGAAGGCGTCGCCAAATTGCGCAAGCACGGGATACGCGTCTGCTCCCATATCATTAACGGACTTCCACAGGAAGACGAAGACATGATGATGGAAACCGCACGTGAAGTGGCAAAACTCGACGTACAGGGAATCAAGATTCACCTCCTTCACCTCCTGAAAGGAACACCGATGGTCAAGCAATATGAAAAAGGACTCCTCGATTTCATGGATTTCGACGCCTACGTCCGATTGGTCTGCGACCAGCTTGAAATCATCCCTCCCGACATGATCGTCCACCGCATCACCGGGGACGGACCTATCGACCTCATGATCGGACCGATGTGGAGTGTGAACAAGTGGAGCGTGTTGAATGCGATCGACGACGAACTCAAACGCCGGGACAGCTGGCAGGGAAAATATTATAAAGTGGATGTGAAAGCATGAAATTAGATCGAATCTTACCTTTTGCACGACTGCTCCTGGAACGGGCGGTCAAACCCGGTGACATCACCATCGATGCCACCCTCGGAAACGGACATGACACATTGTTCCTTGCACGATTGGTAGGGGAAAATGGCCGTGTATACGGCTTTGATATACAGGAAGATGCCATTGAACATACGAAGGAGCAGCTGATCACCCATGAGCTGGCCGATCGGGTGACGCTCTTTCACCAGGGCCATGAAACGGTCATGAATGTCATCCCTCCTGTCCATCACGGGAAAGTGACCGGCGCGATTTTCAATCTCGGTTACTTGCCTGGAGGCGACAAGGAAATCGTCACCCGTCCGAAAACGACGATCCTCGCCCTGAATCAAATTTTGGAAATGATGGCACCAGAAGGGATCCTCGTCCTGGTCATCTACCACGGACACCCAGAGGGGGCAGTCGAGCGGGACTACCTCCTCCGCTATGTCGAAAAACTGGACCAGAACTACGTTCACGTCCTCCGCTACCAATTCATGAACCAGCTCAACAACCCACCATTCATCGTGGCGTTGGAGAAAAGATAAACAATAGGGACGGACCTCATGCGTGAGGTCCGTCCCTATTTCTATAACAGTTCCTTCGCGATCAGCTCGAAGGATTTTAATTTATCTTGGAAGTCGTAGGTGATGCTGACGAGCATGATTTCATCGGTTTGGTAGTGCTCACTGAGACGGAGCAGCTCTTCTTTCACCTTCTTAGGGTTGCCCACCACCATACGCTTGCGGTTTTCCCGCACCCTCATTTCTTCGAATGGGGAGTATTGGTATGCGGCTGCTTTTTCAGGGCTCGGCGTTCCGTTTGAGCGCATGCCCTGCTCGATCATCAGAATCGCCAGGTCGATGCTCGATGCCACTCTTTCCGCTTCTTCATCGGTTTCTGCGCAAACGGCGAACACCGCCACGATGTTTTTCGGTTCCTTTGCATATTCAGAAGGAACAAAGTTATTTCTGTACATCTCTGTATATTGAGGGCCGCCCTCACCGTTAATGAACTGGGCAAACGTATACGGAAGCCCCTTTTGGGCCGCGAGCATCGCGCTTGACGGACTGGACCCGAGCATCCACACTTCAGGCATCCCGCTGATCCTTGGAGCGGCGGTCAATCCTTGATACGGATGGGTATCAGGCAGGGAGTCGGTCAAATAGCCGAGAAGATCGTCGATTTGTTCCGGATATCTGTTCACGTCCCGTGGTTTTCCATCATGGAGGGCCATCGTCGCCATCGGCATGCCCCCTGGTGCCCTTCCAAGCCCTAAATCGATCCGATCCGGATTCAACGCTTCAAGCAGCCGGAAGTTTTCCGCTACTTTGTAAGAAGAATAGTGGGGGAGCATCACGCCTCCTGAACCGACACGGATCCTTGAGGTATGCTGGGCCAGGTGGGCGATCAATACTTCAGGTGAAGAACCTGCAAGTCCTGTGGAGTCATGGTGCTCGGATACCCAGAACCGTTCGAATCCTAATTTCTCTGTATGCTTTGCCAATTGAACTGTATGTTGTAAAGCCTCTTGGGGGCTCATTCCTTCTGAAATCGGTGACTGATCTAATACACTTAACTTGATAGTCAAAATGGACATCTCCTTTGATTGATGTGACTATTATTATCAATTTCCTGGAATACAATGTCCAATTTCGTGCTTAAGGGATCGGGACTTATACCAGACCGTGTTGTACCACCGCTGGATTTTTTCGTGACAGGCACCGCTTTCAGGTGGTTTTGCCCGTCAAACAAATGCTCGATCTTGCCTGTTGTCATGTTCGTCTCATCTATACACAAAAAAACCGAACGCATTCGATTTTCAATAAAGAATTTCGAATGATCGTTCGGTTTTTCCTATTCGTTTGAAGGCTCGGGTTTCAATCTTCTACTATTACCTTCTGCTGATTTCAATTCTTCCGACTGAACGGTCTTTACTTTGACCTGTCACTTTGATTTTCAGGCCATATTTAGGAACGTTACGACCGGCGTCTGGCATCTTCTCATTCAGGTAGCTTCTCTTATCGTAGAATTCAGGGTTTCTGCGGGTATCCCTGTCAACAAGCGTCAGACCCAATAACTCGCGGTAATCTAGGAACATTTTCTTAGAGTTATCAAGACTGAATGCTGCATCATGGATTTGATAGCGTGTTGAAGCCATCGTATTGTCGCTCCACTTCAGCTCATGCTGATCGGCATCCACGACTCCGAGGAATCCTTCACCAGGATGGGCTCCCGTCCAGTTATCCCCGTATTTTTCATCTGCATACCAGATGATCAGACCCGGATCATAGGTCATCAGGCTGTCTCCACGGCGGATGTTGGCCAATCCTTCATCCACTCCCTGATGGTTTCTCCATTCCAACAGGTAGTAGTGCTTGGAAGTATTGATTCCATCATTTTTAGTGAAGCCTTCGAGCGTCAGTTTCGGTTCACCTTCTGCACCATCCGTGAACACTGCTGCACCGTCTGCCGTGACGGTGATCTCGTCTACATAAAGACCCGGATTAACAGCAGCCCCGTCTGTCCAATAATTGATTTTCACTTGAACATTATTACCAGCGTACGCACTTAAATCAAACGACGCATCCACCCATCCATCCGATTTACCGGTAATTCCGTGACCAGGATTTTGATCGTATGGGTTGGAATCTGTTGTCAGGTTCCCTTGGATACTTGTCCAATGTTCACCGTCTTCGCTCACTTGAACAGAACCATAATCCCAGTCCAGTTCAATGTCGTACCATGCTTTGAATGTCAGTTCTGCAGTATCGACAGCAGTCAAATCTACGTTCATGACTGCTGAATTGTCCAGATCATTTCCGCTTCCACTGAAGTACTCATATTTGCCGCTAAACGGTGTGTTCACCTGCGTTTCTTTATCAGGAAGATTGATCTTCAGGGCATCCGCATTTGTCCCTTTCGTGTTTGCTTGATCGAGATAAACGTCAATACCTCTTCTATTAATATCCTCTAGATTAACTTCCGCATAATCCAGCCAATTCCCGCCATGCGCAGCCTGCAGGAATTCCTTAGACCATGCACTGAAACCGGTCGGCTCCGTGCCAGGCACTTTACCTGCCCAGCTTCCACTTGCCATGATCGACCAATAGGCGACTGCTTCTCCTTGGCCTGTATACTGTGTATCATATTCATCAGGCAACCCTAAATCATGACCGTATTCATGGGAGAACACGCCGGCTGCACCGTCAGCAGGCTGGACTGTATAATCGTAAGCAGCCATTTGACCGCCCCAATACGGTACGTCGGTTTCTGTACCCTCAACAGGGAAGACGCCACCAAGATTCCAACGGTGTGACCAGATTGCATCTTCACCGAGATTACCTCCCCCGGCTTCTTCCCCAACTGCTGAATGCACGACCATTAAGTGGTCGACCAGGCCATCCGGTTCACGGGTATTTCCGTCCCCGTCAAGATCATAGCGGTCTTCCTGATCATAATCAGACAAGTCTACATCAGGGTCATTTGCCGCTGCCTCAAGGGCTTCTTTAATAAGACCGCGTGCGTCCATATCATTGTCCCCTCTTGCAGGATCATTTCCTCCGTATGCTGCTGCAGGTTTGGAAGCCTCATACCAGCCGGCTACCTCTCCTTCGACAGAATATGCACCGTTTGTCTGCTGCTCATAAAATTGTTTCATCGAAATGAGGTTTTCACCGTTTGGACCGGTATATCCGTTCTCTCCGAATACCATGTCCTGATAATGCTCTTTCGTATAATCCTTGTAGTACATATCCGACTCTTCCTCAGTAATGGAATTATGAGGATAATCCGGGAACTCCATGAGCAATACGAGGACTTTATCGGTTCTTACTTCTCCGTTGTACTCCTCTTCCTCAACAGGATCTAGGTTCCTTCTCTTTCCTTTGAACTTATGACCCCTCTTATGTTTTTGGATATCTTTTCTGATTTTCTCTTTTTCTTCCTTTAGTTCGCCGTCATCTTCCAGCTCTTTCAAGCCTTCTGATTTCTCCTTCAAAAACTTTTGTACTGCTTTTTCAGCTTGTCCTGCGGAAGCATTTTTGGATAACTTACCACTCTTCTGTAACATTTCGATCAGCTTTTCTTCATTCGCGATCGCTAAGTCGAAAGGACCCTCTCCATGTGAATGAGTATTTTTCACCGTCGGCTTCGCTAACACATTTTCCGGTACTGTGGTCGAAGCCGCTGCAGGTACGGTGAACGCTCCCACGCTCAAAGCGGCTGCCATCGCCATCGATAACACTTTGCGAGATTTCAAACCTATTCCCCCTTAAATATGTACTAATTTTCAACATTAGTTACAATATACTCCGGTATTCAGAAAAGTAAATATATTCAGATATCAATTGAATATAAAGACTTACAAATTTCTCTGAAATTAGATATTTAGGAGGGTTTTTCGATGAATTCCGACTGGGTCTTTCATCACTAACTTCCTGATTTCGTGGTTGAAAAATGTATAAAAATGGTACTTACTCTGTTTATAAATGCTACAAAAAGAGGGACGGACCTCGAAAATTATTTCGAAGGTCCGTCCCTCTTTTGTACGTTTATTTAGGATGTTTTTTTGCGGTTTCTCCATTTTCGGTATATTTTCCCGTTCAGGAAGAAGAATCTGGTGATCCAGCCGGCTTCTCCGATGAATTGTTTGGAGAAGGATTGTACTTTGGGCTGGGTGGTGGCTTTATTGTCGGACAGGTAGACGCCTATGAGCCCTTTGTTGATGAGGCGGTGAAAGTGGGCATGGGGAAGCTGATGGGTATGCTCGTCCGCTTTATGAAGAAAATGAAGGAGCCGTTCTTTCAGGTGCTCATCATTTTCATAGTAAAAGCAGAAGTTCAAATCCCCTTCCTCATGATCCTCATCCTGATCGATGAAATAATCAAGCAGGATATGAAGTCCTTGAATATACGGGAAATAGCCCTGTTTGATCTTCTCCGTATACGAAGGCTGAAAGTCGTTCCTTGATGCATAAGACACTAAGCAGAAGATGCCGAGTGTGGAACCTGAACAGGCGGAGAACTCGTACCAGTCCATGTCGGGAAGGTTCTTCCGGTGGGTTTCAAACCAGCTTTTCAGCCTTCCCACCCTTTCTTCTTTGATCACATGCTTATGTATCTGCAAGTCGCAGTAGTATTCGCATAGCTGAAGCAGGTCGGGCCGTATGCTGTCGTAGTGCTCCAATGATCCCAGGACGGATTGACAGGTGAGCACCAGGTCTTTCAGGTAACCTCCGTCATCCTGGTCTGTCCTTAATGCATAGTAATTGACCGGCACAGCGCCTACTGTCAGGGCGTCTTTCATCGATTGATGAAGGAGGGCGAAATCATCCGGATCGAGTGATACACTGCGATCGCATAAATTATCAAGATAATCACTGATTGTCTGATAAGCGACGATGAAACGGATCGTGTCTGCTTTTTTACCGAGTGAAAGCAGAGAAAGGATCGACCCTCCTTCACAATGGAACGTCTTATGCTCGATACTCGCAAGTGCCTGATGTCTCAGCTCTTCATTCGGAATGGCTTCCGCTTTTTGCTTCCAGGCATCTAGCTCCCTGTGCACAATCGGAAAAACCGTACGGTATATCTTTGTCATCAAGGAAAAGGGATCATTCGGAATCGCCAATACGTCCACCTCTTTTACAAAATATAACCCAGCGCCTTCAGCCGGCTTTCTATGAATGTTTTAGAGTACTCAAAGATTTCTTCTCTTTCCGGTTCATTATAAATTTCATGATAGCATTTTGGCCATTCTTTGTAATGCATTTCGGATAAAGAAAGTTCATTGAACCATTTCTTCACCGCTTTTTTATCAACGATCTTATCATCCCCGGCCTGTAGGACAAGAAGGGGTACGTCGGGCATTTTTTCAAGGTTCATAAACGCCAGTTTTATCGCTTGGGAGAGTTCCCTGTACCAGCGGACTGACACCTTGGTGATGTAGAGCGAATCATTGCTGTCGATTTCACGTACGTCAGCGTTTCTTGTCGCCATATCAATCGTAAGTCCCGATGGAAATTTCACCATGGGTGCGATTTTATTAAGTCCGTGGGACAAAAGCTCAATTGGTTTGCTCGGTTTCGTGACAAGTCCGAGACACGGGGAAGACAGGACAACACCTGCCAGGTTCACATGGGATTCCTGCAGCATCCTGACGGCGATGAGCCCCCCCATGCTGTGACCGATCATAAACACTGGCAGATCGAATTGATAGGCTGCCTGCACCCAGTCCTTCACTTCTATAATATAGTCATCAAAGGCATCGATATGTCCCCTCTGACTGCGGGATGTCATCCCCTGACCGGGAAGATCCCCCATGATGACGTGAAATCCTGCTGAACGCCACATTTCAATGAGCCAGCCGTACCGGCCATGATGTTCCATTGCTCCATGAATGATGACGATGACTGCCTTTGCCTCTTGATCTGATTCCCATTTCCACATGGCAAATCCTCCTTTGTAGTTCTCTATATGATTGAATTCTGCTACCATTATTATAATAAATAATATTGAAAGGGGTAGTGAAAAATGCTTTATCCATACTATGATAAAAAACCGGTCATCGCTGAGTCTGCCTATATCGCCGATCACGTGACCATTACCGGTGATGTGGAAATCGGTGAAGAGTCCAGTATTTGGTTCAACACTGTGATCAGGGGGGATGTCGCTCCGACTAAAATCGGCAATAAGGTGAATATCCAGGATAACTCGGTCCTTCATCAGAGCCCAAACAACCCTCTCATCCTTGAAGATCAAGTGACGGTTGGCCATGGCGTGATCCTACATAGCTGCAAGATCCGGAAAAAGGCTTTGATCGGTATGGGATCGATCATTCTCGATAACGCCGAAATCGGTGAAGGAGCTTTCATCGGGGCCGGAAGCCTTGTCCCTCAAGGGAAAGTCATCCCGCCCAACACGCTCGCCTTCGGTCGCCCGGCCAAAGTCGTAAGGGAGCTGAATGAGCATGATATAAGTGAAATGACGCGCATTTCACGGGAGTATGCGGAAAAAGGGCAATATTATAAGAACATCGAACCGATTTAACTTCCTATACTTGGGATACCCTTTCCTTCATGGAATTACTCATGGAATATTTACAAAGAAGAAGGTTCCTTTTTTCATCCCAACATCAAAAAGACCAACACCAGAAAAGTGTTGGTCTTTTTTGTCTTCTCTATTCGCCTAACGCTGCTGCTTTTAACGCTTCAGCTTTGTTTGTACGCTCCCAAGGAAGATCGATGTCGTTACGGCCAAAGTGTCCGTAAGCAGCTGTCTGCTTGTAGATCGGACGACGAAGGTCTAACATTCTGATGATTCCTGCAGGACGAAGGTCAAAGTTGTTGCTGACAACGTCGATCAGGACGTCTTCAGATACTTTTCCTGTTCCAAACGTATCAACTGAAATCGATACTGGTTTAGCAACACCGATTGCATACGCAAGTTGAACTTCACATTTGTCGGCAAGTCCCGCTGCTACGATGTTCTTTGCAACATAACGTGCTGCATACGCTGCTGAACGGTCAACTTTCGTAGCATCCTTACCGGAGAATGCACCGCCACCGTGACGGGCATATCCGCCGTAAGTGTCAACGATGATCTTACGGCCAGTCAATCCTGCATCACCTTGTGGTCCACCGATAACGAAGCGGCCAGTCGGGTTGATGAAGTATTTTGTATTTTCGTCGATCAATTCGCCAGGTACAACCGGATCGATAACATATTCTTTCAGGTTACGCTGAATTTGCTCAAGCGTCACTTCCGGGTGATGCTGAGTAGAGATAACGATCGTGTCGATGCGGACCGGTTTATCGTTTTCATCATATTCAACTGTTACTTGTGTTTTTCCATCTGGACGAAGGTAAGGAAGGATTTCTTCTTTACGCACTTCTGTCAGACGACGGGAAATTTTGTGTGCAAGGGAAATCGGAAGAGGCATAAGCTCTTTCGTTTCGTTACAAGCGAATCCAAACATCAATCCTTGGTCACCTGCACCGATTGCATCGATTTCTTCTTCAGACATTTGACCTTCACGTGCTTCAAGTGCCTGGTCAACACCTTGAGCGATATCTGCAGATTGCTCATCGATTGATGTCAGCACTGCACATGTTTCAGCATCAAAGCCATATTTCGCACGTGTATAGCCGATTTCACGGATTGTTTCACGAACGATTTTTGGAATATCGACATACGTGTTAGTAGTGATTTCACCAGCAACAAGCACAAGACCCGTTGTAACGGATGTTTCACATGCCACACGGGCATTCGGATCATTTGTAAGAATTGCATCAAGAATTGAATCAGAAATTTGGTCACAAATTTTATCTGGATGTCCTTCGGTTACGGACTCAGATGTAAACAGACGACGTTTAGTTGACATCAAGGTTCCTCCTTAAGCGTAGTTGTCAGATATCCATCCGACAAAACATTAAACAGATACGGTACTCATTCCCTAAGTAGTATGAAGTAAACACGTTTTTTTTATAAAAAAATCGTGGTTTATGTGCGTTTGGTCCACTATAAACAGAAAAAAACCTTCCCCATTCAGCATCAGAGGAAAGGTTTCAGATCATAGCCGCGCCTTTTCTCTCTTATCGTTCAAGGTTCTTTAACCTTGCCTCAGTTTAGCACCTTCGCTTAATCAGATCTGTTTCAAACAGAAAAGATCCATTTACTATTTAGCAGGTTGCTGGGTTTCATAGGGTCTGCTCCCTCCACCAGCTCAGGATAAGAGTATCCGTTCAAGGAACAATGATAACGGTTAGGACAAAGGGTGTCAACTTTTTTTCCGCTGACAGGTTTAACCAAGCTTCAGCCTATTTTGCATCGCTTCAAATACGAGTGAAACACCCTATTTCCACCTTGAGGCTAAACATTCGGACGAACTCTACATATATATAAGAAGAAACCCCGTTTGCCCGTATGAAAAATGTGACAAATTGGAAACACCATATAAAATTACTCAAATAGTATAGACTAATGATCCAATTGTGTTATACTATTTTTGTGAAGAAAGCGAGATCATTAAATTTATATAAAGGAAGGGTTCGAATGAATTCAGTGAGCATGTCTAATGAATTAATGGAATTACTTAACGGTCAAAATATTCAGGAACAATTATCTGTTTCTCAACTAGTTGAAAAAGTCCTTCAGCGAAATGAAGGCGTTTTAACATCATCAGGGGCAGTCAGAGCAGAAACTGGTAAATACACAGGACGCTCTCCTAAGGATAAATTCATTGTAGAAGAACCATCCACCAAGGATAAGATTGAGTGGGGTTCAGTCAATCAACCGATCTCCCCGGAATCCTTCGATAAATTATATACGAAAGTCATTGAATACTTAAAGGAAAAAGAAGAAGTCTTCTCTTTCAAAGGGTTTGCAGGAGCAGATCCGAAACATAGATTACCAATCCAGGTGATCAACGAACTCGCCTGGCATAACCTTTTTGCCCACCAACTCTTCATCCGCCCGACTGAAGACGAGCTGAAGGATCACCTCTCTGAATTCACTGTCGTGTCGGCACCGAATTTCAAAGCAGATCCTGCTGTGGACGGTACACATTCGGAAACTTTCATCATTGTATCATTTGAAAGAAGAATCGTGTTGATCGGTGGAACGGAATATGCTGGAGAGATGAAGAAATCGATCTTCTCTGTCATGAACTATGTGCTTCCTGAATCCGACATCCTTTCCATGCACTGCTCATCGAACGTTGGCCGCGAAGGTGATGTGGCTCTGTTCTTCGGCCTGTCAGGCACAGGAAAAACGACCCTTTCTGCTGATTCAAACCGCCGTTTAATCGGGGACGATGAACACGGCTGGTCACCGAATGGCGTCTTCAACATTGAAGGCGGTTGCTACGCAAAATGCATCGGGCTCACCCGTGAAAAAGAGCCGCAGATCTTTGATGCGATCCGTTTCGGTTCGGTGCTTGAAAACGTCGTGCTTGACGACCATTCACGCATAGCTGATTACGAAGATAATTCCCTGACTGAAAACACACGTGCTGCGTACCCCCTTCAAGCGATGGAAAATATCGTGGAACCAAGTATCGCAGGACACCCTAATACAATCGTCTTCCTGACTGCGGATGCTTTCGGCGTACTGCCTCCGATCAGCAAGCTGACGAAAGAACAGGCGATGTACCACTTCCTGAGCGGATATACATCAAAGCTGGCAGGTACGGAACGTGGCATCACTTCGCCGCAAGCAACGTTCTCGACATGCTTCGGATCTCCATTCCTGCCGCTTCCGGCAACGCGCTATGCAGAGATGCTCGGCAAAAAGATCGATGAGCATAATGCCCAGGTCTTCCTTGTGAACACAGGATGGACCGGCGGTGAGTACGGAGTCGGTAACCGTATGAAATTACCATACACCCGTGCCATGATCCAAGCTGCCCTTGAAGGAGAATTGACAAATGTAGAAACGGTGAAAGATGACATCTTCGGCTTAAATATCCCTGTCCACGTCCCTGGGGTTCCTGATGAAGTCCTTCAACCGAAGAAAACATGGTCAAATGAAACCGCCTATGAAACAAAAGCGAGAGAACTTGCTCACAAATTCAACGAGAATTTTAAAAAATTCTCCAACGTCCCTTCAGACATCCAGCAACAAGGCGGACCATCCGTAAAATAATGAACAAACTGAAAGGTCCGTCCCTCATTCACGAGGGACGGACCTTCTTCATGTACCGCTACAAACCTTTCTTTCGGCCGGTGATGCGGTTAAATAAAAATACGACAACGGCGATGATCAGTAAGATATGGATGATAGCTCCGCCGATTTTGAATATTAATCCAAGTAACCATAGAACCAGTAAAATACCAATGATGGTCCAAAGCATGTCTTTTCCTCCTTACAACTGTTATTGCTCCTAAGATTCCCTATTTTGCTGATTTTAAAACTTGGCTGTGATTGGTTTTAAGAAAAAGGCTGTTTTTGCAAAGATGGTTGCTATTATTAGACGTTAATGTGAGCATTTTCGGAAATCTGAGACTTTGGAGTAATAAAATTGCCATAACGATGAATCAAGAGTAGTGTACCTGAATGACGTTTATCACTACTATTCAGATGATGAATAAGCAGTTTATTTATCCAATGAATTTTTTGTTTTTATCTTCGATGGTTGATCCTCGCTGCAGATGCGACTTCCTCAATCTCCTACTAAAATACTTCTTTACTAAATATTACTAATTTTGTTATAATATTGATTAAAATTCACAGGGGGAATAAAGATGATCAGACAGCTGACAGAGAAGGATCATGAGCTATGCCAACGTCTCATTCATCAGCAGCCGGCGGAGAATTTGTTCATCATCGGTGACATCGAGGCATTCGGTTATGAGCAGGACTTCCAAAAAATCTGGGGAGACTTCGACGACGAAGAAAATTTGAGGGGCGTACTGCTTAAGTACCGGGAAAATTTCATCCCTTTCGCTGTTGGGGAATTCGATGCGGAAGGCTTCGCTTCCATCATTAACGGAACCGAAGACTATGGCATCATGTCTGGACTAAAACGGGTTGTATCAGAGGTGGAACCGTTCTTGACACGGTCGATAAAATCAAAGCGGCATATGCACTATGCCAAATGTGACAGTACTTCGATGATGTCCCATTCTCCACTGCCTCATGTGAAGGAAGCGGACCTCACGGATATTCCCAGGCTCGTGGCACTCCTCAATAGCATCCCTGAATTCAGCGGCGGCGATTTCACCGTTGAAAAAAGAAAGCACAGCATGGAAGCCGGCGTGTCCAGAAGCTATTATGTGGAGAAAGACGGAATGTTTGTATCTTCTGCTTCCACTACTGCTGAAAACAGCCTGTCTGCCATGATCGTCGCCGTGTGCACCCATCCCGAATACAAGAAACAGGGCTATGCGACTGACTGTATGACGAAGCTTTGCCGTGACGTGTTAGAAGAAGGAAAAGAGCTCTGTTTGTTTTATGATAATCCTGAAGCAGGGAAGATCTATAAGCGGATCGGCTTTAAGGATATCGGTTATTGGTCCCTATATAAATTTCATCAATAGAAAAAAGTTGACCCTACTCAGGGCCAACTTTTTTCTTTATACGGCCACTTTGCGGGCTGGAATCAATTTGGCCTGCACGAGGCGCTTTCTTACGGTGATCCCGATCCAGCTTGCAAGGAACGCTTTGATTAGGCCGACGACGATAAACGGATACACGCCTGCAGCCATCGCCTGTGCCCAGCTAAGATCAGCCACATATTTCAGCTGGATTGCACCAAGGATGAGCGTGATGACCATTCCGGCAGTATTGGCAAGCATCGCCATCGGAATCGTGAATCTCGTTTTCTCTAAAATCAAACCGGTGACATATGCCGCTGCAATAAAGCCGAAAATATATCCTCCGGTCGGACCGACAAGGACGTGGGCCCCTCCGCTGAATCCAGCAAATACAGGAACACCGACGGCCCCCAGTGCCGCGTAACCCATTAAAGAGAACGCACCATACCTGCTTCCGAGGATGGTTGCCGTTAAACCTACCGCCAACGTTTGACCGCTGATCGGCACGAGCGGCAGCGGTATTTCTATTTGTGCAAAAATCCCTGTAATTGCCGCAAAAATCGCACAGTGGAGAATCACCCTTAATTTCTCACCATTCATGTTCATACCCCTCTCTATATGTAAACTTTCTATAATTATAAGTTAACATAATTACCAGGTTTTGGGGTAGTTATTTTTAGGGGATCGGGTGATTTTTTGATAGGCTGTATTCGTTGTTTCCACGTTGCGCGGGAACAGAGGCATTCCGTGCCAAGAGTCTTGAATGAGTCTCAACCTGATTTCTTCTTCCCCAGACTCCATGGCAGAGTGCACCATTTTAAAAAATGGATGTTTTCGTAAACATTGTGGCTTTTAGACAAGCGAGGTGCGGTTGATTTCCGCTACAGATGCTCTCTTTCCGCGGGGATGGCGGTGAGCCTCCTCGGACTGCGTCCTGCGGGGTCTCACCTGTCCATCAGTTCCCGCAGGAGTCGAGCATCTGCAGCGAGAATCAACCATCGAAGATAAAAACCATTATTCCCTAGTCTCAAATTACCTCAGACGCTCACACTAACCCCTATTAATAACAACAATTTATACGATAACACCCTAAAAAAATTAACATCTTCCCGTACAAGCCTGAATATCCTTTGAATATGTGAAGAATGAGCTAAGGAGGATGAACATGAAGCGGCTGTTGGTCTTATTGTTGTGCATATCGGTTTTAAGCGCCTGCGGGGAGAAAAAGCCTGCATCGTATGAGTTATGCGGTTACGGGGATATGATGGTGGTGGGGGATAAGGAATATGTAAAGGTTTCTGTAGAAAAGAAGCTGACCCTTGATGAGAAAATCGGCGCCATCAAAGAAAAGATTGAAACGAAGTATCATCCGGTCAATGATTTCACGACAAATACGCTGCCGGAAGGGACCCCGATTTATTCTGTAAAGGATCATAAACAATATTTGATTGCCCAAACGAAGGATAACCGCTATCTCCTGTATGAAGAAATTCATTAAAAGGGCTGGGACAATCGTTCTTTAACTAAAGTAAAATCCGAATGGTGCTTCGAAACTCTTTTCTGAGAATCGAATCCATTCGGATTTTTTTATGTCTTAGCCTATGCCATTTTGTGGAGGAGAACTCGGTCCTGTCTCTTGGTCTTTTTTAATTCGTCGAATTCAGTGAAATCAACCGATACAGGATCGTCGTTTGTTCATCCTTCCATTCCATCTTTTCAATCCTGCCGTAGCCGCTCGGATCACTGTGCTTCGTCTTTCTCACGTCGATCGGCACATGCATTGGATAAAGGCGGTATCCGTCCTTTTGCAGGGAGAAAAGGTTTTCTTCCTTCCTCACTTCTCTTCCTTTTGTCACAATCATCGTATTTAATTCTAAGCCCATGCCCATATCGTCAGCCATCCTTTTGTTCTCATTGTTTTTTCATCCATGCCGATAGCATGGAGACAATCTCTTGATTTTTCCGCGGGGGAAAGTAATGTGTGAAATCTTTGAAGATGTGGGAGTAAACCGGTTTTCCCAACTCTTTCAGCCTTTTTTCTAATCTATATGCATGCTCGACGGAAACGTTCAGATCTTTTTCGCCGTGAATGATCAGGACGGGTGCCTCCAATGCTTCCAGTCCGTACAGGGGCGTCCGCCATTCATAGCGTTCCGGTACTTTATTTGGACTCCCGCCGATCACCCGTTTCATCATCCTGCGGAGGTCCTTTCGCTCCTCATAGGTGAGGAACATGTCCGATACGCCTCCCCACGTCACGATTGATGCCGCTTCCCTGCATGCCATGCCTGTCAGGAGGGCCATCACTCCCCCTCTGGAAAAGCCGAACACATGAATCCTTTCCTGCTTCACACGGGGATGCTCTTTCAACAGTTCAAACCCGGCGATCGCGTCTTCCCGGTCCTCTCCAGCGAAATCTTCATTTCCTTCTCCCCCAAGATTCCCCCTGTAAAATGGTGCAAACACAATGAATCCGTGTGAAGCGAATTGTGCGATACGGGCGGGTCTTACCATCCCCACACCTTTAATGCCGCCCCTTAAGTAGAGGAAGCCGTCGTGAACCTCTCCATCCACCGGTTCAGCCAGCAGCCCCTTTACCTTGAGACCTGATGAGATATAGGTGATGTCATAAAGCGCCACATGGGGGTTCGGGGACGGGAACAAGGTTTTTGAAACAATCCTTCCGTTCTTCATATTCTCTTCCTTTCAAATCGTGCACTGGGTATTCACACATTTTTTCATCTTCACATACACTACTTTAGCAAATCTTTCTGGGCCCATTCGTTAAGAACATCCTACCCTAACGAATGACTGTTTAACAAGGAAGAAGATGCACTCATCCCTTATGGTCGTCTTTTACACACCCATTATTTAAAGGAGGAATTTCACATGAAGCAATGGCTTCAACGAAGCTTGGGGGCATGTCTGATTCTCATGCTGACAATCGGCTTGACTGCCTGCGGAGGAAAGGAAGAAGCGATCAAGAAAGTCCGTGTGGCGGAGGTGACCCGTTCGATTTTCTATGCACCAGAGTATGTGGCGATTGAAAAGGGATTTTTCAAGGAAGAAGGCCTCGATATTGAATTGACGACCACATGGGGCGGGGATAAAACGATGACCACATTGTTATCCGGCGGGGCAGACGTTGCACTGGTCGGTTCTGAAACCTCAATCTATGTCTATGCCCAAGGGACCGATGATCCTGTGATCAACTTCGCCCAATTGACGCAAACCGACGGGACATTCCTCGTCTCCAGGGAAAAAGCAGAGGATTTTGAATGGGATCAATTGAAGGGATCGACCTTCCTCGGTCAGCGCAAAGGCGGTATGCCTCAAATGGTTGGGGAATTCGTGTTGAAAAATCAAGGCATCGATCCACACAGCGATCTTACCCTGATCCAGAATATTGAATTTGCGAATATTGCGAGTGCCTTTGCATCTGGCACAGGTGACTACGTCCAATTATTCGAACCGACAGCATCCATCTTCGAGCAGGAAGGAAAAGGCCACATTGTCGCTTCCTTTGGAACAGAGTCAGGTCATGTACCGTATACCACCTTCATGGCGAAAGACAGCTATATGAAAGAAAACAAGGAAACCGTCGAGAAGTTCACAAAAGCGCTTTATAAGGCACAAAAATGGGTCGCCGATCACTCAGCAGCAGAAATCGCCAAAGTCATCGAACCCTATTTCGAAGACACGGAGCTCCAATTGATTGAAACGGTTGTCGACCGCTATAAATCACAAGGCTCCTTTGCCACCGATCCGATCCTTGACGAAGAAGAGTGGGCAAATCTGCAGGACATCATGGATGAAGCAGGCGAGCTGCCTCAACCGGTAGAGCACGAAACGCTGGTGAACACCTCGATTGCTGAAAAAGCGGCTGATTAAAGACCTGTAGGGGCTGACTTCTGTGGTCAGCCCCTCTCTTTCAAATAAAGAAAATGGAGGCTTGAATACAGTGAACTTCCTATCGATCAAATCCGTCCACCACACCTACTTTTCACCCAAAACGGCCAACCATGCCCTTTCAGATATTTCTTTAGACATACATGAAGGGGAATTCGTCTCCTTCATCGGACCAAGCGGCTGCGGAAAAACGACGCTCCTTTCGATCGTATCCGGACTCATCCAGCCGACAGAAGGAACTGTCACTTTACACGATCGGCCGGTCGCTGAGATGAAACAGAAATTGGGCTACATGCTCCAGCAGGATTATCTGTTTCCCTGGAAGACAATCGAGGAAAATATCTTTCTCGGTTTGAACATTACGGGAAGGCTGACGGAAGAAAAGAAGGTTGAAGCAAGGGAACTTCTTGCGGAAATGGGGCTTGAAGGCGTAGAGTCATCGTATCCCAGGGAACTATCAGGAGGCATGCGTCAAAGGATCGCCCTGATCCGCACGCTCATCACAGAACCGCAACTGCTCCTCCTCGATGAGCCGTTCTCCGCCCTTGATTACCAAACGAAACTGAAGCTTGAGGACCTGGTGTTCCTTACTTTGAAATCCTTTGGCAAAACAGCGATCCTTGTCACCCATGATATCGGGGAAGCGATTGCGATGAGTGACCGCATCATCTTATTCGCTTCGAAACCGGGAAGGGTCCATACGATATTCGACGTCCCTCCTGCGCTGAAAGAATTGATGCCGTTCGAAGTCCGGAACCATGAAGCCTATCCGGCGTTTTTCCAGAGGATATGGAAGGAGCTTGAACAACTTGAATCAAGAAAGAATTAAACAAAAACACCTTTTATACATTCAATCGCTCAAGAAAGAGCAGCGCCTGGTCTGGTTCTATCAAGCGCTTATCTTTCTTTCATTCTTCACCCTGTGGGAAATCGCCAGCAGAAACAGCTGGGTGGACCCGCTCATCTTCAGCTCCCCGTCAAAAATCTGGAAGCTGTTTACCGTGAAGGCTGCAGATGGGACCCTGCTCGCAAATCTGTCGGTGACCCTCGGGGAAACCGTCGTCGGATTCATACTCGGTACGCTGCTCGGCACCCTGCTCGCCGCTTTATTGTGGTGGTCCCCGTTTTTGTCAAAAGTATTGGACCCTTATCTGGTGATCCTGAACGCCATGCCAAAGGTCGCCCTCGGGCCGATCTTGATTGTCGGCCTGGGACCTGGCTTTACGTCCATCATTGCCATGGGTACGGTCATTTCCATCATCATCACTACGATTGTCGTCTATACATCGTTCCGTGAAGTGGACCCGAATTATTTAAAAGTGATGCAGACTTTCGGGGCGACCCGGGGGCAGATGTTCAAAGAAGTCATCCTCCCCGCCTCCTTTCCGACCATCATTTCCACTTTGAAAGTGAATGTAGGCTTATCCTGGGTCGGGGTCATCGTGGGGGAATTCCTCGTCTCTGCAAAAGGACTCGGCTATATGATTATCTATGGCTTCCAAGTCTTCAACTTCACCCTCGTGCTCCTATCACTCCTTGTGATTGCCGTATTCGCCACGATTATGTATAAGCTTGTAGAGCAGCTTGAAAAGAAATGGATCAAGTCATGATCCCGAGATCTGCCACTCTTTTTATGGAGCGTTCAACCACTTGATCTTTCATGATGAAACTGAAGGCAGGGTCGTCCACAATCTCTGAAAAACTCCCCTTCCAGAGGACGGCTCCGTCTGTTTCCATATAATCGTCCTTCTCGACCAGCTCCGTCACTGTCGCAAAGAAAATCGTCTTTACAAAAGGCTCTTCGCCGTACACTTTATATTCTCCGATAAATTGTGGAGCATGAATCACGCCACCTGTTTCTTCAAATGTTTCCCGTATCGCGGCGTCTTCGGTTGTTTCGCCTTTTTCCCTCTTCCCGCCAGGAAATTCAAGTCCCCGTTTCTTATGCCTGGTCAACAACCATTCCCCGTTGTAGCGGCAAAGTACCAGCACATGGTACGATTCCTGTTGGAAAGCCCCCTGTTCAAATGCCATTTTCACTTTCTTTCCATTCTCATCCATAAATTGATGCATCATGCTTCACCTCTGTTTCTAAACACTTTCCTTCATCTAACCATAAATAAAAAGCATTGGTCCACAGATTTCTCTTATGAACCAATGCTTTTCACCATCATTCCGGATCCCGGTCCGGTGAAGAACCAAGGATGCCGATGCTTTCAATGAACTTCCGCGCTTCTTCATCACCCAACCGGTGGATCATTTCATACACATGATGCAGATTCTCGTCATACGCATCATTTTCCCGATCGAAATGATATTGAATATAAGGGACATGGGAACGGTAGAAATTCTGCCAATCGACTGAGTGATTGGAATCGAACACTTCCCGAAGCTCTGTAATTTCTTGATCTGTTGCGGAAATCTTGAAGTTCCATGGTGAATCCGTCGAGCTTCTAGAAATTTCACCGCTGGCTACTTCAATATAATAATCATGTCGTTCTTCGTTCATCTTCCCACTCCTTCACTCGTTTATCTTCAATTTTCCTCAATGGCAGATATTCTATTCACTCCGATTTTTTTTCAATACTTCAACCGCTTTTATTAAAAAGCCGGGAACAGGGACTCCCGCTCTCCCGACATTTTCAATGATTGAAATCATTTCATTGCATAAATAAAAAATGATCGTCGCATTACGAATAAAGTGCTGATTTGTTAGTATAGTATCAATAAGGTGGGCAACCGTCACGAGAGAAAATACCATCACCTTCCGCCCGATGCCCTTCAACCCGGATTTGCTTGACAGCTTGCCTTCGATCCCGCTTGCAATCAAGCCTGTAAAATAGTCCAGTACAGCAGCAATCAACAGGAAGGTAATCAACATATCCCATTCTCCGAATAAGTTTAGAATAACGGCACTAACACCAGCCCCAACAAATAGTATACTTTTCTCCAAATAAAGCATCTCCTCTTCTCAACGGATGGTTTCACCTGTATCAGCTCCGAAGTCGTCGACAAGCGTCTGAATGGTTAAAAAGTCCGATATAGGGTAAAGACAAATAAGAGTTGTCCTAGCATAATATGTTGCGTAATTCAGAAACGTTCATGTTAAAATGGAATGAAAGGGAGGTGAAGCGCATGAAGTTGATCGAAGAGATTTATGAAATGTACCGAGGAAGGATCAAAGGTACCGACGAAGACTTAGACCTCATTGCCCTTACAATCTTAGAAGATACCTCAAGGAAAGAGTTATTGGAGCTCATCCAGGAAATGGACACAGAAGAATTACAATACTTCTTCCGCTTATACATATTTGAAACACTGAAAGAAAAATGGTCTGACAATGAAGACCGGGTATTGCTTGAGAAAAAGAGCCTTCATTAATCCCCTAAAAAAACGTTGTTCCGATATCGGAACAACGTTTTTTTCAACCCTTTACATCCACCATCACGCCTTTTGTCGGATGAGGCGCAGGTTGACTTGCCTGCATCTCCCTCATCATCACCGTCACCTGTGCCGTTTGCGTGGCCATCTGGCTTTTCAACAGATTCATGCCTAGCGTGCGCTGAAGCTCTGCCACCTGCTTCCCCATCATGGAAGAGATCTCCATGGAAGCTCCCTCCTCGTCTCCTCTTTCAAGGTTGGTACATACTATGTCTATTCAGCATACCAAAGATGAAAGGGGAATCATAGACCTGAAATTGTCATGAAATCCCATGAAACTTGGTTGTTTCTGTGATAAAATAATGAAAAAAGGGGGTTGTATGATGTCAGTCACATTAGTCCTGATCATTGCTGTCGTTATATGCATTCTGGTCATCTTCGTAAGCGCCCTTACGACATCGAAAGCCTATACATCCGTTAAACATACAGTCGATCCGATTGAAAATAATCCTCACCTTGAAAAGATGAAGAAAGAGGAAGATAAAGAGAAATAATGTGGATCACAATAAAAAAATCCGAACCCATTCACCTTTTGAATGGGTTCGGATTTTATTTACTTTGGGAACTTAGGCAAATACTTGCTTCAAGTCTTCGTTGCTTTGGCTGAGCCAGAATTTCATTAACTTTTTGGCTCCTTCCAAATCATGAAGCTTTGCCTGGCCGCACTGCTTTTCGTTTGCAGCAGGGATTTCTTCGATCTCGACTGCTTCTTTCATCGTCGCATTCAGAAGGTCGATGATTTCCTCCACTTTCGGCTCGCCGCTCACGACTAAATAATAACCGGTCTGGCATCCCATCGGAGAAATATCGATAATATCGAAATGAGCATATGGCTCAGCATATTTACGGATCGTAAAGGCAAGTAAATGCTCGAGTGTATGAATCGCATCAGGCTTCATCGCTTGCTTGTTTGGTTGGCAGAAACGGATGTCAAACTTGTTCACAAGTCCGTCTGTACCTACTTTATGCACGCCGCAATGTCTGACGAACGGTGCTTTCACTGCATTATGATCTAGTTCAAAGCTTTCTACTGAAGGCATTACAATCACTCCCATTTAGTTTCTTTCTTTAGTATAACGTAAATTCATAGTTATTTCATCAACTTAATACGAATTAAGAAAAATACCTATATTTTCCTGTTACCATTTGACACAAGCCCCAACATATCAAACACTGAAAAATTTTGATATAGTAGAAGAAAACCACTCAGGAGTCGGATCATGAAACAAATTCTATTATTACTATTCAAGCTATATCAACGGGTGATCTCCCCCCTCAAACCGCCCACCTGCAGGTTTTACCCGACCTGTTCCCACTACGGCGTGGAAGCAGTCAGCCGTTTCGGCGCACTCCGTGGCGGCTGGCTGACGATCAAGCGGATTGTGAAATGCCATCCTTTTCACCCGGGCGGGATCGATCACGTCCCCGAAGATTGGCCAAGGAAGGACTGACTCTGCACAGGAGCCGGTCTTTTTTTATTTTCTTTCAAAAATCTCTCCATATATCTTGCTTATTACCCCTAACGGTAGTAAAATAACCTTTGTGCTAAATCGTAATCATTACAGTTAACGATCGTAAATGTTAAAATCAATAAAATATTAAAGGAGGATTCCTCTTGAACTATATGCGCCTCGGTCTGCTCTTATTATTGACCTTACTATTATCTGCCTGCGGAGCTGCTTCCCCGGAGAAAGATGAACAATCAAAAGATACATTACAGGTATACACCACTGTCTATCCATTGGAAGATTTCACGAAGAAAATTGGTGGAGATTATGTGGATGTTGAAAGCATCTATCCTCCAGGTGCCGATGAGCACACGTTCGAACCATCCCAGAAAGATATGATCATGATGGCCGATGGAGATGTGTTCTTTTACGTAGGCTTGGGGCTTGAAGGCTTTGTGGAAGGATCAAAATCAATCCTTGAAAACGAGGACGTCACCGTTGTGCCGACGAGCGATGGAATCGATATTCATCCTTCCGAAGAAAGTGCTGAAGAAGACCATGAAGATGAAGATCACGGCGATGAGCATCATCATGACGTCGATCCCCACCTCTGGCTGGATCCTCTTTACGCAAAAGAGATGGCGATCAACATCGCAGACACCCTTTCAAAAGAAATGCCTGAACATAAAGATGAATTCCAAGCGAACCTAGAGACGCTCGAAAAAGAACTTGATGCCCTGGACGCTGAATTCAGTAAGATGGCAGACAATGCACCAAAGAAAACATTCTTCGTCTCCCACTCAGCCTACAGCTATTGGGAAGCGCGGTATGGACTTCATCAGGAAGCCATTGCCGGCTTGAACACGGCAGACGAACCTTCCCAGCAGGAGCTGAAAAAAATCATCGAAAAAGGGAAAGAGGACAATATCCAGTACATCCTGTTCGAACAAAACGTCTCATCACGCCTGACGGAAGTCGTCCAAAATGAACTCGGTGCAAAAGCACTCACCCTTCACAACCTTTCTGTCCTGACAGAAGAAGACCGTGACAATGGAGAAGATTACGTTTCATTGATGAAACGGAACATCGATACATTAAAAACTGCATTGCAATAGGGGATTATGATAAGAGCAGCCATGACGGCTGCTCTTTTTTGCGTTTTCGGGGTTATGGCCCGGCGGTTGGACGGGGTGATGGAGCTTTTTGAGGGGTTTTATTTTCAAAAATGGGGTGGGTATTTTCAAAAACGGGGAGGTTCTTTTCAAAAATGAAGATTTATTTTCAAAAATGAAGATTTATTTTCAAAAGCGGCTGATTTATTTTCAAAACGCCTTGAAGAGGCTTGACGATTGGGGGTGATTGCTCTGAATAGCGTCCCGTGTGAAAGGATATTATCGACTTCTGCCTGGATATTATCGACTTCTCTACACATATTATCGACTTTACGATTATATCATCGACTTCCCCCCATATATTATCGACTCCCTCTCCTCGTCATTTACTATCCATCCCGCACATTCCCCGCCACAAAACCATGCATAATATTTTCCATTAAGTGGACAATAAGGAAATGTTAAAGCTTAGTAAGGGAGATATGTATGTATGGAAGATCTGTTAATTGCCCGATCCATGTTTGGGATCACGATGGGGTTTCACATCATTTTTGCCACACTTGGGGTGGGCATTCCACTGATGATATTAGTTGCAGAGATCATGTTCCAGCGGACGAATGACCTGGATTATTCTGTGATGGCGAAGAGGTGGACCAAGGCTTTCGCGGTCCTGTTGGGAGTCGGGATCCCGACAGGGACGATTGCCGGTGTCCAGCTTTCATTGTTATGGCCGGGGTTCATGGAGGTCATCGGCCGTGTGATGGCACTGCCGTTTCAAATCGAAATTTATGCGTTCTTCGTGGAAGCGTTGTTTATGTCGATTTACGTTTATGCCGCGAACCGCATCGCTCCGTGGATGCGGATTGTGAGTCTGATCCTCGTTGCAATCGGCGGACTTGCTTCAGCTGTCCTGATTACGAATGTCCATGCGTTCGAAGGGACGCCTGCCGGTTTTGAAATTATCAACGGTGAGATTACCAATGTTGATCCGTGGAAGGCTTTCTTCAATCCAAGCTTTTTCGTCACTGCCGGGCATGTGGCTTTATCCGCTTATGTTGCAGGCTCTTTCACGATTGCGACCGTGTCCGCTTTTAAAATGCTTCGATCATCGTTCGGGTCAAGGGTCTATCACTTTCACCGGAAATCGCTCATGATCTGTTTATTGGTCGGCGGGGTGTTCGCCTTCTTCACGGCGATCAACGGCCATGAATCTGCCCAGATGCTCCATGAGTACCAACCAGAGAAGCTCGCCGCAGCAGAAGGTCTGTTTGAAACCCAGGACCATGCCCCTCTATCAATCGGAGGCTTTACCGATCCGATTGAACAAGAGGTGAAATGGGGAATCGAAATCCCCTGGGCACTCAGCTTCCTTGCAGGCAACAGCTTCGATACTGAAGTCGTCGGATTGAATGACTTTCCGGAAGAATACTGGCCGCCGCTGTTTGTTCATACATTATTCAACGGGATGGTGGGCATCGGATCGCTTCTCATCCTCCTTTCACTCATCGCCTATGTGTGGAACAAATTACTGAAAAAAGACCGGTTCCCAACCTGGTTGATGTGGGCATTTGTCGGAGGTGGTCCCCTGTCGATCTTGGCGATAGAATTCGGATGGATCTTCGCCTGCACCGGACGGCAGCCGTGGACGATTTACCGGATCCTCAGCACCGAGGACTCGGTCACCACTTCAGGCAATCTGGCAACGCTATTCGGACTGTTCGTCTCGGTTTATGCGATACTCGCAGTCTCGGTTGTCCTCGTGCTCCTATATTATTTCAAACGGAATCCGCCTGAAAAAGATATCAGCAAGGCAGAACAAAAAGGGAAAGATATTCCCCTTTCCACATAGAAAAGAATCGGAGGTGAAGATATGACTCAAGCTTTGATTGCGATCACAATCTTATGGGGTTTCGTGTTTATTTATGCGGTCATGGCAACGATGGATTTCGGCGCAGGCTTCTGGTCGATGGTCTATATCAACCATGACAAAACGAAAGCTACCAATATTGCCAACCGCTATCTCTCCCCGACATGGGAAGTGACCAATACATTCATCGTCGCCCTAGTCGTAGCCGTATACAGCATGTTTCCAGGCGCGGCATATTCTTTGGGTACTGTCCTGCTCGTCCCTGGCAGTCTGATTTTACTGCTTCTCGCCCTGCGGAGTGCGTTCCTTGTATTCTCCCATGTGGCAGATGATTACCGGAAGCCGCTGACTTACGTGACGGGAATCACCGGTCTTTTGATCCCGGGCCTGCTCATCAGCGTCCTTCCCATTTCACATGGTCCTTACATTGACTTTGAAAACGGGCAAACCCTTCTTCTTGGAAAATTGTTTTCGAGTCCCCATGAATATGCATTCTTTGGCTTCGCGGTTGCAAGTACATTGTTCCTGTCGTCCCTGCTGCTCGCCGATTATTCCAAGGCGTCAAAGGAGTTTGAATCCTTTAAAGTATACCGGCGTGATGCGATGATCACCGGCCCGATTTCCGTTGTCATGGCGTTTCTCATCATGTTCACGATGAAAAACGAGGCGCCTTGGATATACGAGCGGATGATGGAAGAACAAGCACTATTATGGGTTTCACTGCTCGGTTTCCTTGCAGCAGGTGCGGCATTGTTTCTGCCGACGAATAAAGAAGGCATGAAAGGGATGCCCCGGGTGGCGGTCATCGCTGTCACCTTTCAATATGTTCTCGCAAGCTATGTATACGGAAAAGCCCACCTGCCCTATATCATATACCCTGAAGTCACGATACAATCTGGGTTCACTGATCCCAATTCATTCAAGGCCGTTTTCATCACCTATATCGTCGGGTTCATCATCCTCTTCCCGGGCTTTGTCTACTTTTGGAGTTTATTTATGAACGACAAACGATATTTAAGGCAGAAAAGTTAGCTCCGGACTCACCGGAGCTTTTTTCAATCCTTCTCAAAAGCCAAATAGTTGATTCTCCACATCTGGCATCTTACACTTGAATTAACATACCCAATGAAAGGATGAATGCTCATGGCACAATCAATTTCAGGAAAAACGGCTTATATTACAGGAGGTGCCCGTGGGATCGGCCGGGCCACCGCACTCGAACTTGCCCGTGAAGGCGTTCACGTCGGCTTGATCGCCCGTACAGAAAGCACACTTGAAAAAGTCGCAGAAGAAGCAAAATCCCTTGGCGTCAATGCCAGTGTTGCCGTTGCGGATATTTCCAGCATGGAACAAGTCGATCAGGCCATCGTCAAACTGAACAACGAACTCGGTCCAGCCGACATCCTCATCAATAATGCTGGGATCGGGACGTACGGATCGTTTCTCGACATTGATCCCGAGGACTGGAAACGGACCTTTGAAGTCAACGTGTTCGGCACCTACTATGTGACCCGCGCCGTCCTTCCCCAGCTGATTGAAAAGAACCGGGGAGATATCATCAACATCTCATCAAGCAGCGGACTGAAAGGCACAGCCAAAAGCACGGCATACAGCGGCTCGAAGTTTGCCGTTCAAGGCATGACAGAAGCACTCATGCAGGAAGTGCGGCAGCACAACATACGGGTGATGACCCTGAACCCGAGCCTCGTTGCAACAGACCTCACCTTTGGGGATAAGCTGGACGAAGCGGATAAAGAGAAATACATGCAGCCGGAAGATTTGGCAGAGCATATCGTCTCACAGCTGAAATTACATCCACGCATATTCATCAAACAGTCCCTTCAGTGGGCGACGAATCCTTTTTAATATGAAAAAAGCTCAGAGTCAGCTCTGAGCTTTTTTCATATTAACCTAAACTTCATCTGTGTTGATCTATAAGAATCGGATTACCATCAGGATCTTCAATCGTGAAGCTTGCAGGACCTTCGCTGGACTCATCTGCTTCAGACACTATTTTTATTCCTTGTTCTTTCAGTTGCTTTTGAAGGATTCGAATATCTGTAAAAGAATCGAGATTTTCGGCATTTTGATTCCAACCAGGATTAAATGTCAGAAGGTTCTTTTCGAACATTCCTTCAAAAAGACCAATGACAGTACTTTCATTTTTCATGATCAGCCATTTTTGGGACAGGTCGCCACCTAGTGTTTCAAATCCAAGTTTTTCATAAAATTCTTTCGACTTATTGATATTTTTCACAGTTAAACTTATAGAAAATGCACCTAGTTTCATATTTCCTCCTTATTTAAACAGAATTATATGGGTATATATATCTTTTAAGTATAGTACTGAAGTTATCGAAATACAATATTATCCATTATTCAATCAGCGTCTCTTCCATTAATTTTCTCTATATTTATCTTTTAAAATATCCGTACCTACTCCACCAACTATCATTAAAATTAACGGTCCAAAATTCCAAACAAACGAATTTCCAATCAGAGTGAACTCTAAAGCAGTAAATTTAGTTATAAGAAAAAAGACTATCTTAATCAACAAGAAAGCAATACCTATTAAAAATAAAAATTCAAACATTAATTTTAGTTTTGGATGTGTCAATTGCTTACTATCTTTGATTACTTTCTCCTTCAATTCCATATCACTCCTTAACAACTCATCGATTGTCACATCAAAGAGATCACTTACGTTAATGATGGTTTCAATACCAGGATAATTCTGACCAGTCTCCCACTTTGAAACCGACTGACGACTGACATAAAGTTTTTCAGCTAATTCTTCTTGGGACCAGCCCCTGACCTTTCTCTCACTCTTTAATTTTTCTCCAAAAATCATTTCATCAATCACCTCTTATTCACCTATTATTTATTATCACTATTAATAAAGTAAAGATACCCCTGGTTGCACGTGGACTGCAACCAGGGGTTGCCTTTTAACAATTCGGGAACGATCACTGAACAAATAAGCAGGTCCTGTCCTAGGAACCTGCTTATTTGTTCGATGACTATTCTCGGTAGAGGGGCATTATTGGTTAAAATTTTCCCTCACTATTGTCACTTCACTCAACCGTTTCTTATTCAACTCGACACCTATTCCAGGATCATCTAAACGTTTGGCCACACCATCCCTAACAACAATCGGAAAAGAGATAATGTCCTCTTCCCAGTACTTCGAAGAGGACGAAATATCCCCGGGAATCGAGAATCCTTCAAGAGTGGCAAGAGCCAGATTATGAGCCCGGGACACCCCAAATTCAATCATGCCCCCGCACCATACGCGGATGGAGTTCTCCCGGCACAACCTGTATATGTCCAATCCGTTCGTATAGCCGCCGACTCTTCCAAGCTTGATGTTGACTACTCCGCAGCTTCCGAGGAGGATCGCACTTTTCATGTCATGAGGGGTCACGATGCTTTCATCCAAACAAATCGGGGTTGACATCTCCCTTTGCAAAAGGGAATGCTCGACCAGATCGTCGATGCCAAGGGGCTGTTCAATCATCTCCAGATTGTATTCGTCCAATGTCTGGAGACGGGAAGTGTCTTCAAGCGTATAGGCTGAGTTGGCATCTGCCATAAGTGAGAGTGTCGGAAAATGTGCCCGCATCCCTTTTACAATTTCTATATCTGAGCCAGGTGAGATTTTCAGCTTGATCCGCTCATATCCTTCTTCCACCAGCTCTTCAGCCTGGGTGATCATTTCCTTAAGGGAACCGGCTCCGACAACTGCCCCTGCCAGAATGTCTGTCCGCGTACCACCTATCAGCTTCCAGAGGGGAACGTGCTGCTGCCTGGCATATAAGTCCCACAGTGCCATTTCGAGTGCAGCCTTCGCCATCGCATTTCCGCGGACGGCTTCAAAACGCTTCCCGATTTCTTCGGGGTGAAGAAATGGTTTGCTGTACAACAGGGGAATCAGCACATCCTTCAGCATATGATAGGACGTTTTGACCGTCTCCTCCGTGTACCAGGGGGTGGAAAAGGCGACGCCTTCACCGAGTCCGGTCATTCCTTCGGCGTCCCGCACCTCGACGATGATCCCTTCCCGTTCCGAAACGGTTTGCAGGTGAGTGACAAACGGCTTCTTTAGAGGCATGGACATGACATGGAGCGTGATTGATTTAATTCGCATCTTCATACATTCCTTTTTCCCACTGCTCTTTGAGGACTCTCCTCAACAGTTTATTGGATGCATTGCGTGGAAGCTCCTCTACAAAAACGATGACTTTCGGCCGTTTATACGAGGCGAGCTTCCCCTTGCTGTATTCCATCACCTGATCCTTCGTCAACGACCCTTTCTTCACGATGAAGGCACAGGGAATGGCTCCCCATTCTTCACTCGGAATACCGACAACACCCGCTTCTTCAATTCCGGGGCAGCCTGTTAACACACTTTCAATTTCAGCCGGATACACATTTTCCCCACCTGAAATAATGAGGTCTGACCGTCTGTCCAGGACAAATAGAAAGCCTTCTTCATCTACATAGCCGATATCACCGGTGTGGAACCAGCCATTCTCGAAGCTCCTCCGATTGGCTTCTTCCCTCGTGTAATAACCAGATGTGACATTCGGGCCTTTCACGAGGATTTCACCTTCTTGATTTGCTTCCGTTCCGCCTTCAGACTTTATCTTCAGCTCAGATGGGAAAAGCGGCTTCCCTGCAGAACCGAGCTTAGAGATACTGTATTCAGGGGAGAGCGTCACGATTTGGGAGGCCGTCTCTGTCATGCCATACGTCTGGAAGACCGGCACTCCTTTTTCCTTACACTTCTGCAGAAGGGGCAGAGGTGCCGGACCTCCTCCGAGCAGCATGCAGCGGAAATCCGGATGATACGTTCTGTCCCCAAGGTCCATCAGGAGGCGCTGAAGCATCGTGCTAACAACAGAGATGATCGTCACCTTACCCGATTCAAGCTCCCTGTTGATCCCTTCTGCATCAAAGCTTTCAAACAGGCGGACATTCATGCCATAGATGACGCTCCTCATCAGGATGGAATAACCGCTGATATGAAAGAGGGGCACCGAACAGAGCCATGCATCATTTTCACTTATCCCGAGATTCAAAGAAGAGCCGATGGCACTCCACCAGTGGTTCCCGTATGATTGAAGGACGCCCTTTGGTGCCCCGGTCGTACCTGATGTGTACATGACCGAGCATGCTTGGTCTAACTGAAAATGATCCTTCACCTCAAAGCTTGCAGGCGGTGTCTGAAACAACCGAGAGAAGGAGACTCCATCCACATCCCCGATGATGTTGCCTTCAAATTCATCATCATATATGACAGTCGACAAGCCCATGTCTTTTATTTGAAAAGAAATTTCCTCTGTGCTGAGCTTGTTGTTCAATAAGACGGTCGTTAATCCGAGTTGTTGAAGGGCATGGATAACCAGTACCGACTTCAGTTTATTTTTGATCATCAGACCGATGAATGGATGTTCCGCAGATTGGGTGATCGCATGGATCCGTTCAGCGGCAGAAATTGTTTTTTCCCAGAGGTCACGGAATGTATAGTCCACATCAGCGGTGCTGACGGCGATCCGGTCCGGGGTTAAAAATGCTCTTTGTTTTAGCCAGTTCGGCAATTGCTGTGTCGTCATCCTGTCATTCTCCATTCCTCTCTTGTATATGTACACTTCTGTGCATGGCCGTTCATTTAAAAAAGCCCGATGAATCCTTTCAGATCCATCAGGCAGCTTTCAATCATGGGAAACGAGGGAATTGTCCGAAGTCCGGTTTACGCTTTTCTTTGAATGCGTCACGGCCTTCTTTCGCTTCATCCGTTGTGTAATAAAGTAATGTCGCGTCACCTGCAAGCTGTTGCAGACCCGCTAATCCATCTGTATCCGCGTTGAAAGAAGCTTTCAGAAAGCGGAGGGCAGTCGGGCTGTTTTGCAGCATTTCTGTTGCCCATTGCACTGTTTCTGCTTCAAGCTGCTCATAAGGGACCACTGTGTTGACAAGGCCCATCTCAAGCGCTTCCTGTGCGTTGTACTGACGGCACAGGTACCAGATTTCTTTCGCTTTCTTGTGACCGATGATGCGGGCAAGATATCCTGCACCGTATCCTGCGTCAAAGCTTCCGACCTTAGGACCTGTTTGTCCGAAGATCGCATTGTCAGCAGCGATTGTCAGGTCACATACAACATGAAGGACATGTCCGCCGCCGATTGCGTATCCTGCCACCATCGCGATGACCGGCTTAGGGATCACGCGGATTAAACGCTGCAGATCCAGTACATTCAAACGTGGAATTTCGTCTTCTCCAACATATCCGCCGTGTCCGCGTACCCGCTGGTCTCCACCTGAACAGAATGCTTTCTCGCCTGCACCTGTTAAGACGATGACGCCAACCTTGGAGTCGTCACGTGCATAAGCAAATGCGTCAATCAATTCCATGACAGTCTTAGGACGGAACGCATTGCGCACTTCCGGACGATTGATCGTGATTTTCGCAATCCCGTTGTATGTTTCATACAAAATATCTTCGTAGTTTCTTTCTGAAACCCATTCAAAAGCCATTGTATCTTCCTCCTTTATGTAGTAGACAGTAGATCCTCTATTATTGTACCAAACTTTCGCGGTTCTTCCACATGAATTGCATGCCCTGTGTTGGAAAATGTCACAATTTGAAATGCCGGATTACGTTTTTTCATTTCCTCTGCAATGTCCAGGAACTTTGGATCCAGCTCCCCGACAAGCAAATGAACAGGGATTTTCAGTTCAGCAAGCCTGTTCCATAACGAATCCTGCGCTCCTGTCCCCATTCCCCTCAGACTGTTGGACAGTCCGACGGCAGACTGGTTCAGGCGCTGCTTCCGGATTTCTTCCCGCTCTGCTTGCTGTAATTTTTTCTGGGTGGCAAATAAGGGGATCTCCTCCCAATAGTCGACGAAGGCTTGTATGCCTTCACGTTCGATCCTGTCTGCTAAGGCGTGATCCTTCCTTTTCCTCTCCACTCTTTCCTCTTCGGATTTCAAACCGGGAGAGGCACTTTCAAGAATCAGCGTCTCCACTTTATCCTGATGCATCAGTGCGAAATGAAGAGCTGTGCGGCCTCCCATCGAATAACCGATCAGGGTTGCACTTTCCACATGCAGGCTTGTCAAAATTGCATGGAGATCATCTGTCACCCGTTCCATCCCATATCTGCCGAAGTCCTCCGGTGAACTGGTCCTACCGTGGCCTGGCAAATCAATGGAGATGCACTGGTGAGTGGAAGAAAGCTTATCAGTGATCTTTGTCCACGTTGACGTATCACCGGTAAACCCATGAAGGAAAACGAGGGGCTTGCCCTGCCCCTTTATTTCTATGAAATAGGACACATCATTGATATGAAGAATCAAATTGATCACCATTTTCTCTCGTCGTCATTTCCCGGGAAACAAAATTCCACAATTTCCGATGATTTGCTACATTTATTTCTCTATTTGTCATGACTTCAATGATGTTGATCCCACGTCTCTGATCGGCTTCCTCAAGTGCCGGCAGGAATTCTTCCTCAGCCGTGACTTGGATAAACCCGGCCCCATACAGTTTTGCAGCATGGGCAAATTCCAGATCCATCGGTGTCCCGAACAGGTCTTCGAAATGATCCGGTTCTTTTGCTTGCGGAAGATAGGAGAATATTCCCCCACCATTATTATTCATCACAATGATCGTCATATTCAGTTGATATTTCCTCGCGGTAAGCAGTCCGTTCAAATCATGGAAAAAAGCCAGATCCCCAATTAGAAGGTACATAGGATCATGTTTCACACTCATTCCGAGAGCCGTGGAGACGACGCCGTCAATTCCGTTGGCACCCCGATTGGCGTAAATGGACTGTGAAAGGTCATTTGTAAAGAAAAACGTATCAACGTCCCGGATCGGCATGCTGTTACTGACAAACAGTGCCGCCTTTTCAGGGAGATGCTGAAGGAGCTGATGAACCGCCTGTCCTTCATCCCATTCCCGATGGCCTTGAAGCAGCAGTTCCTTCGTTCCAATATTTACGTCTTTCCATTTTCTCATCCAACTTCCTTCTCTTGAAGGAAGTCCCATGAAACTTTCACAAAACAGTCTTTCACTGCAGTGAATATAATCGGTCCCTCTTGCGGTCGGGTCCTGCCAGTCCTCTCCCTTGCTTACAATCCATGTGGGGATGTCATCACAGTCTTTCAAAAATAACATCAGGGCCTTCGACACCGGCATCGCACCAAAACGGATGACTGCATCTGGACGAAGCGCTTCCTTCAGCTCATCTATCCTTAGAAACGTATCATAAGCATCCATCACGTGTTCTTTGTCGTGCTCCCCGCTTCTTAAGAAACTGAGGGGATCAGCGACAATCGGCATTCCGTACCGTTTGGCAAATTCGGCAATCGATGAAACGGCATCCTGATTAATCCCCGGACCACAAATGATCAGTCCCCGCTCACATCCCGACAGCTTCTGTTGCAGTTCCTCGACTAATTCGGGCGACAGGTGCACGTCCCCATGATGGACCTTCTTCCCATGTACATCACTGAACTCAACCTTGTTTAAATCTGGAATGAGCGGTTCCCGGAACGGAAAGTTAAAATGGACCGGTCCCTGAGGATGCACTTTTGATATGGACACTCCCCGGGCGGCAGATGACCTTGCATACCGGAGCATGGAAGGAGTCATTTCCGGCAACGCCATATCGGTGGACCACTTGACATGCTTCCCGTACAAGTCAATTTGATCGATTGCTTGCGGCGCTCCCACCTCCCTCAATTCATGAGGGCGGTCTGCTGTCAGGACAATCAGCGGTATCCGTGAATAGCGGGCTTCGATGATCGCCGGGTAGTAATTGGCCCCGGCGGTTCCTGAACTGCATAGAAGGGCGACCGGTTTGTTTTGTGCCTTGGCCATTCCAAGTGCAAAAAATGCTGCCGAACGCTCATCTACATTGATATATGTCTTCACTTTTGGATGATGGGCGAATAATAACGCCAAAGGAGTAGAACGAGAGCCAGGGCTGATGACTACTTCGTCTACTCCATTTCCAACCATTTCTTCAATGAAAGCTGCTAAATAATGGGTTAATCTCTCTTGATGTTCCTCATTCATACACGTTTCCCCCTAATGCACGGAGCATCGGCCGAAATTTCATCTGTGTTTCTTTGAATTCACTTTCAGGCTGTGAATCCGCTACGATCCCACATCCTGCGTAAAGATAAGCTTTATCGTTTTGAAGGAGGCCGGAGCGGAGTGCAACGGCATATTCCCCATTCCCGTAAGCGTCGATCCATCCTACAGGACCTGCGTATAAGCCCCGGTCCATTTTCTCTTCTTCCCTGATTACCTGCATCGCTTTATCCCTCGGCACCCCGCCTAAAGCTGGGGTCGGATGCAGCTGTTCGATCAGGTTCAGAAGCGATGTATGACGGGAAGCCTGTCCGATGACCGGCGTATATAAATGTTGTATATCTTTCAGTTTCATCAATTGAGGTGATTCCGGAATCGATAGTTCGTCACAGAACGGAGAAAGGGCCGCTTTGATGCTTTCGACCACCAGCTGATGCTCATAACGGTTCTTCTCATCGTGCATGATTTCTTCTCCAAGCGCTTCATCGCTTTCCAACGTCTCTCCCCGGGCAATTGAACCGGCTAAACAAGTAGAAAGGATTTCTTCTCCCGTCTTCTTAACAAGCCGTTCTGGCGTTGCCCCGATGAAGCAGCTGGCATCTCTTTCAAAACTGAACACAAAGCTGTCGGGCTGCTGCTTCCATAAGTTGTCCAATACGAAATCGGATGGAATGTCCCGGTCAAAGGATATCTCACATTTCCGGGCAAGGACTACTTTATCCATCTCACCCTTCTTTAACCGATCCACCACATTCTGGACTGAATTCATCCATTCCCCCGGCCTGATATCCTTATTTGCCACCCATTTTGGGCGTCGGGGCGTGTCTGGATTCATCGCCATTTTTAACAGTTCATCTTTCTTTTTGAGCCGTTCATGGAATACACCTTCATCTTCATCCGGGTGACAAATATGATTAATCGTGATGTAAGTGGCCTTCCCGGGCTTTGTCAGCATGAATACAGGTAATTGAAACGTTCCGTCTGAGAACGGCTCCCATTCGCTTCCACTCTCCGTCAGCGGATCGAAGCTGAAGCCGCCAAACAGTACGGGACCGGTGCCGGCACACTCCTCTTCCGTCACAATGAGCGACTCACCGATAAAGCGCTTCCACTCATTCTCGACTGTGAAAAATCGTTCTTTGCTCCCTGACTTCAGGATATGAGCGGTTCCAAGCCCCACGAGCGCAATCGTATGGTCACGGTCCTTCCATAAGAAACGCTCTCCATGAAAAGAACTTCCTCCATAATAGAAAGAAAGAGGATCCACTGCATCGACTTCCTCCACTATACTGAGAAGAACGGGGCGATCTATTTGTTTAGCCTTCATTTTGGCTGTATCATATGCTTTTTCAATATTGGTTTTGTGAATGGTAACCAATTGAATTCCCCCAAACAAAATCACGTACAAACGTCAAACTTATTTTAAGATACACCTGTCTTTATGGTGTGTCAACGAAGTATAAGACTTGTTTACACTATTTATCCTTATTATATATAATAAACCCTTTTTCCCCTTTTGAGAAACCAAAAGCGTTGTAAAAGTCCTCATTTACTGGAAAATAGCACCTTCACCGATTTGTAAAAAATGATTGACAGTCCCCTGCCCTTTACCTACACTTTAATCTGTAAAGGAATTGTAATGTTTTCTGAAAATTCCTTATTGTGTAAGGGAGAGAGAGAGATGGAACAACAAGCATCCAACGTGTTGGAATCAGATAAAGGCTGGAAGATCTGGTGGCAGCTGACGAGGCCACACACACTGACCGCGGCATTTGTGCCTGTTTTACTCGGTACTGTACTCGCGCTTCAATTTACAAAAGTGAACGTACTGCTTTTTGCGGCCATGTTGATTGCATGCCTGCTCATTCAGGCAGCCACCAATATGTTCAATGAATACTATGACTTTAAACGGGGGTTGGATACAGAGCATTCTGTCGGAATCGGTGGAGCCATCGTCCGCAATGGTGTCAAACCGTCGACGGTCATCAATCTGGCTTTCGCCCTCTACGGCGTTGCCTTGCTGCTAGGGATCTATATATGCCTCAACAGCACATGGCTGCTGGCACTCATAGGTATAGTGTGCATGGCGGCAGGGTACTTTTATACTGGGGGACCGATGCCAATTGCCTACACGCCTTTTGGCGAACTTGTAGCCGGGTTCTTTATGGGCGTCGTGATCATCCTCATATCTTTTTACATCCAGACCGGCTATATCAATGCAGACAGCGTATTGATCTCAATTCCGGTATCGATCCTGGTTGGCGCGATCCTGCTTGCCAATAATATCCGGGACCTGGATGGAGACAAAGAAAACGGACGCAAGACGATTGCCATCCTTGTAGGAAAAAAGGGCGCGATCATCCTGTTGGGGGCCATGTTCTTCGTTTCTTACGCCTGGATCATCGGTCTGGTCGTTTCGGGGATTTCTTCCCCCTGGGTATTCGTGACATTCTTAAGCATCCCTAAGGCAGTCAAGGCCACGAAGGGATTCATCGGCAAATCACAGCCGCTTGAAATGATGCCTGCCATGAAGGCAACTGCCCAAACGAATACAATCTTTGGATTCCTCTTATCCATCGGATTATTACTTGCATACTTGTTCTAATCATATTGAGTCGACCTTCAAAGCGGTCGGCTCTTTTTTTATGTTTTAACACGGGCACTTTCGGATAAAGTATGGTTAGTACACTATTTAAGCGAACATAATGAAGGATGTGAAGAAATTGCTAAAAGACAGCCAAATACAAACATTGAAACAGGAATTGGTTCAACAGCAAAAGCAGCTACAGGAGCATTTACATCAGGATTTAGATAACCTTCACCATACAAATGAACGTGATAACTCAGGTGAACTTTCCCTATATGATAATCATCCGGCCGATATGGGCACTGAATTATATGAACGGGAGAAAGATTTCGCCATCGATGACCATGCAAAACTGGAATTAAATAAGATCCAACATGCACTCGAGGCAATCAGTGAAGGAAGCTACGGCACGTGCAAAGAATGCGGCGGCGACATTCCCTATGAAAGGCTCGAAGCGATCCCGACGACCCTTTACTGCAAGGATCATACACCTGAACAATCGATCATCGAAGACCGGCCGGTGGAGGAAGATGTACTGCAGCCCCCTGTCGACAATGAATTCAGGCACGAAACAGACGGAAACGTCCGGGATGACCAGGACAGCTTCCAGGAAGTTGGCAGGTTCGGGACGTCAGAAACCCCATCTGACTTTGAGGGGGATTATGAAGATTACTCGGAAATGTATCAGGATGATGATGCATCAGAGGGATTCACAGAGGACTACGAATCATTCGTCGGAACCGATATGGAAGGCACGAACCGAAAGACCTTCCCTTCGAAGACACATGAAGAATACGAAGATATGCTCGACGACAACGATCTGGAATCCCCTCTTGGCGATATTCCGTATAAAGATGGGGACAGCTATGTATCGGATAAGAAGAAATAATAAAAACGCTGGGGTGCATCCCCCAGCGTTTTTCATTACTTGATCAAACTTCCCTCGGCAATTCCCCAAATGCCCTTCGCATACTCCTCAATCGTCCTGTCACTGGAGAAATAGCCCGAGTTGGCGATGTTCTGCAGGCACATACGGGACCAGTGCTCCTTATTCTCATACGCCTTCCCGGCCTGTTCATGAACCCTCACATACGAATCGAAATCCCTCAGTACAAAGAATTGATCATTCTCAGTCAATAACGAATCGTAAATGGCTTCAAAATGATCCCCTGCATCCGGCAGCGTATCATCGATCAGCTGATTCAGCACCTTTTTGATGCGGGCATCATAGTGGAAATACTCCATGGCATAATAGCCGCCATGATGCTGATATTTCATCACTTCTTCAGCAGTCAGTCCGAAAATGAATATATTTTCTTTCCCAACCTGTTCTAAGATTTCAATATTGGCACCGTCCAGCGTGCCGATTGTCAATGCTCCGTTCATCATGAACTTCATGTTCCCTGTCCCTGACGCCTCTTTGCTCGCCGTCGAAATCTGTTCAGACAAATCGGCTGCCGGTATGATTTCTTCGGCTAACGAGACCCGGTAATTTTCCAGGAACACGACTTTGATGCGGTCCTTTACGAGTGGATGATCATTCACTAGATCCGCGACTGAATGGATCAGTTTAATGATTTTCTTCGCGTAATAATAACCCGGGGATGCCTTTGCCCCGAAAATGAACGTCCGGGGATGAAAGTCAAATGATGGGTCTTCCACACATCGATTGAAAAGATGGAGGATGTGCAGTACATTCATGAGCTGACGCTTATATGCATGCAGCCGCTTCACCTGGATATCAAAGATCGATGTCGGATCAACTACGATCCCATTGCTTTCAAGGATCCGGTTAGAGAGCTTTCGTTTATTCTCCTGCTTCACTTCATATAATTCCTTCAGGAAACTGGAATCATGGTGATACTCTTTCAGCTTCGCAAGCTTTGCAGGGTCCTTGATCCACCCGTCCCCAATGGAGGATGTAATCAGATTCGAAAGCGATTGGTTGCTGTTGAGCAGCCATCTCCTGTGGGTGATTCCGTTCGTCTTGCTATTAAATTTATTAGGATAAAATTGATAAAATAAGTTCATTTCCCTTTGTTTTAAAATTTCCGTGTGAATTTTAGCAACGCCGTTCACACTGAAGCTTCCGACTATGGCAAGATGGGCCATTTTCACCTCGTCATGGGAGATGATCGCCATCTCTTCGATTCGATGCCATTCCCCCGGATATTCTTCCCACAGCTCCTTGCAGAACCGCTCATTGATTTCATTCACGATCATGTGGATGCGGGGCAGGAGGGGCTGAAATAAGCGAACCGGCCACCTTTCAAGCGCTTCCGACAGCGTTGTATGATTCGTATAGGCGAAAGTTTTCGTCGTGATTTCCCATGCCTCTTCCCACTCAAATGCATATTCGTCAAGCAGGACCCTCATCAATTCCGGGATGGCAAGGACCGGATGTGTATCATTGATGTGAATGGAGATATTTTCATGCAGGTCTTTCAGCTCCCCATTACGGTACAAGTAGGAATCCAGAATGGAGCGGATGCTTGCCGCTACAAGGAAATACTGCTGTTTCAAGCGCAAGATCTTCCCTTCATCATGGGTATCATCGGGATAGAGGAATTCGGTGATTGCCTCCGTATCACGCTTATACTTCATCATGTCTTTCCCTGCTTTATAAGCAGCAGGCTCGGCACTCCATAAACGAAGGGTATTGACCGTCGACGTTTCATGGCCCACGACCGGCATATCATACGGCACAGCCGCTACGATTTCTGCATCCACATGCCGGAATTTCAACACACCATTTTCGGTAAAGGACTCCACCTTCCCCCAGAATGGCACTTCGACGGTCAGATCCGATTTCCGGACTTCCCATACATGACCATGACGGAGCCACTGCTCTGGAAGCTCCATCTGAAACCCATTCACAATCTTTTGTTCAAACAATCCGTGCTTATAACGGATGCCGTACCCGTGTCCAGGCAGATTAAGAGATGCGAGAGAATCAAGGAAGCAGGCAGCCAACCGTCCCAGTCCACCGTTTCCTAATCCTGCATCATGCTCTACTTCTTCCATGTCGGCAAGATCGATTCCAAGGTCTTTCAATCCTTTATCTACAACATCGTAGATCCCTAAATTCATCAGGTTTTGACGAAGCAGGCGTCCCAATAGAAACTCGATCGATAAGTAGTAGACCTGCTTTTGTTTATTGAAACGGTATTGTTCATTCGTATGGATCCAGTTCATCGAAATGTATTCCCGGATCAGGTGACCCAGCGTGAAATACTGATCCTGACTGCTGGACTCGGGGAACGTCTTACCGTACATCATTTCAAGCTTTTTCAGGAACATCTCCTTGAATTCAATCGGATCAGAAAACATGGCTTTCACTCCTCAATACCAAGTCAGCATATAATTGATTATATTTGAAAGCTGATTGAGCCCAACTATAATCCTTATTCATGGCGGTCCGTACAATATGATTCCATGTTTCCGGGTCATTGTGATAGATCGACAGGGCTCTTCGATAGGTGAAAAGCATGTCGTGGGCATTGAAGTTCTTGAAAGAGAAACCATTCCCGGTTTTCGTCTCTTCATTATAAGACTCCACCGTGTCGTTCAGTCCACCTGTCTCCCTGACCAGAGGAAGTGCACCATAACGCATCGCAATGAGCTGCCCCAATCCGCACGGCTCAAATTTGGAAGGCATGAGGAATAAGTCACTGGCGGAATAAATCTCCTTTGCGAGGTCTTCATTAAAGCCGATCTGCACCCTCACTTTTTCTGGATATGTCCACTCCATCTCCCTGAAGAATTGTTCGAACTCCCAATCCCCTGTTCCAAGAAGGACAAACTGAACATTCTCCTGAAGTATTTCATGAAAGACTCCCCTTACTAATTCCAATCCTTTCTGGCTTGTTAACCTTGAAATGATTGATACAAGGGGGATTCCTTCATTCTCCTCAAGCCCCAGCCTTTTTTGCAGGTGACACTTCGCCTGCTTCTTCCCATTGAGATTTCCGCTGAAGTAAGGGAATTGTCCATCATCAGGATTATACATTTCATCATCGATCCCATTCAGGATACCGGTCAATTGATGATAACGCTGACCAAGGATATCATGAAGCTTTTCCCCGTAATAAGGGGTCAGGATTTCCTCCTTGTATGTAGGGCTTACCGTGGTGACGAAATCAGAGGAAATCAGTGCCCCCTTCATAAAGTTCATGTTTCCGTAAAATTCCAGGTATTCATGATGAAAATATTTATCATGAATGCCTAAAAGGTCTGTCATGACCTGTTTAGGATAGATCCCCTGGAACTGGAGATTATGAATGGTGAATATGCTCCGGATGAACGAATACCCTGGTCTCTCCTGATACTCTGTACGGAGCAGGAAAGGGATCATCCCTGTATGCCAGTCATGGCAGTGGATCACATCCGGATAGAAATCAAGGACGGCGATCCCTTCCAATACCGCTCTTGTAAAAAAGGCAAAACGCTCTCCATCATCAAAATAACCGTATAAACGGTCCCGTTTGAAATAATATTCATTGTCCACAAAGTAATACGTGACGCCATGTTCACTGTATTCTTCGATTCCACAATACTGGCTGCGCCAGCCGACCGAGACGAAGAACTCTTTCTTCTTCTTCATCTTTGAGCGGTATTCTTGGGAGATCCCGCCGTACTTTGGCAGGATCACCCTGACATCCGTCCCGAGACTCCTTAATTCCTTTGGCAAAGCCCCGGCTACATCCGCCAAGCCGCCGGATTTAACGAAAGGGACACACTCAGATACTACAAATAAAACCTTCACGAATTCATCAGCGCTCCTTGAATCATCCCTTTACGAATGACGATTGGATTGTTTGGATCTCCGATAAGCTTTACACCATCTTCCACTTTCACGTCTTTATCCAAGATCACATTCTCTAGTACACAGTTATCTCCAATTTGACTCTTTTGCATAATGATGCTGTTGAAAATCGCTGTATTTTTGCCGACTTTCACGGCACGGAACACTGTGGAATTGCGCACTTCCCCTTCAATGAAGCATCCATTGGCAATAATGCTGTTCTTGACGCTTGCTGCAGAAGTATACCGAGTCGGCGGCTCATCCTTCACTTTCGTATAAACCGGGGAATCTTTCTTGAACAGCTCTTTCCAATAAGATAAATTCAGGAGCTTCATACTGGCTTCATAGTACTCTTCAATACAATCAATCGTCTGGACGAATCCGTCATGCTCATAACCACAAACCTTTAGCCCGTTATCCATGTCATTCACAACATCTTGCATGCACGTATAGCGGGACTCCCTGCGCTCCTTGATCAAATCAATCAGCGTGGAGGTCTTGACCAAATACATTTCCATCGATTTACCTTTATGTCGCATTTCAGTGATATCACATCCGATTCGCACATGTCGCTCAAGCACCGGCTGAAAATCGATATTCGCCAATGTATAACAGTTGCTGATCAATGCGTACTCCTGGGTGCTCCGGTTGAAGTAGTCGAGATGATGGGCGAAATGATTGAATGACCCCACACCCTCTTCATTTGCTTCAAGTCCAGGTGCCGGGAAGAAAAACAGCCCATCACGCTTCCGGTTCAGATCCCAGTTCTTCCCCGAGCCGAGATGGTCCATAAGGGAACGATACTGAAACTTCGGAAAAATGGCCACCGAACCGATATCAGAATTCACCATATTCGACAGAACAAAGTCGATCAAACGGTATCTCCCTGCAATCGGCAAAGCCGCTAATGAACGATGTAATAATAGATCTTCCAACGACTCGTAATAACTCGTAGCATCAATAACACCAAGCATTGTATTTTTCAAGATATTTCCTCCTCTTATGTTGTGATAATGATATTCGCCTCAGACTTTTTCTTGTTCCAACAATGTTTCTATGAATGATTCAGTCACAAGAATGATTTCATCAGATCCCTCTTCCGGCATGATGCACAGCCCGCTTGGAACTTTCACATTGGATGGTACTATGGCTTGCTCGATATATGCGTTTTCTCCGATGACAGCGTCAGGCATGATCACGGAACGAACGACATGTGCTCCCTTTTTCACCGTCGTCCCCTGGAACAGGACAGATTTACGGATGGTCCCTTCGATCGTACATCCTTCATTGACAAGCGATCCCTCGACCAATGCATCTTCTGCGATATATTGAGGAGGCTCATTCGGATTCACTGAATACACCCTCCAGTCATGATCGAACAGATTCAGCTCGTTTTCCTCATCAATCAAATCCATATTCGCGTCCCATAAGCTCTTCACTGTGCCGACATCCTTCCAGTAACCCTGGAACGGGTAAGCCATCAGCTTCTTCTTCTCATCAAGCAAGAGCGGGATGACATCCTTTCCAAAGTCATGGCTTGAGTCAGGGTTCCGTTCATCCATCTCCAAGTAATCTTTAAGCACCGAATAGTTAAAGATGTAAATGCCCATTGACGCCAGATTACTTTTTGGAAAAGCAGGTTTTTCTTCGAATTCCGTGACCCTCATATCATCATTCGTGTTCATCAGGCCGAAACGGCTCGCTTCATCCCAGCCCACTTCAATGACAGAAATCGAGACGTCTGCTTTTTTCTCGATATGATAATCAAGCATTTTGCTGTAGTCCATCTTGTAAATATGGTCACCGGACAGAATCAATACGTACTCAGGATCATACTGCTCAAGGTAATTCATATTTTGATAGATGGCACTTGCCGTCCCCGTATACCAGCGCATTTCGGATGATTCAGCATAAGGCGGCAGCACCGTCACCCCGCCGTGTTTCCGGTCAAGATCCCACGCGCTTCCGATCCCGATATAAGAATTTAATACGAGTGGCTGGTACTGGGTGAGGACACCAACTGTATCAATCCCTGAATTTGTACAATTGCTCAGGGTGAAATCAATAATCCTGTACTTTCCTCCGAATGGTACAGCCGGCTTCGCCAGGCTTTTGGTCAAAGAACTCAATCGACTCCCTTTTCCACCTGCTAATAACATGGCCACGCATCTACCTTTTGCCATCTTTCCTTCTCCCCTTCCAATCGTTTGGTTTTAAATAAACGGCTGCATATGGTGGAATCGTCATTTCCACATAGCCTTCCCTTCCGTGGTATCCCTCTTTATGCACAGTGAGCGGCAGCGGATTCACCTGATGGGAACCGCCAAATCGCTCATCATCACTGTTCCAGATTTCCTCGTACTCCGCTGCGTTGTTCACCCCTACTTTATACTGGTGATACACGTTCGGACTGAAATTGCAGATGATCACCAGATGATCCCCTTCTTCGCCCCCATAACGGATGAAAGAAAAAATCTGCTGTGCTGCATTATTGACATCCACCCACTCAAATCCCTCAGAGCGATGGTCCATTTGGAATAACGGTGCAGCACCATTATATAAATGCAGAAGTTCTTTGAAATATGAATTGAATTTATGATGAAATTCGTAATCCATCAAATGCCAATCCAGTTCTTCCAGGTCCTTCCACTCAGAGAAAGGTGCCAACTCGCTCCCCATGAACAAAAGCTTCTTCCCTGGATGGGCGAACATATAACTCAGCAGCAGACGATATTGTGCGAATTTCTGCCAATAATCACCCGGCATCTTATTTAACAACGACTTCTTCCCATGTACCACTTCATCATGGGAGAAAGGAAGGACATAATTCTCTGAATAGGCATACAACAGCGAAAAGGTAATCAGCGAATGTACATGCCTTCTTTCAGAGGGTTCGGTTTCCATATATTTAAGGACGTCATTCATCCATCCCATGTTCCACTTATAATTAAATCCCAGGCCTCCATAATGGACAGGTGATGTCACCTGCGGCCAGTCTGTTGAATCCTCTGCCATCATCAGGATGGAAGGATCATACTCAAACACTGCCGTATTCAATTTCTTCAAGAATTGGATGGCACCGTCATTCGGAGCCGTCTGTCCCTGATTCGCCCAGTAAATGATATTGGCAACAGCATCGATCCGGAACCCATCAATATGATACATTTCCATCCAAAAGCGGGCATTGGATATGAGGAAACTCCTGACTTCCCCTTTTCCAAGGTCAAAATTCGCCGTCCCCCACGTATAATTCTCACGATCCCGTTCTTCTCCGTACTCATAAGCAAATGAACCGTCAAATTCATACAGGCCGTGTGCATCCTTACAAAAGTGCCCCGGGACCCAGTCAAGGATCACCCCGATGGAATGTAGGTGACACTCATTCACAAAGGCCATCAGCTCATGTGGAGAACCGTACCTGCTTGTAGGAGAGTAATAACCGGTCCCCTGATACCCCCAGGACCTGTCAAAAGGATGCTCTGTGACCGGGAGAAGCTCTATATGGGTAAAGCCATGCGCCTTTACATGAGGAATCAATTGCTGAGCCAATTCCTTGTAGGAAAGAAACTTGCCTGCTTTCTTCTTCCATGTGCCTAAATGCACTTCATAGATCGACATCGGCCTATCGTAGACCGCTTGCGAGGCCCTTTCTTCAAGCCACTTCTCATCTTCCCAGGCGAATCCCTGGAGGTCGTACACGACACTTGCGGTTCGCGGGCGCTTCTCAGAGGCAAACCCATATGGATCCGCCTTTAATTTCTTGGTGCCATAAGGAGTCGTGATTTCATATTTATACGTTTCTCCCGTCAAATCCCCCTGTATACGGGCCGTCCATATCCCTTGGTCATTGCGGCGTCTAAGTTCATACCCGACACCATTCCAATCGTTAAACGAACCCACTACTGTAACCTGTCTAGCTTTCGGTGCCCAAACGCAAAATTCTGTATGAGTGCCTGTAGCATCCCTCACTACATGTGCCCCCATAAACTGATAGGCCTGCTGCATACTTCCCTCATGAAATAAATAAACATCATAATCTGTTATGGTCATTGCGTTCATCAACTCACCTACACTTTTTCAATCTACATACTACTTTCTTTTAACATCAGTAAAATCCTTTAACTAATCGTCGCTCAATTACGACAATTTACTACACTCCTTACGTTAACTTCGGCATAATTGGATATTAATGACAAATGATAAGGTTTACATTTTGATTTAGCAGTAAAAACAGAGGAAATCGATAGCGAAGTTTGTCGAAAGTTTTTTCACTTAAAATGAAATTAATAAGAGAGGATATAGAGAAATACTTGAAGTTTGAATCAAATGGGTTCAATAGGATAGGTAGTGGAGTTGTCGAACGGTGGAAGGTGAATGGGTAAATCAAGTTTTTGTACAAGGACTAAATAACAGATGATGTAAACCAAATAGTAGACAATTTCTTAAATTTCAGGAGAGTGTGATAGAGAAGGAGGGATCACAGCATACGTCTTTACAAGGAGAAGCTGTTCGGAGTTGAAGCGCTGCATGTGCCGGAGAGAAGATGAGAGATTTTGGACGGCTTCAGAAAGCATTGATTTTTCAAATATGCGGGAGGGCTATTTTCCCGGGGATGTAGATGGCTGGCCGGTTTGCTCGCTTGAGCCCTGCCGACAGAGGAGGAATGTATGACTTGAAATTTTTATCAACGCAAGGCTGGATGAAAGCAGCTGAAGGTTTATAAACAAAATAAAAAAGACTATCATGATGATAGTCTTTTTTAATATGACCCATACGGGATTCGAACCCGTGTTACCGCCGTGAAAGGGCGGTGTCTTAACCGCTTGACCAATGGGCCAAGATGGCGGAGAAGGAGGGATTTGAACCCTCGCGCCAGTTGCCCGACCTACACCCTTAGCAGGGGCGCCTCTTCAGCCACTTGAGTACTTCCCCGTAATTGGCTCCGCAGGCAAGATTCGAACTTGCGACCGATCGGTTAACAGCCGATAGCTCTACCACTGAGCTACTGCGGAATAATATGATGGTGGGCCTAAGTGGACTCGAACCACCGACCTCACGCTTATCAGGCGTGCGCTCTAACCAGCTGAGCTATAGGCCCATAAAATAATTGGAGCGGGTGAAGGGAATCGAACCCTCATCATCAGCTTGGAAGGCTGAGGTTTTACCACTAAACTACACCCGCAAAAGAATGAAAATATGGGGCGACTGATGGGAATCGAACCCACGAATGCCTGAACCACAATCAGGTGCGTTAACCACTTCGCCACAATCGCCATAATATTCACAAACAAAAAATGGTGGCTCAGGACGGAATCGAACCGCCGACACATGGATTTTCAGTCCATTGCTCTACCAACTGAGCTACTGAGCCATATTATTCTAAATATTTTAAAAAAAACAAATGGCGGTCCGGACGGGACTCGAACCCGCGACCTCCTGCGTGACAGGCAGGCATTCTAACCAACTGAACTACCGGACCAGAGTTTTTTTGCGTCAGCAAAAATAACTTTCATTACTTTACGTCAGCAAAATATGGTTCATTACCTTGCGTTAGCAAAAATGGTATTGCGGGGACAGGATTTGAACCTGCGACCTTCGGGTTATGAGCCCGACGAGCTACCGAACTGCTCCACCCCGCGACGTTAAGAATATAATTTAAAAATGGAGGAGGAAGGGGGATTCGAACCCCCGCGGGCTGTTACACCCCTGTCGGTTTTCAAGACCGATCCCTTCAGCCGGACTTGGGTATTCCTCCGTATTGAAAAATGGTACTTGGTGGACCTTGTAGGACTCGAACCTACGACCGGACGGTTATGAGCCGTCTGCTCTAACCAACTGAGCTAAAGGTCCCTATTGGTAGCGGCGGAGGGGATCGAACCCCCGACCTCACGGGTATGAACCGTACGCTCTAGCCAGCTGAGCTACACCGCCAAGAAACAAGCTATGTTGAAGTATGAAAGTTTCGTTACTGTCGTAAAAAAACTTGGTGGAGCCTAGCGGGATCGAACCGCTGACCTCCTGCGTGCAAAGCAGGCGCTCTCCCAGCTGAGCTAAGGCCCCATATGAAGTGGTCGGGAAGACAGGATTCGAACCTGCGACCCCTTGGTCCCAAACCAAGTGCTCTACCAAGCTGAGCTACTTCCCGAAATATGGCGCGCCCGAGAGGAGTCGAACCCCTAACCTTTTGATCCGTAGTCAAACGCTCTATCCAATTGAGCTACGGGCGCAAGATGTAAATATTGTTGTTTTTTTACTTTTTAAAGCACCTTATGGAAAGATAATTTGCTTGCGCAAAAATCTATGGTGCCGAGGACCGGAATCGAACCGGTACGGTAGTCACCTACCGCAGGATTTTAAGTCCTGTGCGTCTGCCAGTTCCGCCACCCCGGCTAGTATGGAGCGGAAGACGGGATTCGAACCCGCGACCCCCACCTTGGCAAGGTGGTGTTCTACCACTGAACTACTTCCGCAAAACAAATGGTGCGGGTGAAGGGACTTGAACCCCCACGCCTCGCGGCGCCAGATCCTAAGTCTGGTGCGTCTGCCAATTCCGCCACACCCGCAAATTGTAAGTCATTGAACTTACATGATAAAAATGGTGAGCCATGAAGGATTCGAACCTTCGACCCTCTGATTAAAAGTCAGATGCTCTACCAACTGAGCTAATGGCTCTCAAAAAACCAAATGGTGCCGGCAAGAGGACTTGAACCCCCAACCTACTGATTACAAGTCAGTTGCTCTACCAGTTGAGCTACACCGGCAAGTGTAATGGTGGAGGATGACGGGATCGAACCGCCGACCCTCTGCTTGTAAGGCAGATGCTCTCCCAGCTGAGCTAATCCTCCATTATATATAGCCTGGCGACGTCCTACTCTCACAGGGGGAGATCCCCCAACTACCATCGGCGCTGAAGAGCTTAACTTCCGTGTTCGGCATGGGAACGGGTGTGACCTCTTCGCCATAATCACCAGACTATTGTTTATCCTTTAAAAGGACAAGTTCTATTATATCGTGTTGATATAATTTTTCAAGGCTTTTTTTATACTTTCGCATAAAATTTATTCCCTGAAAACTAGATAAAGAATTGATGTCAAGAAAGCCGAATATCAGCCTGTTGTTCATATAAATATGACTCTTTGTGGTTAAGTCCTCGATCGATTAGTATCAGTCAACTCCACATGTCGCCATGCTTCCATCTCTGACCTATCTACCTAGTCATCTTCTAGGGATCTTACTCACTTACGTGATGGGAAATCTCATCTCGAGGGGGCTTCATGCTTAGATGCTTTCAGCACTTATCCCTTCCGCACATAGCTACCCAGCGATGCCTTTGGCAAGACAACTGGTACACCAGCGGTGCGTCCATCCCGGTCCTCTCGTACTAAGGACAGCTCCTCTCAAATTTCCTGCGCCCACGACGGATAGGGGACCGAACTGTCTCACGACGTTCTGAACCCAGCTCGCGTACCGCTTTAATGGGCGAACAGCCCAACCCTTGGGACCGACTACAGCCCCAGGATGCGATGAGCCGACATCGAGGTGCCAAACCTCCCCGTCGATGTGGACTCTTGGGGGAGATAAGCCTGTTATCCCCGGGGTAGCTTTTATCCGTTGAGCGATGGCCCTTCCATGCGGAACCACCGGATCACTAAGCCCGACTTTCGTCCCTGCTCGACTTGTAGGTCTCGCAGTCAAGCTCCCTTGTGCCTTTACACTCTGCGAATGATTTCCAACCATTCTGAGGGAACCTTTGGGCGCCTCCGTTACTCTTTAGGAGGCGACCGCCCCAGTCAAACTACCCACCTGACACTGTCTCCCACCCCGATAAGGGGCGCGGGTTAGAATTTCAATACAGCCAGGGTAGTATCCCACCGATGCCTCCACCGAAGCTGGCGCTCCGGTTTCCAAGGCTCCTACCTATCCTGTACAAGCTGTACCAAAATTCAATATCAGGCTACAGTAAAGCTCCACGGGGTCTTTCCGTCCTGTCGCGGGTAACCTGCATCTTCACAGGTACTATAATTTCACCGAGTCTCTCGTTGAGACAGTGCCCAGATCGTTACGCCTTTCGTGCGGGTCGGAACTTACCCGACAAGGAATTTCGCTACCTTAGGACCGTTATAGTTACGGCCGCCGTTTACTGGGGCTTCGATTCGCACCTTCGCTTGCGCTAAGCACTCCTCTTAACCTTCCAGCACCGGGCAGGCGTCAGCCCCTATACTTCGCCTTACGGCTTCGCAGAGACCTGTGTTTTTGCTAAACAGTCGCCTGGGCCTATTCACTGCGGCTCTCTCGGGCTTGCACCCTACCAGAGCACCTTCTCCCGAAGTTACGGGGTCATTTTGCCGAGTTCCTTAACGAGAGTTCTCTCGCTCACCTTAGGATTCTCTCCTCGCCTACCTGTGTCGGTTTGCGGTACAGGCACCTTTTTCCTCGCTAGAGGCTTTTCTTGGCAGTGTGGAATCAGGAACTTCGCTAC